>DATHBR010000026.1:0-106571 GCA_035296065.1 Myxococcaceae bacterium | reverse complement strand
ATGTTCGCCCAGCTCGTCGAGACGCTGACCCTGCTGTCGGCGATGAAGCTGTCGTTGCCCAGGCTGCCCCCGTCCGCTCCCGCCACGCTGGGGGTGGGGCTGGTGCTGGGCTCCAACGGCGTGATGGCGGGCACGCGGGTGATCGTCTCGGCGGAGTGGGTGGAGATGATGCGCAGGCTGGTGCAGGCAGGCGTCCTGTCCGCGCCGGCCGTCAGCGCCGCGGTCCGCATTCACGCTGGCGGAGTGATGATGGCGCAGGGGGGCGGGGACTTGCCCCGGGGTGTGCGTGAGGCGCTGGGCGAGGGGCCCGAGGTGCGCGGCATGCGGGTGACGGGCCGGGGCGGGCATGTCCGAGGCGCCCAAGCACCACGTGCTGCCGGATGAGCACCGCGAATGGTTCGAGCAGCGCGGCTTCAAGGGCGACATGGACATTGACGAGTTCTGCGTCCGGCTGGAGCGGGCGAAGCACGAGGCGATTCACGGCGGGGGGGACTGGCGCCTGGGGCGGCTGTGGCCCGGTGAATGGAACCGGAGGATCATGGAGGTGCTGCGCGAGGCAGAGGAGGAAGCTGGCCGCAGGTTGACGCGGAACCAGATCCTGAAGCTCGTCGCGCGGGAGATGAAGGAGTATCATCTCCCCATGAAGTTCACTCGCGGGAAAGGGCGATGAGCGAGGGCAGCGCCTGGGAGGGAAATTGGCGGGTGCGCTTGTACGAGCGGATCCGCGAGCGCGGCTACGACTCGCTCACCGCCTTCGCCGAAGCGCGCCCCACCGCCCCGTTTTATCGGCTCGCCGAGGAACTGGGCGAGGACGTGGCTGGAGTGCAGATATTGACGGGCCTGCTCGCCGAGGCCGAAAAGCGCAAGCAGGTCACACGCGTCGTGCGCAGTGTGCTTGTCCGCAGACTGTTCGAAAGCCTTCCTGAAGGCTGGCCAGCCGTGATGGACGATGAGAACCGGTTCAAGGTTGCCTCCGCTCTAGGCCCATGGTCCGCTTACACACCGGAATCTCACAAAGAGCGCGTTAAGCGGGCCAGGGCAGCACTGCGTGCCACCCCACCACCGTCCGGCTGGCGTCCGCTCAGTGCCGATGACGAACTGCTACGCACGCTCTTGCCCGACGAGGAAACCTGACCGGTTCCTGTGCCCATGCCCTCGCGCCTGGCTCGCACTTCTTCTCATCCACTCACAGCCGGCTCAAGCCCTCGCCCGTAAGGCGGAAGAGGCCGGGAATGCCGTCCGGCGCATGGCCCAGCTTGGCCAGGGCCTCGCACTCGGCCGCGTCCGCCTCGCGGCACACCAGCACGAACTCGCGGTGCCCCAGGCTCACCCGCAGCGGCCCGGGCCCCGCCTCCCGCATCAGCCGCCGCCGCTGCTCCGCCGTGAGCAGCCGCGCCCCGTCATGCCCGTCTCCCGAGGCCAGGGCCCACAGCCCGCTGAACGCCTCGGCCAGCCGCAGCTCGCCCCGGTCCAGCACCACCGGGTGCACGGGAGCCGGGCTCGCCTCCAGGTTGCGCCATGCCGCCCCATCCACCTGCTCCGCCGTCAGCCCCATGGCCCGCAGCGAGGACTCGGGCAGGTAGCGCACGTACTCGGCGTCCTCCAGCACGTAGAACACCTCGAGCCCCGCGGGCCCCGGCCGGTGCAGCGCTCCCACCGCCTGGGCCTCGAAGCCCACGGGCCTGAGCACCGGCCGCAGCCGCGCCTCCAGGGCCCGCGCGTCCTCTTCCAGCCCCATACCCAGCGAGCCCAGCCGCGCCGCCAGCTTCTCCACGTAGGCCTGCAGCCCGTCCCTGCCCCCGTGGTAGGCGCCATGCAGTGACGCGATGTCCACCCTCGCCACTTCGCCGCTGGAGAGCTTCACCAGCACGCTGCGCCCCTGCAGCCGGAACTTCACTGCCGCCCGCCGCAGCGCCGCCGCCAGCGCCGCGGTGAACTCGGGCCGCAGCACCTGCTCCTGCGGCGGCGCCTGGCCCGGCAGCTCCACCGCCTCCAGCTCCTCCTTCAGCAGCCGGGCCTCCGCGTCGAACGGATCCTGCTCCAGCACGTCGCGCACGTACTGCTCGGCCCGCCCCTTCTCTCCCCGGCGCAGCGCCAGCACGGCCAGCACCTTGACGGCCTCGGGGTCTCCCGGGTTGATGGCCAGCGCCTCGCGCAGCGCCGCCTCCGCCTCGCCGTACCGCTCCACGCCCAGCAGCGCGCGCGCCAGGCCCAGGCGCACCTGCAAGTCCTTGGGAAAGTCGCGCCGCAGGCGCTCCATCAGCGGCAGCGCCTCGCGGTCCATGCCCGCGTTGACGAGCGCGTGCGCCACGGTAAGCCACAGCGTGGCTCCCGGGCTGCCCGCCGCCGCGGCGCGCAGCTCCTCCAGCTCCCGCTCCGTCAGGGGCTCGCCCAGCTCCACCTTGCGTCGCAGCTGCTCCAGGTTGGCGCTCACGCCGCCACTCTAATGGGGCGCCGCGCCAGGCCCAATCCCGCCGCCAGAGGGGTCCACCGTGGGCGTGTCCGACTGCGAGAGGAACTCGTCCAGCGCGCCCACGTCGATGGGCTTGCGGAACACCGCGTCCACCAGCGCGAGGTTGGCGCGGTTCTGTCCTCGCACGTCCATGCCGGTGACGATGGCCAGCAGCGCCTGTGGGGTGCGCTTGCGCAGCTCCTTGGCCAGCTCCCACCCCGTCACGTCCGGCATCAGCGCGTCCAGCAGCGCCGCGTCATACCGGCGCCGCTCCCACATCTGCAGCGCGACCTCGGCGCTGGGAGCCACCTGCACCTCGTAGCCTTCGTCGCCGAGCACCTCGGCCATCATCCGCGCGTTGTCCAGGTCGTCGTCCACCACCAGCACGCGGCGCGTCTGCTGGAAGCGGCGCGGGCCGGTGTTCGCCTCCTGGGGGGTGGTGCGCTCCTGGGCCGTGCGCACCCGGGGCAGCCTCACCACGAAGGCGCCGCCCTGCCCGGTCTCCGAGTTCTCCACCGCCAGCTCGCCGCCCCAGCGCCGCACCTGGGCCTGCACCACCGCCATCTGCAGCGCCAGCTGCGCCGTGCCCGCGTCGCGGTGCAGCGGATCGAACATGCGCGACAGCTCCTCCATCGCGTACGGCGGGCCCTCGTCCTGGATGCGCAGCGACACCTGGTCCTCGCCCTCCGCGCGGGTGGTCAGCTCCAGGCGCCCGCCCTGCTTCATGCGGTCCTTGGCCGCCAGCAGCAGGCTCACCACCAGCTCGCGCAGGAAGCCCACGTCCGCCCGCACCGCGCCCGGATTGCCCAGGTGCAGGTCCATCGCCACGGGGCGGCCGCCGCGCTCCATCTCCCCGCGCACCAGCTCCATCGCCTCGTTTACCACCGTGTCCAGCGGCGCGTCCGAGAGAACCTCCTCGGTGCGCTGCACGTTGAACTCCTGCAGCCGGCTCACCAGCTCGCCAATCTGGCCCACCGTCTTGTCCAGCGCGTCCACGTGCTCGGGCTTGAACTCGCGGTGCAGCAGGGTGATGCGCAGGCGCAGCACGTTGAGGAAGTTGTTGAGCGCGTGCGCCGCCCCGCTGGCCAGCTGCCCCAGCGCCTGCGCCCGGGTGCGCTGCAGCAGCTGCCCCTGCAGCCTTCGCAGCTCGTCCTGAGCGGTGAGCAGCTCCTTCGTCTTGGTGGCCGCCTCGGTCCGGTCCGTCAGCGTCTGGATGACGCCGGCCAGCTCGCCCCCCTCCTCCCAGATGGGCGTGGCGCTCATCTCCAACGTGGCCTCGCCGCCGCCAGGGCGCTCCACCACCATCATCACCCCGCGCACCGGCCCCCGCTCCTTGATCGCGCGCATGAAGGGCAGGTCCGTCACCCGGAACACTTCGCCCGAGACGTGGCGCGCGTTCACCTGCGCCAGCACCGGCGAGAGCGAGGTGAGCGCCCGCTCGCCCACTACCGAGCGGATGGGCACACCCAAGAGCCGGGTGACGGGCTGCGAGGCGAAGGACACCCGCCCATCCTCCTCGGCCAGCAGGATGCCTACGTCCATGTGGTACAGCACCGACTCCATCACCGCCGCCTCGCGGAAGCGCACCTCCTCGGTGCGCAGCACCCGCGCGTACGAGGCCTCCACCGAGGCGCTCGCCTCGCCCACCAGCTCGTTGATGAACTCGGCCACCGAGGCCTCCACCATGCCCCCATGGCGGCGGCCGTACACGCGCAGCAGCACGCTCTGCAGCGCCTTGAACTCGCGCGCCAGATCCTCCGAGTCGAAGCGCTGGTCGTAGCGGTACACCCCGTGCGCGCGCACCACCTCGGGCCACAGCCGCAGCACATCGTCCGGCCGATCCTGCAGCAGGCGGGCCAGCTCATCCAGCAGGTGCCTCAGCGGGGCGCGAAGGTCCCGGCCGGGAAGGTCCAGCTCGTACAGTTCCTCACGCAGCCGCTTGACCCAAAGGCGTGCGATGCGCTCCCGCTCCTCCTGGAGCAGCTTGGACAGCGCCTCGATGGGATTGATGGGCTCCACGTCAGTAAAGGAAAGTGCGCACGGCCCGCGTGCCTGGCCACCCCATTTAGAGCAAGCAGGCGGGCAGGCCGCCCCGGGGGGTGACTTATGCGAAAGCCACCCCGCCACCACCTTTGTACAGCAAAGGAATGAGACCGAACGGACGAGACAAGAACGGCGTGGACTCGCGGCTGCTCTCCGACGCGGCCATGGCGCAGTTGTACCGCGGCGAGCTCAGCCGGTCGGACAAGTGGCGCACGCGCCTGGACACGACGACCAACTGGGCGCTCACCACCACCGCGGCCGTCATCTCCTTCGGTTTCGCCAACGCCAGCAGCCCCCATGTGACGTTCATCGTGGGCATCTGGATGGTGATCACCTTCCTGCTCATCGAGGCGCGGCGCTACCGGTACTACGACTTGTGGAACCGCCGGGTGCGGCTGCTGGAGGACGGCTATTGGGCGCCCATGCTGCGCCGCGAGCCGATTGATCCGGACGCGATGCGCGAGCTGGCGGTGGAGCTGTCGCGCCCGCAGATCCAGCTGTCGCTCTTCTCGGCCATCTCCACGCGCCTGAACCGGGCGTATGGGCCCATCCTCATCGTGCTGCTGATGAGCTGGTTCGTGAAGGTGTACACTCACCCGGACGGGCCTCCCAAGAGCATCAGTGAGTTCTTCGCGCTCGCCCACGTGGGGCCGGTGCCGGGCGCGTTCGTCACGGGGCTCATCAGCGTGATGTCCCTGCTGGCCGCCTACCTCTTCATCTCCTCGTTCTTCGTCCGCTCGCCGCTGGGCGAGCTGCGCCCCCGGCCCCGCAGCCGCCGCGCCGCGCTGTGGGAGGCCTTCTACCGGCCCTACGCCCTGAGCCGGCCCCGGCGCCGCAACCGCCAGCAGCCCACGCCACCGGCGCCGTCCCCATAGGCGCACGGGGCGCCCGCTTGTGGTTTCCATCAGTCCGGGGTGCCCTCGGGGCCTTTTGGCTCTTTCGAGCGTGGGGCTTTTGTGGCTTGAATCCGCCCCCATGGCGAACCGCACTGTCACAATCATCAATGGCGATGGCATTGGCCCCGAGGTGATGGCGGCCACCGTCCGGGTCCTCGAGGCCCTCAAGCTGCCGCTGGAGTTCGAGTACAAGGACGCAGGCGCCGAGGTGATTGCCAAGTACGGCACCAACCTGCCCCACGAGACGGTGGAGGCGGTGCTGCGCAGCGGCGTGGCGCTCAAGGGCCCCACCGGCACCGTGGTGGGCGGAGGCATGGCGTCGGCCAACGTGGGCCTGCGCAAGCGCCTGGACCTGTACTCCTCGCTGCGCCCGGTCAAGAGCGTGCCCAACGTGAAGACGCGCTACGAGAACGTGGACCTCATCGTGGTGCGCGAGAACACCGAGAGCCTCTACGCGGGCCTGGAGCACATCATCGTCCCCGGCGTGGTGGAGTCGCTGAAGATCATCACCGAGAAGGCCTCCACGCGCATTGCCCGCTTCGCCTTCGAGCATGCCAGGAAGATGGGCCGCAAGCGGGTGACGGCCGTGCACAAGGCCAACATCATGAAGCTGTCGGACGGCCTGTTCCTGGATTGCTGCCGCAAAGTGGGGCGCGAGTTCCCGGAGCTCACCTACGACGAGGTCATCGTCGACAACATGTGCATGCATCTGGTGAGGGACCCTACGCGCTTTGACGTACTGGTGATGGATAACCTCTACGGCGACATCATCAGTGACTTGTGCGCGGGCCTGGTGGGCGGGCTGGGCGTAGTGCCGGGAGGAAACATCGGCGAGCGCACGGCGGTGTTCGAGGCGGTGCACGGCACGGCGCCGGACATCGCGGGCAAGGGCATCGCCAACCCCACCGCGCTGATGATGTCGGCGGTGATGATGCTGGACTGGATGGACCTGCGCGACGAGTCCAAGCGCATGGCCAACGCCCTCCAGAAGGTCTACACCGAGGGCAAGACGCGCACCGGCGACCTGGGCGGCAGCGCCACCACGCGCGACTTCACCGACGCCATCATCGCGGCGCTGTAATTGCCCGTGAAACGCGGCGAAGGCTCGAACGTCTGAGGAATCATGCGAACGCTCACCCTACTGTCCACCCTCGCGGCGGTTACCCTCGGGTCCGCCGCCCTCGCGGAGCCCGTCATGTCCTTCTTCGAGCTGAAGCCCAACCGCCTCAATGGTAAGCAGGAGAGCCTGTCCGGCTACAAGGGCAAGGTGCTGCTGGTGGTGAACACCGCGTCCGAGTGCGGCTTCACGCCGCAGTACGCGGGCCTGGAGAAGCTGCACCAGGAGTACAAGGACAAGGGCGTGGTGGTGATGGGGTTCCCCTCGAATGACTTCGGCGGGCAGGAGCCGGGCACCTCCGAGCAGATCGCCCAGTTCTGCGAGCGCAAGTTCAAGGTCACCTTCCCCATGTTCGAGAAGGTGAAGACCAAGGGCGAGGGCCGCTCGCCGGTGTACGAGTTCCTCGCGCGCAAGCACGGCGAGCCGCAGTGGAACTTCCACAAGTACGTGGTGGGCAAGGATGGCCAGGTGAAGGCCGCCTTCCCCAGCGCGGTGAAGCCAGACAGCGCCGAGCTGAAGAAGGCGCTCGACGGCGCGCTCAAGGAGTAGCTTGGAGCCCGCCGCCCCCCAGACAGTCCTGAGCCGGGCCCGGGCCGCGTGGCAGCGGGCCCGGCAGCGGTGGTGGGTGCGCTGGGGCGTGGACCTGGCGCTGATGGCGGTGCTCTTCACGGCGGTGATGGCGTGGCAGACGCGCCACCTGCCGGGCGGCGGAACGCCCGCGCCGGACTTCCAGCTGCGCACCCTCACCGGAGAGCAGGTGCGCCTGGCGGAGCTGCGCGGCAAGCCCGTGGTGCTCATCTTCTGGGCACCGTGGTGCGGGGTGTGTAAGGCCGAGTCCTCCACGGTGTCGGCGCTGCGCGACATGGTGGGCGAGCGGGCCCACGTGCTCACCGTGGCGCTGGCCTACCGGAACGAGGAGGAGGTACGCCGCTTCGTGCGCGAGCGCGGCGCGGACTACCCGGTGCTGCTTGGGGATGACGCGCTGGAGGAGGCCTTCCAGGTGAAGAGCTTCCCCACCACCTTCGTGCTGTCGTCCGAGGGGCGCATCGAGCAGTCGACCGTGGGCTACACCACACGCCTGGGGTTGTTGTGGCGACTGTGGCGCGCCTCCTGAGCTTGGCTGGTGCCTGGGCGGGTCGATCGTGCTTTCTTCCCGGGACTGTTAGCCGTGTGGAGGTGAAGGACGATGCGCGCAGTGGTGTTCGAGCACGATGAGGACGCGGGCATTGGGCTGCTCGGCCCGGTGCTGCAGCAAGAGGGGTTCACGCTGGTGAGGCGCTTCCGCTCGGTGCGCCGCGAGGACGTGGACGCCGAGCTGGTGGTGGTGATGGGCGGCCACATGGGCGTGTACGAGGCGGATCAGCACCCCTTCCTGCGCGAGGAGCTTGGCCTGCTGTCCGAGCGGCTGGCCAACGAGCGGCCCTGCCTGGGCGTGTGCCTGGGCGCGCAGATGATCGCCTCGGCCGCCGGCTCGGAGGTGTTCCTGGGCAAGAACGGCTTCGAGGTGGGCGCCGCGCCCGTGCGCTGGACGCAGGAGGGGCTGAAGGATCCGGTCATCGCCGGCATGCGCCCGCGCACCGTGGTGGCGCACTGGCATGGGGACACCTTCAAGCCCGTGCCCGGAGCCACGCTGCTGGCCTCGACGGACCGGTACTCGCAGCAGGCGTTCCGGCTGGGCGCTTCCTATGCGTTCCAGTTCCACCTGGAGCTGGGCGCCGCGGACCTGGACCGCTGGTTGACGCAGTGGGCGGACAAGCTGGTGGAGCGCGGCAAGAACGTGGAGGAGCTGCGCGCCCAGGTGTCCAAGCTGAAGGCCGCGGAGGCGGAGCACGCCGAGATGCTGCACCGGCTGGCCCACCACTTCGCCAAGGCGGTCCGCTGAGCCCGGGGCTCAGGCTTCGCGGTATTCGACGGGCTGGGACAGGATTCGCTCCAGGAAGCGCAGCGCCCCGCGCACGTCCGAGGAGAACACCTTGTTTGGCAGGCTGTGGAACGCCTCCACGTAGCGCCTGGCGGACTCACGGGCCCGCCGCCCCTGCTCTCCTCCGGCCGCGTCCACCTCGGCCAGCGCGATGTCCGCCGCCGCCCGCAGCAGCGTGGTCAGCTCGCGCAGCATGGGGTCCTTTCGCAGCTCCGGCGCTTCCTCCAGCGCGGTGAAGCTCGCCAGCGCCGCGCTCACGTCTCCCAGCGTGGCATCCACCGCGGCCCGGTGCGCGGCGAACCTGAGCGCGTGCCACCGCGCCACCCCTTCCAGCACCGAGATGGCCTCCGCCAGCCAGTGCCTGGCCTCGGCCAGCTCGCCCAGGGCCAGCTCCGCGCGCCCCAGCTCGCCCATCGCCGTGCCTTCCAGCAGGCGCACGCCCAACTGGCGCCCCATGCGCACCGCCGCCGTCAGGTGCTCGCGCGCCTCGGCCGCCTGGCCTTCCTCGAGCAGGAAGCAGCCCAGGTGCAGCCTGGCCAGCGTGTGCCCGGCCCGGTCGCCCACGCTCGCCGCGCGCGTCATCGCCTCCTCCACCAGCGCCTTCGCCTCGCGCAGCCGGCCCGTCTCGCCAATGGCCACCGCGCAGTGCGTGGTGAAGCCCACCTCGAGCCCCACGTCTCCCACCGCCCGGAACAGCTCCCGCGCCGTGCGCAGGTGGGAGATCGCCGTGCCCGCTCCGCTGCGCACCTGCTCCACGAGGCCGTAGTGCCCCACCGCGTAGGCCTCCAGCCAGCGATCGCTGCCCGAGGGCAGCTGCTGCGCCTGCTGGATGAGCTCCCAGGCCGCCGCGATGTCTCCGTGCTGGCGGGCGACAATGGACAGATCCACCAGGACCCGCTTCTCCCCCGCCACCGAGCCCAGCAGGCTCAGCGCGGAGTGCGCCCGGCCCAGATCGAGCCAGGCGGCCTCGAGGTTCCCCGACTCCAGCTGCACGCGGCCCCTCACGGCCCAGGCCATCGCCAGGCGCGCCGGCTCCACCGGGACACCCTCCGCCAGCGCCAGCGCCCGATCCAGCCGGGAGAGCAACAGGCTGAGCGGGCCGCGGGTGATGATCTCCGGCTCCAGCGCCTCCAGTGCCTCGAGCGCCACGCAGATCGACTGAGACGTGGGGACCTTCGTGGCCAGGGCATGATCACACACGGCCAGCAGGTTCTCGCGATCCCTCGCCAGCTGGCGCAGCGTCTCGGTGACGCCCTCTCTCAACCCCCGCTCACGCAGCGCCCGCGCGCGCCCCAGGTACCAGTCCGCATGGCGCGCCTCCAGGCTCGCCTCGCCCCCCAGCTCCAGCAGCCGGTCGGCCGCGTACTGGCGCACGCTCTCGTAGATGCCCAGCCGGCACTCGTCACCCGGCCCATCCGTCTCGTGGTTGCGCAGCAGCGACTTGCACCGCAGCGAGTAGATGACGTCCAGCACGTCCAACGGCCCGGGGGGCAGCGCCACCACCGCCTCCGCCGCCTCCAGCGTGAAGCCCCCGCGGAACACCGAGCACTGCGCCAGCGCGCCGCGCTCCGCCGGCTCGAGCAGGTTCCAGGACCACTCGATGGCGCCGCGCAGGGTGGCCTGGCGCGCCGACGCATCCCTGCGCCCGCTGCGCAACAGCTCGAAGCGGCGCGAGAGCCGATCCCTCAGCTGGCCCACGCCCAGCACCCCGGTGCGCGCGGCGGCCAGCTCGATGGCCAGCGCCACTCCGTCCAGCTCGCGGACGATGTCCACCACCCGCGGCGCCTCCTCCGCCGTCAGCTCGAAGCTGCCGCGCACCTCGCGGGTCCGCTCGACGAACAGGCGCACCGCCTCCGAGCGGGCGATCTCCTCCAGCCGCGTCTCGCCCGGCTCCGGCAGCGGCATGGGCCCCAGCTCCAGCACGCGCTCGCCGGGCAGGCCCAGCTCCTGCCGTGAGGTGACGAGGAAGCGGGCGCGCGGCGCCAGCTCCAGCCAGCGCCCCAGCAGCATCACCCCGGGCGCCGTCACCTGCTCCATGTTGTCGAGGATGATCAGCGCATGCCCGCAGTCATTCAGCGCCAGGCCCAGCCGCGCCACCGGATCGCTCGCCACGCCGTCGCGCGTCAGCGGCACCCCGAGCGCCTGCGCCACCGCGTCACACACGGTGTCCGCCGTCTTCGCCTCGGACAGCTCGCACAGCCACACCCCGCCCTCCCAGGCGCACGTGTCCAGCTCCAGCCCGCCAAAGTGCGTGGCCAGCCGTGTCTTGCCCATGCCTCCCGGGCCCAGCAGCGTGATGACGCGCGTGCCCTCCTGGTACCACCGCCGCAACGTCTGCAGCTCCGTGGCGCGGCCAATCAGATCATTCTGCGCGGCGGGCACGTTGCCCTGCCGCTCCCGGGGCACCCTGGGGGCTCCGAAGCGCCGCGCGGACAGCGAGGAGGGCAGCACCTCCACCAGCGGCACCGCGCTCTCGATTCCGCGCATGCGGAAGGTGCCCAGCGGGCGCGCGGCGGGCCGGCCCAGCGCCTCGGCCTCGGGCGCCACCCGGGCCCACGCCGTGCCGCTCACCAGCACCTGCCCACCGTGGGCCGCCGCCACCACCCGCGCCGTGGTGTTCACCATCCGTCCGAAGTAGTCCGCCCGCCCCGTGCGCTCGTCGGTGCGGCACTCGGGCGCCCCCACGTGCACGCCCATGCACACGCGCGGGCCCCGGTACATCAACCCCAGCGGGCCCCACTCCTCGGCGGCCTCGGGCTGCGCCAGGATCTCCTCGGGCCAGGGCGCTCGCAGCAGCGCCTCCTGCGCCTCCAGGCACCAGCGCACCGCCTCCACCGGCGAGGAGAACGCCAGCATGAAGGCGCCTCCCTGCGTCTTCACCTCGTAGCCGGTGCCGCGATCCAGCAGCGTGCGCAGCACCCCATCGTGAAGCTCCAGCGTCTGCCTCATCGCCTCGGGGCAGCGCTCCCACAGCCGGGTGGCACCGTGTACATCGGTGAACACCAGCGCCATCGTCCCCGAAGGAGCCACCGCTCGGCCCGCACGCCTGTCCGTGCTCCTGGACAGTCCCCGGGGGAAAGCCAGCACGGCACACCCCTCTCCTGGGAAGACTTCACCCATCGCCCACTCCCATCTTTCCGAGGCCACGGCAGAGTTATTGCCTCGGAGGCCCCCGCGCACCTGTTGCCCGCCATCAAGTGTTAGAACTGATCACCCACCACTACATACGGCGTACGTGGGGAGCCGCACGCCATGTGCGATCCACGGTTGCACCATTCAGCAGCGAACGAACCGCGAGGGAGCGCATGAGCCGGGCCGACGACTTCGAGCGACAGGGGTTTCTGGTGCTGCCGGGCTTCGTGCCGGACTCGGCGTGTGACGGGCTGAAGGCCCGGGCCGAGCGGCTCGTGGCGGGCTTCGCGCCGGAGAAGACCCGCTCGGTGTTCTCCACCCACGAGCAGACGCGCACCTCGGACGAGTACTTCCTCACCTCGGGAGACAAGATCCGCTTCTTCTTCGAGGAGAACGCGTTCCGGCCAGACGGCTCGCTGCGCCAGGCCAGGGAGCTGTCGATCAACAAGCTGGGCCACGCGATGCATGACCTGGACCCGGAGTTCGAGCGCTTCTCGCGCACGCCGCGGCTGGCGGCGCTGGCCACGGAGCTGGGGCTGAAGCGGCCGCTGCTCCTGCAGTCGATGTACATCTTCAAGCAGCCGCACATTGGCGGCGAGGTGAACAGCCACCAGGACTCGACGTTCCTCTACACCGAGCCGCTCAGCTGCCTGGGCTTCTGGTTCGCGCTGGAGGACGCCACGCTGGAGAACGGCTGTCTGTGGGCGCTGCCGGGCGGGCACAAGCTGGGGCTGAAGAAGCGCTTTCTCCGGGCGCCGGGCGGAGGCACGACGTTCCAGGTGTTGGACCCGACGCCGGTGCCCGAGGAGGGCTTCGTACCCCTGGAGGTGAAGAAGGGCACGCTGGTGGTGCTGCACGGGCTGCTGCCCCACAGGAGCGGGGCGAACACCTCGCCAAAGAGCCGCCACGCCTACTCGCTGCACCTCATCGATGGCACGGCGGTGTACCCGGAGGACAACTGGCTGCGCCGGAGCCCGGAGATGCCAGCGCGGGGGTTCTGAGCACGAGGGAGAAGGGCGTGCACGCCCGGGGGCCTCGTGGTAGGTCCGCCCCCGAAATGACTGCCTCCCAGGCCCCGCGCCCCGCGGGCCGTCTGAAGATCGCCCTGGCCTACTGCATCTGCTTCATCGTCTGGGGCTCGACGTGGGCGGTGGCCAAGGTGGGGCTGGAGGACCTGCCCCCGCTGCGCTTCGTGGGCACGCGCATGCTGCTGGCCGGGCTGGTGCTGCTGCCGTTCGCCCGCTCGCACTGGGCCCTTTTGGGTACGCACACCACCTGGCGCATCGTGGGCCTGGGGACGCTGCAGATCGGCGTCCCCTTCATGATCATGTTCGTCGGCCAGCAGTGGATCCCCTCGAGCTGGTCCGCGCTGCTGTTCGCCACCTACCCGGTGTGGCTGCTGCTGGTGGGCCGGGTGCTGATGCCGGATCAAGCGCTCACCTGGCCCAAGCTGCTGGCCGCGGGACTTGGGGTGGCCGGCGTGGTGGCGCTGCAATACGAGCAGCTGGGGAACCTGGATGTGTCGGGCCAGGCGTTTCTCGGGTGTCTGCTGCTGCTGGGCTCGGCGGTCCTCATCGCGCTGGCCAACGTGCTCGTCAAGCAGCACATGGCCCATGTACCGCCGCACATGCTCGTCTTCATCCAGACGCTCAGCAGCTCGCTGCCCATGCTCGCGCTGTCCTTCGTGCTGGAGGCCGACGCTCCGTCGAACTGGAGCCTGCGCGCGGTACTGGCCGTGGTGTACCTGGCCGTGGGCGGCACGGTCATCACCTACCAGCTGCTGTACTGGCTGCTGCCGCGCATCTCGCTGGCGGCGCTGGGCACCCTGGCGCTGCTGGACACGCTGGTGGCGGTGCTGCTGGGCGTGGTGGTGCTGCGCGAGCCGCTCACCGTCTCGCTGCTGGTGGGTGGTACGCTCATCCTCTCGGGCGTGGGCATCGCCAGCTTCATCCCGTCCGATGTGACTCCCGCTCCGGAGACGCCCCTGCACAAGGAGAAGGGCGGGTAGCTCCGCCGGAACGCTCAGAAAAAGATGCTGGCCGGCGGCAACCGTGAGGAACCGCCTGGGGGACAGTTGAGGTTTCTTTCCTCCGTGCGCTTATTGGGCTCCTCGCCTCAACGGACGCTCGGAGGACACATGCAAGGAAGAGGCACCAAGCGGCAGAGGGAGCAGTCTCGCCTACAGCAGCGCCAGGGCAAGGACGTGAAGCGCGAGGAGCGCAAGCGGCTGAAGGCGGAGACTGTCGCCAACACCCCCGAGGGTGAGGATCCGGACATCGCGGGCATCGTTCCAGGCCCCCAGCCGCTGCCGGAGTAAGCGCTGGAAACGGCCCACCGGGTGTGGTGGGCCGTCACCCGCCTGACGGCTTACGGGTAGCGCGACCGCAGGTAGTCCAGCGCGGACTTCGCCTGCACCAGGCCGTGGCCGTAGTAGTTGTCACGGCCCGCGGCGCCCAGGTCCTGCGCGGTGCGCTCGAGCGCCTCGCGGAGCTGCGCGTTGGTCCACGTGGGCTTGTGCGCCCACACCAGCGCCGCCACGCCCGCCACGTGCGGGGTGGCCATCGAGGTGCCGTCCCACGCCTCGTAGCCGCTGGCCGGCTGCTGCAGTTGGTCCTGAGTATGGCTGGCGGGGCTCGGCGTGCTGGCAGCCTGCGCAACGACACGGCCTTCCGTGGCAGAGCACGCGAGCCTGAGCTGCGAAGAGACGGCAAAAGCCATTCCCTTCGTGGATGCGTGCAAAGAGGAGCGCTCTTTACCGGCGCTGTGCGATGAGCAGCAGTGCGGTCTGTTGACGTACCTTGTGATGCCGAACCCTACCTGCCACGTCATCGTGACCTTGGAGAACTTGGACATGCAATAAATTTGGCATATGCTGGTTAAGCATGAATTCCGGGATGTTTATGCGGCTTCTTTTTGGCCTGATAGTGGCGTGCTGTGGGTGGCTGGGATGTGCCCACGGCTCCGAAGCGACGGGCGCGCCAGCCACCTACGGTCGGGAGAATCGCCGCGTCTGGGTGAGTGGGCCGTGGGAGGCGATTCAACCGTCCAGCGACGTGGACGAAGTGATCGACCAACTCTGCCCGGCCGTCATGCAACTGCCCCTCGCCAAGGACGAGAACTACGGTCGAGAGTACTGCGGCCTCATCTACTCCCTGGAGGACGGTACCTACTATGCCAGCCACCCATCCCCCCTGACTGACCTCCGGGCGGGTCGCGTCTCTGTTGAGAAGAACTGCTTCGTGCCGAGAGATGTGCGAGACCCACGGGGCCAGAGCGTGACTCTCGGTGACTACCACAGCCATCCATGGGCAGCTTCATCCATGATCAGAAGCCCTGGCGATAAGCGTAGCGATACGCAGATATATTCAATCCGGCTCCAATTCGACGCTGCCTGCAAGCTCCAGAAACTCGTCCCCTACCTGAAAGAGGATCGCCCGGGAGAACTGTATGAGCGACGGGGAAAAAAATGGAAGCTCATCGGTCTCATCAAGGCCGAGAACAAGGCCACGGGGGTCATCACCCTCGTCGACAATTGACCCGCGCCGACGAAGCCGCGGCCCCGGCTATTGCCGCTCGAGAGGAACTCCATGAAGCGCCCACTGCTGCTGCTCTTGATGACCTGCGCCTGGCTTCCCGCCTGCGCACTCTTCCAGCGCCCGCCACGCCCCGCTCATGCCACACCGGAAGAGGCTGCGAAATTCGTATGGCCCGTAGCGATTCCGGAGGAGGGCCATCGATCCCTCTCTGGGCCCATGGTCGTGGCCATCCAACTCGCCATGGAGGACTTTCTGCCCTGGGATATCAAACCTCACAAGGGAGCGACGCCTAGCGAGCTATGCCTCTATAAGCGCGACTCGTATGACGTTCTCGTTTCGCCCGGAACTGAGGGTCTGGTTTATGTGGCTATCACGCTGCGCCAGTCGGCATGTCATGAGGAAGGCGAAATCCTATTAGATATGGGGGCGCTCTATGCCATTGACGTCAAGAACTGGCGAATCCTCGCCGTCGAGCGTTGAGCGGAGGCTTGTCTAGCCTCGACGTGAGAGGAATCAGTGAATGTTGAGAAATGTAGGAAGATGCCGTGAGGTTCTACCTGCTGGAGAAGGTCCCAGCCCCGCGGTACTCAGGCACGCACGCTTATGGGAACAAATGGGGCCTGCCTGGAGTGCACTGTCCGGGGTGCAAGGCCATCTGGTCCATGACAGGGGAATCCTACCCTTCAGTGGACCTGTCCCACCTGGTGGAAATAGAGCAGCGGAAGTACCTCCCACGGGTGGAAGAGGATTACGCGGAGTTCGAACGGTTACGCGAACAGGTGCGCCCCTTGGTACCCCCCAACGTCCACCTGTGGCCAGGAACCCTCTTCGGCCCCATGGTGGGCTCAGCCCAAGGAGAGTTTGGCCCACTGGTGTTGGCTCACTCGTGGACCCTGCTGATGCAGCCCCAGCCGCTGGAGCGCTTGCAGGCCGAGGGGCTCCGAGGCCTGAAGGGCTGCCGCACGGAGCTGCGCTTCCGCAAGAAGAACCCGCCCGAGTTGCTGGAGATGGAGTTGCTGCCCCGTGGCCGCCTTCATCCGGAGTGCCTTCCGGTGGATCGCCCCGCCCCGTGCCCCCGGTGTGGCCGTAAAGGCTGGAAGCGCCCGCCGGAATCCGCGCTCGTGCTGGACGCGGCCTCCCTGCCCCAGGACCTGGACCTGTTCCGGCTCGAAGACTTCCCGACGACGATCCTCTGCACCGAGCGCTTCGCGGAGGCAACGCGCCAGCTCGGCTACGAGCAGGACATCGCCTTCCGCGAGCTACGGGTACACGGCGCGTAGCGCCGTGCCTCAGCGGCCCGGCTCGAGCCGCGCATCCGCCTTGGGCGGCGCGGCTACCGCCAGCGCGTAGTGGATCGCTCCCGACAGCAGGAAGCCCACGAACCACGCGTACGTGTACAGCGTGCGCCAGAAGCCCGGCACCGAGTCCTTCAGCCCAGGCACCGCCTCGGCCAGGAAGCCCGGCACGTTCACCGCCACGCCGATGGCCAGCGCCAGCATCGCCTTCCAGTTGATGCCCGCGCTGAACTCGTACTGCCCGCCGCGCCGGTACAGATCATCCACCACCAGCTCGCGGCGGCGCACCAGGAAGTAGTCCGCCACCATGATGCCGCCCACCGGGCCCAGCAGCGCCGAGTAGCCGATCAGCCACGTGAAGATGTAGCCCCCAGACGACTCGATCAGCTTCCAGGGGAACATCAGCGCGCCAATCACCGCGGTGATGATGCCGCCCAGCTTGTACGAGATTTTCGCCGGCGCCAGATTCGAGAAGTCGTTGGCCGGAGACACCACGTTGGCCGCCAGGTTGGTGGACAGCGTCGCGATGGACAGCGAGAGCATCGCCAGCAGCGTCACCAGCGCGCCGCCCACCTTGCCCAGCAGCTTCACCGGATCCCAGATGACCTCGCCGAAGATGAGCGGAGTGGCCGACGTCACCGCCACGCCGATGAACGAGAAGAGCACCATGGTGCCGGGCAGCCCCAGCGCCTGGCCCACCACCTGATCCCTCTGGCTGCGCGCGTAGCGGGTGAAGTCCGGGATGTTCAAGGACAGCGTGGCCCAGAAGCCCACCATCGCCGTGAGCCCCGGGATGAACACGGCCATGAAGGTGGCGGTGTCCGTGAACTTCGAGGGCTGCGAGAGCATGGGCCCGAAGCCGTCCGCCTTCACATACGCCCAGATGAGCAGCGCCAGGCCCACCACGATGAGGAAGGGCGCGGAGTACAGCTCCAGGAACTTGATGGACTCGGTGCCCTTGACGATGAAGTACAGCGTCACCGCCCAGAACACCGCGAACCCCAACAGCTCACCGGGGTGGACACCGATGGCGTCCTTCATTGCCACCGAGCTCAGCGGCCCCTGAAGACCTGGAGCAATCGCCAGCAGCAGCTGCCACAGCGCCTGCCCACCCAGCCACGTCTGAATGCCGAACCAGCCGCACGCCACCAGCGCGCGCAGGATCGCCGGCACGTTGGCGCCCAGCACTCCGAACGAGGCCCGCGCGAACACCGGGAACGGGATGCCGTACTTGGTGCCCGCATGCGCGTTGAGCAGCATGGGCCCCAGCACGATCACGTTCCCCAGGCCCACGCACAGCAGCGCCTGCCACC
Source organism: Myxococcaceae bacterium (assembly GCA_035296065.1). GTDB lineage: Bacteria > Myxococcota > Myxococcia > Myxococcales > Myxococcaceae > DATHBR01. Next base: position 88,866 of record DATHBR010000026.1, on the reverse strand, counting down.
AGCTCATGCCCTGATCGATCAGGCCGGCGGCCAGCGTGTACGTGGGAATGCACACCGCCATGCCCACCCACAGCGCGGCGAAGTGCCGCGTCGTCCAGGTGCGCTGGGCGGCCGGTGTCGGGGCGAGATCCTCGTTCGTCAGCGACATACGTTAGCTGCTCCTCCGGCGAGCGGCGGCAGTGGCGTCCAGGCCGCCCGGTACGAAGTCCGTACCATTGGCCACCCGGTCATTCCACGTTTCCGCCGGCTTGCCCGAGGGCACCTGCTCCATGGTGATGCAGTCGGGCACCGGGCACACCAGCGCGCAGAGGTTGCAGCCCACGCACTCGTCCTCGTGCACGAAGGGCACGCGCGCCTCCGGCGTGCCGGCCTTGGCCGTCACCACCCGGTTGGGCACTTCCTTCGGAAGGTGCGTGTGGCCGGCCTTCCGGGACTCCTCCTCCGAGCGGCCCGGGAGGTGGATGCACTGGTGCGAGCCATCCATGCAGGCCACGTAGCAGAGCTGGCAGCCGATGCACTTGTCCTCGTTGATCTTCGCCACCAGCTTGTAGGACAGGTCCAGCTCGCCCCAGTCCTTGTAGGCCGGCACCGCGCGCCCGCGCAGCTCGCTGACGGACTTCATCCCCTTCTCGTCCAGGAAGTCCGACAGCCCCTCGAGCATGTCCTGCACGATGCGGTAGCCGTAGTGCATCACCGCGGTGCACACCTGCACCGAGGTGGCGCCCAGCGCGATGAACTCGGCCGCGTCACGCCAGTTGGACACCCCGCCAATGCCCGAGAAGGCCAGCTTGCCGATGCCCGGGTGGCGCGTGAGCTGCGACATCAGGTGCAGGGCGATGGGCTTCACCGCCGGGCCGCAGTAGCCGCCGTTGGTGGAGGCCGTGCCCACGCGCGGCAGCGGCACCATGCGGTCCAGGTCCACGCCCATCAGCGACTTGACGGTGTTGATGAGCGAGAGCGCCGGCACGCCCGCGCGCAGCGCCGCCTCACCCGGCTCGAGGATGTCGCCCACGTTGGGCGTCAGCTTGACGATGACGGGCACCCTGGCGAACTCCACCGCCCAGCGGGCGATCTCCTCCAGCACCTTGGGCTCGGCGCCCACCGCGGAGCCCATGCCGCGCTCGCACATGCCGTGGGGGCAGCCGAAGTTGAGCTCCAGCAGGTCCGCGCCGGTGTCCTCGGCCTTCTGGATGATCTCCCGCCACTCCTCCTTCGTCTCCACCATGAGCGAGGCGATCAGGGTGTGCTTGGGGTAGCGCCGCTTCACCTCGCGCATCTCGCGCAGGTTCACCTCCAGCGGCCGGTCGGTGATGAGCTCGATGTTGTTGAGCCCCATCAGCCGGGTGTTGCCATAGTCGATGCCGCCAAAGCGGCTCGTCACGTTGACGATGGGGTTGCCCAGCGTCTTCCACACCGCGCCGCCCCAGCCCGCGTCGAACGCCCGCATCACCTGGTCGCCGGTGTTGGTGGGCGGCGCCGAGGCCAGCCAGAAGGGGTTCGGGCTGCGAACCCCACAGAAATCAATCGATAGATCGGCCATCGCTAAGCCTCCCCCACCAGGTGCCGCTGCATGTCGCGCACGGCGATCTTCGCTTCCGCGGCGGCGTTCACCACTTCCTTGCCGCCATTGACGCAGTCTCCACCGCTCCACACCTTCGCGTTGCCCGTGCGGTGCGTGGTGGCGTCCACCTTCACCCGGCCGCGCGCGTCCAGCTCCACGCCCGGGAAGGCGCGGGCCACCTGCGTGGCGCGCTCCTGGCCGATAGCCATCACCACCAGGTCCGTGGCCACCTCTTCCTCGGTGCCCGGCACCGGCTTGCCGCCCTGGGTGGCCGCCAGCTTCGCCGCCACCAGCTTGCCGTCCTTGCGGACGAGCCCCACCGGCTGGCGGTTCTCCAGCAGGCGCACGCCGTCCAGGCGGGCCCCGTCCAGCTCGTGCGCGTAGCCGCCCATCTCCTTCTCGGAGCGGCGGTACACCATGGCCACCTCCACGCCCAGCAGCGCCAGCTCGTGGGCGATGTCCAGCGCGGTGTTGCCGCCGCCGATGACCAGGGCGCGCTTGACGCCCTGCAGCTTCAGCCCCGGTTCGATCTTGATGCGCTCGATGAGGTGGGTGGCGCCCTGCACGCCCTCGCCGTCCTCATCCGCAATGCCCATCTTCGAGTCCGCGCCGAGCCCCAGGCCCAGGAACACCGCGTCGTGCGAGGCCAGCAGCTCCGAGGCCGCCAGCTGGCCCGGCTTCGAGGCGTGCTCCACCACCTCCACGCCGGTGCGCAGCTCGATGCGGCCCAGCGAGAAGATCCACTCGAGCTCCCGCATCGCCTCGGGGCCCTTGAGCTTGTAGGGGGCGATGCCCAGCGTGTTCAGTCCGCCGGGAATGGCCTTGCGCTCATAGATGATGCAGGTGTGCCCCTCGAGCGCCAGCATGCCCGCCGCCGCGATGGACGCCGGGCCCGAGCCCACCAGGGCAATCTTCTTGCCCGTGGGAGGCTTGGCCTGGAAGAGCTTCGGAGTCTTCGCCAGCGTGGTCTCCACCGCGAAGCGCTGCAGCCGCCCGATGTTGATCGGCTCGCGGCCCCAGCCGGTGTAGACGCACGAGCCGGCGCACAGCACCTCGACCGGACAGGCCTGGGCGCAGCTCTGCCCCAGGATGTTGGCCGTGAGGATGGTGCGCGCGGCGCCCTTGAGGTTGCCCGTGCTGATCTTCCGGATGAACTCGGGGATGTTGATGGCGGTGGGGCACGCCTTGATGCACGGCGCGTCCACGCAATACAGACAGCGGTTGGCCTCCGTCAGCGCCTCGCCCGAGGTGTACAGGGGCTTCTTGTCCTCGAAGCCCTCCTCGGCGCGGCCTGGCGGCAGTTCGAACCGCTGCGGTTCCATGAGTCTCATTGGTGTCCTTACCCCCCGAGCCTTTGGCTACGGCAGTTGCTTGATCATGTTGTCGTACGTGTCGGGACGGCGATCGCGGAAGAACTGCCAGGTGCGGCGCACCTCCTCGATCAGGTCCAGGTTCATCTCGGCCATGACGAGCTCGTCCTTGTCCTCACTGCCCACCGCCAGCATGTTGCCGCGCGGATCGCAGAAGTAGCTCGAGCCGTAGAACCGGCCGATGTTCCACGGCGCCTCGGTGCCCAAGCGGTTGCTGGCGGCCATGAAGTAGCCGTTGGCCACCGCGTGCGCCGGCTGCTCCAGCTTCCACAGGTGCTGAGACAGGCCCGCCACCGTGGCCGACGGGTTGAAGACGATCTCCGCCCCGTTGAGGCCCAGCAGGCGCGCGCCCTCCGGGAAGTGCCGGTCGTAGCAGATGTAGACGCCAATCTTCGCGTAGCGCGTCTGGAAGGTGGGGTAGCCCAGGTTGCCCGGCTTGAAGAAGTACTTCTCCCAGAAGCCGTTGGTCTGCGGGATGTGGTTCTTGCGGTACTTGCCCAGGTAGGTGCCGTCCGCGTCCACCACCGCCGCGGTGTTGTAGTAGACGCCCGCCATCTCCCGCTCGTAGATGGGGATGACCATGGCCATCTGGTACTTCTTCGCGTAGGCGCTCAGGCGCTCCACCGTCGTGCCGCCGGGAATGGCCTCCGCCAGGTCACACCACTTCGCGTCCTGCGAGGGACAGAAGTAGGGGCCGTTGAAGACCTCCTGCAGGCAGAGGATCTGCACCCCACGCTTGCCCGCCTCCTCGACCAGGGGCAGGTGCTTCTCGAACATCGCGTCCCGGATCGTCTGGACGGATGCCGACGCGTCGTTGATGGGGTTGGACATCTGAATCAGTCCGCCAATGACCTTGCGCGCCATGAAGTCCTCTACGCGTGCTGCCCTGATAGGGGTTAAGTAAAACGGAAAGCGACAGGGTGCTTCAGCGCAGCAACGAGCCGGTGAGCGCGCGCTTGATGAACTGGCCGCCACCCTCGGTCTTCAGCGAGTTCTTCTCGATGATGACCCGCCCGCGCGAGAGCACCGTCTCGGTGAAGCCCTGCACCTGGAAGCCCTCGTACGCGCTGTAGTCCACGCGCATGTGGTGGGTGTGCGGGTTGTTCACGCTGATGGTCTCCTTGCGGTCCGGATCGAAAATGACGATGTCCGCGTCGGAGCCCACCGCGATGGTGCCCTTCCTGGGGAACAGGCCAAAGGCCTTGGCGGCCGCCGTGGACGTCAGCTCCACGAAGCGGTTGAGGCTGATGCGCCCGCCCACCACGCCGCCGTTGTAGACCAGGCTCATGCGGTTCTCGACGCCCGGCGCCCCGTTGGGAATCTTGGTGAACGAGTCCTTGCCCAGCTCCTTCTGGTCCTTGAAGCAGAAGGGGCAGTGGTCCGTCGCGATGGTCTCCAGGTCCCGGAACTTCAGGCCCTGCCAGAGCACGTCCTGGTTCCACTTCTCGCGCAGCGCGGGCGTCATCACCCACTTGGCGCCCTCGAAGCCCTCGCGCTCGTAGTAGCTCTGGTCCAGGAAGAGGTACTGGGGGCACGTCTCGGCGATGACGTCCACGCCGCGCGCCCGGCCGATCTTCACCTGCTCGAGCGCGTCCGAGCTGGACAGGTGGACGATATACAGGGGCACCTTGGCCACTTCCGCGATGCTGATGGCGCGGTGCACTCCCTCGGCCTCCATGCGGGTGGGGCGGGTGAGCGCGTGGTACTTGGGCTCTGTCTTCCCGTCCTTCACCGCCGCCTTGATGATCTCGTCGATGACGATGCCATTCTCGGCGTGCATGCAGATGCGCGTGCCGTTCTCTCCCGCCTGGCGGAAGGCGCGGTAGAGCGTGCCGTCGTCCACATAGAGGACGCCCGGGTAGGCCATGAAGAGCTTGTACGAGGTGACGCCCTCATCGGCCAGCCGGCGCATCTCCGGCAGCCGCTCCTCCGGCATGTCGGTGACGATCATGTGGAACGAGTAGTCGATGGTCGCCTTGCCCGCGGCCTTGTCGTGCCAGGCATCCAGCCCCTTGATCGTGGACTCGCCCTTGCTCTGGATGGCGAAGTCGATGATGCAGGTGGTGCCACCGAAGGCGGCGGCCTTGGTGCCGCTGGCGAAGTCGTCGGCGGACGTGGTGCCGCCGAAGGGCATGTCGAAGTGGGTGTGCGGATCGATCCCGCCGGGAATCACCAGGCGGTTGGTGGCGTCGATGACCTTGTCGGCCTGGACCTTCAGGTCCTTGCCAATGAGGGTGATCTTCTCGCCCTCGATGAAGACATCCGCGACGTAGTCATCGACAGCGGTGACGATCCGACCATTCTTGATGAGGATGCTCATGCTTCCTCCGCTTATGGGCCCGAGCAGACTGAATACCTTGTAGGCAGATCGTCGTGCAAACGACATAGACGGTCACGCCTGCTGGTAAGCCTGGAAGGAAGCCACCCCCCGCCCCATCGCCTGCCAGGCTCACGGAGGTGATGGCCTGGCGCGTCATAAGCCCTTGGCGGAGAATGAGACAAAAGCTCAACGTGGCGTGACACGTTTCGACGGAATCGAAGGTTCGGACAACATGGCCTCCACCCCCAGGCCGAGGGGAAGCACCGAGCACCTCACCGCAGTGCTGGCCGTGGTGCTGCTGCTCACCATCGCGGCGGTGCTCGGCTCGCAGTACATGTCCACTCAGGCCTCGCGCCGGCAGACGGCGCTGCTGTCGCTGGCCGACCGCATCAACCAGCGCGTCACCCTGGCTCACCTGTGGTTCGAGGAGGCGCTGGGCGGTGATGGCTTCGTGGACCTGCCGCGCAACGTCTACTCACCGATTGACGACGCCGCGGCCCTGGTGGAGGCGGCGCTCCGGGGCGGCGTGGATAGCCGTGGCTCTCCGATCGACGCCACGCAGGACCCGGCGCTGCGTGAGGAGCTCGTGGTGCTCCGGGAGCGGCTGGGCCAGTGGCGGGCGATGACCGGGGAGCGCTGGGCGCGGCGCGAGGACGCGGGCGCGATCGGCAGCCCCATGGACCAGCGGTATGACGCGCTCTTCGAGCAGCTCACCGCGAGCTGTGAGCGCATCTCCCAGCACACCGCCGCCGAGCTCGGCACGCTTCGCAAGCAGGTGCTCTGGCTCAACTGGCTGGTGATCCTGTTCATCACCGGGGCGCTGGTGAGCGTGGCGGGCGTCGTGGTGCGCCACCAGCGGTCGATCACCGGGCGCAACCAGGAGCTGGAGCAGCGGGTGGCCGAGCGCACCCAGGAGCTGCGCGGGGCGCTGCAGGCCGCCGAGGCGGGCAGCCGCGCCAAGAGCGAGTTCCTGGCCAACATGAGCCATGAGATCCGCACGCCGATGAACGCCATCATCGGCATGACGGGGCTGCTGCTCGACACGCCGATGTCCGATGAGCAGCGCGAGTTCTGCTCGACGATCCGCACCAGCAGCGACTCGCTGCTGGCCCTCATCAACGACATCCTCGACTACTCGAAGATCGAGGCGGGCAAGCTCGACATCGAGCACATTCCCTTCGAGGTGCGCGAGTGCGTGGAGGAGGCGCTCATGCTGGTGGAACCGGCCGCCTCCAAGAAGGGCCTGGAGCTGGCGTGCCTGTTCGAGCCAGGGGTGCCCGAGGCGGTGGCGGGAGACCCCGGCCGCATCCGGCAGGTGCTCCTCAACCTGGTGGGCAACGCGGTGAAGTTCACCCCATCCGGCGAGGTGGTGCTCACCATCTCGGCGGGCCCGGCGCAGGCCCAGGGCCAGCGCGAGCTGCGCTTCACCGTACGGGACACGGGCATTGGCATTCCCCCGGAGCGCAGGGACCGCCTCTTCCAGTCCTTCAGCCAGGTGGACAGCTCCACCACCCGCCGCTATGGCGGCACGGGCCTGGGGCTGGCCATCTGCCGCCAGCTCGTCGAGCTGATGGAGGGCACCATCTCCGTGGAGAGCCAGGCGGGCGTGGGCTCCACCTTCCGCTTCACGGTCCAGGTGCATGAGGTGCGGCGGGTCGCCACGCATGAGGCCTCGGGTGCCTTCATGACGGGCCGGCACGTCCTCGTCGTCGATGACAACGCCACCAACCGGCGCATCCTCGAGGTCCAGCTGGCCGCCTGGGGTGCGACGACCGAGAGCTATGCCTCGGCGCAGGAGGCGCTTGGCCAGTGCGGCGCCTCGCGCCACTTCGACGTCGCGCTGCTCGACTTCCACATGCCGGACCTCAATGGCCTGGAGCTGGCGCGGCGGCTCAGAGAGCGCTTTGCCTCGCTGCCGCTGGTGCTGCTCACCTCCTCCGCCTCGCGCGCGGAGGTGACGCAGGTGCAGCTGGCCGCCATCCTCATCAAGCCCATCCGGGACTCGCGCCTGCGGCAGGTGCTCACCCAGCTCCTGGCCGGTGAGGCCAGGCCGGCGGCGGCGGAGCATGCCCCGGGAGCAAACTCCGAGCTGGCCTCGCGGCTTCCGCTTCGCATCCTCCTGGTGGAGGACAACGCGGTCAACCAGCGCGTCGCCGTGGCGATGCTCGCGCGCCTGGGCTACCGCGCGGACCTGGCCGCCAACGGCCTGGAGGCACTCGAGCTGCTGGAGAAGGCCTCCTATGACGTGGTGCTCATGGATGTGCAGATGCCAGAGCTCGACGGGCTCCAGGCGACGCGCCGCATCCGCGCCCGGTGGCCGGGAAGCGCCGGCCCGTACATCATCGCCATGACGGCCAACACCCTGAGAAGCGACCAACAGGAGTGCCAGGACGCGGGGATGAACGACTACCTGGCCAAGCCCATTCGCGTAGCGGACTTCCGGGCGGCCCTGCTGCGCGTGCGGCCCCCCGCGTGAGGCTGTCTGGAGCGCCGCGTCAAAAATCGAGGGGGCCTCACGCAACTTCTCCCGGCCATGTAGGATAATGCGTTCAAGAGCATTGATTCTAGAATCAATCGGAGGCCTTTCCATGAACCCCATCGACCGCAGCCGCAGCCTGTTCACCCAGGCCACTGGCGCCGCCCGGCAGACCGCTGAGACGACCCTCAAGAACCCTCTCGGAAAGGTCATCGACCTGGCCAAGGGTGGGCTGGCGGACCTGCCTCGGAACCTGCAGATGGGCGCGGACGTGTTCCAGTCGGCCCACCTCAACGAGCTGAAGAAGCTCTTCGGTGACGGCAACGCCAAGCCGGACCGCATGTTCGACGGGCAGTTCGTGGGCACCCAGGGCCAGACGTTCCCGCCCGGCACCCCGATGGCGATGATCCCGGGCGTCACCCCGAAGAACAACCCGAACCCCTCGGAGACCATCCTCTACGTCAACGGCATCATGACGCCCAAGGAGGGCCAGCTCAGCGAGATGCAGTCCATCGCCGACACGTCCGGGGCGAAGGTGATCGGCATCCACAACTCCACCCAGGGCCTGGTGGCGGACCTGGCCCAGTGCGTGGGGGACAAGCTGGACAAGGGCAGCAACCCCGCCGTGGACACGCTGGCCGACACGCTCTACTCGGAGCTGAAGGCGGGCCGCTCGGTGCACCTGATGGGCTACAGCCAGGGCGGCCTCATCACCGCCCGCGCGCTGTTCGACGTCGAGAACCGGCTGCGCATCGAGGATGGGATGTCCCGGTCGCAGGTGGAGCAGACGATGAGCAAGCTCAAGGTGGAGACCTTCGGGGCCGCCTCGACGCGCTACCCGGACGGCCCGCAGTACGTGCACTACGTCAACAACGCCGACGCGGTGCCTACCCTCACGGGCCTGGGCGGCAGCATCGATCCGGCCGCCTTCCTGAAGGACGCGGGCAAGGGCGCCGTGGTGCATCGCTTCACCGACGGCAACCTCAACCCCATCAGCAACCACATGCTGGACACCATGTACATGAAGCACCGCGTGCCCTTCGAGCAGGCGCGCGAGAACCGCTTCTAAGCCCAGCACATGCTCCGGTGAGGGGTCGTGACGATGGAGGCCGACATCAATCGTGTCGTCGCTCACCTCTCCCGGGCCCGGAGTGTGCTGTTCATCACCGGCGCGGGCATCTCGGCTGAGTCGGGAGTGCCCACCTACCGGGGCATCGGTGGGCTCTACAACGATCAGCCCGCCGAGGGGGCCCTGCCCATCGAGGTGGTGCTGTCGGGTCCCATCTTCCGGCAGCAGCCGGAGCTGACCTGGAAGCACCTGCACCGGATCGAAAACGCCTGCCGTGGCGCCCGGTTCAACCGCGTCCATGAGGTGCTCGCGCGCTTCGAGTCCTGCTTCGAGCGCTGTTGGGTGCTCACGCAGAACGTGGACGGCTTCCACCGGACCGCGGGCTCGCGGAACGTGATCGACATCCACGGCGACCTGCACGAGCTGCGCTGTACGAAGTGCGCCTTCGCCGAGCGCGTCACGGACTACGCACACCTGGCGCCCTGTCCCCTGTGCCCGAAGTGTGGCGCCGTGCTACGCCCCGACGTGGTGCTCTTCGAGGAGGTGCTTCCTTTCGAGAAGACGTCTCAGCTCAATCGCGAGCTGGTCAGGGGCTTCGACGTGGTGTTCTCTATCGGCACCTCCAGCCTGTTCCCCTACATCACTCATCCCGTGGCCATGGCGGCGCAAAAGGGGCGGGCCACCGTGGAGATCAACCCCGGGCGCACCACCCTGTCGCGCTTCGTGGACGTGAAGCTCGAGACAGGCGCGGTGGCCGCCTGCGAAGCGCTCTGGAGCGCGTGGTCAGCGGCTAAGCCGACCGAGGGTGAGCGCCTCTGAAGTTCTAGAGGTTCTCTCCGGTGTCATCGCGGTTCTGGAACATGAAACGCTCGGCGGGCATGCGCCGGGCGCGGAGGATCCACCCCCACCAGGCCACCTCGTTCGGCGGCTGGTAGGGAATGCGCCGCAGGTGGTACCCGGGAACCGCCGGGTACAGGTGGTGCAACTCGTGCGCGTCGAAGTGCAGGAGCACCCCCGCGGAGAACCACGGGGCAAAGCGCAGTGAGCGCGTGCAAGCCCCCTGCTCCGCCGCCGCGTACGGCCGCACCGGCTCGCCTCCGCTCTGCTTCACCGGAATGTGGGTGTGCTGGCTGAGCAGGATGATGTCCAGGAAGACGAGGCTCAGCAGCAGCCCCAGCCCCACGAGCTTTGCCAGCCGCGCCGGGCCGAGCCAGGCCAGCAGGGCGCTATAAACGAGCACCAGCCCCACCATGTCCACCGCGAAGGCGACGCGGTGTCGGCGCTCGGGGAACTGCCGCCACAGCCGGGGAATGTGCCAGAAGTTGCTCACGCGGTAGAGCACCGTGAACAGCGGGATCCACCAGCGCCAGCACGTGTTGATGATCAGCCCTGTTCCCGCTTGTCTCCGTGGACACACGCGAGCGCTACTCCGGGGCAAGGCCCCTGCGGGCAGCAGGTTCTTGAGTCATACGGCGGCCTTTCGTATAGCGTGCCGCTGCTTTCCAACCCTAGCTGTCGGAGGCTCCCATGAAGCTCTACTACACGCCGGGCGCGTGCTCGATGAACCCTCACATCATGCTGCGTGAGGCGGGACTGAAGTTCGATCTGGTGAAGGTGGACCTCGGCTCGCACAAGACCGAGAAGGGCGCGGACTTCTACGCCATCAACCCCAAGGGCTACGTGCCGGCGCTCGAGCTGGACAATGGCCAGGTACTCACCGAGAACCCCGCCATCGTGCAGTACATCGCCGACCAGAAGCCCGAGGCGAAGCTGGCCCCCGCCAACGGCACCCTGGAGCGCTACCGCCTGCAGGAGTGGCTGGGCTTCATCGGCACGGAGATCCACAAGGGCTTTGGCCCGCTGTGGAACCCCCAGCTCCCCGAGGCGGAGAAGAAGTCCACCCACGACAAGCTGCTCAAGCGCTTCCAGTACGTGGCCAAGAACCTCGAGGGCAAGCAGTACATCATGGGCGACTTCGGCGCCGTGGACGCCTACCTGTTCGTGATGATGCAGTGGGCCCAGCACCACAAGGTGGACCTCAGCAGCGTGCCCGCGCTCAAGCCCTACCACGAGCGCATCGCCGCGCGCCCCGCCGTCAAGGCCGCGCTGGGCGCCGAGTTCGGCCCGCAGTAATCCCCCGGTGAGGGTGCCCCTTCGGCCAGGCTGACGCCGAAGGGGCCGCTCTCCCGCCTGGCCTGGGCGCTCGGCGCTCGGCCACACCTGTTGGGCTATGCTGCCCGCCAGGAGATCCGCGTGAGTTCCCTGCTTATCCGTCTGGTGTGTGGTGTGCTCTTCACCGCGTTGGTGCTGGGCATGGTGGCGCGTCCACCGGCCAACCTCACGCAGGGCCTGGGCATGTTGCTGCCCGGCGCCTTCCTGTTGAACTTCGCCCTGCGCGGCACGCGCCGCTCGCTGGTGCCGCGCAAGCGCTCGCCGGCGCCGTCCTCCGAGACGCCTCAGCCCTGAGCGCTGTCGCTGCGTGTCTCACCTGGCGCCCCACACACGGAGTGCGTGGAGCCGGAGCCCCGGGGTTCGGTACTAGCGTTGTCATGTCCGATAGTCGACTGAACCTCCTCGCACCCGAGTTCCGGGTGAACCCCTACCCCTTCTTCGCGGAGCTGCGCCGCCGGCCCACGCTCACCCAGATGGACCCGGGTGGCTTCTGGGCCGTCACGCGCTACGCGGACGTGCAGCACGTCTTCAAGAACCCGCAGCTGTTCTCCTCCACCGGCCAGCGCATCTTCGCCGAGCCTGAGTGGCTGGGGCGCACCAACCCGTTCGCCGAGTCCATCGTCATGTTGGATCCGCCGCGGCACACGCGCCTGCGCGCGCTCGTCAACCGCGCCTTCGGCCCTTCGGCGCTGGCCCGGCTGGAGCCCCGCGTGCGCGCCTATGCCCAGGCGGCCGCCGGCGAGCTGCCCGTGGGGCGCCCCGTGGACTTCGTCCAGGAGTTCGCCCTGCGCGTGCCCGCCGCCGTCATTGGCGAGCTGCTGGGGCTGGACGCCTCGCTCCACTCGCGCTTCAAGGTCTGGTCGGACGACATCGTCAACACCAGCTCCACGCCTCCTGACGCCCACGAGTGGCACGCCAGGATTCGCGCCACCTATGCGGAGATGGAGCAGTACCTGCGCGGCGTCATCGAGGACCGCCGCCGCCACCCCCGCGAGGACATGGTGAGCGATCTGATCGCCGCCCGCGTGGACGGCGAGGCGCTCTCGGATACGGACCTGCTCGGCTTCCTCTTCCTGCTGCTCGTCGCCGGGCTGGAGACGACCGTGCACCTGCTGGGCCACGCCGCCATCGTGCTGTCCGAGCACCCGGAGCTGGTGGCGCGGCTGCGCGCGGACCGCTCGAAGCTGCCCGCCTTCATCGAGGAGGTGCTGCGCTACGAGCCGCCCGCTCAGTCGCTGCTGCGCATCACCACGGCGGACACGGAGCTGGGCGGCACCCGCCTGCCCGCGGGCTCCCTGCTGATGGTGCTGCTGGGCTCGGTCAACCGGGACGAGGCCCACTTCTCCGAGCCGGACCGCTTCGACATGGACCGTCCGGGCCCGCAGAACATGCCCTTTGGCCACGGCGTGCACTTCTGCCTGGGCGCGCCCCTGGCCCGGCTGGAGGCGCGGGTGGCGCTGGACGCGCTGCTGGATCGGTGCGGCGGGCTGAAGCGCGAGGGGCCGGTGCAGTGGAACCAGTCCATCGTCGTGCGGGGGCCCGCGGTGCTGCCCCTGAGCCTGCAGCCAGTCCAGCGCTAGCGGATCGCCGTGCCGCAGTGCTTGCAGTAGGTGGCGTCCGGGTCGTGGCCGTAAGAGCCACAGCCCGGGCACGCCTGCGTGTCCACGTGCTTGCGGGACGCGGCGGCCAATTCCACGGACACGATGCCGGTGGGCACCGCCAGAATGCCGTAGCCGGCGATCATCAGCAGCGAGGCGATGAACTGCCCCACCACCGTCTTGGGGGTGATGTCGCCAAAGCCCACCGTCGTCATGGTGACGACGGCCCAGTACATGCCCCGGGGGATGCTGTCGAAGCCGTTCTCTCCGCCTTCGACCAGGTACATGACCGAGCCCATGATGACGACGGTGCTCAGCACCGCGCCCAGGAAGACGATGATCTTCTGGCGGCTGGCGCGCAGGGCGGTGAGGAGGATGTCCGCCTGGCCCAGGAAGCTGGCGAGCTTGAGCACCCGGAAGATGCGCAGCAGGCGGATGACGCGCACCACCAGCAGTGACTGGGCGCCTGGCAGCAGCATGCTCAGGTAGGTGGGCAGCAGGGCCAGCAGATCCACCAGCCCGAAGAAGCTGCGCACGTAGCGCAGGGGCTTGGACACCGTGACGAGGCGCAGCACGTACTCGAGCGTGAAGAGCCCGGTGAAGAACCACTCGGCCGCGCGCAGCTCCGTACCGAAGCGGTCACGAATCGAGGCGACGCTCTCCAGCGCCACCGTGGTGACGCTCAGCAGAATCGCCACCAGCACGACGACATCGAACGCCTTCCCGGCGGGGGTGTCCGCCTCGAAGACGATCTCATGGAGGCGGTGGCGAAAGCCCTTGGCGGGGGCCTGCTCGGACGGATGGGACACCCCCACACTATAGTTGCGGTGGTCCCCGCATGGGGCCATGTAAATCCGGGATTGTAAGCAAACCCTGGGGTGAAGTAAGGGGGCCTCCTCTTCCCCCTGTCCCCAAGGAGCTCCCCATGCGCCGCCTCGGTTCAGCCCTGCTCGCCATCAGTCTGCTCGCCGGTTGCGGTGAGGCTTCCTCTGAATCGCTCTCCGAGCCGCTCGGGTCCTTCGAGGGCCAGCAGGCGGCGCTCACTCAGACGGACGTGGACGTGGCGGCGGAGTGCCAGGGCATCCTCACCTTCGTGAACACGGCGTCGTTCGCGACGCTGGATGCGTACCTGCCGAGCGATCTGGTCACCAACCTCGTGAACCGGCGCGCGGTGTCGCCCTTCGTCTCGCTGGCGGACATCTCCTCGGTGCGGCTGATGGGCCCGGCGCGACTGGAGCAGCTGGAGGCCGGAGCGCGCGCCGGGGGCTTCGTTGGCGCCAGTTGCGTGGGCATCCTGGATGATCTCGCCCTCTCCGCCGACGACGCGGCCGAGATGGTGGCGCTGGTGAACAGCGTGAGCTCCACCGAGCTGCACGACATTCTGCCGTACGCGTGGAATGGCGCGACGAACCTGCTCAACGTGCGCCCCTTCACCTCGGTGCGGAGCATCTCCACGACGTCGGGCATCGGCTCGGTGAGCTTCCGCAACCTCCGTAACGCCGCCACGCTGAGCAAGCCGCTGGAGCAGCTCATCGCCGCGGTGAACGCGCTTCCCAGCTCGAACAATGGCGCCACCATGGCCCGCCACTTCGACTGGTACCCGATGGCGCAGGGCGGCTACTACCAGCTGGGCGGGATGGAGTGCTTCGGCATCGATCCGGACATCGTCCCGCAGGGCACGACCATCCGCGCGAACCTGGCCGACGCGGCCGAGGTGCGCAGCGCGGTGGCGAGCACGGTGAGCTTCGCCAACCGCTACGGGCAGATCTCCAGCGGCGTGGTGGCCGCGGGCCTGGCCAACCTCGACGCGCGCATCGCCGGGCGCACGTTCAAGGGCTGCTACATCAGCTACGCGAACGACCCCTGGAGCGGCAACAACCTGGCCTTCTTCGTGGACACGGTGAACGGCTTCAGCGTGCAGACGGAGACGTACTGGGCCGAGTAGCAGCGGCTCACGAGCCTCACCACACTCCAGGCTGAAGGCTCAGCCTGGAGTGTCCCGCCGGCGCGGACTACCGGTTGATGCAGACGAGCGTGTTGGAGGTGGCGCCCCACTCGAGCACCAGGCCGGTGTTGGCGGTGCTCGAGGTGTTGAAGCAGTAGCGCCGCGCGGCGGCCCGGCAGAACGTGGACGTGTCATAGGGGCCCTTGATGCCCGCGGCACAGTCCGGGTGGTAGGCCGACCACGTCGAGAAGGGCACCCCGGTCCGGTACTCCGCGCTGGGAGCCCCGCTGACGCAGCTCACCCAGGTGATCGGCGGGAGCACCTCCTGCTGCAGGCCCGAGGCGAAGCCCTTGGCGCGGCAGAAGCGGTTAGCCGCCGCGGCGCACTCGAACGGGTACTCGGGATTGGCGCTGATGGTGGTGGTGTTGCACCCGCTGTGCTGCGCGGTGAGCTCCGAGATGCCGATGTTGGAGAAGTCCGTCGCGCGGAAGCAGTCCACGCCCATGGTGGGCAGCAGCGTCTCGCTGATCACTCCGCCCTCGAACCCCTTGTTGCGGCAGAAGCGGTGGGCGGCGGCGATGCAGTGCTTGCTGTAGCCCCGGCCATTCAGGGAGGACACCTGGGCGGAGGTACAGTCCGGGTGCAGCGCCGTGAGCTGATCGATGTGGATCTCCTGATACTGCGCCTTGGGCGGCACCACCACCGGCTCGGTGACGAGCACCAGCTCCACCTTCACCTCGCCGTGCTGGCAGTCCGTGTCCTGCGTCTGGAATCCATTGTTGAAGGTGCCATCGTCGTTGTCCCCGATGGTGACCAGGGTGAAGGTGCGCGCATCAGGCGCCGTGGGGTAGTTGAGCGCGTCCTCGCCCTTGAAGTCCGGGATGCGCACGTCCAGCGTGCCCACCGTCTCCGTCTTGGGCACCACACAGGTGGAAGAGCCCGGCGCGCACCAGGCCGCCTGCGCCGTCTGGTTGTCGATGGCCTTGTTGAGGATGTTGGCCCAGTTGTAGGTGACCGGCGTGGTGCCCGTGGTGCCGCCGCCCGCGCCCGCGGAGTAGTCGGCCACCCGCTTGTCGCTCGCCATCAGCACCGTGTTCTTGTAGTTGATCAGCATCACGTCGTCGTACTTGAACGATGAGGTGGTGCCGCTGGGCGTGCGCAGCGTCATCGACACGATGCGCTGGCCCGCAAGCCCCGTCACCGTCACCGTCTCCTCCAGCCGCCCCGACGCATAGCTGTTGCGCGGCGCCTGGTGGCCCAGCGTCGTGTCCCCGAACTTGCAGTTCTTGGCCGGATCCTTCTTCGCCCACGCGAACGTCTTCGTAATCGTCAGCTGCTGCTGGGCCTGCTCCACCGGCTGCTCATCCATCGGCATATCCGACTCGGACACACCACAGCCCACACCCAGCACCATACACCCCACCATCATCGCCTGACGCAATGCCATGACTGCCTCACTCTCGTGGATAGGCCGGGCCTGAAACGGCCGACGCGTGTTCATTTCAATCCGGTGTTGCCGGACAAAAACACCCTAGCGGCAATTCACGGATTAACGGGAGGACCGGACGCGCCAAAAGGGGAACCGAGGGCGCCAAAGTCCTCCTCTCTCGGATTTCAAGAAAGCCACGCAACATTTGGGTCACCGCCGCATCTCCTGGATCGGCGAGCACCGAATGGTTGTCGCCGTGAGGTTCCCCAGGCCGCGAGTGGACGCGCGGCCCGTGAGTGAGGTGGGAGCAGGTATGGCAACCCTTGCCGCAGGTTGGACGCGCGCCGTGCTGCGGTACGCGACGGTGCAGGGCATGAACAAGGACCGGCTGCTCGAGGCGGCGGGGCTGGAAGAAGCCCAGCTCGCCTCGCCGGACCTGAGGGTGCGGCGCGAGCAGGATCTGCGGCTGTGGGCCAGCGTCGAGTCGGGGCTGAAGGACGACGCCATGGGGCTGCGGCTGGGGCAGGCCGCGACGACCTGCTGCCTGGGGCTGGTGGGCTTCGCGATGCGCTCATGCTCCACGCTGGGCGAGGGGCTGGAGCTGTTCATGGAGCTGCACCCCCTCATCCGGGACTGGGGGCGCGCGGAGCTGCTCGTGAGCCCGTCCTCGGTGACGCTGCGGGCCATCGCCGCGGCGAGCGACGGCCGGTGGACGCGCTCCATGGCCGAGGCGGTGCTCAGCACCGAGGTGGTGTTGAGTGACGAGTGGCTGGGCCGGAAGACGCCGGTGAAGGAGGTGCACTTCCAGCACGAGCGGCCACGAGAGCTGCACCTGTACGAGCAGATCTTCGGCTGCCCGGTGTACTTCGGGCAGGAGTACAACGAGCTGGTGCTGCACCGTGAGGCGATGGAGGTGCCGCTGCTCAGGCCCGAGCCAGGGCTGCGCGAGTACCTGGTGGAGCTGGGGCGCGTGCGGCTGGGCAGCCTGTCCCAGGCGCGCGCGGTCGCCGAGGTGCAGGCGACGCTCGACGAGTGCCTGCGCCAGGAGCACATCGCTCCGAAGGTCGAGCAGGTGGCACGGCGGCTGTGCACCAGCGTCCGCTCGCTGCAGCGCAGCCTCCAGCAGCAGAACCTCACGTACCAGGAGCTGGTGGACCAGGCGAGGCACCGCTGGGCGATGGAGCTGCTGCAGAGCCCTGGCATGACGATGGGCCAGGTCTCCAGTGAGCTGGGGTTCTCGGATCCGCGGGCCTTCCGCCGGGCGCTGAAGCGGTGGATGCAGAAGCCGCGCAACGCCGCGGGCGAGAACAAGAGCTAGAAGCCGCGCTTGAGCGGCCGGTCCCTCACCTTCTTCGGGAAGATGTACGTCAACCCCACGGAGAACCAGTTGCCGCCCGCATTGTAGGAGCCCAGCTGCTCCGCCTCGCCATTGGCGAAGGTGAGCCGGTAGTCGAAGTTGACGCCCCACTTGGGCGTCAGGCGCAGGGTGGCCCCCGCGGTGAGCCCCACGGCCTGATTGAAGCTCTCCACGGAGCGGCCCCCCGCGAAGTACGAGGCGGCGAAGGTGGGCCCGGAGAGCACGCCCACGAAGGGAATGAGCTCTTTGTTGCTGATCACCAGCCGATGCTGGGCGCGCAGGCCGAACATCACCCCGAAGGTGATGGCGTTGAGCTCCGGCTTCGCGGCGATGGCCATGCGCTCATAGGTGAAGAACGCATCCATTCCCACCTCGACCCACTCCAGCGGGCAGTACGCGAAGGTGCCAACCACCAGGGGCCCGCCGAACGTCCCATCCGCGCGCGTCAGGGTGCGGTTCTCACGCCTGGAGTAGTAGTCGTCGAAGAACTTCGTGTTGGGCGCATACCGCCAGCCGGCCTGGAGCGAGAAGCGGCTCGAGCGCTCCATGGGGCCCTCCACCTTCACCTCCTGGGACTTCGTGGGCTCCTCGCCCTCGTAGTCGCCGTAGTCCTCGCTGGGGCCCGCTGCTTCCGGGTTCTCGTCCTGAGCGAACGCGCAGGGGGCCACCAGGAGCACGAGCAGGGTGAACAGGCAGCGGCGCAGCATCTCGAGCCCTCTAGCGCGCCAGGAAGTCGAGGAGGATGGGGTTCACCACGTCCGGCCGCTCGAGGTGGACGAAGTGGCCGGCCCCGGGGACGCGGTGCATCTCGATGCCCGAGAGGAAGTTGCGCTCCATGCCGTCCATGAGGTCCACGCCAATGCACCCGTCCTCCACGCCGTGGAAGTAAAGCGTGGGCACGCGGGTCTTCTGGAGCAGCAGGCGCCGGGGCTCACCGATGAGCGAGCTCGGGGCGAAGAACGCGCGGTAGTAGCCAATCACGTGCTCGATGCGCGGGCGGATGGCCGCCTTGATGTGGTCCAGGTCCTCCTTGGCGGGGTGGTAGCTGGGCGACCAGTCGCGCCAGAGGCGATCGATCAGCGCGAGCTCGTTCTCCGCGAGGCGGCGCTCGGCCAGGCCCGGGAGCTGGAAGAAATAGATGTACCAGGAGCGCCGCAGCTGAGCGGGGCGCACGAGCCGGGGCAGCACGGTGGCCAGGTGCGGCACCGCCATCGTCACCAGGTGCGAGAAGCGCTCGGGGGCAAGGGCGGCGGCGGCGTACCCGGCGATGGCGCCCCAGTCATGGCCCACGAGCCGCACCTTCTCGTTGGGCGAGAGCTGGTCGGCGATCCCGACGAGATCTCGCGCGAGCGCGGCGGCGTCGTACTTTCCGCGCAGGGAGACGCTGCTCGGCGCGTAGCCGCGCATGGTCGGGCACACCACGCGGTAGCCCCGCGCGACGAGCGGATCGATCTGCGCGCGGAAGGAGCGCTCATCATCAGGAAAGCCATGGGCGCAGATGACGAGCGGCCCCTCGCCGCGAATAGTGCAGGACAGCTCGGCATCGCCCAGGTTGAACGTCCGGATTTGTTCCATGCGCGCGATGCTACACCACGCGCCCTGGAGGTGGGGGCGGCAGGAACCGGGCCCGCCGCCCCACGGGCCCGTTACTTCTTCTTCGTGGCGGCGCCCGGCACCGGGAAGCCGCGCTTGCGCATCAGCGCGTCGATGCCCGCGTCCTTGCCGCGGAAGGCGCGGTAGCCGTCGGCCGGATCCACCGTGTTGCCCACCTGGAACACGTGCTTGCGCAGCCGCTCCGCCACCGTCTTGTCATACGGCCCCTTGCCGGCGGTGAACGCCTCGTACGCGTCCGCCGTCAGGGTGTCGGACCACAGGTAGCTGTAGTAGCCCGCCGAGTAGCCGTCGCCCGCGAACACGTGGCCGAACTGCGGCGTACGGTGGCGCATGACGATCTCCTCCGGCATGCCCAGCGCCTTGAGCGTGTCGCGCTCGAACGCGTCCGCGTCGATCGGCTTGTCACCCGCCAGGTGCGCCTTCATGTCGATCAGCGCGCTGGCCAGGTACTCCACCGTGCCGAAGCCCTGGTTGAAGGTAGAGGCCTTCTCGATCTTCGCCATCAGCTCCGGCGGCACCGGCTTGCCCGTCTGGAAGTGCAGCGCGTAGCGGTTGAGCACCTCGGGCGTGGCCAGCCAGTGCTCCAGCAGCTGCGAGGGGAACTCGACGAAGTCCCGCGCCACCGCCGTGCCCGCCAGCGAGGGGTACGTCACGTCCGACGACAGGCCGTGCAGCGCGTGGCCGAACTCGTGAAACAGCGTCTCCGCGTCCTCCCAGCTGATGAGCACCGCCTCGCCCGGCTGGCCCTTCACGAAGTTGGAGTTGTTGGAGACGATCGTCGTCACCTCACCCTTGAAGCGCTCCTGGCTGCGGTAGGCGTTCATCCACGCGCCGGAGCGCTTGCCCTGCCGCGCGTACGGATCGAAGTACCACAGGCCCACGTGCTTGCCGGAGGTCTTGTCCTTCACCTCCCAGACGCGCACGTCGGGGTGGTACACCGGCACGTTCGTCACCGGCGAGAAGCTGAAGTTGAACAGCTCGCCCGCCACCCAGAACATGCCCTCGCGCAGCTTCTCCAGCTGCAGGTACGGCTTCACCTCGTTCTGATCCAGGTCGTACTTGGCCTTGCGGACCTTCTCCGCGTAGTAGCGGTAGTCCCACGGGGCGATCTTGATCTTCGCGCCCTCCTTGTTGGCGATCGCCTGCATGTCGGCGACCTCCTCGCGCACGCGCGCCACGGCGGGCTTCCACACCGCCTCCATCAGCTCCATGGCCTTCTCCGGCGTCTTGGCCATGGTGTTCTCCAGCCGCCAGTGCGCGTGCGTGGCGTAGCCCAGCAGCTTGGCGCGCTCGGCGCGCAGCTTGAGCACCTCGGAGATGATCTTGTTGTTGTCGCGTGCGTCGCCGTTGTCACCGCGGTTGACGTAGTTGCGCCAGACCTTCTCGCGCAGCTCGCGCTTGGACGAATAGGTCAGGAACGGCTCCATGGAGGAGCGCGTGTTGGTGATGGCCCACTTGCCCTTCATGCCCCGGGCCTCGGCGGCCGCGGCGGCGCCCGCGCGCACCGAGTCCGGCAGCCCCGCCAGGTCCTCCTCCTTCTCGAGGATGACGGCGTAGTTCTCCTCGTCTCCCAGCACGTTCTGGCTGAAGGAGGTGTAGAGCGAGGCCAGGCGCTGGTTGATCTCCGCCAGCCGCTTCTTGGCCGGCGCGTCCAGCTTGGCGCCCGAGCGCACGAAGCGCGTGTAGCGCACCCAGGCCAGGCGCTGCTGCTCGGGCGTCAGCTTCGCCTTGTCCGGCGAGTTGTAGACGGCCTCGATGCGCTGGAAGAGCTTCTCGTTCTGGGTGATTTCATCCTGGAAGGCGGCGAGCTTCGGCGCCATCTCGCGCTCGATGGCCTGGAACTCGGGGCCATTCATCGTCGAGGACCACACGCCGTAGTACGTGCCCACCGCCTCCATGGCCCGCCCCGCATCCTCCAGGGCGACCAGGGTGTTCTCGAAGGTGGGCGCCGCCGGGTTGTTGGCGATGGCGGCGACCTGCGTGCGGGTCTGGTCCATCGCGCCCTCGAGCGCGGGCTTGAAGTGCTCGACCTTGACCTGATCGAACGCGGGCACCCCGCCATAGGCACCGGTCCACTGAACCAGCAGCGGGTTGACGGGGGCGGCGGGAGCCGCGGGGGCGGCGGGAGCGGGGGCGGACGTGTTCTGAGTCGTCATGTCGCTGCCCTCCTGAGGGATGGTCGCACAGGCGGCGGAGACAAGGGCTGCCGCGCTCGCGCTGGCGAAGAGAAGCTTACGCATCAGATGGATACCTCCAGACGGGATGTCATGGGTGGGGCGAAGCCTAGCGGGGCCGAGACGGAAATCGAACGAAACGAGCCCGGGCGCCCACAACAGCAGGTACTGAGGACTATTCCCTGAATTGAAAGTCCTGGACGTTTTGGACCAAGGTTCGCTCATGCCCAAACGCCCCGACTTCTCGAACGTCTCTCAGGTGCCAGTGCCTGCCTTCGCCAGGTTCGTGGGGCCGGGGCCGCTGAAGCACGCCGACGCCCTGAAGGCCGTGTTGCAGCACATCAACGAGAACAACCTGTGGGGCGTGCCGGGGAAGATCATCTATATGGACGCGCGCCTGATGGAGGCGCTCGAGTGCCCGAAACAGATTCACATCCTGGAGCTGCCGAAGATCGTCGGCTGGCAGTTGAAGCCCGTGGCAGAGGAGGTGGCGGCGCTCAAGGCCCAGTTCATCGCGGAGGTGAAGGCTGATCCGCTCGGGGCGCGCTGGCTGGAGGGGGATGAGTTCGAGGATCCGTGCGTCTCCTTCGATGAGGCGGCGCTCGAGGGCCTGACGCTCGACACGCGGACGCGCTCGTTCCTGCTGCACGTGGGCCTGCCGGAGTCAGCCGCTCCGTTCATCGACTTCGACGTGCATCGGGAGGGAGCGCCGCTGGAGGACCTGGGGGCGCGGACGGGCCGTGAGGAGGACCGCGGCCTGCGCATCGTGGGCGTGTATGGAGATATGGACGAGCAGGACCAGTTGCTCTGCCTGGATGAGCGGCATGGCGGCCGCATCGTCGTGCGCAATCCGGAGAAGGGCTCGGCGCCAGTGCTGATGAACTCGGGCGTGCACGAGTTGCTCGAGTGCCTGATGGTCTATCGGGACGCGCTCAAGGAGCGCACCCAGGGTGAGATCGATGAGGAGGTCCTGCTGCCTCGACGGCTGCACGCGAAGATCGCGGCGGGCGTCCAGGCCAGGGATCCTCAGGCGTTTCAGCCTGGCACCTTCTGGTACACCCAGGTCGGGAGTCCAGTTAAGCCTCCAAAGAAGAAGCCTGCTGCGAAGAAGAAAGCCGCCGCGAAGAAGCCTGCTGCGAAGAAGAAGGCCGCCAAGAAGAAAGTTGCCCCGAAGAAGCCTGCCGCGAAGAAGGCTGCCCCGAAGAAGGCCGCTCTGAAGAAGAAGCCCGCTGCGAAGAAGGCCGCCAGGAAGGGCTGAGAAGGCCCCGCTGCTCCCCTGGGCAGCAGCCAGGCCGCCAGGCCGCTTTGGGTCCCCTGTGAATGCCTCTGCACGAGGGCCGCTCGAAACCGGGTGACCACAAGGAGGCTTCACGTGAACGCATGGAAGAAGGTTGGGCTGCTGGTCCCGGCGCTGCTGTTGGGAGCCACGGGCTGTGCGACTCCAGGCAAGCGGACCGCCACGGGCGCGGCGGCGGGCGCCATCGTGGGCGCGGGGGCCGGAGCCATGGTGGGAGAGAACTTCGAGGGCGCGGCCATTGGCGCTGGCGTGGGCGCGGTCGCGGGGGCGGCCGTGGGCAACTACCTGGACAAGCAGGCCCGCGAGCTGGAGCAGGTGGCGGAGACCCGGCGCACCGAGGAGGGCCTGCTGCTGAACCTGCGCAATGATCTGCTCTTCGAGACGGACAGCGCCGTGCTCACCGAGTCGGCCATCGCGCAGGTGTCGCGCATCGGAGACATCCTGGTGAAGTACCCCGAGGATCGGATCCGCATCGAGGGCCACACCGATAGCCGCGGCACCGGGCCGCACAACGAGGCGCTCTCGCTGCGGCGCGCGGAGGCCGTGTCACGCGTGCTGAGCTCGCGCGGCGTGGCGCCCCGGCAGCTCATGGTGCTGGGCCGGGGAGAGATGGAGCCGGTGGCGCCGAACGAGACTCCGACGGGGCGCTCGGCCAACCGCCGTGTGGAGCTTCACATCGACGTGCCACAGGCCTCGTGAGAGTCACGGTGGGGTCAGGGCAGCGCGGTGATCTTCGGAGCGCCGTCGCCGCCGCAGGTCCACTCGTTGTCCTTGCTGACGAAGCACAGGTACTTGCTCTGCACCCGGTAGCGCTCGGAGCTGGTGGGCGCGCCCTCGCAGACGACGTGGCGGCTGGTCACCGGATACATCGTCGCGTTGGGCGGCGCTCCGTTGTTGACGCGCACCGCGCCAACACCCGGCTGGTTCGACACCGTGTTCTTGATCGGCGCGCCCACGGAGAAGCTCTCGAAGGTGACGCCGTACCAGTAGGGGTCACGGGTCTTCATCGTGTAGTTGTCGGCCACCTTGCGCTTGAAGAGATCGGCCGAGGCCGAGGTCGCTCCAGAGACGGGGCCGCCATAGGGCGTGCGCGGGCAGGCGGCGTTGGCCCCCGGAGCCGCGGCCTCGGGCTTCGGCGCGGGCTGGGCGGGAGCCCTGGGAGCGGGCGCGGGCGCGGGCGCGGTCTTCCTCAAGGAGGGATCCTCCTCGAAGGCCCTCTGCTCCGCCTTGACGATCTGCTCGTAGTCCCACCAGAAGGTATTGCTGGACTTGCGGCCGTTCTCCACGGCGTGAACCTCGCACTGGGGAAAGATTTTACCCTCGGGGATGCCGCACTGCAGGATCTTGAGGAACTGGCCGCCGCCCTGCGGGACGATCTCGCCGGGCGTGAACTCCCGCGGCTTGGCCTCGGCGCTCGAAGCCACGACACACGCCACGGCGAACACGGCCCCGTACACCCACGCAATCCTCAAAGTGCCTCCCAGGTCGAGGCGAGGACTATACGTCAGCCCACCACGACGCGGCGGACGCCTCGCGCCTCGAGCAGCGCGGGCAGCCGCTCACGCTGATCTCCCTGCAGCACCAGCGAGTCCTCCTCCACCACGCCCCCGCAGCCCAGGGAGTTCTTCAGCGCCTTGAGCCACACCTCCCGCTCCGCCTTGGGCAGCTCCAGGTGCTCAACCACCGTCACTTCCTTGCCGCCCCGGCCCTTGCGCTCCAGCCGCACCACCGCGCGCGCCGGGCCCTTGCGCTCCGGCTTCTTCTCGGAGGCCGCCACGGGCGCGGGCCCCGCCGGCAGCTCCTCGCGCTTGCTGGCGATGGCCGCGAACGGGTTGTTGAACGGCGCCGCCGGAGCGGCGGGCTCGGGCTTCTTGTCCTTCTTCCCCATCCGTTATCCGCTCAGTGGGCGTGGGCCTGCTGAGGCCGGGGCTTGGGCAGCACCTTGAAGGCAGGCGCGTTCGCGTCGCCATCCACCATCGCCAGCGCGTAGAGGAATGGCACGCTGGGCAACACGCCCCGGCCATTCACCACCACCAGCGGCGTGCCGTGGATGTCGTGCTGCTGCGCATACCGGACGTCCTCGTGGATGCGCGCCTGCGTGTCCGGGCTGCTCAGGCACTGCTCGAGCTGCGAGCGGCTCACCGAGCCCGAGGAGGCAATGTCCATCACCGTGGCGCTCGTCAGCGTGGCCTGCGCCGCGAAGAGCTTCTCGCGCAGTTCCCAGAAGTCCGGAGCGCTCTCCAGGCAGATCTGCGCCCGGGCCGCCACGCACCGCACGCCCGTGCCATCCGAGTGCTGCGGAGGAATGGACGGGTTGCATGCCCCGTCCAGCGGGTACTGGCGAACCTCCAGGGACATCTTCCCCTCGGGCACGCGCTTCTTCAGCCCGGCCACCGCCTCCACCAGCGTCTTGCAGTGAGGGCACTTGCTGTCGGTCCACTCGACGACCTTCACCGGCGCGGTGGCATTGCCGTGGAGGCGGCGCGCGGGAGCGAGGGGCGGCAGCACCTTGCCATCGCGGTACATGCCCAGCGCGTCGGCGGCCATCTGCTTCTCGCGCTCGGTCAGGCCCTGCAGGTAGGCCTCCAGCGAGCCAGCAGCGGCGGTGACCTGCGGCAGCGCCTCCTCGGCGGCGGAGAGCTTCGGGGTGGCGCGGCCCGGAATGAGCAGCGCGACGAAGCCCGCCACCGCGAAGCCAAGCGTCCACTTGAGCGCGCGGCCCCACTCCCCCGTCTGCGGCACCAGCGGCCCTGGCAGCCCGCGCCAGGCCACCGCCGCGAAGGCGAGCACCAGCGCGTAGGTGGCCAGACACGTGGGGCATAGCGCCCCGGCCGAGGCGCTCACCCACGCGAACACCACCGTGGAGAGCACTCCGGCGGCGGCCGTCAGGCGCAGGCCGTTGACGGCCGGGCGCACGGTGTAGCCCGAGCGGCGCCAGGCCAGGTACAGGCCCGCGAGCCCCGTGGCCACCAGGCCCCAGAGCAGGCCCAGGCCCGCCACGGGGAGGCCCAGCACCTCATGCACCCGGCTGGCGAAGGCGGTGTTCCAGATCGTCTCGCAGTTGACGCGCTCGGAGACGCCGCACACGGTGGCGGCACCACCGCGCATGGTGATGAGCTGCGACCACTGAAAGAGGGCGAGCGCGCTCTCGGCGAGGCCCAGCACCAACAGCGCGAGGGCGCCGCGGACGGGGACGGGAGGCGGCGGGTTGGCCTTCTTGCTCATGCGTGCTCCGGGGGAGGGGTCATCAGGACGAGGAGCCGGGCATTGTCCGGTCCGTCATTGGTTACACCATGCTCCACCCCCGCGGGGGCGAAGACGGCGGCACCGGGGCCGTGGGATTGCTCCTCGGCGCCGATGCGGAAGCGGCAGTGGCCCTCGAGGACGAGGTACACCTTGTCGGACATGGCGTGCTGGTGGGGCTTCTGGGCCTGGCCCGGCGCCACGCAGTACACGTCCAGGAAGAAGCGCCCGGACTTGAAGAGGTTGTGCTTCTGAAGCTTCTCGGCCGAGAAGCCTTGGAAGGCGGACAGGTGCTTCACATCCATCGTGGCAATCGCTCCTGGGCGTCTATATAGCGACGGACATGGAACCGCTCTCGCTTCATTTTCTTCACGAGCAGGCTGGAGCCCGGTTTTCCGAGGTCCGGGGCCGGGAAGTCGCCGCCGATTATGGAGACTTCGAGGCCGAGTATCGAGCAGCCCGGCAGGCAGTGGCCCTGCATGACGCCTCCTACCACGAGACGTTGCGGATAACCGGGGAGGACCGGGCCAGCTTCCTTCACGGAATGGTGACGCAGGACGTGAAGGGCCTGGCCACGGGGACGGCGGCCTACGCGGCGATGATTACGGCCAAGGGCGCCATGGTGGCGGACGCGCGCATTCTCAAGCGCGAGGCGGACCTGCTGCTGGAGACCGAGCCGGGCACCGGGGCCAAGGTGAAGGAGTTCCTGGAGAAGTACCTCATCTCGGAGGACGCGGAGCTGCACGAGGCGACGGGCGAGTGGGGCCTGCTGCGCCTGCTCGGGCCGCTGACGGCCGAGGTGCTGGGGGCGGCGCTGGGCGGGGCGTTCGAGCCGCTGGCGGCGAACGCCACCCGGGAGGCCACGGTGGCGGGGGCGCGGGTGGTGCTGGTGGGAGCACCGGTGTTCGAGAAGCACCAGGTGGACCTGCTGGTGCCGCGGGGCTCGCTGGAGGCGGTGTGGAAGGCGCTGGTGGAGGCCGGCGGGGCGCACGGGCTGAAGCCGCTGGGGTTCCAGGCGCTGGAGCTGCTGCGGGTGGAGGCGGGGGTGCCGCGCTACGGGCAGGACATGGTGGATACGACCATCCCGCTGGAGGCGAACCTCACGCACGCCATCTCGTACAACAAGGGGTGCTACATCGGGCAGGAGGTGATTGCCCGGGCCACCTTCCGTGGGCAGATGGCGCGCAAGCTGACGGGCCTGCTGCTGGGCGAGGTGGATGCGGCGCCCGGCACGGAGCTGCGCAAGGGTGAGAAGAAGGTGGGCTGGCTCACCAGCGTGGTGCGCTCCCCCACCACGGGACAGCGGGTGGCGCTCGGCTACGTGCACCGCGACCACCTGGAGCCCGGCACGGAGCTGACGCTGGCCGAGGGCCCCACGGTGAAGGTGGCGCCGCTGCCGTTCGCGTAATGGGGTTCTTATACGCGCGTGTCTCATTTCCCCGTGGCGACACCTAAGCGCCTTAATGTATGCCTTTCCCTTCTCGGGAGGGAATACATGGCGTCCAAGAAAAGTGTAGCTCGCACCACCACGAAGAGGTCTGCGGCAAAGAGCAAGGCGGCACCGGCTCGTAAAAGAGGCAAAAGCCGCCAGCCAACGAAGCGGCAACTCCTCAAGTTCCTGGAAAGCGCGGTCCCGGCTAAGACAGTCATCGTCACGATCGATGGAGCCGATCAGTGCAGCGCCGCAGTGGACCGGGTGGCTAATGCTGGTATGTCCGGAGGGCCTCCACGCTGGCGGGGAGGGGTGAGCACGGGTCCCGGCAATCACGAGCTCATCTGGAGCGTAACGGGCCGGCCCGGTACCACCTACACGGTGACTCTCGGAGGCGATACGGCCCCTTGGAGCCGTCCTTTCACGATGCCCCCGGATGGGGATGATGCGGGATTCAAGCGATTCAAGGTGAACCCATGATGAGCGCCTTGGGATGGGTGGTTGCCGTGACGCTCACTCAGAGCAGCACTGCCTCTGCCCGCGACATGGCCGCTGCCTTTGACCCTCTCCAGAGCCCTGCCTCTGTGAGTGAGCCACGCACCTCCGTGTTCTTGGAGGGAGGCAAGGATGGCAAGGTGCTCTCGGGGCGTCTCGCGGTAGGACTTGAGAGCTGGCTCTCTGGGACGTCTCTCGACCTGACGCTTACTGGCGCTGACTTCGACGAGAGCAGCGGGCGTTCCAGGGTATTGCAAACCTTCGAGCAGAACCCAGGGGGTAATCTGGCGGTCGGGCTGACTTGGAGGAGCTTCAACGTCCTGAGCTACCTGCCCGAGATCGATCAAGTGAAGGCATTGTGCGACAAGCGGGCTCAGCTCTCAGAAGTCGATAAGCAGAAGGCTCTCGAGAAGCAGCTAACGGCGGCGCTCGAAGCGGATCCTCACTTCCGGCAAGCCCAGCGAGTGCGAAAGGCGCGTGAGGCGGAAGCCACCGAGCTTGAAACCTCCGCTAACGCTGCCTTGAACGACCCCACCAAGCAAGACGAGGCTCGCCTCCTCGCACAGACGGCGCGAGTCGCGCGAAGCGAAGCAAAGGTCGCCTCCAGACTCGAAGAGGAAGAAAGGGAACGAGTAAAGAAAGCTTTGCCGCCTGTGGAGAAGCCCTGCGCGGTGAAAGCCGACCTGGAAAAAGAAGAGTTGGCTGAGATGGCGAAGTTCGCCCCGCCCGCGAGCGTCATGTTGATGTTGCGAGGAGATGTAGGCGCGCAGCGCACGGCATTTTTCAATCCGGGGATAGGTACACGTAGCAGCGAGCTGAAGCACCCCTGGGGTCTAAGAGCGGGCATCGGAATCTTCTTCAAGCCCACCGCTCTTATGGGATTGACGTTGGGCTACCGGGAGGCACGGGAGGCACGCTCCCCAAGCCAACTGTGCATGAACCAGCCCGTGGGAGGAGAGACCACGGATCCACCTACCCTCTCCTGCACGTCGGCGATCATCGGAGTGCCTACCTGGAGTGGCACCGCCCGGGCACGGCTGGAGTGGCGTCAATACCTGGACGCCATTATTCCTGGCGCGGCGTGGAACCCGTCCCTGACCTGGTCAACCCGAATCAAGGACCGAAGCATTCGCTTCGACGACGTGGTCTGGCGGCTCGACGTACCGGTCTACTTCCATCTTGTCAGTGATAAGGACAAGGGGCTGGTAGTTGGCGCAGCATACGCGCGCTACTCGGTGGATGGAGAGCCAGCCGAGGATCTGTCGCTGTTCCTCAGCGGAACCTTCTCCATAGCCAGACTCTAATCGTACTTGGGAGCCCTCCCCTCTCCCGAAGGAGAGGGGGGGTCCACCGTGACTACGGGATGAAGCTGTTCTGGTAGTTCGGATCCTCGACCGTGAGCGCCGCCGCCGTCGGGTGCAGCGGCAACGTCGTGTCGAGCATCACCGCCAGCTCATCCGTGGTCTTGTGCCCGATGCTCTTCTCGTACGCCCCGGGATGCGGACCATGCGCCACTCCCATCGGGTGGTGGCTCACGCTGCCAGGGCCCACTCCGCGCCGGCTCGTGAAGTTGCCCTTGCAGTAGAAGAGGAACTCGTCGCAGTCCACCGAGCTGTGCGGGTACGGGCACGGAATCGCCTCCGGGTGGAAGTCCACCACCCGCGGCACGAACGAGCACACCAGCGCCCCCCTCGCCGCGAACGTCCCGTGCCACGTCGGCGGCAGGTGCACCAACCCCGCGCGCGGCTGGAAGTTCAGGATCGGGAACACCCACGGGTACACCGTGCCGTCCCACCCCACCACGTCCAACGGTGAGTGCTGGTACCGGAAGCCGTGGAACTCGTCCCCCCGCTTCACCACCAGGTCCCGAATCCCCTCGTCCCGGGGCTCGGCGAACTCCACCCCCCGGAAGTCCCGGTGGCTGTAGGGCGCGTCCATCCGCAGCTGCCCCACCTCGTTGCGCCACTGCCTCGGCAGGTGCAGCCCGCCCTTCAGCTCGATCGACAGCCAGTACTGCTTCACGCCCTTGTCGGGGAGGAACCGGTGCACCATCCCGCGCGGGATGAAGACGTAGTCCTGCGCCTCGAAGCGCAGGTCTCCCAGCGGCGAGCGCAGCAGCCCGCTGCCCTCGTGGATGTAGAACAGGTCGTCCGCATCCGCGTTGTTGAAGTAGACCGGGTCCTCCGCCGTCGGGTGCAGCACGCTCAGCGTCACGTCCGCGTTGAACAGCAGCGGCACCCGCGCGTCCACGGGCGCCCCCGCCACCGGCGCGAGCTCCTGCGTCTTGTAGTGCCGCTTGGCCAGCGGCCGCTTCGCCGAGATGGCCTCGGGCAGCTTCCACCCATGCCCCACCTGAGCCAGGCTCTGCGTGTGCGGCTCCCGCTGGTGGTAGGCAATCGTGTACGGCCCCTCGAAGCCGTCGCGGGTGATGCACTCCTCGTACATCAGGGTGCCCTTCTCATCCCTCAGCTGGATGTGGTGCTTGCGGGGCACCTTCCCGACGACGCGACGCTCGAACATGGCCTACACCCGCCCCTCGGACTTCTGCTGCCGCTCGATGCTCTCGAACAGCGCCCGGAAGTTGCCGCCTCCGAAGCCCTGATCGCCCTTGCGCTGAATGATTTCGTAGAAGAACGGGCCCGCCGCCGGATCCTTGTACAGGCTCGCCGCGTCCTTCATGAAGATCTGCAGCAGGTAGCTGTGCTCCTTGTCCCCGTCCACGAGGATCTCCAGGTTGCGCAGCACGTTGATGTCCTCGTCGATCTTCTTGATGCCCAGGTGCTCAATGCGCTCGGGCAGCGCGTCGTAGTACGTGCCCGGCGTGGGCATGAACTGCACGCCCACCTTCTCGCGCATCTCCTTCACCGAGGTGAGGATGTCCTTCACCGTCAGCGCCAGGTGCTGCACGCCATCGCCCCGGTGGTCCTCGGTGAAGAGGTTGATCTGCGAGGCCTTGAAGAACGGCCGCAAGGGCTCGTTGTTGGCGAACTTCGCCCCGCTCTTCGGATCCCACATCACCGTGGAGCGCAGCCCCGAGCCGTGCTCGCGCTTCTGCCGCGCCGACACGTCATCGGTGTGGAACTGAATGCCCCAGAACTCCTCGAAGCCCATCACGTGCTCCATCCACAGGAGCATGGGCTTCATCGTCTGGAAGTTGGACGTGATGTGGTCCACCCGGCCAAAGCCGAACCGGTTCTTGCCGCCCTTCGGCGTTTCATACGGCTGGAAGCCCGGGTACAGCGCCCGGTAGCCGTCGCGCTGCACGAAGCGGAAGGTGGTGTCACCAAAGGGCGTGGTGATGGAGAACATCGCCAGCTTGCCGCCCTTGTCGTCGGTGTGGCGCTGGATGTCCGTGATGAGGGTGGCGCCGCGCTGCTCCAGCAGGCGGAACGCCTTCTCGGCGTCCTCCACCTCGAAGTTCACCGTGCCCACCCCGTCCGGGTGCTTGCGCAGGTAGCGCCACGCCCGCCCGCCCTCGCCCACCGGCTGGCTCACCACCAGGACGATGTCGCCGGCCTGAAACACCGCGGACTTCTGCTTGCCCGCCTTCTCCAGCTCGGGCGACGAGGTGCCCAGCTCCGCGAAGTCCAGCCCCTGCGCGTAGAAGCGCCGGCTGCGCTCGAGATCATGCACGTACCAGTGAACGCTCTCGATGGTCTTGATGCCCAGGGATTCCAACTTGGCCATGATCGGCTCCTTGAGAAGTTCAGGCCGGCGCCGCGTCGGGCTGCCGGTCCGCATGTGCCGCCTGAAAGGCGGGAAGGGTGTTACACGCCGCCTCGATGCGCAGCAGCGTGGGGTACGGCGCGAGGTCTACCGCAAACCGGCGGGCTCCGTAGAGCTGGGGCACCAGGCAGATGTCCGCGAATGACACCTGCTCACCCAAGCAATAAGTACCGGCTGTCTCCTTCACAACGGCCTCCAGGGCCGCCAGCCCCCGGGTGTTCCAGTGCGACGCGAAGGCCTTGTCGTCCGCCTTCAGCTCGCCTTTGACGAACTGCAGCACCGACAGGTTCTGCAGCGGCTGGATGCCCGAGTTCACCATCTCGGCCAGCATCCGCGCCCGGGCCCGCAGGAACGGCTCCGCCGGCAGCAGGGCGGGCGTGCGGTAGCGCTCCTCCAGGTACTCCAGGATGGCAAGCGACTGGGAGATGCGGCGCACCTGGCCGCCCTCTTCGAGCTCGAGCGTGGGCACGGTGCGCATGGGGTTGAGGGCGCGGTAGGGCTCGGCGTTCTGCTGCCCACCGTCCTTGAGCAGGTGCACCGCCTCGTACGTGTACGCCAGCCCCTTGAGGTTCAGCGCCAGGCGCACCCGCCACGAGCAGGACGAGCGCCAGTAGCTGTAGAGCTTCATTTGCGCACCACCTTCTGGCAGATGCGCCCGAAGAGGCTCTTGCCCGCCTCATCCAGCATCTCGATCTCGATGGTGTCCCCCACCTTCATGAAGGGCGTCTTCGGCTTGCCCTCCTCGATGGTCTCGATCATCCGCCGCTCGGCCAGGCAGGAGATGCCCCGCGCCCGGTCCGCGTTGGACACCGTGCCGCTGCCCAGGATGGTGCCCGCCGTGAAGCTGCGCGTCTTGGCGATGTGCTGGATGAGATCCGGGAAGGAGAAGTGCATCTCCGGGCCCGCGTCCGTGTCACCCACCAGCTGGCCGTTGAGCACCGAGCGCATCCGCAGGTGCACCCGCCCGTCCTTCCACGCCGCGCCCAGCTCGTCCGGCGTGAGGGCGAAGGGGGCGAACGCGGTGGCCGGCTTGCTCTGGAAGAAGCCAAAGCCCTTGGCCAGCTCGTCCGGGATGAGGTTTCGCAGCGACACGTCGTTGCAGATCATCACCAGCTTGATGAACTGCCCGGCCTCCGAGGCCTTCGTGCCCTGGGGCGTGTCGCCCAGCACCACGCAGACTTCGCTCTCGAAATCCAGGCCCCACGCCTCATCCGCCAGCGGGATGTCCGCGGTGGGCGCCAGGAAGTCTCCCGAGCCGCCCTGGTACACCAGCGGATCCGTCTTCAGCGTGGGCGGCGGCTCGGCGTTGCGCGCCTTGCGCACCAGGATGACGTGGTTGAGGTAGGCGCTGCCATCAATCCACTCGTAGGCCCGGGGCAGCGGCGGCATCAGCGCGCCCATCTCCAGCGGGCGGCTCTGCACCGTGCCCGCCTCGAGCTGCTCGGCCAGTGCGCGCAGCTGGGACTCCTTGTGCGCCCAATCATCCAGCGCGGCCTGCAGCGTCAGCGCCACGTTGGTGGCCAGCGCGTACGCCGAGTTGTCGCGCTTGATGACGACGAGTCGTCCGTCGCGAGTCCCATCCTTGAGGGTGGCGAGCTTCAATGCCGGGCTCCTGGGCGGCCGAGGAAGTGACTGCCGGGCCGCTGTCTGGGCGGGCTTTTCGGCTGTGGCTCCCGGGGTGTCAAGCGACACAGGAGGGGCGCTGTTAGGGACGCAATGCGTCAAAAAGCCCCGCTACGCCTGGTCGCCTGCCCTCCGGGCACTCGGGGTCTAGTGGACATCAAGGTGCGAGAGATCCGTCCTGTGTTTGTTGATCGGCGAGGCAACAGCCTGGGGTGTTGAGTGCCTCCCCTTGGCACAGCCCCCTGCGACACCAAGGTTGTCTGGGGGACGCAGCGCCGGCCGCACCGCTGGGACGGCGCGTAGGGAGGGCGAGGACAGCGAATGGCAGACGGCTTTCCACAGCTCGGCGCTGGTCCTGGAGACCCTCTCCCTGGGAGGCGCCTGGGGAATCGTTTCGAGCTGCTGCAGCGGCTGAAGACGGGCCGTGGCATCTCGACATGGTTGGCGAGTGATCTGCGCACCGGGGGCCGGGTCGTCATCAAGGTGACACCCGCCGGGGCCATGGCGTCCGGGGCCCGGCAGCGGCTGGAGCACGAGGCCACGGTGCTGCAGGAGCTGCACAGCCGCTTCGTGGTGCCGATGCTGCACCTGGGCGTGTCCGGAGAGCTGCTGTACCTGGTGACGCCCTACATCCCCGGAGAGACGCTGCAGGAGCGGCTCACTCGCGGCAGCATGGCGCTGCATGAGGTGCTCATGCTGGGCCAGTGTGTGCTGGCGGCCCTGGCCGAGGCGCACCGGCATGGGGTGCTGCACCGGGACGTGAAGCCCTCCAACATCATCGTCGAGGGTCAGCCCCTGGAGCGCGCCACGCTGGTGGACTTCGGCCTGGCGCGCAGCGAGCGGCTGGATCCTTCGCTGCGCGACTTGCCGGTGGGCACCGCGCGCTACCTGTCGCCGGAGCAGGCCGGGTTGCTCAACCGCTCGGTGGAGGCCACCTCGGATCTGTACTCCGCGGGCATCGTCCTGTTCGAGGCGCTCTCGGGCCGGCCCGCCTTCGATGGCGGCAGCGTGGGT
The DNA here is from genome assembly GCA_035296065.1 of Myxococcaceae bacterium. Lineage (GTDB taxonomy): Bacteria > Myxococcota > Myxococcia > Myxococcales > Myxococcaceae > DATHBR01. The sequence continues at coordinate 54,951 of DATHBR010000026.1, read as the reverse complement.
GAGGTGTTGCGCCAGCACCTGGCGGCGCGCCCCAAGCTGCGCAGCGGCGGAGTGGAGGTGCCGCGCGCGCTCGAGGAGCTGGTGGGCCGGCTGCTGCAAACGGACCCGGCGGACCGCTACCAGTCCGCCGAGTCGGCGCTGGCGGACCTGCGCGCGTTGGACGAGGCGCTCTCTCACGGCGAGGCGGAGCCCGAGCTCGTCACCGGCGCGCATGATCAGCGCCGCAGCCTGACCGAGCCCTCCTTCGTGGGCCGCCACGAGGAGCTGGCCGTGCTGGAGCGCGAGCTGGAGCGCACGCGCGCCGAGGCCAGCCGGCTGGTGATGGTGGAGGCCGAGTCCGGCGGCGGCAAGAGCCGGCTGATCGAGGAGTTCTCCGCGCGAGCCGAGCAGCACCGCATCTGGGTCCTCAAGGGTCAGGCGGTGGATCAAGCCGCGCAGCGCCCCTTCCAGCTCTTCACGGGCGTGGCGGCCGCCATCGCCACGGCGGCGCGCGAGCGGCCCGAGCTGGCCGACACGCTGCGCCAGCGGCTGGTGGGCCAGGAGGCGGCGCTGTGCACGGTGCTCCCGCAGCTCGAGCCGGTGCTCAGGCCGGCGCCAGAGCAGAACCTGGGCCCGGAGACCTTTGGCGAGAGCCGCGGCATCCGCGCCCTCACCGCGCTGCTGGCGGCGCTGGGCACCCAGACGGAGCCGGCGCTGGTGCTGCTGGACGACTGCCAGTGGGCCGACGAGCTGACGCTCCGGGCGCTGGAGAACTGGCAGCAGACAGGCTCCCAGAGCGGGGGCAGCGCCATGCTCGTGGTGTCCTTCCGGACCGAGGAGGTGAGCCCCGGCCACATGCTGCGGCGCCTGAAGCCCAGCGCTCACCTGCGCCTGGCCACCTTTGGCGCCGCCGAGGTGGCGCGCATGGCCGAGTCCATGGCCGGCGCACTGCCTCCCGAGGCCACCGAGTTGGTGGCGCGCCTGTCCGAGGGCAACCCCTTCATGGCGTCGGCGGTGCTGCATGGGCTGGTGGAGGACGGGGCGCTCGTCCCGGGCCCGGACGGCTGGCAGGTGGAGCCGGATGCCATGGCGCACGTGCGCTCCTCTCGCCAGGCCGCCTCGTTCCTGGTGCGCCGGTTGAAGAGGCTGCCCGCCGACTCGCTGCGCCTGCTCTCGGTGGGCGCGGTGCTGGGCAAGAACTTCGACCTGGAGCGCGTGGCGGCGCTGTCGGGCACCCACCGCGACAAGGTGGCCGCGGCACTGGCCGAGCCCCGGCGGCGACACATGCTGTGGGAGGACAGCCGCGACCGCTACACCTTCGTCCATGACAAGCTGCGCGAGGCGCTGCTGGGGCTGATGCGGGGGGAGGAGCTGAGGGATCTGCACCGGCTGGCCGCGCGCACCATCGCCAACAGCCCGCAGGCGGACCCCTTCGAGCTGGCCTACCACTTCGACGCCGCGGGCGAGTATCCCCAGGCGTTGCCCTACGCGCTGGTGGCGGCGGAGCGGGCCCGGCAGCAGTTCGCCCTGGAGACTTCGGAGCTCAACTACCGTATCGCCGAGCGCGGCGCGGAAGGGGCCGACACGAGCACCCGCTACCGCATCGCCGCGGGACTGGGCGACGTGTTGATGCTGCGGGGCCGCTACGACGAGGCGCAGCAGAAGCTGGAGCTGGCCCAGCACCTGGCCAGTGACCGCGTCGAACAGGCACGCACCTGGGCCCGGCTGGGCGAGCTGTCCTTCAAACGGGGCAACGTGGACAAGACCAACGCGGCGCTGGAGCGGGCGCTGCGGCTGCTGGGGCGCTGGGTGCCCGACAGTGGCGCGCTGACCGGGCTGGGCGTCCTGTGGGAAGTGGCCGTGCAGGCGGGACATACCGTGCTGCCAGGCCTCTGGGTGGCGCGCCGCCCGCTGGACTCCAGCGAGGAGGACCTGCTGGCGGTGCACCTCTATAGCCGGCTGGCGTACGGGTACTGGTATCACCGCGGGCGCATGGCGGTGCTCTGGGCGCACCTGCGCGAGCTGAACATCGCCGAGCGCTACCCGCCAACGCCCGCGCTGGCGCAGGCGTACTCCGAGCACTCTCCCGCCGCCACGGTGCTGCCCTGGTTCAAGCGGGCGCTCACCTACGTCGAGAGGTCCCTGGCCATGCGCCGGGAGATGGGCGACGTGTGGGGCCAGGGGCAGTCGCTGCACTTCTACGGCGTGGCGCTGTACGGCTCGGGCCAGTTCGAGGCGTGCATCGAGCGCAGCCGCGAGGCGGTGCGCCTGTTGGACCGGACCGGTGACCGCTGGGAGGTGAACAACGCCCACTTCCAGGTGACCATGGCGCTCTACCGGTTGGGCAGGCTCAAGGAGGCCCTGGCTTCCGCCCAGCAATTGCACCAGGCGGCGCTGGCCATTGGAGACCGTTACGCGGTGCGCCTGAGCCTGGAGGCCTGGGGCAAGGCCTCGGGGGGCCGGCTGCCCAAGGCGCTGCTGGAGGCGGAGCTGAACAACCCGACCGCGGACCCGCAGTCACGCTCCGGCATCCTCATGGCCGAGGGCATCCGGCTGCTGCGGGAAGGAGACACGCAGGGCGCGGTGACGACGCTGCAGCAGGCCGAGCGTGTGGTGCAGCAGGCCCACCTGCGCTCGGAGTACGTGGCCCCCGTTTCCGCCTGGCTCGCCACGGCGCTGCGCCGGCGCGCGGAGAGCGCCTCGCGGCTGGCCCCGAAGCGCTACGCGGGGCTGCTGGAGGAGGCCGAGCAGGCGGCACGACGGGCCCACCGCATGGCACGCACCTACCGCAACAACCTTCCTCATGTGCTGCGCGAGCGAGGGCTGCTGGCCGCGCTGGCGGGCTCGCCCCGAAGGGCACGCCGGTGGCTGGACCAGAGCCTGCGCCTGGCCGAAGAGCTGAAGATGCGCCATGAGCGCGCCCAGACGTTGCTAGCGCGTGGGCAGGCGGGCACCGCCCTGGAATGGCCCGAGGCCGCCGAGGACCTGAAGGTCGCCCCCCGCGAGCTCCAGGAGATGGAGCAGGGCCTGGGCGAGGAGTCCTTTTCCCCGGGGGCCGCGCCCGAGCGCCCTCAACAGACGTTGTCGCTGGTGGACCGCTTCCCCCGTGTCCTCGAGGCCGGCAGGCGCATTGCCTCGGCGCTCACGCGCGAGGCGGTCTTCGATGCGGTGCGCCAGTCCATGATGGAGCTGCTGCGCCCCGAGCACTGCGTGGTGTTGGACCCCAACAGCGTGCTACCCGAGGAGCTCCGCACCGCGGAAGGGGTGAGCCGCACCGCCATCGCGCGCGCCCTGGAGACGGGGCAGCCGGCCATCCTGGGCCAGGGCATGCCCGGAGGGGTGAGCGAGAGCATGGAGCTGATCGGCGTGCGCTCGCTGCTGTGCGCACCGCTGCAGGTGAGGGGAAAGACGGTGGCCTGCGTCTGCGCCAGCCACCGACAGGTGGGCGAGCTGTTTGGCGAGGACGAGGAGCGGCTCACCGGTTTCATCACCACGCTGGCCAGCGTGGCGCTGGAGAACGCCGAGGGCTTCGAGCGCATGACGGCCCTGTCCGAGGAGCGCGGCCGGCTCTACCGCGAGGAGCAGGAGGCGGTGCGCCGCCGCGATGACTTCCTGTCCATCGCCGCGCACGAGCTGAAGACGCCACTTACCTCGCTGCAGCTTCACCTGCAGGGGCTGATGACCCGCATGCGCCAGACGACCGAGGCGCTACCGCCCGAGAAGGTGGCCACCAAGCTGGAGTCGGCCAACCTGCAGACACAGCGCCTGGGCAAGCTCGTCAACGAGCTGCTGGACATCTCGCGCGTGGCGCAGGGACAGCTGCTTGGCAAAATCGAGGAGGTGGACCTGGTGGCCCTGGTGCGCGGCGTCGTCGAGCGCTCGCGCGAGGCGCTGGCGCGGGCCGAGTGTCCCGTGAACCTGCGCGCCAGCGGCAGCGTGGTGGGGCGCTGGGACGCGATGCGGGTGGAGCAGGTGGTGGGTAACCTGCTGACCAACGCGACGAAGTATGGCGCCTGCAAGCCGATCGAGATCGCCATCGAGTGCGACGGGACACATGCCCGGCTCCAGGTGCGCGACTGGGGCATTGGCATTGCCCCCGAGGACACCGAGCGCATCTTCGAGCGCTTCGAGCGCGCGGTATCGGTGCGCCACTACGGCGGCTTCGGCATCGGGCTGTGGCTGGTGCGCGAGATCGTCCAGGCGCTTGGGGGTACGGTGCAGGTCGACAGCGCCCAGGGTCTGGGCTCGACCTTCACCGTCACGCTGCCCCTGGAGGGCCCCGAGCCGGCCCCCACGCTCAGCTCCGGATCAGCTCCAGATAGATGACGTTCTGCTCGCTGTCGCGGAACATGTTGGTGGCGGCCAGTTGCAGCGGCTCGATGTCCAGCGTGAGCGACTGCATCTGGTCCTCGTCACGGTAGATGAGCCACCAGTCCATGAAGGCCTCCAGGTAGCCAGCCTCCGGGCAGGTGGCGAAGTTGGCCACCATCAGCCGGCCGCCCGGGTTGAGCATGCTGAAGAGAATCTGGGTCAGGCGCCGGGCCGTGTTGTCCGAGAGATAGTCATACAGGCCCGCGGAGTACACCAGGTCCAGGTGCCCGAAGACGGTGCGCCCCGTCAAGAGCCCGCGCGCGGAGCCGCACACGGGGCGGATGGCGGTGCCTGGATGCTGCCGTGCCACCTCCGCCAGGCTCATCGGGTCCTGATCGAAGGCGATGAACTCACCGATCCGGTGCTCCCGGATGGCGCGCGACAGCTCGGCCTCTCGCAGGTGCCCGCAGGCGACGGAGAGCATCCGGGGCATGTGCACACTGGCGGCCACCGAGTCGATCTCCCGGGCGAACAGCTCACGCCGCTCGCGGACGCTGCGGGAGCTGGGCTGCTGGTACAGGGAGCGGTAGATGTGGCCACCGGGCCTGATGCGCAGATCGTCCTCCATGCGCTCGGCATAGAGGTAGTCGATCAGCTCCGCGTCTCCGGCATACCCACGTGGCCGCTCGTAGCCCCGGCGCGTGAAAGGACACTGGTGAAGCAACTCTCGCAGGGAGTGGATTCGTGCCGTCTCCAGACAGAAGCGGCGCCAGTCCTTCTGGCTCCATTGTCTGCGCAGCAAGAAGAGGCCCTGGTGCAGGGTCTCCATTCCCTCACGAACATCACCGCCATGGGTGAGCTGATGATAGATGTTGTCCAGCCAGGCTCTGGCCCGGCTGAACTTATCCTCATGGTCCGCCCATTCGATGCTGATGGGTCCGACCAACGCGTTGTTCTCCATATGGCCTCGGAAGCCAGGAGCTCTTACAAGAAGGGAGTGGGAGTCATGCATCAACGACCACAACCCAGAAGCACTATGTAAGCCATTCCTGAAAATGCTCCGGCAAGGGCGTGTACGCCCTCACGGCAAGCAGCCGGCTGGTCTGCTGGCGAGCCAACCAGCCCTTGCTTACCCCTCAGGAGGGGCTGGCTTCGGACAGATAGCTCAGCGACGGGGGCTCACTGGCGGAAACCTCCGCGAGAAACCTGCTGATGGCGGCGCTCACCAGTTCGGGCTGCTCCAGGTTGGACATGTGGCCCACGTGCGGAAGCTGGACCATTCGCGAGCCGGCAATGCGGGCGTGAAGCATCTCGGCCATCTCCGGCAGCGTCAGCACATCCTCCTCGCCCACCAGGATGAGCGTGGGGGTGATGATGCGCGACAGCTCCTCGGTGACACCGCGCCGGGTGATGACACCTCGCATGGCGCGCCAGACGTGGCGTGGGTTGCTCACCAGTTGGCGCCGCAGCTCCTCGCGCTCGGCCGCGCGCGCTGGGTCATGAAGGAACGTGGTGCCAAAGTACATGGACATGAGCCGGTCCACGACCGGCCGCAACCCCAGCCAGTGCGTCATCGCGGTGAGCAGCCAGTAACGGGGTAGATTCCACATCGACTCCGCTCTCGAGGAGGTGTCCAACAACACGAGCGAGCGCAGCAGTTCGGGGTGGCGCGCGGCGACGCGCAGCCCCACGAAGCCCCCCATCGACAACCCGACGAAGTGGCACGGCGCCAACCCCAGCGCCTGGATGAACGCCACGGCGTCTTCATAAACCGTCCGCAGCTCGATGTCCTTGCCAGGCGGCGCCGTACTCCGGCCCTGACCGCGATGATCATAGGCGATGCAGCGATACCGGCCCTTCAGCGCGGCGATCTGCTGCGAAAAAAGCTGTGAGTTCCAGAGAAGCCCGTGGCTGAAGACGATCGGCTCACCGGGCCCCCCCGTGTCCTCGTAATAGAGTTGCACCCCGCGAATAGACAAAAAGGGCATGGGTCTTTGAAATAGGCAGTCAACCAGGAAACGGAACCCAAGAAGGGGGTGCGATGTTTCCTGAGCGGCACACGCTTCCTTCCTCTGTCGTCCCAGTCACCAGAAGCGACCGCTCTCCCCGTCAAGCAGGCAAGGCGTCAAGCACCTGCCCTCCCGAGCCCTGTCAGGCCCGGGGGGTGATTCAGGCGTGGATGGCCTCGAGAAAGATGAGGTTGCCCTGCTCCCGGCGAGACACCTGACAGCGGTAGAGATCCTTCTGGGGGATCTCCTGAGTCCACTGCTCCACCTCGGCCTCGTCCCGGTAGATCAACCACCAGTCCATGAAGGCCTCCATGTACGCCTTGAAGTCGGAATCTGGCAGCGGGTCACCGTAGTTGGCCAGGAGCAATCGCCCCCCTGGTTTCAACATGGAGAACAGGATGCGGGTGAGCTGAGTGGCCACCCGCCGGGGGAGATAATCGTAGAGCCCCGCGGCGTAGATTCCGTCCAGCCCGGTCACCCGGAGCTCGCCCTTCAAGAGGGCCCTCACGGTTCCACACATCGACGTGACGCCGTAAGGCCCCGCCTCCTTGTCCACCACCTCCAGGCTCTCGGAATCCTGATCAAGCGCCAGGAACTCGCCCAGGCGCCGCTCGCGTACGGCGCGTGAGAGCAGGGCCTCACGCAGGTGTCCGCAGGCCACGGAGAGCACGTGCGCCCCTGGAGTCTGCTCGGCGAGCTCGTCCAGCCAGTGCGCCAGCAGATCGCGCCGCCGCCGGAGGCTCACCGCCGTCTGTTGCCGGCTCAGAAACCGGTGAATCTCCCAGCCCAGCTCCGAGGAGCCCAGGGTGACCGGATCCTGTTCCTTGTAGAAGAGATCCAGCAGCACCGCATCCCCCGCGTAATGCCGGGGCTTGAGGAAACACCGCCGGGTGGCGGGATCCTGCTGAACCAGATTGTGAAGCGGGTGGGCACGACAGGTATTGCGGCAGAAACGGCTCCAGTCCTGCTGGGGCAACGTGTCTCGCAGATGTTTCAACGTCTGGAAGAGCAGCCGCATCCCCTCGGGCACATCGTGGCCTACCAGTTGGTAGGCCTCTTCGAGTTCGTGCGGCGACTGACCACCCCTCAGGGCGGACGTGTCCGGCTGCACGCTGCCGTGCATCGCGTCATGGTACATGCTGCGCTCGCTCTCGCTGTTGGAGGGTCCTCTGGCGCGCCCACCTCCGCGACCAGTCCCCCTACAACAGGAGCCAGCGACCGCCATTGACACGCCTGGCCCTGCCCAGGGACTCCAGCAGGGAGGGGAGACAGCCAATCGTCATCTGCCTCCAGGCTCAGGGCTCGACGCGGAACTCCTCCTCGGGCGGCAGCTCGATGGGCTCCACGTACCGCCCGGCGAGGATGCCGTTGCGGCGCAGCACCCGCTCGATGTCCTCGGGCAGCGCCAGCACGGGCACCGCGGTGAGGCCCGTGGCGAACGTCACCTCGTCCAGCAGCTTCAGGTCATCCGCCCTGGGCGTGGCGATGTAGATCTGCCCTCGCGTCCCGCCGGGGACGATCTTCAGCGGGCAGACCTTCAGGCGGCTGAGCATCTCCGCTGGCACCGAGTGCAGCGTGGCGACCGGCACCTTGTCGATCTGATCCGAGCGGATGAACGGGACATTCAGGTGGCCCGCCAGCAACCGCATGAACTGCTCGCGAGGAATCAGCTTCAGCTCGAGGATCGCGTCCCCCAGCTTGCACTTCCACTGCCGTGCATAAACCAACGCCGTCTGCATCTGCTCCGGCGTCACCGCACGATTGTGAACCAACCACTCCCCCAACCTCATCTTGCCCACGGCACCATCCCCCTGACTGACCCGACCCGAAGGGGGCTAATGCGTAAGCCGTGCCACACGCTGAACCCCGGCAATTCACAGGGTTGCGCCTTTTCTTCCTCTCAAGACGGAAGGATTTTCCGTTTCAGAGACTCCCATTCTTATCGTAGGAGGTTGTCGGATCGGCTCCACCGGGGTGGGCGCTGGCGCCACGCTCTGGGCGAAGGCCGGGCCCCTGCCAGGCAGGCGTTCAGCCAGGCGCCATTGTCCTCGCTCTCACAGCGGACGGCGACTAGAACCCGGCCTCATGGCCCTCTCGCCCGAGTCCGCCTCGCCAGTGCCTGCCTCCAGGGGCGGCGTGCGCGTGCGGGTGGAGGGACTGCGCCGCACTTTCCCGGGCGGCGTGGCCGTGCTGGAGGGGCTGGAGCTGGATGTGGCCGCCAGCTCCTTCGTGGCCCTGGTGGGCCCGTCCGGCTGTGGCAAGTCCACGCTGCTGCGGTTGGTGGCGGGGCTGGATCGTCCGGATGCGGGCCGCATCTCCTTTACCCCACCGCTGGAGCAGAACGTCCAGGAGCGCGCGCCCATCGCCTACGTGTTCCAGGACGCGCACCTGCTGCCCTGGCGCTCGGTGTTGGACAACGCGGCGCTGCCGCTGGAGCTCACCGGCGTGAGCCAGTCCGAGCGCCACGCCGCCGCCCGCGAGGTGCTCGAGCAGGTGGGGCTGGCGGAGGCCACCGGGCGCTACCCCGCGGAGCTGTCGGGCGGCATGCGCATGCGCGTGTCCCTGGCGCGCGCCCTCGTTACCCGGCCCCGGCTGCTGCTGCTGGACGAGCCCTTCGCCGCCCTGGATGAGCTGACGCGCGGCCGGCTGGATGACCAGCTGCGCGCGCTGTGGCGCAAGCTGGGCATGACGGTGCTCTTCGTCACCCACTCGCTCTCCGAGGCGGCCTACCTGGCCGAGCGCGCCGTGGTGCTGTCGCGGCGGCCCGCGCGCATCATGCTGGACCGGACGCTGCAGCTGCCCGCCGAGCGCGGCCCGGCGCTGCGCACCGAGGCCTCCTTCGCCCGCGAGGCGCGCCTGCTGCACGAGGCGCTCGAGCAGGGAGAGGCCCCATGAGGGCGGGCGTAACACGGCACTCGTGGCTGAGCGTGGCCGTGGCGCCGCTGGTGGCCCTGGTGCTGCTGCTGGCCGCGTGGGAGGCCCTGGCGCGGGTGCTGGAGATTCCCGCCTGGCTGCTGCCTCCGCCCTCGGCCATTGGCCGGGCGGCCGCGCGCGATGGCTCCACGCTGCTGGGCGCGTCCTTCATCACGGGCCGCGCGGCGCTGGTGGGCTTCGGGCTGAGCGCGGCGGTGGGGGCGCTCACCGCCATCATCCTCAGCTCCTCGCGGCTGCTGGAGCGGGCGCTCTACCCGTACACCATCTTCCTGCAGACGGTGCCCATCGTGGCCATCGCCCCCCTGCTGGTGCTGTGGTTCGGCCCGGGCCCGCGCGCGGTGGCGGTGTCCTCCTTCATCGTCTCGCTCTTCCCCGTCATCGCCAACACGCTCACCGGCCTGCGCTCGGTGGAGCCGGCGCTGAGGGACTTGTTCCGCCTCTATGGCGCGCGGCGGCTGGCCACCCTGTGGAAGCTGGAGCTGCCCTCGGCGCTGCCTCACATGGTGACGGGGCTGCGCGTGGCCTCGGGCCTGTCCGTCATCGGCGCCATCGTGGGCGAGTTCGTCGCCGGCTTCTCCGAGGGCTCCGCGGGGCTGGGCATCCTGGTGCTGTCCGCCTACCGTCAGTTCCGCACGGACCTGCTGTTCGCCGCGGTGCTGGCGGCCTCGGGGCTGGGTCTGCTGTTGTTCGGAGCGGTGAGCCTGGTGGGCGCGCGGCTGCTGCGGCGCTGGCACCCGGCGGCCTCGGAGACGTGAAGCACCTTTTCGGGAGGGAAGACACTTGAGAAGACACCTCGTCGGATTGCTGAGCTGGACGCTGCTCCTCGCGGTGGCGGGGGCGTGCTCGCGCCAGAAGGAAGAGGCCCCCACGGCAGCCAAGCCCGCGGAGGCCGCCAAGCCCGCGGAGGCCGCCAAGCCCACCCCGGCCACCCTGGCGCTCAACTGGGTGCCGGAGCCGGAGTTCGGCGGCTTCTACGCGGCGCGTGACAGCGGGGCCTACACCCGCCGCGGGCTCGAGGTGAACATTCAGAGCGGCGGCGCTGGCGCCCCGGTGGTGCAGCGGGTGGCCTCCGGGCAGGTGGAGTTCGGCATCTCCGGCGCGGACGAGATTCTCACCGCGCGCGCCCGGGGCATGGACATTCTGCCGCTGTTCACGGTGTACCAGAAGTCTCCGCAGGGCATCATGGCCCACGCCTCGCGCGGGGCGAAGAACCTGGGGGACGTGCTCTCTTCCGGCACCGTGGCGCTGGAGCCGGGCCTGCCGTACGCCACCTACCTCAAGAAGAAGTACGGCTTCGACAAGGTGAAGGTGGTGCCCTACGACGGCGGCGTGGCGCGCTTCGTGGCGGAGAAGGACTTCGCCCAGCAGTGCTACGTCTTCGCCGAGCCCATCGCCGCCAGGCGGCAGGGGGCCGACCCGCGGGTGTTCCTCATCGCCGACGAGGGGTTCGATCCGTACATCGGCGTCGTCATCACCCGGCGCCAGCTGTGGAAAGAGCATCCCGAGCGCGTCAAGGGCTTCGTGGAGGCCTCACGCGAGGGCTGGCGCGCGTACCTGGACAACCCGGGGCCCACCAACCAGGTGATGGGCAAGCTGAACACCACCATGGACGCGGAGACCTTCGCCGCGGCCGCCGAGGCGCAGAAGCCCCACGTCGAGAACGAGGAGACGCGCGCCAACGGCCTGGGCACCATGAGCCGCCAGCGCTGGGAGACGATCAGCCAGCAGCTGCTGGAGCTGGGCATCATCGACAAGGCCCCCGCCCTGGACGAGTTCCTGCTGCCCGAGTTCGTCACGCAGCCCGCCGCGCCGCGTTGAGTCTGGAGGCGCCTGCTGGGAAATTTCTGGCGGAATACCGCCCACCCTGATGGGTTGGGGGGGCCTCCCGTCCGCCTGGCAGGCAGCCAGGCACGGAGAGGCCCTTTCCAGGAGGCTGCATGTCGTCTCTCGTTTCCCGAGCGGTCCTCGCGGCGGTGCTGCTGCCCGCGGCGGCGCTGACCGCTTGCGCCACCACGTCCACGGCCACGTCCCCGCCCGCGCCTGCGGCCACCACCCGGCCCGGGCCATCGAAGCAGTACACCATCGAGCAGTTCATGGGGACCACCCGCTTCACGGGCGCCTCGTTCTCCCCGGATGAGAAGAACATCCTCTTCTCCTCGAACCAGAGCGGCATCTTCAACGCCTACAGCATGCCGGTGGCGGGCGGCGAGCACCGGGCGCTCACCCAGTCCACCACGGACAGCACGTTCGCCATCAGCTACTTCCCCAACGACGAGCGCATCCTCTTCACGCGCGATCAGGGGGGCAACGAGAACAACCACCTCTATGTGCGCGGCCTGGATGGCCAGGAGAAGGACCTCACCCCGGGCGACAAGCTCAGGGCCCAGTTCGTCAGCTGGAAGCGCGATGACTACTCCGCCTTCTACGTGATGACCAACGAGCGCGATCCGCGCTTCTTCGATCTCTACAAGTACGACGCGAAGACGTACGCGCGCACCCTGCTCTTCCAGAACCCCGGCGGCTTCGAGGTGCGCGGCATCTCCCGCGACGAGAAGTGGATCGCGCTCGACAAGCCCCGCACCACCGCGGACAGCGACATCCACCTCTATGACATGGTGAAGAAGCAGACGAAGCACATCACCCCGCACAAGGGCGTGGCCCAGTACACGACGGCCACGTTCGATCCGGCCTCCACGGCGCTCTACTTACTGACCAACGACGGCTCGGAGTTCACCCGCGTGGCGCGCTACGTACTGGCCAGCGGCAAGACGGATGACGTGGAGAAGGCCGACTGGGATGTGATGTACACGTACTTCTCCGAGAACGGCGCCTACCGCGTCACCGCCATCAACGAGGACGGCCGCACCGTCATCCGGCTGCATGACGTGAAGGCGGGCAAGCAGGTGTCGCTGCCGCAGCTGCCCGAGGGCGACATCACCTCGGTGCTCATCGCGCGCAGCGAGCAGCGCATGGCCTTCTACCACAACGGCGATCGCGCCCCGAGCAACCTCTATGTCTTCGACTTTGGCACGGGCCAGGCCACGCGGCTGACCAACGCGCTCAACCCGGAGATCACCGCGGAGGACCTGGCCGAGTCGCAGGTGACGCGCTTCAAGTCCTTCGACGGGATGGAGATCCCCAACATCCTCTACAAGCCGCACCAGGCCACCGCCGAGGCCAGGGTGCCCGCGGTCATCTGGGTGCACGGCGGCCCCGGCGGCCAGACGCGCAAGGGCTATAACCCCTTCATCCAGTACCTGGTCAACCACGGCTACGTGGTGCTGGGCATCAACAACCGCGGCAGCTCCGGCTACGGCAAGACGTTCTTCACCGCGGATGATCAGAAGCACGGCCGCGAGCCGCTGCGCGACTGCATCGAGGCCAAGAAGTACCTGGCCAGCCTGCCCTACGTGGACGGCGACCGCATTGGCATCATGGGCGGCAGCTACGGCGGCTACATGACGCTGGCGGCCCTGGCCTTCCACCCCCAGGAGTTCAACGCGGGCGTGGACATCTTCGGCGTGTCCAACTGGCTGCGCACCCTGCAGAGCATCCCGCCCTACTGGGAGAGCTTCCGCGAGGCGCTATACCAGGAGGTCGGCGACCCGGCCAAGCAGGAGCAGATGCTGCGCGACATCTCTCCGCTGTTCCACGCCGACAAGATCCAGAAGCCGCTGCTCGTCATCCAGGGCGCCAATGATCCGCGCGTCATCAAGCCCGAGTCGGATGAAATCGTCGAGGCGGTGAAGAAGAACAAGGTGCCCGTGGAGTACGTGGTGTTCCCCGACGAGGGCCACGGCTTCACCAAGAAGAAGAACGAGGCGGAGGCCTACAGCAAGACGCTCGACTTCCTGAACCGGTACCTGAAGAAGTCCGGCACGCCGGCGACGAACTAGCAGGGGAAAAAACGAGTGCGGCGGAGCCGGGCTCTCTTACGGAGCCAGCCCCGCCGCGCTCACTTCGAGGTGCGACGCCCCGAGCTGGCGGAGCGTCGCGGCTTATGCCTTCAGCGGCTTCACCGCCGCCGGGCAGTCCCAGTACGTGTACTCACAGGTGGCCGTGTCCGGGTCGCACGGCACCGTCACCAGGGTGACGAGCTGGCACGGGTGAGTGGGCTCACCCCGCGACGGCGCCTGCAACTCGGCCGGCGCCGCCACGCCCTCCACCTCACCCGCGGGAGCCGGGCTCACCCCGCGCACCTTGCGCGTGGCCCCGCGGGAGTCCTGCTGGGTGTCCTGCGACGGTGGCGGCGAACACACCCCCGGCAGCAGGCCCGGCGCGACTCCCAACACCGCGCCCAGAACGTACAGCTTGGTCCGCATGAATCCCCCTTGCCGGCTGTGACCGCCTCCGCGCCCCTGTGGCGCTTCGGCTCCGGTCCAGCGGCAAGGACGTAACTACCAGCCAGGTCTGACATCCCCGGGGCGGCCGGGAGCACGAATTCTCCATGTGCTTCCGCGCCCTTGCGGGCCCTGAACCCACGCGGCGGGAGTGCCGGACACCGGGCCCGGAGATGATTAGGATGATCAGCGAGCGCCGCGTCCGTCACCCGCTTGTGGTATGGAGGCCCCATTCATGTCCTTCCAGATCATCGTCCATGAGTCCGAGCGCATCATCGAGGTCATCTACCCGGCGCAGCCGTCGGCGGAGGACCTCAAGGACTACCTGGTACGCATCAAGGAGGCGATGGAGAAGCTGGCCGGGGACTGGAGCGCGCTGGTGGACCAGGCCCAGCTGCGCGTCATGCCGGCGCAGATGGTGAGCGAGATGGCCAAGCTCAACGCCCACGCGCAGCTCAAGGGCATGAAGCGCTCGGCGCGCGTGGTGTCCACCCCCGCCTCGGGCCTGCAGGCCTGGCGCATGACGAAGCAGGCCATGCTCAGCATCCCCGCGCGCACCTTCGAGACGCGCGGCGAGGCGCTCGCCTGGCTGAAGAACCCGGACGACGAGTGAGCCCGGGCGGAACTTTCCGCTGAGAACAGTTGCTCCCAGAAAGCCTGCTGAGCAGGACTGCGGGTGAAGACAGGGAAAGCCGGTTCGTGCTACATGCGCACCCGTTTCCCCTACCCCAAGGAGTGGCTGTCATGCGAACCCCCCGTTCCCGCGCTGGTTGGCGCGTCCTCGGCCCCGTGCTGTGTACCCTTGCCGCGGCGGGCTGCGGCCCGCTCGAGCCGGGCGAGGTTGAGCCGAGCCCCGAGGTGCTGGGCGAGTCCAAGGCGCCGGTGGTGTACGGCACGGACAACCGCATGGACGTGTACGCGCACCCGGACGCCACGCTGCGCGCCCGGGCCGAGCAGGCCACCGTGGCGCTGATGCGGCCCAGCGCCATCAACGCCACCAACCCCAACAACATCACCTTCAGCGCGTCCACGCTGGGCAGCTCGTACAACCTGTGCGCCACCGAGCGCTTCCGGGATGACCCCACGCCGGCGTTCTGCTCGGGCACGCTGATCGACGACAACCTGGTGCTCACCGCGGGCCACTGCATCACCAGCGCGTCGGACTGCACCAACACGCGCTTCGTGTTCCGGTTCTACCGCCCGGCGGCCGGCGTGCTGCAGACGGTGACGACGGAGGACGTGTACGCGTGCCAGGCCATCGTCGCGCGCGCGCAGGGCACCATCAACGGGCAGAACCTGGACTACGCCGTGGTGCGGCTGGACCGGGCGGCCACCCCGCGCTTCACCCCGGCGCCGGTGCGCCCGGGCAACACGGCGCTGAGCGCGGGCCAGAACGTCACGGTGATTGGCTCGGGCAGCGGTATTCCGTTCAAGATCGACGCGGGCGGCACGGTGCGTGACGCGCGCGCGGGCACGCTGGACTACTTCGTGGCCACCACGGACACCTTCGGCGGCAACTCGGGCTCGGGCGTGTACGAGATGGGCAACTACACCGTGGCGGGCATCCTGGTGCGCGGCGAGACGGACTACGTGATGAACGGCAGCTGCCGCGTGGTGAACGTGTGCAGCGAGACGAGCTGCCGCGGCGAGGACATCACCTACGTGTACCCGGCCATCACCGCGTACTGCCAGGTGGCCGGCAGCGTGCGCCTGTGCGGCAGCAGCGAGCCGCCGCCCCCGCCCCCGGATCCGGCCAACGGCTACAACTACAACGCCGCCAGCACCAGCAACGCCACGGTGAACACCGTGAACAAGGTGGTGGCGCTCACCGCCGGGCAGAAGATCACCCTGGGCACCTGCGGCCTGACGGGCGCGGCCCTCACCGGTGACTCGTACCTGCGGCTGTTCGGCCCGGGTGGCACCGAGGTGGCCGCGAACGATGACGCGTGCGGTGGCCGGGGCTCCAACCTGAGCTTCACCGTGCCGGCCAGCGGCGCGGGCAACTATGAGATTCGCGCGGGCTGCTACTCCACCGGCAGCTGCGGCGGCACGGTGGTGTGGGAGATCACCACCGGCACGCCGCCGCCGGCCGGAGGCTCGTACGCCTACAACGCGAGCAACACCGCCAGCGCCACGAAGAGTACGGTGAACCGGAGCGTGACGGTGGCCGCCGGGCAGACGATCGTCCTGGGCACCTGCGGGGTGACGGGCGCGTCGGCCACGGGGGACACGTACCTGCGGCTGTTCGGCCCGACGGGCACCGAGGTGAAGTCCAACGACGACGCGTGCGGCGGCTCCGGCTCGAACCTGAGCTACACGGCGCCCACGGCCGGCACGTACCAGATTCGCGCCGGGTGCTACTCCAACAACAGCTGCAGCGGCACGGTGGCCTGGACGTTCCAGTAAGGCCCACGCCGGGCGCGGGCGGCGTGTGCTGTCCGCCCGCGTCCACCGTTTCACAGTCCAGGGATAAACAGCCGCGTCCATGTCCTGAAGACGCCTGGGCTCCGGGTGCTCAAGTGGTAGGCACTGTCCGTGCGCTCCCCTGCCCGACAAGGCGCTAAACCCTCCCCGGCTCCGGGCCGCAAGGCAGCGGTGTGAGCGGCGAACGGGGCACCCAGGCGCTGCGGCTCGTGCAGCGGCTGCCCGCGGCGGTGGCCCTCCTGGTGCTGCTGCTGGGCGCCGGAGTGCTCGCCGGGTGGATGGCCGGCAGCGACGTGTTCCAGTTCGTAAGGCTGGGCCTGCCCGCGATGGTGCCCACCACCGCGACGTGCCTGGTGCTGGCGGCCGTCGCGCTGGGCTGCATGAAGGCCGCGGGCCGCTGGCGGTGGCTGGGCTGGAGCGCCGCCGCCTGCGCGCTGGTGATCGGCGCCCTGGTGCTGGCCAGCTTCGCCACGGACGGAGCGGTGCCAGCGCCGACGTTCGGGTACTCGCGGATGTCACCCCAGTCCGCCTCCACCTTCATCCTGCTCGGCGGGGCCCTGCTGTGCGCCGGCCGCCAAGGCCGCTGGGAGGCGCTGGCCATGGGGCTGGCGCTGGGCGCGCTGCTGCTGCCGCTCACGGCCCTCACGGGCTACCTCTTCCAGGAGCGCCGGCTCTACGAGGTGCGCGCTGGCACGGGCATGGCCCCGCACACCGCCCTGGCCCAGCTGCTGCTGGGGCTCGGCAGCCTGGCGCTCTCTCCACACAGGGGCCTGATGGGCGCCTTCACCGCGCCCACGGCGGGCGGAGTCATGGCCCGGAGGATGCTTCCCGCGGTGCTGCTGCCCTGGGTGGTGGGCGCCATCATGCGAGGCACGGTCCAGGGCACCCTCCTGGCCCCTCAGGTGGCTCCCCCTCTGTTCGTGGTGGTGATGATGGTGGCGCTGGCCGCCATCATCTGGCGCAACTCCCTCACCCTCAACGCGCTCCAGGCCGAGCAGGTGAAGGCCGAGCAGCAGGCCCGCGCCGAGGCCGAGCGCCAGCGCGCCCTGGCTCAGGACAACGCGCGGCTGTACCAGGCCGCCCAGCAGTCCGCGCGCGAGCGCGAGGAGGTGCTCGCTATCGTCTCGCATGATCTGAAGAACCCGCTGTCCACCATCCGCGTGAGCACCGGCCTGCTCTCGGCGAAGCTGCGCGGCCAGCCGGACACCGCGGGCATGCTGCGCCAGGTGGGCGCCATCGATCGCGCGGTGGCCAGCATGCTCTCGCTCATCCACCAGTTGCTGGACGCGGCCCGGCTCGACGCGGGCCAGGCGCTGGCCATCGAGCGCAGGCCCGAGCCGGTGGACACGCTGGTGGCCGAGGCCCTGGCCGGCATCGAGCCCCTGGCCGCCCAGAAGTCGCTGCGGCTGGAGCAGCACCTAGGCGCGGCGCGGGTGGTGCCGTGCGATAGGCAGCGCATTCTCCAGGTGCTCGCCAACCTGCTGAGCAACGCGGTGAAGTTCACCCCGGACGGGGGGCTGCTGCGCGTGGAGACCCGGGCGACGGACGGCGAGGTCCACGTGTCCGTGAAGGACACCGGCCCGGGCGTTCCCGAGGCCGAGCGGGCCCAGCTCTTCCAGCGGCACTGGCAGGCGGAGCGGACCGCCCGCCTGGGCAGCGGCCTGGGGCTCTACATCGCCCATGGCATCGTCCACGCACATGGGGGGCGGATCTGGGTGGACAGTCCCCCTGGGGCGGGCAGCACCTTCACCTTTGCCCTTCCGGTGGACACCGGGCCCTCGCGCCATGCTTGACACCGCGAGAGGCGGCGTTTAACGCATCGCTCCATGAGCACACCCCGGTTCCCCAACCCGTCCACGCCCATCAGCAACAAGGTCCCCCTGCGCGTTCTCCTGCTGGAGAACATCCACCCGTCCGCCGAGTCACTGCTGGCGGCCGAGGGCTTCGAGGTGGAGCGGGTGGCCGGAGCCCTCAAGCCCGAGGAGCTGGCCGAGCGGCTCAAGGGCGTGCACCTGCTGGGCATCCGCAGCAAGACGACGGTGCCCGAGGGCGCCCTGGCCCACGCCGAGAACCTGCTGGGCATTGGCGCTTTCTGCATTGGCACCAACCAGATCGACTTGAAGGCGACCAACATCCACGGCATTCCGTGCTTCAACGCGCCGTTCAGCAACACGCGCAGCGTGGCGGAGATGGTGCTGGCCGAGGTGGTGGTGCTCACCCGCCAGCTGTTCGACCGCAGCCGCGAGGTGCACCTGGGCCAGTGGCGCAAGGTGGCCACCGGCAGCCACGAGGTGCGCGGCAAGACATTGGGCATCATCGGCTATGGGCACATCGGCTCGCAGCTGGGCGTGCTCGCCGAGTCGCTGGGCATGCGCGTCATCTACTACGACGTGATGACGAAGCTGCCGCTGGGTAACTCGCGCTCGGTGCCCACGCTGGGCGAGCTGCTGGCCGAGTCGGACTTCGTCACCCTGCACGTGCCGGCCACCCCGGCCACCAACAACATGATTGGCGCGGCGGAGATGGCGCGGATGAAGAAGGGCGCGTGCCTGATCAACGCCAGCCGCGGCACAGTGGTGGACATTCCCGCGCTGGCGCGGGCGCTGCGCTCCAAGCACCTGGGCGGCGCCGCGGTGGACGTGTACCCCGAGGAGCCGGAGACCAACAGCGACGGCTTCATCACCGAGCTGCAGGGGCTGCCCAACGTGGTGCTCACCCCGCACATCGGCGGCTCCACCGAGGAGGCCCAGGAGTCCATCGGCCGCGAGGTGGCCACCTCGCTCATCAAGTTCGTGCGCTCGGGCGCCACCACCGGCTCGGTGAACTTCCCCCAGGTGGAGGTACCGCTGATCGCCGGCACGCACCGCATCCTCAACGTGCACCGCAACATCCCTGGCGTGCTGCGCGACATCAACCGCATCGTCTCGGACATGAACGCGAACATTCATGCCCAGGTGCTCAGCACCGACGCCAACATCGGCTACCTGGTGATGGACCTGGACCAGGACGTGTCCGCGCAGGTGTGTGACGCCATCGCGGGCCTGAACACGGACATCAAGACGCGCATCGTGTCTTAGAGCCTCAGACGTCGAGGATCTTCCCCGGGTTGAGGATGGTGTGGGGGTCCAGCGCACGCTTGAGGGCCTTGAGCAGCTCGAGCTCCCCGGGCGTGCGCGTGTACGAGAGGTAGTCCTTCTTCAGCAGGCCGATGCCGTGCTCGGCGGAGATGCTGCCGCCGTACTTGCGCACCAGCGCGAAGATGTCGTGGTCGGCCTGCTTGGTGTGCGCCAGGAACTGGGACTTCTCCAGCGTGTCCGGCTTCATCACGTTCACGTGCAGGTTGCCGTCTCCAATGTGGCCAAAGAGGCAGATCTCCCAGTCCGGGTAGCGCGCGGTGAAGAAGCTGTCGAGCTCGGCGCAGAACGCCTCCAACGCGGCGATGGGCAGGGCGATGTCGTTCTTGTGCGGCAGCCCCGTGGCCGACAGGCTCTCGCTGATGCTCTCGCGCAGCGCCCACAGCTCCGAGGCCTGCGAGGCGCTCTGCGCCAGCGTGCCGTCCGTCACCAGCCCGCGCTCGAACAGCGAGCCCAGCCACGCCTCCACCGCGTCCGCGTTGGTGCCCTCGGCCTCCATCAGCACGTAGCAGCCGCTGGGCGCCTCGAAGGGCGAGCGCAGCTTGCGGTGGCGCTGCACCCGCGCCAGGCACTTGTCGGTGAAGAACTCGTACGCGGACAGCAAGAGCGGCGCCTGGCGCGCCTCGCGGAACAGCTTGAGCACCGCCGCCACGT
The DNA here is from genome assembly GCA_035296065.1 of Myxococcaceae bacterium. Classification (GTDB taxonomy): domain Bacteria; phylum Myxococcota; class Myxococcia; order Myxococcales; family Myxococcaceae; genus DATHBR01. Next base: position 35,166 of record DATHBR010000026.1, on the reverse strand, counting down.
CCGGCACCGCGAAGAGGAACACGTCCTGCTTGCCCGGCAGCCGCGTCAGCTTCAGCGTGGCCTCGGTGATGATGCCCAGCGTGCCCTCACTGCCGATGAACAGCTGGCGCAGGTCCACCCCCGTGTTGTTCTTCTCCAGCGCGCCGTTGAGCTCCAGCACCTGGCCCTGCGCCGTCACCACCTGCAGCCCCAGCACCCACTGGCGCGTGAGCCCGTAGCGGATGACCTTCACTCCGCCCGCGTTGGTGGCGATGTTTCCGCCCACCTGGCTGGAGCCCTTCGAGGCGAAGTCCACCGGCCACGTCAGCCCGTGCTGAGCGCAGTGCTGGTGCACCGCCTCCGTCACCGCGCCCGCCTGCACGCGCACCGTGTTGCCGAGCAGATCCACCGGCTCGATGCGGTTCATCCGCCGCAGGGAGAGGACCAGCTCGCCCCGGGCCGCCACCGCGCCCGCCGCCAGGCCCGTGCGCCCGCCCGAGGGCACCACCACCACCCGGTGCGTGTTGCACAGGGCCAGCAGCCGGGCCACCTCGTCCGTGGTGCGCGGGAAGGCCACCGCGCTGGGCGCCGGGGTGTGCACGCGCGTCCAGTCCCGGCCGTACTCCGCCAGCTCACTCGGCTCTCGGGTGAGGAAGTCCGGGGCAAAGCCCTCGGCGATGGCTCGGAGGAAGGCGTCAGGCAGCGCGGCGGTGGACATGCTCCCAGGCGTATTGCAGCCAGCCCGCCATGACAAGCCGTTCGAGGGGGGTGGCCCTCAGCTCTTGCGCAGCCCGTGACGCTTGAGCTTATCGATCAGTGTCACCCGGGTGAGCCCCAGCCTCCGGGCCGCCTCGGACTGGTTGCCCCCCGTCTCCTCCAGCACCCGGGCGATGAGCGAGCGCTCGAAGGCGGCCACCTGCTCCCGGAGCGGGCCGGTGCCCACCGTGGCGGGTGGGCTCTCGGCGCCCGGGGTGAGCCCGGAGAGCGCCTCGGCGCCCAGCTCGCCTCCCTCGGAGAGCGCCAGCAACCGGGCCACCGCGTTCTCCAGCTCCCGCACATTGCCCGGCCAGTCCCGGGCCCCCAGGGCGTGGATCAGCTCCGGGGAGAGTCGCACCCCCGCCAGCCCGAAGCGCTGGGCGTAGCGGGCGCGGAAGGCCTCCACCAGCAGCGCAATGTCCTCCTTGCGCTCTCGCAGCGGGGGCACCACGAGCTCCACCACGTTGAGCCGGTAGAGCAGATCCTCCCGGAAGCGCCCCGCGCGCACCTCGGCGGTGAGATCCCTGTGAGTGCAGGCCACGACGCGCACATCCACCCGCTCCACGCGGCTGGCGCCTACCGCCTGCACCTCGCCTTGCTGGAGCGCTCGCAGCAGCTTGGGCTGGATGGCGGAGGGCAGCTCTCCCACTTCGTCCAGCACCAGGGTGCCGCCGTGGGCCTGGGTGAAGAAGCCCGCGCGGCTGGCCACCGCTCCGGTGAAGGCGCCCCTGGCGTGGCCGAACAGCTCGGCCTCGGCCAGCTCGGCGGAGATGGCCGCGCAGTTGAAGCGCACCAGCGGGCCCGTGGCGCGGGGACTGGCCGCGTGCAGCAGCGTGGCGATGAGCTCCTTGCCCGTGCCTGTCTCTCCGCGCACCAGCACGGGCACCTCGCGGCCCGCGACGCGCTGAGCGGATTCGAGCAGCTTCCGGAAGGAGGGGCTCTGCCCCACCACCGCGCCTCCCACCGCGCGCTCCAGGCGCAGCGTGCGGGCGGCTTCTCGCAGCTGGTGGGCCTCCACGGCCCGGCTCACCACCAGCGCCAGCTCGTCGGTGGAGAAGGGCTTGTGGAGGTAGTCGTAGGCGCCGGCCTTCATGGCCTGCACTGCGGTGCGCTCGTTGCCGTGCGCGGTGAGCAGCACCACGGGCAGCTCCGGCTCACGCTCGCGCAGCTGGGCCAGGAGCGCGAAGCCATCCATGCCTGGCATCGCCAGGTCCGTGATGACGGCGTTTACTCCGGCAAGGCGCTCCAGCGCCTGGGCTCCCGAGTCCGCGGACACCACCTCGAAGCCCTTGTCGCCCAGCACCTCCTCGAGCGTGAAGCGCAGCGCGGCGTCGTCATCCACCACCAGCACCTTCGCCACGGGCTGCCCTCCTCGTTCACCGCCACGGAGCGGCGCACCATAACCGAGTCCAGGGGCGATTCCGGACCTGCTGGCGCGCAGGCACCTGCCCTCGCCCATGGCCCCATGTGACTGGCTACGTAGGACAGGTTCGTGTGGCGTGTTCGGCCGCCGCCGGAGATCAGCGACCCAGGACAAAGCCGCAAATCCGCGAGGTTCAGTCCCGGTTGACCGGGACCAGAACCGCAAATCTGGGGGTTCAGTCCCGGTTGACCGGGACCAGGACCGGGAAAACCGCTGGCTCTTCCCTACAGGTACGTGCGGCGTCGGCAACCTCTGAGGTAGGCTGACTCCAGGCCCACTTCAAGCCGCTGGCCCGAGGTCCCCGATGAAGACGCCTGCACGCGAGCAGGAGCTGGACCCGACGGCCCTGCCCACCGGCACACGAATCGGTGCCTGGCGCGTGGAGCGCATGATCGGCCGTGGCACCTACGGCACCGTCTATCGCGCCGTCCACGCGGAGAAGGAACACGCTGAGCCCGTGGCGCTCAAGCTGGCCGTCCATCCGAAGGATGCGCGCTTCGAGCGAGAGGTGGAGCTGCTCTCGCGCATTCGCCACCCGAGCGTGCCCCGGCTGCTCGACTCGGGGCTGTGGCGCTCACCGCTGGGCGATACCCATCCCTTCGTCGTCATGGATTGGGTGGAGGGGATACCGCTGTACGAGTGGGCCGCCTGGAACAACCCCTCCTCGCGCCAGGTGCTGGCGCTGCTGGCGCAGGCCGCCCGTGCGCTGCAAGCCACCCACGAGGTGTGCGCCGTGCACCGGGACGTGAAGGGAGACAACATTCTGGTGCGGCCTTCGGATGGCCGGCTGTTCCTCACGGACCTGGGGGCGGGGTACTTCGCGGGCGCTCCCCGGCTCACGCCCGTGAAGATGGTTCCCGGCACCCCGGACTATCGCAGCCCTGGGCTGTGGGAGTACCTGTGGCTCGCGGACTCCGGCGCCACCACGGCCCTGCTGGCGCGGCCTTCAGACGATGTGTTCGCCCTGGGCGTCACGGCCTACCGGCTGGTGACTGGCGCCTACCCGCCTTTCACCCATCCCGCCGCGGACCACGAGCAGTGCTGGCACCCGGACGGCAAGGGGCCACCGCCTCCGAGACAGCTCAATCCCCGGGTGGATGCGCAGCTCAATGCGCTCATCCTTCGCATGCTGTCTCCCAGGCCCGAGGAGCGCGGCTCCGCGCTCGAGCTGGCCGAGGCGATGGAGCGGGGCGCGGCGTATGCTCCACCGTCCGCGGACACGCCGCTCTACCCGTACAGAGCCTATGTCCCAGCCATGAGGCAGCAGGCTCGGCGAAAGAAGGCCCGGAAGTGGCTGCCCTGGCTCGCGGCGGCGATGGCACTGGGGCTGTGGCCCGCGAACACTGACTCTGTGCGAACAGTGGACCAGCCCACGGTGGCGCAGAGTGCTCCCGGTAAGTCCACGCGGAAGCAAGACTCCGTCTCGCTCGGGGACACCGCGCTGGATGATGCTGAAACCACCGAGAAGCTCTCCTCGGAGAAACCCATCGCCATGGAGGTGCCAAAGGATCCCCTGCCCGGCCAGAGCAGAGCCAACTCGAAGGGACGCTGTCCCTCAAAGCAGGTCCCCATCAACGGGGGCTGCTGGGTCAAGGTGGATGTCGACGTGGAGCACTGCCACAGCAACCTGTTTGTGTACGAGGGCAGATGTTACGTCCCCATCTACGAGAGCGGGCGCAGGCCCACCTCCGCTCCGCAGCGGCGCTAGCCCTGAGCGGTGAAGGTTCCCACGGGAGTGGCCTGCCCGTTGATCAGTACTTCGACGCTGTGTTTCCCCGGGTAGTGCTTGCGCGTGGTGAGCATCTCCAGCGACACGGTCTTCTCCAGCACGGTGGAATCCCCCGGGGCCAGGTCCACTTTTCGCACCTTGAACACCTTTGGACGGGTGGCACCGTTGGCCTTCACGAAGTGCACCCGCAGGTCCACCACGGCCTTCTGTTGCTGCTGGGAGCGATTGGCCACGCGCAGCTCCACCTTCACTGTCTCGCCGAGGCGCGGGGAGCGGGGAGTGATGCTGCCTTTCACCTCGAGCAGGGCCGGGCTCTCGTAGCCCAGCACGTTCAAGGCTCCCGCCTCACCGCGCTTCACCGCCGAGCGCAGCGCGTGACGGAGGATCCACTGGCGCTCCGGTGAGGCCCCCTGGCTCCAGCGCTTGCACGTGGCCACCAGCAGCTCCGGGTGGTCCTTGCCAATGTCGTTGAGGTTGTTGGCCACCGAGCGGCGCACGTAGAGCTCGGGGTCGTCCTTGAGCAGCTCGAGCAGTTCGAGCACCGGCTGGGGATTCTCCTGGAACGCGCGCAGCCTTGGCGCCCACGGCAGGCGTGGCCGGGTGCCTTCCGAGACGAGCCTCCGCACATGGACGTTCGCATCACCGGCCCACTGGCGCAGGCGTGCCAACGTCTGCTCCGGGTAGCGCTCCAGGTACGGACGAATGGAGAACTCGGCCGTGAAACGCTGAGTCAGCTCGTACTGCAAGCGCATCGCGGCCTCGAAGTGCCCGAGGCCGTGCTCCGCCACGTAAAGCGTGTGCGGCAGGAAGAGGAACACGGACATGCCGTTGCCCTCGGTGCGCTCCAGCGCGGGCCCCAGCGAGGACTCAATGATTCGCGAGGCCTGCTCGAAGTCCTCGGGCAGCGCTCGGTGCATGGCGCGCATGATGTGGCGTGCGCGGTCCATCAGCTCCAGCGCGTCCAGGCCTTCGGACGCCTCGGAGACGAAGCGGCGCTCGGGGAAAACAGGGTGCGCGGTGCGCAGCATGGAGGCGATGCGCCGCACCGCGCTCTCGTCGAAGAACGTCTTGAGGGACTCGGCCATAATCAAGTTACCCATCGACCGGCCGGTACGAGACTCCGCGGGCCACAAGGAGGACCAGCACACACCCGCCGGGGGTCAAAGCATCAGGCCTCGCTGCTGGATGGATTCCACCATGCGCCGTTCCGCCTCGTCAGGCTCGAACCCGAGGTACTTGAGCAAGGCGAGATGCAGCAGGGTTCTGAGCTGATGGTTGAGGCGTAGGATGTCGTACCCAGTCTGCGAGCCCTCTCGCAACGTTGCCCACCGGAACGCAGGCCCGATTTCTCCTACGAAGGCCTCCTTCGAACTCACGTCGAGTGCCTCGCAAAGGCGTGGCGTGAGCATTTCACGTACGAACTCAGGGACCGCAACCAGCGCGGCCGACGGAAGAAATGGCTGAATCTGCTCCGGGGCACTCTCCAAGAAAGTGAGCCACTGGCGCGAGCGCTCGATGACACCAGGGAAGACTCTCGCCAAGTGGGCCAGCGTGAGCACGGAGGCGCGCACTCGATCTTCCACATAACGAGGAGGAGCCCGCTCATACCCTAGGAAAGTCGCGGCGAACTCCGGATGTTGGGCAAGCATCTGTCGCGTGCGTTCAATGAGCCCACTCCCCCCAGGCATCTCAGCAAGATGAAACAACAGCTCTGACCGGTGAAACTCTCGCTTTGAGTCGGCAGGGGCTTCCACGCGGGGCCCCAACACACGGTACACAGCTCGCTTGTCCGAAGAGCCGACCATAATCTGCTCGCTTCGAGCATGCACACGCAGGGCAATCGTCAGGATGGCTTCGAAGACCGGTACGACCTTACCGAGCACATCGTCGACCGAGCATGGCTCCTCCAGCTCAACCTCGATGAACGGAGCCTGCTCAAGTTGCAAGGATGAAGCCTGCCGGGAGCTGCTTGTCCCCCATCCCAAGACGACCTTCCAATCTCCTACGACGAACCGCTCTACCTCCGTCCGAGGGGGTGAGACCCGGAAAACCTCGCTTGCAGGATCACCAAGTGGTGGCCTCTGTCCGAGGAATGCGGAGAGCCCGAGAATGCCGAGCGTCGCTCGATCAAAGAGCATATCCGCATCAACGGCCGCATTCCCAATCAGCGCGCGATGCGCCAGCCACCGCTCGAGTGAGCCACCGATGCCGGACCGCCTCTGCGTCTGCAGACATCCCAACAACGTGACCATCGGACCTGGAAATGGGCTGTCCGCGATTTCGCCCTCCATGCGGACAGCCTCATCCGGCATGTGCCAGGCGCTGCCGCCTGCCAGAAGACGCCCCTGGAGTTCAACGCTGAGTGCTCCCGACTCAGCAATCTCCAGAATCCCGGGAACCGGCTCGCCGTCAGGAGCCCAGAACAGCCCACGATAACGGCCCGCGCTCATGGGTAGACGAGTTCCAAGAGGAAGTGCTCCACCAGGCCCCGGCGCTCAGCGATGGGCTGTGCACGGCGTCTCGGCCTCAACCATCGGCTCAAGAGCGCCTCTAGCGTTGCCAGCGTCGCGCTGCTCGGGCGTTCTGCTGGAATGACGAGCCTCAGTTCCGTAGGGTTCGCCCCAGCTTCGGACACGGAAGATGCTTCCGGATCAAGGGTGAAGAAGAGCCGGCGCTCACTACGTGAGACCAGGAGGATGACAGACTCCTCCTCATCAGCCGCGTCCCAGGGGATGCTCCAGCTATCTTCGAAGTCTTCGAGGAACTCAAGAAGGTCTGCTTGCATGGAGGCAAGCAGCAAGGCCCACTGAGCCATCTCTGATGCCCGGGGGCGGAGGCCTCCCCTCACGAGCTTTCGCGCCAGGTCGTAGTTTCCGGCATGAAGCGCAGCCCGCGCACCGAGTTCCGCAATCAAGCTTCGCTCTGGCTGTGAGGCGACGGTGCGAAGCACTTGAAGCTCCAACTCCGCGGCCTGGAGGAACAGTTGCTTCGCCTCCCTGGGTCCTCCCTCTCGGAGGTTGCGACGTGCTCTTGCGATGAGCTCGACAGCTTGCTGGTGCTCTGGAGCGATCGGCGTCCTCGGCCGCAATCCGGGGGGATTGCCATCGGCAATGGCCGAAAGGCCGAGCGGTTCTGCTGAGGCCTGATCAATGCCGTTATGATCGCCCTCATCTTTCGATCCGGTATCCATCTAGGATTCCTTCCAGCTTCCTCAGCGCTTCAGCCTCTACCTGAAGGTTAGGCAACGCCCCGTGTCCTTTCCAGTCCGTGCACTCGGTAGCGCCCACTTTTGCTCGGTAGAATTTCTCCGAGCGCGGCACCGCCTGAAACACGATCCGCTCAGCCCCCCTCTCCTGAGCCCGTCTCCAGATGAGCCCGAAGACGAATAGCCCCAGCCCTCTTCCCTGCATATCCGGCCGGACTTTGAAGAAGTCGAGGCGATAGGCGTTTACGTTGACGAGCTGGTCGTGGTCCAGCCAGGCAGCCACCGTCCGTCCATCCTCATCGAGCACGACGAAGCGCTCATTGCGCTTCCTGCCCAGTTCGTGGAACGCCCATGACACGCTCGGATCATCGTCGTCGTGCTTCAGACCGAGCCACTCCGCATCAACCTGCCTGAGGAGTTGAGGAGTCCCACGCTCCACCCGAAAATCCCCTCGTCCCTCAATGCGCCAGCGCACCTGGGTCAACCGGCTCTCCAGAGCCCTGGGGTACTCGTGCTTAGGTGGGCGTGGCATGTGGATACTACGTAGAACGTACCAGCCAGCACTGCAGCTATGGCTACGAAAATGCCGCACAGCGCCGCGCTGTAGAGGGTGCTCAGGCCCCTGGGAGCCGCAGCGTCGCCACCGTGCCCTGGCCTGGAGCGCTCTCGAACGTGAGGGTTCCGCCGTGCTGCTGCGCGACGCTGCGCGCCAGTGTCACCCCCAGGCCCGTGCCCTGCTCGCGCGTGGTGAAGAACGGCGTTCCCACCCGCGCCAGTGTCTCCGGTGACATGCCCCGCCCCGTGTCCTTCACGATGAGGTGTACGGCACCCTCCCGCCGCTCGGCGCGTGCCTCCACATGGGCTCCGGACGCGCATGCCTCCAGCGCGTTCGCCATCAGGTTGAAGAGCGCTTCCTTGAGCCGTCTCGGATCCACCCGCGCCACCAGCGGCTCCCCGCTCACTTCGAGCACCACTCCCTGCGCTCGCGCCCGCGCCTCCAGCACCGCCGCCGTGCCCGCGAGTAGCCCGCTCACGTCCACCTCCTCGCGCCGCAGTTCCACCAGCGGCCGGGAGAAGCCCAGGTAGTCGCGCAGGATGCCTTCCATGCGCCCCACCTCTCCCAGCACCACCTCCAGGCGCTTGCGCGCCCGCTCATCCGTGGCTCCCTGCGCCACCAGCTCCACCAGCGCTCGCACCGAGGCCAGCGGGTTCTTCAGCTCGTGTGATACCCGGGCCCCGAGCGCCTCCAGCGTGCGCGCCCGGGCCTCCGCTGTTTCCAGTACCTCCTGGCGTGCCTCGGTGAGCTGGCGCGCGGTGTCCGCGTAGGCTCCCGTCAGCCCCGACACGCCCAGGTTGAGCAGCAGCGCGCTGCCCACCGCCGCCACCAGCGTCATCCACCCCGCCCACGGTGAGGCCACGGGGGGAAAGGGTGTGCCTGGCAGCAGCGTCAGCACGCCCAGCAGCAGCAGCAGCCACCCCAGCGTGAGGCTGCTCTGCCGCGAGCGCCCGAACGCCGCGAACGCCGTCACCGTGGGCGCGAAGAGCATCGGCAGCAGCGGGCTGCGGATGGCTCCCGTCATGACACAGGCCCCGGTGACACCGGCCGCCGTGAACAGCAGCGAGCCCAACAGGTGCCGTTCGGTGACAGGGCGGCGGTGGAAGCGCACCGCCTCGAAGAGGAAGAACCCCATCATCACCGAGGCGCCCACCGTGAGCGCGAGCGTCTGCTTCCCGGGCGCACCGGACAGGTGGAGCATGATGATGGCCAGCACCACCAGCGGGCCCACCACCAACGGGCGCCGCACGAGGAAGGCCGCGCCCACCGCTCGCAGCCGGGGACCGGTGACGTCCAGAGAGGGAAGCACGGCGCCCCACGCTAGCCACTCGGCGGCCCGGCGGATACGCCCTGCCCCATGTGTAAAGAAATCCGACAGGGTGTCGGTGGACTTGGCAGCAAGCGCCCTCTGCCCAGAGGAGAGGCGCTTTGTTCGAGTGGGCATGTTCCTTGAACAAGCAGGAGGCGTACCCCTGAAAGGAACTCCACCATGACGTCCCTGGCCTCCTCCGCGCCTGCTTCCGCTGCGCCCTCGCTCCCCCGTGGGCCCATCGTCGCCCTCACCGTGTGGGCACTGGCCGCGCTGGCCCTCAGCTTCGCGGGCATCATCTCCGCCGAGCATCCCGCCCGCGTCCCCCTCTCCATCCTGGGAGGCACCGCCGCCGTGCTCCTGGCCTGGTGGCGCCTGCCCTCCGTGCATGCCTTCTTCGCCCGGCTCGGGCCCCGGGGCTACCTCGCCCCGCATGTGCTGCGTGTCATCGTCGGCGCCGGGTTCCTCGTCGAGTATTCACGCGGCATGCTGCCCGCGGAGTTCGCCCTGCGCGCCGGAGTGGGAGACATCATCGCGGGCGTGCTCGCCGCGCTCGCGCTGTTCATCCCGGAGCGCGCCGTGTGGCGCCGCAAGGCGCTGTGGCTCGTCAACGCCGTGGGGCTGGTGGACATCCTCATCGTCCTGGTGACGGCTCAGCGGATCCTCTTCTTCGGGGACCCCTCCTCCTTCAAGTCGTTCAACCAGGCGCCCTGGCCAATGATCCCCTTCTTCCTGGTGCCGCTGGTCATCTCCACTCACATCCTCCTGTTCTGGCGCCTGGCGCGGATGGCACCTCGGGCCCAGGAGTGAGCAGGGCCCCTCACGCCGGGGACGAGGGCCACATCCCAAGGACGCGCTCGGCGGCGGCCTGCTGAGTCCAGTCCACCTTGCCAGTCAGCGAGTCGCGGCCGTGGGTGATGCGAATCTCCTTCCACACGGGCACGTCCTCTTTGCGGCGCGACTCCCACGCGGTCCAGTGCACGCCTTTGGTGAACTCCACCGCTCGGTCCAGGTGCGCATCGAACTCGGCCTCGGTCAGCCAGCGCAGCTCATCGAGCACCCAGGGCATCTCCACATTCACCCCCGCGGGCGGTGGCTTGCCGGTAACGGACCACAGCAGCTTGGCCTCGGCTCCGAGCGGCAGGAACCAAACGCCCCGAGGGCGAACCACCGCCCACCCCTGACGCGAGGACAGCTGAGCCCCCTGCCGGAGCGTGGCCGGGTAGAAGCTCACATCCGGCAGGCGCAGTCCGCCCCGGCTGGAGCCCAGCAGCGGTGGCTGGCGGTGCAGTTCCACCAGCGTCGCCAGCTTCTCCAGCGGCTCCACATGCCGGACGTTCAGCGTGCGCTCGCCCGCCACGCGCACGCTGCGCAGGATCCGGTCCACGCGAACCCCCTTGTCGCGGATGGAGCGCAGGGGCACCGAGATGGGCTCTCCCAGCAGGGGCCTCCAGATGAGGCGCTCGCTGGTCAGCCAGAACTGCCCGGAGCGCAGGATGAAGACCGCCAGCAGCGTGAGGAACACGCCCACCAGGCCGAGCAGCAGCGTAGGCCCCGCCGTGAGCGCCAGCAGGTGCACCAGGGGGACGAACAGGAAGATGATCGCCGCCAGGGGCTTGGGGATGGACTGGTTCTTCTGCATCTCCAGCAGGCGCGTCTCCCCGGGCTCGAGCGTGATGGAGGGCACCTGGCGGACGAGCCGCTCCAGGTGGGCCAGGTCCCGCTTCAGCAAGGGCGCCTCGGTGGGCCCGGTCAGCGCCTCCAGCCGCTTGCGGACCAGCCCCTCCACCCGGGCGCGGAGCCGCAACACCTCGCGCAGCGGTTCGAGCGCCGGCAGCGTCTCCGGCCAGCCCTCCAGCTCACCGCGCCGCCGGGTGCGAGCGATGGCCTCCTCCAGTGGCTCCTCCTGGGCCAGCACCTCCTGAGTGAGCTCGGGCCGGGCGCGCAGCTGGTGCTTCCAGGCGATGCTCTTGAGCCGCTTCTCCAGCGTGGCGTAGCGGCTGGCCGCCGCATCGATGAGCTCCATGCGCCCTTCGAGCCGCCGACGCACATCCTCGGCCGTCAGCTCCCGTTCAGGAGCCGACGCGTGGGACGGAGGGACTCGTAGCCGCTCGGACATTCGCCCCCAGAGCATATCGGTAACGAGGTGGGCGCTGCTTATCCTCTCCGAGCGCGACGCCTGGGGTGTCCGCTGGGGGGCAGAATGGACAGGCTGCGGAAACCGTTCTTCATCGCGTCCCTGGTGTGCCTGGTGCTCGCGGTGCTCGTCGAGTTGGGCTCGCCGCTGCTGCTGCCCACACAGGCGCCCAACCCCTCGGAGATCCCTCTCGATGCGGAGAGCCAGGAGGCCGGCGTCAACCTGGGCACTATCATCCAGCTGCAGCAGGACAACCCACCCACGCCTGGGCTCGGCATCCCGTACCTGGCGCTGCTGGACGGGCTGCTGCTGCTCACCCTGGGGCTGATGGGGGCCAGCCTGCTCATCCCCGAGCGTGTCCACGGGCGCATGCAGGGCCTGGTGACGCTCATTGGCGCCATCGTGGCGCTGCTGGCGGGGGTGGCGATGCTGCTGGCCGCCATCGGGCTGCTGTTCCTGATGGTGGGGCTCTTCACCGCCGTGCCCTTTGGCACCATCGCGTACATGGCGGTGTGGGGCTTCTTCAACCGAGGGGGCGCCAGCGCCACGCTGGGCCTGCTCATGGTGCTCAAGGTGGTGGCGGCGGTGTGCCTGGTTCTGGCCCACCCGCGCTTCCTTCAGAACAAGGGGCTGGTGCTGCTGGTGCTCACCTCGCTGCTGGCCAACGCCATCGTCGGCTTCCTGCATGGGTTCGTGCCCATCGTGCTGGTGAGCATCACCGATGCGCTGGGGGCCATCATCGTCGCCATCTTGGCGCTCATCTGGGCGGTGGTGCTGCTCATCGGCTCGCTCGTCTCCATCCTCAAGGTGCTGCGGCTGACGCGCGTGGCCACCTGAGCGCTACTGAAGCCACCCTACTCGAACCGTACCTGGCAGCGCTGGCCCACCCCGGCGCAGGTGATGACGAGCTCGGCGCCCTCCTTGGCCACGTCGAGCTTCCGCGAGCCCGTCAGGTTCGCCACCGATAACGGGAGCGCGGGCTTGCTCTTCGGCGTGAACGCGAAGCCCACGGCTCCCGCTCCCACGCGCACCACCTGCACCGTCCGGGCCCGCGCGCCCGTCTCTTCGATCGTCACCCGGCAGGACTGCCCCGGCTCCACGCTCAGCACGCCGCCCGCGAAGGGACAGCTGGCCTTTACCTCCTCGGCCTTCACCGGGCGGGGCTTCATCAGGCGCTCGCGCCACCGGGTCCGCTCCTCCGGCGACAGCGGCGAGCGGCCCGAGCGGGTGTTGTCCGTCGCGCCCAGACCCAGGCCCAGCACGTACAGCGCGACGATGGCGAAGACCGCCAGGATGAGCACCACGGTGATCGGCTTGGGAGCGGGCATAGGCGTGGACCGGGAGAGCGCTGGCTACTGCTGCGGCTGCCGGAGGCGCGGATCGACGATGACGCCCCGGCGCATGATCTCTTCGTTGACGCGGGGGATGATCCGGATGGGGACGCACTGCCCCCTCACGCAGAAGAGCCCCCGGCTGCACGCGGGCACGCAGGGCACCGGCGCCTGCTGGCACGTGCCGCCCGAGCAGAACCCGGAGATGCACACCTCGTTGGAGGAGCACTGCTGCCCATCCGGAAGCAGGCACACGTTGTTGGTGTGGCACACCGAGGGCGAGCGGCACTGCTCGTTGCCGTCGCACTTGCCGTCGTCGCGCGTGCACTTGCCGTCCTTGCAGAACAGGCTGGTGCACTGCCCATCGCCCGTGCATGCCTGCTCGGGTGCCAGCAGGCACGTGCGCGTGCCCAGCAGCGGGATGCACTTCTGGCGCGCGGGGCAGGTGTCTCCCGGGCCGCAGTTGCGCCCCAGCTCCGCCTCCTCGCACCTGCCGCCCGCGCAGCGGCCCGAGAGGCACTGCGCGTTCTCCTTGCAGCCCTTGAAGCCGTCCTCGCCCAGGCACTTGCCCTGCGTCGTCCCCGAGCACGCCAGGCTCTTGCCGCACTGGCCCTGCTCACACGGCTCGCCCAGGTCTGGCCCGCCCCGCCCCGCCAGCACGGCCGCGACGATGCCGCCAATGACGAGCACCCCGCCCACCAGCGCGACGAGCCACCACGGGAACGGCTTCTTTCCCACGGGGACCGGCTCGGGGACGACGAAGGACACCGTGGGCCCATCCGCGTACTGCTCGTCCGGGTTGGCCACGTTCGACACCAACAGGTGGAAGGTGTAGCGGCCTGGCGGCGTGCCCGGAGGCGCCTGCACCTTCACGATGAACTGCTGGGTGCCATCTGGCGCGAAGTCCCGCTCGGCCTCGCCGGCGATGGCCGTCCACTCGCGCTGAGCCTGCCCCGCCACCATCACCGTGGCGCGGGCCCGCACCGGAGCGCGCAGCGCGTTGGACACGGTGAAGGCAATCTCTCCCTGCCCCGAGGCGCTGAGGTTCACGGACTCGGTGGCGGCAGTGATGTCGAAAGCGCGTGGCATCAACTCGCTCCTGGCTGCGGGGGCTCTGCGAAGTGCAGCTCGTAGGTGACGTAGGCGGGCTTCTCCAGCTCGATGATCCGCTCCAGCATGGGCCGGTGCGCCGCCAGCTCCGCCGGGGCGAGCACGCGGATGTGGAAGGGCCGGGGCAGCCCATTGGGGCCAGGCACCCGCTCATCCACCTGGAAGTCCTTGCGGCCCGTGGCGGTGGACAGAAACAGCAGCAGCCCGCGCGCCGTGCCTCGCCACCGCGACAGCTCCACGCCCGCCGCCGCCAGTTCGCGCAGCCGCCCCAGCCCTGTCGTCACCGGCAGGTCCAGGTCCACCCACCGCGCGAGGAAGGGCACGAAGCGGTCCGGCGCGCGGCGCGGATCGAAGAGCGCGTCCAGGTTCTCCAGCACCTGCTCCGAGGGCGCGTGGAGCACCTCCATCACGCTCAGCAACGCCGCCAGCGGACTGCCCGGGCGAGCGGTCCGCTGAAACACGCCAGGCAGCAGCCGGAGAATCTCAGCGCTCTTCATCGTCCGTCACCACTTCCAGCTCGTGAGCGCCGGAGCACAGGAGCCAGGTGGGCGGCAGCGCCACCTTCTCGGTGAACTCGCGGGTGGAGCACGGCTCGTAGCGCTCGCTGCCCCGGGGACGGCGGAAGACGCCTCCCGGGCCACCGGCCAGCAGCGGCGCACCCTCGGGCGCGGTGGCCAGCGCGTACACGGGCTGGAACAGGCGCTCGGCCTCGCGCAGCGGCAGGCCACTGCCCACGTCTGGCTTCTGCCACGTAGCCCCAGGCCGGCTGGCGTCCTGCCACAGCACGCCCACGCGGTGCGAGCCGGCGTACACGGTGGAGCCGGAGAACGCGAGCGCCAGGCAGCTGCCTCCATCCCAGCCCTTGTCGAAGGGGCGCCACCCGTCCGGTGGATCCGCGCTGCCCAGCAGCTCCCGGCTCAGGCAGCCCTTGCCCGGATCCGAGCCGCTCGCCGCCGCCAGCCCCGCCCAGAGGAAGGCGCGCGGCCCGTCCCGCTGAATCTCCAGCACGCGCACGTCCTGCCCCTTCAGTCCAATGTGGCGGAACGTGCCGCCGCCGCCCCCGGTGCTGGAGAGGAAGACGCCCGTCTGTCCCATGCCCGCCACCACCACGCTCATGCCACCGCGGACCTCGGACGCGGCGGCCACGGCGAAGAAGCCCAGGTCCTGGTTGGCGGGATCCACCAGCACCTGCAGCGGCGTGGCTCCGCGGCGGATCTCCAGCTCGAAGAGCCCCACCCGCGTGGCGATGATCAGCACCGGCGTGCCGTCCCGCATCGTCCACGCCAGGTCCTCCACCGTGTCCAGCGTGTGCGTGCCCGCGTCCCACGTCTCTCCGCAGTCCCAGGAGACGTGGACGCGCGAGCGCTTCTGCGCATCCCCCGCCAGCTTCGTCGCCACCGCCACCAGGCCCGCGCGCCCCGGGTGGGCCTCCACCGCATCCACCTGCTCGCCCGGGAAGCGCCCCGCGGGCTCCCAGCCCTCTCCCGCGTTCACCGAGCGGAACAGCGTCTCCTCTCCGCCCGCGTAGAAGGTGCGGGGCTGGAACGCATCCTGCGCCAGCGTGCGCACGTCGCGCGGCACCTCGTCCACCCGCAGCCGCACGCTGTCCACGTAGCTGACGCCCGGCTCGGACAGCAGGATGTCGTAGACGTGCGAGGCCCGCAGCGCCTGGCCAAAGCCCCAGCCCGCCGGCTTGAGCTTCGAGGGCAGCGGCGTCAACGTGCGGTAGAGCCGCTCCAGCAGCCGCTCGCGCAGGGCGCCTGCGTCCTCGGCCCGGTGCGCCACCACGCGCGCCAGCACGCTGAGCACCTTGTAGTTGGCGAAGGACACCCGGCACTCGGTGCCCAGCGGCCGGCGCTCCTCCAGCTCGCGCCAGATGCGGGAGCGCGCCTCCTCCGTCTCGTGCTGGCGCAGCCGCTCCACGGTGATGCCCTCGCCGTGGCGGCCCTGCACCTCGGGAGGCAGGTGCGGCACCAGCAGCACCTCCACCGTGCCCGCGGGCGCGTGCACCCAGATCTGCGCCAGGGTGACGGCCTTGGCGCGGGCCATGGCGCCCGAGGCCCGCAGCGCCAGCAGCTCGAAGTCCTCCGCGGTAATCGCCCGCCGCAGCGAGTGCAGCTCCTGCGGCCCGCGCACCAGCGCGTTCTCCAGCGTCTCCGCGGGCCGGCCTCCCACGGCGGGCCGGGGGTTGGTCACCTTCACGCCGGGAATTGGGTCCTTGAGCACCTCCAGCGTGTGGGCGGCGACGTTGCCCGTGGCGCCGCCTCCGCGCCGGTACCAGAGCATGATGGCGCGCCCCGCCTGGGGAATGGCTGCCAGCGCCCCTGCCTCCTCCAGCACGCCGCCCTCCCCCGTCATCCGCGCCGAGGGAGCGAAGGTGATGGTGCCGGTAATGCGATCCACCACGTACGCGGGCTCGTTCGGAGAGAGGTAGGCGAAATCATCCACCTCGCGCCAGATGCGATAGGTGCGGCCGTTGTGCTGCCGCGCCGGAGCCCGGCCATCCAGCTCGCCCGGCTCCGCCTCCACGCCCACCACCAGGTCCAGCGAGTCTCCCGTGGGAGCGACGATGGGCGGCCGCCGCGCCCGAACCGCGAGCCCCGGTTGGCCCGTGCCATGGCCCGCGGGCTCCGCGTCCACCTGCTCGCAGTGGTAGGCCAGCACCTCCACCTCGCTCTGGCCGGGCGCGATCCGCGCCGCCTCGGAGGTGAGGAACACCACCGGCTCGGTGCCGGCGTCGGCGCGGGCCAGGGTGACGCGGGTGCCGCGGGGAATGTCCACCGGGCGCTCGGCGGGGCGGCTCACGCTGAAGCGCAGCGCCACGGACGCGGCCGCCGGAGGCTGCAGCCGCACGCCCAGCAGCCGGAGGAACTCCACATAGGCTTTCTCCGGCAGCCGGTTGAGCCGGTAGAGCATCGTCTCCGTCAGGTGCGCGAAGGCCTCCAGCAGCACCATGCCCGGATCATGGGGCGTGAGGTCCGTCCACTCCGGGCAGGCCTGGGTGATGCGGGCCCGCGCCTGCTCGAGCAGCTGCTGGAAGGTGCGGTCATCCAGGTGGGGCGTTGGGAGCGACATCAGCCAGGCCCTCCGGCGAGCGCCAGCGGGTAGACGAAGCGATCACCCTTCTGGGTGGCTCGCACGCGGTACTCCAGGGTGACGTCCAGCCGCGACGGATCCTCGGGGCTGCGGCCCGCGTCCACCTGGAGCAGTTGAATGCGCGGCTCCCAGCGCTCCAGGGCGCGGCGCACGTAGTGGATGGCCAGGCCCGCGGTGGTGTCGTCGTTGGGAGAGAAGGCCAGGCGGTGCAGCTCGCAGCCATACTCGGGCCGCATCACCCGCTCGCCCGGCATGGTGGACAGCAGCAGCAGCACGGCCTGACGGACGGCGGCATGCTGCTCCACCATCTCCAGGGCGCCAGTGGCGGCCACGCGCAGGCCCGCCCGCTCCTCGCCCACGTCGAGGTCCGGGTGCAGGAAGCGCCAGGCACGGAAACGCGGTGCGCTCATCCCGCCTCCGTCACCAGCGGCTGCCCGGGGGCGTTCACCTTGTACTTCACCACTCCGGGAGGCGTGCCGTCCGTCAGCCCTGACAGCGTGTCCAGGCACACGGCCCGCCCGCCAATGCGCACCAGGTCCGAGTACCCCACCTTCACCGCCAGCGTGGAGGTGCACGGCTTGATGGTGGGGCCGATGTTGGGGCACCCGGCGATGGGGCGGCCCTCCGGGTCCGCGCGCACGAGCACGGGCCGGCCCTCCACGGTGACCCAGGACTGCGAGGCCACCAGCCCCACCTTTCCCAGCTCGTGGGCGCACACCACCAGCGCGTCAACGGTCAGCAGGCGCATCTCACCCTCTCTGGAAGTCGATGGACTGGCCCCGGATCACCACCGGCTGTCCGGGCGCTTCGAGGTCCAGCGGAGCCTTGGCATGCAGGCGCACTCCGGACGGCTTCAGCTCCAGGTAGCTGCCCTCTGAATCCTCCAGGCGCAGCGTGCGCCCCGCGTCATCGAACCGCAGCAGGTGCCCGCCCGCGGTGCGCACCGTGTAGCGGCGCACCGCGCCCGACTCGACGCCCGTGTCCTCGGGAGCCTGAGTGCCGAAGAGGCCGCCCATCACCAGGCCCCGGGACGGGTCTCCGTCCGCCAGCACGAGCAGCACCTGGTCTCCCACGTCCGGCAGCATCACCAGCCCCCGGCCCGCGCCCGCGCCGAGACACAGCACCTGCATCCACTCCGTCTCGACGCCGCCGTACGCGGGCAGCGTGGCGCGCACGCGGCCCAGCCCCTCCGGATCATCCACGCGGCTCACCACCCCCAGCGTGGCGGCCGAGGCGCGCGTCCGGGCCCGGCGCGGCGGCGGGGCCGAGGACAGCTCGGAGACGAAGCCCCGCTGCAGGTCCACCACGTGGTTGACGGCGGTGAGCACGTACCGGCCCGCCACGGCGGGGGTAATGCCACGCACCTCCACGCGGGCCCCGGGGCGCAGCCGTGCGTCCCCCTCGGCCTGCGCGGTGAGCACCACCTCGCGAGCGCTGCGGTGGTCCAGCTCCGCCTGGGCGGCGGCCTCGGCGTGCGCATCCGCCTCGGTCAGCTCGTTGACGAGGGCCCGCTCGCCGGGACTGCCCAGCTGCTCCGGCGGCGCCTCCACGCTGACCCTGTGGCCCTGCCGGGCGCGAGAGGCCCGGGCGGAGTGATGAGTGGCCCGGAGCGGATCCCACCCGTGGGCGGACACCACGCGGCAGGCCGGGTCTCCATTCACCTCCACGGTGGCCTCCAGCAGCCCTTCGCCCAGCAGCAGCGGCAGGGGCTCGCCTTCGCCCTCCAGCGTCACCAGCCGCAGCGCGCGGTCTCGGAGCACCAGGTACATGCCGCAGCGGTCCGCCAGCTCCACCAGGAAGTCGAGGTCCGACTGTCCGTGCTGCACCAGGTGCCGCCAGAGCGGGCCCGGAGTGGAGGCCTCGACGGAGAGCCCCAGGTCCGCCACCAGCTCCCGGGCCACATCGCGCAGCGCCACCTGCACGTGGGCGCGCACGGGCTGACGCTTGCGCAGGCGGTGGAGCACGTCATAGCCGCGCACCCGCATCTCCCGGGGGCCGCCCGCCACGTGCACGTACTCCACGGCCGTCACCTCACCGGAGAACAGCGGCTCGGTCTGGTTCCCGGTGGACACGCGCAGCGCGGTGCCCGCGGCCACGGTGTTCCGCGCGAGGCTGCCGCGGGGGTCCACGAAGATCAGCTCGCACAGCGTGGGCAGGGACAGCCGCTGCTGCACCCGGACCGAGCTCAGGCCGCGCAGCTCCGAGGCCTGCAGCGCGGCGCCTCCCAGCTCGATGCTCAAGGCGGGCAGCCCATTGACGCGGCTCATGAGCCCCTCCGAAGCGCGGAAGCGGAGGGCAGCCGGAGCACGGTGCCGGCGGGAATCTGCATCGGGTCGGCGATGCCGTTGAGCGAGGCCACCAGCCGCCAGAGCGAGGGATCGCCGTAATACTGCTGCGCCAGCTCATCCAGGCGCTGCCCGGCCACGGGGGGCTGCCCCGGAGCCCCACCCGCACCGAGCACCTCGTGGGCCTCGAAGGCCTCGGGAGGCAGCTTCTCCGCCAGCTCCTCCGCGGACATACCCGAGGCGGGCACGAGCGGCGCGGAGGGGGCCTGGTCAGAGTCCTCGTCCACGCGCAGCAGCCGCAGGCTCATCCACGAGCGGCGGGGCGCGCCCGAGGCGGTGAAGTGCTCCAGGCGCTCGGCGATGGAGGCGACCACGCACGACTCGTTGATGCGCTTGCCCCAGACGATGCGCACGCGCGGGGGCCGGGCGAAGCCGCCCTCCATCGCGCTGTTCTCGGCGAGCCGCCACAGCGGCTGGGTGAGGTCCCTCACGTCCTCCGTCTCGATGGAGGAGCCCAACAGGGACACATCGAAGAGCAGTTCCAGCAGCATCTCGGTGGTGCCGCCGCCAGTGAAGAGCAGGGGATCATCCATCGGTCCTCCGCCAGCGACGGCGCCACCCAGGGCGCGCCTGGGGCGCAGGCCCGCGGTGCGGCGCATCACGAGCGTCTCCGGATTGAGGAGGGCGCCGATGCGCTCGCCGCTCGGCTCGAGAAGGAAGGCCACGCGCTCCATCACTCACCTCGCTGCTCACGGTCGAGCCGGTTCAGCCGCTCCCAGTACAGGAGCAGCACCGCGCCATCCGCCGCGTCGGAGGTCGAGTGCTCGGGAAGCTCGGGCCAGGGCCAGCGGTCCTGGGGAGTGAAAAGCTCAGGCGACGCCGACGGCCCAGGCCGCTTCGAGGAGGCCTCCTCCTCGAAACCGGAGACGCGCGCCGGAGCAGCGGGCGCCGGAGGCAGAACGTTTCCCTCGGGCGCGGAGGGCCGCGCAGGGAGCGGAGCCAGCGCCGCCACGGGAGGTGAGGGCTCACTTCTCCGGAAGGGAGCAGGAGGCAGAGGCGCATCCCCGGGGGCCACGGGCTCCGGAGCGCGCGGAGGTGCCTGCTCCTCGCTTCGGCGAGCGCCCACCGGGGCCTCCACCCGAGGCGCCGCGGCGACACTGGGGCGAGCAGGCCGAGGCTCCACCCAAGGCTCGGGCGAAGGCGCCGGCCTCGCAACGGAGGGATCCACGGCTTCGGCGGGAGAGACAACGGAAGGCCCCGGGGGCTCCACCCGCGAGGGCACGGGCTGCTGCCCGGCACGCTCCCTCCCCGAGGAGCCGCGCGGCGGCGTGAGCCACTCCCCGCGCAGCGCCGGGGGCCGCGCAGCACTCTCCTGCCAGTCCTCGGGCAAAAGCGCGGGCTCGGCGCGCCTCACCTCCGCCTCGCGGGCCTCGTCCGAGGCTGTAGTGGAATCCGGCTCCACCACCGCCGAAGCAGGACGCACGGCATTGCGCCGCTCCACCCAGTCGCGAGGAGGAGCCGCGCTCCGGCGCGCATGTCGCAACCAGTCCGCGGGAGGCCCTCCGCGCAGCGCTTCAACATCCCGCAGCCACTGCGCGGGAGGCCCCTCGGAGTCCTCATTCTCCACTGGCTCGGGAGGATCGGCACGCGGCGGCGCTTCCACGCGCGCGGCGGCCCCGCGAGGAGCCACGGGGGCCCGGGCCGGCTCTGACTCGGCGCCGGTCTCCGCCTCCGCGAGCACGGCTTCCGCCCAGGCCTTCAGGCGCTGAGCCACCACGCGTACCAGCACGTCACGCAAGCCATTCGGCATACACTCAGCCTCGGTTGAAGGACTCGAAGGCGATGGAGATCGACTCGATGGCCACCATCTGCCCCAGCGCGTCCAGCGCAGGCCCCTCCCACTCACACGGCCAGGCCTCCAGCAGGTTCCACCGGAGCACCTCGGTGATGCCGTCCATGCCCAGCATCAGCACGGACACGTTCTTGCGCTGAGGCGTGCCGCTCATCGAGGCCTGGAACCAGTTCCACAGGTCCATCGAGCGGGTGAGCCCGTACTCCAGCTTCAGCGTGCCCGTGGTGAGCTGGCCCGGCAGCTTGCGCACGGGGCCCCCGCCCCCCTCCCGGTAGGAGATGACCTCCACCCGGGCCTTCACCCCGCCACAGCGGATGAAGTGCCCTTCGTTCACCCCATCGATGAGCAGCTTGAAGTTGTAGGCGCGGAACGGATCCACCACCGTGCCCGGCTGCGCGCCCCCCTCCTGCGCGGGGGGTGGAGCTTCGGGAGCCTTGGCCTCAGCCATTCTTCACCTCCTCGATCTCCGCCCCGCCCTCATGCTGGCCGATGCGGAAGATGATGAACTCCGCGGGCTTCACCGGGGCCAGGCCAATCTGGGCAATCACCTGTCCCGCGTCGATGCTCTCCTCGGTGTTGGTCAGCTCGTCACACTGCACGTAGAAGGCCTCCTGCGGGGTGCGGCCCATCAGGGCCCCATCGCGATACAGCCTCATCAGGAAGTGGCCCACGTCCCGGCGGATGTTGGCCCACAGCGTCGGATCATTCGGCTCGAACACCGTCCAGCTCGTGCCCAGGCCAATGGACTCCTCCACGTAGTTGAACAGGCGCCGCACGTTGACGTAGCGCATCGGGCTCTCGGCCTCCGCCAGCGTGCGCGCGCCCCAGATGCGGATGCCCCGGCTGGGGAAGTAGCGGATGCAGTTGACGCCGTTCGAGTTGAGCTCCGCCTGCTCCTCGGGGGTGATGTGGCGCACCAGGTTGCCCGCGCCCATCACCAGCTCGTTCGCCGGGGCCTTGTGCACCCCGCGGCTCACGTCGGTGCGCGCATAGACGCCCGCCACGTGCCCGGAGGGCGGCACGTTCACCCGCTCGCCCGTCGCCGGATCCTCCATGGTGATCCACGGGTAGTAGAGCGTCGCGTACGTCGACGAGGGCGGGCGCCTGCCCCGCTGCGGAGTCACCGCCGCCGCCGCGGAGGGCTGGCCGGGCGCCTCCATCAGCGCCACGCGGGTGAGCTCGGCCAGATCATCCACGTCCTCGGGCGTATCCAGGATGGCGATCCGGTCCTTCATCTTCTCCGCGTGGGCGATCATCGCGGCGTACGAGCCCGCATCCGAGAAGCCCGGAGCGCACACCATGGAGACCTCGCTCACCGCCTCGAGCACCTCCAACCCCTCGCGCCGCCGGGAGCCGCCCGTGAGCCGGGTGCTGTCTCCGATGTTGACGACGAAGCAACGCCGCCCGCCATTGAGGAAGAAGCCGTAGACGGCGCGCGACAGCGCCGTGCTCGGCGCGTCCGGCCGGGTGAACACCTTCTGGAACTGAGGCCAGCTGTTGATGGCCACCGCCTCATGCGGGCGCGCCTCCCGCAGCGGCGCGGCGCCCAGGAAAGCCGCCGTCGTCGTCCCCACTCCTTGAATGGAGTGTTTCCCCGAGGGGACTTCCTCCACATAGATGCCGGGTGTCAGGTAGTTCGGCACGTCACCCCTCCTTCAACGGCAGGCGAATCACCAGCGGCCCATCGGCGGGAGCCAGCGCCTCGGCGCCCACGCGCAACACCTCGCCCTTGGCCCGGACCTCCAGGCCTCCCAGCGAGCCCAGCGGTGGCACGAACGGAAAGCGGAACCAGCCGCGCGAATCCGTGCGGGTGCTCAGCCTCAGCGTGGGCAGCTCCACCAGGGCGCCGGGAATCGGCACGTCCCCGGGGCCCACCACGCAGCCACGCAGCGCCTCGGTGGGGCTGGCCTGAATGGCGAGCGGAAAGCGCACCCGCGGCGTGCTCGGCTCGGCCCGCTCGCGCCGCACCGGCAGCCGCAGCCGGAAGGCAGGCTGTGGCGGCATTCCCAGCGCGCTCCACAGCTCCAGCGGCACCGGCGCCAGCTCCACCTCGAAGTCCGGCGCCTCCAGCGCCGCGAAGAGCAGCTCGCCCAGCAGGTGGTGCGCCCGCTCCGGCGTCTCGGCGCCCACGGTGATCAGGTAGCAGGCGGAGAACTGCAGCGGCACCCGGCGGCCCGAGCGCGCCGGCGGCGCCGCTCCCAGCTCCAGCAGATACAGGCTCACTCCCCACTCCGCCGAGCCCCGCTCCGGCACGGCCAGGGACACGGGGGTTTCCCCCAGAACGTGGCCTACCCATGCCTTCAGGCGCTGGTCGACCTCGTCGATCATCCTGGCCCTCTCCCTGGATCAGCGGCTACGGCGTGACTGCCAAGGTTGCACCCCCACCCGCGCCGGGTAACCCGCACGCTGGGGCGATCGACCGTCGTCGCGCTGACACGGCGAGTGGACAAAAGTAGGGACCACACTCCCTCTTCCTGCGGCTTCTCTTTCCACCAGCCTCCGGCGAATGATGGGCCTTTCCCTTTCACGGATGGCCCTCTTGATGAGCAGACGTTTCGCCACCTCTCTCTCCCGCGCTGGCGCGGTGCTGGCGTGCGCGCTGGCGCTGGGTAGCAGCTCGCGGGCCCTGGCCCAGGACGCGGTCGAAGCCTCCAGCGAGGCCTCACCCAGCAAGCTGCGCCTGGGCGCGATGCTGGACGTGGGCGCGCCGGACGGCGTGGGCATCTCGGCGGTGGTGCGGCCCATCGAGTGGCTGCGCATCAACGCCGGGCTCACCACCAACACCCTCAGCTTCGGCGTGCGCGGGGGCATCAGCCTGGTGCCCCTGTCCACCTTCATCTCGCCGTCGCTCAACGCGGACGTCGGCCACTACTTCGACACCAGCTACAACGATCTGGTCGACAAGCTGGGCGGCATTCCGCTGCGGAGCGACGTGCCGGTGGAGAACATCGGCTTCAACTACGCGGGCGCCAGCGTGGGGCTGGAGATCGGCAAGCCCGAGCGCTTCTCCTTCTACATCCGTGGCGGCTTCGCCTCCGGCAGGCTGGTCATCCGCGACGCGGAGGCCCTGCTGCGCGACGTCACCGGCGATCCGACCATCACCTCCACGCCGCTGACCATCCGCTTCACCAGCCCGTCGCTGAAGCTGGGCTTCCTCCTCTACTTCTACTGATCGAGCCGCCCCATGCGCCCATCCTTCCGACTGCTGCTGCTGCTGACCGTGCCGCTGTTCACCACCGGCTGCGAGAGCCTCTTCTTCGTCGAGGCGAGCACCGAGGAGCTCTGCAAGACGCAGAAAGAGCTCACCTTCCCGGCCGCCATCGCCATTCCCGGCACCGTGTCACAGACCTTCAACTTCCCCGTGAACGATCTCACCGCCACCATCCCCACCGGTGACACCGACGCGTTTCTGACCATGAAGCTCTTCGAGCTGACGCCCAGAAGCGGTGACCCCGACCTGAGCGGCATCGAGAGCGCCACGCTGTCCGTGCGCCTGGACGGGCAGACCCAGGGCACCACCCTGCTCGAGTACCGGCGCGGCTCCAGCCAGCCCAACCCCCAGAAGCTGTCCGCCACGGGCCGCGGGGTGTTGGACCTGCAGAAGGTGCTGCGCCAGGAGGAGCTGGAGCTGACCATGTCGGCCAGCGGCGTGCTGCCCACGCGCCAGTGGACCGCGGACCTGCGCGTGTGCGCCGGCCTGTCACTCAAGGCCGACTTCTTCGACATGCTCTTCTAGCGAGGCGGGCTCTAAGGCTCGGTGGGCAGCTGCAGCCGTCCGCCGAGCACCTGGCTCTCCGCGTAGCGCGACATCGTCTGGCGCAGGTAGTCCAGGTGGTCCTCCTCCTCGGCCTGGCGCAGCGCGAAGCAGTCCAGCGCGTCGTCGTCGTCCGCCTCCTCCGCCAGCGCCGTCAGCAGATCCCACCCCGCGTTGTCCACCAGCTCCGCCGCCATCAGCGCGTGGAACAGGTGCTGCAGCGCCACGTCCTCGCGCAGGATGATCTGCTCGATGCCGCGCGCCTCCTCCGCCACCAGCCGCGACATCTCCGACTCGCCGTTGACGTCTCCGCCCAGCGCCAGGATCTGCTCCTCCAGCCACGCCTGGTGCTCGGCCTCCTCGTCCCGGTAGCCCTGCATCGTGTCCACCATGCGGTGCACTTGCGGATCCCCCGAGGCCCGCATCTGCTCGAGCAGCCTGTCGTACAGCTTCACGCTCGTGCGCTCGAACGTGAGCCGCTCATGAAGCAGGTCCACCAGCTTCCCGGGGTTCTTCTGCGCCAATTTCTTCATGACGGGCCTCTTCGTGCGACCTCACCGGCCTTCGGCGCACATTGGGCGTCAAACCTATGCACGGGGCCTTTTCAGGCAGCCCCCCTGCCACCTTGCCCGCCAGCAGGGGTCCCCCGTCAGCCCGGAGGGCAGGCGTCCAACCGGCCGTGGCCCGGAGGCCGGTGGCCAAGAAGGCCCGGAAGAGCTCGCGGTAAGCAGAGAGCGGACTACGGGCCTATACGGCGTGAGCGGGCTGCTCGCTCGCTCGCTCCTGCATGGGCACCGCGACGGTGGCCGGGGCGCTCGGCTGCACGCCCAGGTACTCCTTGCGAGTGCCCATCACCAGATCGAAGAATGGGTGCGTCACACACCAGTTCGAGTTCTGGTCCTTGCCCATGTGGTGATCATAGTGCCAGGGCACGTGCTGCTTGGCCCACAGCGGGTCCAGGTGCGCCTTGCGGTGAATCTGGTAGTAGCGCGCCGTGCAGAACCAGACGGTCGCTGTGAAGAAGGGCGCCAGGCTGAACAGGGGAATGTGCCCCACCACGATCGCCGCCATTCCGACCAGCTCCTTCGTCTTGGGGGACCAGGCCCACCAGCTTGAGGTGTACTG
Source organism: Myxococcaceae bacterium (assembly GCA_035296065.1). Taxonomy (GTDB): domain Bacteria; phylum Myxococcota; class Myxococcia; order Myxococcales; family Myxococcaceae; genus DATHBR01. The sequence goes on along the minus strand of DATHBR010000026.1, from coordinate 9,519 downwards.
GTCGTCCACCATCTCGTTGCGGCGCGACTTCTGGTGGTGCTCGTGCCAGTGGAAGCTCCAGAAACTGTTCCGGTTCTTCCCCAGGCCGTGCAGCACGTAGCGGTGCAGCAGCCACTCACCGAAGTTGCTGTACAGCAGGCCTAGTGGAATACCGATCATGGTTGTCTCCCGGCGGCGCGCCCGGCCCTCCACCTGCGGCCACCAAATAATGACTATTTGGTCACTTTTTATGTAAACCGCAACCAATGAGTCCGCAACGAAACCCGCACCGTCCGCCTGCTGCCACCCCACCTGCCGCCTCGGCTCCGCGCCGTCCTGGCCGTCAAGGTGGACTCAGGGACACTAACCGCCGCGAGCGGATGAAGGAGCTGTGTGAGGCGGGCCTGCGCCTGTTCGTCGAGCGGGGCCTGCAGGGCGTCACCGTGGATGACATCACCCAGGCGGCCGGTGTCGCCAAGGGCACCTTCTACCGGTACTTCGAGGACCAGACGGCGCTGGTGGACACGCTGCTGGAGCCGGTGCGGCGCGAGCTGCTCACGGGGCTGGAGACGTGCGGCCGGGCGCTGTCCGAGGCGCGCGAGGTGGAGGCCATGTTCGACGCGTACCGGGCGTTGGCGGCCATCATCGCCAGCGCGCTCTTGCAGTACCCGGCCGTGGTGCGGCTGTACCTGCAGGAGTGCCGGGGCCCCGCGGTGGGCGCGCGGGTGAAAGTCGTGGAGCTCTCGAGGCTGGTGTCCCGTCACGCGGTGGACATCACCGAGAAGTCGCACACCCACGGGCTGCTGCGCCCCATCCGCCCGGCGGTCAGTGGGCTGGCGGTGGTGGGCGCGGTGGAGCGGCTGTTGCTGGCGGTGTTGAGCGAAGAGGACATCGGCAACCCGCTGGAGTTGCCGGACGCGCTCACCACGCTGGTGCTGGACGGGCTGCGGCTGCCCCGGGCAGTCCCACCCGCGCGCCGGAAGATGGACGGGAGGCTCACTCGCCCTTAAAGGTGAGCCGTGGCGCGCAAGCGAAGCAGCAGGGTGGGCGTGAGAGTGCCGGGCTGGGCGTGGCTGGGGCTGTGCGTCCTCACGCCGCTGGTGCTGCTCAACGTGGCGGTGGCGTACTTCGGCGGCACGCACGTGTCTCCGCTCTCGCTGTCCTTCCTCGAGCAGAAGGCCGAGGCGCTGGGCGCGTATGCCCGGCACCGCCCGGGGTGCCTCTTGAGCGGGCATGAGCCGCTCGAGCCGCTCATCGCCCGGGCCGAGCGGCGGCATGGGCTGCCCACGGGGCTCTTGCGAGCACTCATCGAGGTGGAGTCCGAGGCGCGGGTGCACCGCATCTCTGCCGCCGGAGCCATGGGCCCTGGCCAGCTGATGCCGGGCACGGCGCGGATGCTGGGCGTGGCGGATCCGTTCGCTCCCGAGGTGGCGATTGACGCCAGCGGGCGCTACCTGGCGCAGCAGCTGGCGCGCTTCGATGACGTGCGCCTGGCGCTGGCCGCCTACAACGCGGGGCCCGGAGCGGTGAACGGCCAGGTGCCGCGCAACGGGGAGACGGAGTTCTACGTGGTGAAGGTGATGAACGCCTACACGCGCTTGAGGCCTCCCGAGGTCCGGCCCTCGTCAAAGGCGCCGGTGGCGCGCAGGTCGCGGTAGCCCCATCCTCCCGTTGACGGATCTCGGGCGGATGACGTACGCGCCGGGAGGCCAGCCCATGCCATTCATGCTCGCGCACGCTGTTCTCCGCGAGGTCTCCCATGAAGAAGGGCAAAGCAGGCTCCACCGGTCTCATGAAGCTCGTCACCGTCACCGGACTGCTGGTGTTCGTGCTGGTGGCAGGCATCACCCTGTTCGGTGACAACGTCCGCAAGCTCTTCGGTGCGAGCGCGGCCACCATGGCGGGCGAGGCCCCGGCGTATGCGGACGGGCAGATGGCCACCCAGGAGCTTCGTCGCAAGACGATGAAGAACTTCGGGATGAACAACACGTACGAGGGCGGCAGCGCTCCCGCTCCGGTGCAGTACGCGCCGCGCTCCGAGCCGGTGACGACGGGCAACACCCACGTGGCCGAGCGCCCCAACCCCTTCACCCTGACGAGCGAGGACGCGCTGTCCACCTTCGCGGTGGACGTGGACACGGCCTCGTACACGCTGTTCCGGCGCTCGGTGAAGGGGGGCTCGCTGCCTCCGAAGGAGTCGGTGCGCGTGGAGGAGTGGGTGAACTACTTCAAGTACCGCCTGCCGGCGCCCACCGAGGGGGACTTCCGGGTGGATCTGGAGGGTGCGCCCTCGCCGTTCACCGAGGGCCGGCACCTGGTGAAGGTGGGGCTGCAGGGGCGGAAGATCGGCAAGAGCCAGCGCAAGCCCACGCACCTGGTGTTCCTGGCGGACACCAGCGGCTCGATGAACTCGCCGGACAAGCTGCCGCTGGCGCAGCAGGCGATGAAGCTGATGGTGGACGGGCTGAACGAGACGGACACGGTGGCGCTGGTCACCTACGCGGGCAGCGTGCGCGACGTGCTGCCGCCCACGCCGGCCTCCGAGCGCCAGAAGCTCTTCGCGGCGATCGACTCGCTGACCTCGGGTGGCGGCACGGCGATGGGGGACGGGCTGAAGACGGCTTATGAGCACGCGGCGAAGAAGGCGGGCCCGAACGCGGTGGCGCGGGTGGTGGTGCTCACCGACGGAGACACCAACCTGGGGCAGTTCCAGACGGCGGACGCGATGCTGGAGAGCGTGCGCGGCTATGTGCAGGAGGGCGTGACGCTGTCGACCATCGGGTTCGGCATGGGCAACTACCGGGATGACCTGATGGAGCGGCTGGCGAACAAGGGCAACGGCAACAGCTTCTACATCGACAGCGAGAAGGAGGCGCGCCGGGTGTTCCAGGAGCAGCTGGGGGGCACGCTGGAGGTGATCGCCAAGGACGTGAAGGTGCAGGTGGAGTTCGACAAGCAGGCGGTGAGGGGCTACCGGCTGGTGGGTTACGAGAACCGGGCGATCGCGGACAAGGACTTCCGCGACGACAAGGTGGACGCGGGAGAGATTGGCGCGGGGCACACGGTGACGGCGCTGTACGAGGTGGAGCTGACGGGCGAGGGCACGAAGGTGGCGACGGTGCGGGTGCGCGCGAAGACGCCCAGCGGCAGCGAGGCGGCGGAGCAGAGCTTCGTGTTCCCGAGCGAGCAGCTGCACCGCAAGCTGGCGGACGCGTCGGCGGACCTGCGCTTCGCCACGGCGGTGGCGGGCACGGCGGACATGCTGCGCGGGGCGCCGCAGGCCAGCGACTGGAGCCTGGCGGTGGCGCAGGAGCTGGCCGAGGGCGCGGTGGAGGGGATGGCGGACCGCGAGGAGTTCGTCTCGCTGCTGCGCCAGGTGCGCGAGGCGAAGATGGTGAGCGTGTCTCAGGGGCGGACGACGTACAACAGCACGTACCAGTAAGCGCGCATGGGTGAAGCACGAAGGTGGCTGTGTCGTGGCATCCTGCTGCTGCTGCTGGCGGCGGGATGCGGACATACCCCCACCACCACGCGTGGTGGAGCACCTGAGTGCGAGGGAGACACGGGCGGCGTCCGCACCAGCTGCGGCGACTCCGCCACGCTTCGCATCCAGTTGCTGATTACCCGGGGCGAGCTTGCAGAGGCCGAAGCGTTACTGGTTCAGGCGCTTGCCGCGGGCCTGGTGACTCAGGCCGCGGCGGAGCGGCTGCGGGAGCGCGCTGCCGAACGGCGTCCTCTCCCTCCTATCGTCTCGGAGGAGTCCGACCCTGGTGAGCCCTCGACTCAGCAGCGCACCTGCTGGACAGATTTGCCTGGCTACCCCGTGTGCCAGCAACTCCCCTCTGAGTACACCTTCCACAGCGCCCAACAGGCGCTCGAGGCAATGAAGCAAAGGCTGGATGAGAAGGCCCTGACGCTGCATAAACCCGAGGCCACCCGTGGTGGGCCTTGTCCCGGCATTGGCCAGCACATCAATGTCCGCAGGAATGGAAGCAGGGCCGGTTCCATCACCTGCTGTCCATGTTGCGTCGAGACCACGCAGGGCCCCCTTCAATGGACGAAGTGCCGAATCGTTTGGTAGGCCCGAAGCCAGCGCATGACAGAGCCTTCATCCATCGAGGAATTCCTTCAGTCCCTGCGGGCAGCCGCCAACCAACGGGACTGGAATGGCTGCAGGGCCCCTCTGGAGAAACTCCTGCTTCGGCTGCCCGCGCGTCGCGCGGTGTTGCTGGTGCGTGATCAGGTCATGCACCGGCTTCCCGTGTTCGAGCGGCACCACCCAGGCGTGCGCTGGCCTCACGAGTTCATTGAGTCCATCGCGACTGCAGCCGCGCCCAGCGACAAGCCGCAATGGCCCGAGAGTGAAGACGACTTTCCCGGTCCTGGCGCGAACAACTTCACCAGTGCCGTGGAGTCCCTCTGGAGCGCGAGCCTCCATACAGAGGATGCGCGGCAGTGCGCCGCGGAGCTGGTGGATGCCATCTCGGGCGCCATCATGGCGGAGTATGTCGAGCACTGGGGCGCACGGCACCCCACCGAGTGGGCCCTCTGGTACGAGCTTGCCCTCAGCGGCGAGAGCGACCCGCGCCTGACGGACATCCAGCTCGCCATGCTGAGAGACACCGACGTGAGGACGCTCGTGCGCGCGGCCTGGCTCGAAGTTGCTGACCGGCTGGAAGCAGCCCTGCGAGAGCCCTGAAGCCGCGCGCCACCGCGCAGCCGCTCACCGTCTCACGAGGCCGCTGGCGGCGGCCGGGTCCAGCCACACGTGCACATCCGGGTGCAGTTGGAGGAACGACGCCGGGCACCCGGGCGTGACGGGGCCATGCACCATGGCCGTCACCGCCGCGGCCTTGCTCGCCCCGAAGGCCAGCAGCAGCACCTGCCGCGCCTGCAGAATGGCCGCCATGCCCAGCGTCAGCGCCGCCATCGGCACCCGCGAGGCCTCGTCCCCGAACAGCGGCGCCTGGCTCTGCCGCGTCTCCCGCGACAGCAGCACCCGGTGGCTGCGCGCCGACAGCCCCTCGCCCGGCTCGTTGAAGGCCACGTGCCCATTGGGCCCGATGCCCATCATCAACAGCTCCAGCCCGCCCGCCGCGGCAATCGCCGCGTCATACCGCGTGCACTCCGCCTCCGCGTCCGGCGCGCTGCCGTCCAGGAAATGAATGCGCTCGGGCGCCAGGTTCACGTGCTGGAACAGGTGCCGCTCCATATACGCGCGAAAGCTGCCCGAGTCCTCCGGCGGCACCCCCAGGAACTCGTCCAGGTTGAACGTCGTGGCGCGAGACAGATCCAGCTGTCCGCGCGAGTGCAGCGCCACCAGCTCCCGGTACACGTTAAGGGGAGAGCGGCCCGTGGGCAGCCCCAGCACCAGGTGGGGCTTGGCGCGAACGGCGGCGGCGACATGGGCCGCGCAGGCGGCGGCGGCCTCCTGCTCCGAGGCGAAGACACGAACGTTCAAGGGATGCACTGGGTTGGCCCGTACAGGGCCCGCGAGGGTGGGCCTCTATATGACCAGAAGCCTCGTCCAGGGGAAGAACCCTTCCGGTATGGAGAAGCCCCCCTGCCCTTCACTCCAGGAGTTCACCCCCTCACGATGGGTGAATCCGCCGCTGGACGTCCGCTCTAAAGGAGTAGAGTCCCGCCCTACCTATGGACGCCTTTGCTTCCCTTGACGCCACGGCCCAGGCGGACCTCGTCCGCCGCAAGGAAGTCAAACCCATTGAGTTGGTAGACGCGGCCATCGCGCGCATCGAGCGGCTCAACCCCAGGCTCAACGCCGTCATCCACCACTGGTTCGACGAGGCCCGCGAAGCCGCCCGGGGCCCCCTGCCCCAGGGCCCCTTCACCGGCGTGCCCTTCCTCATCAAGGACCTCATCTCCGCCTACGCGGGCAAGCCCCTGGCCTCGGGCTCGCGCTTCTTCGCGGACCTGGTGGTGCCTCACGACAACGAGCTCATCCAGCGCTACAAGCGCTCGGGCCTCGTCATCCTCGGCAAGACGAACACCCCGGAGCTGGGCATCGTCCCCACCACCGAGCCCCGGCTCTTCGGGCCCACCCGCAACCCGTGGAACCCCGAGTACACCACCGGCGGCTCCAGCGGCGGCTCGGCGGCCGCGGTGGCCAGCGGCATGGTGCCCCTGGCGCACGGCGGTGACGGCGGCGGCTCCATCCGCATCCCCGCCTCGTGCTGTGGCCTGTTCGGCCTGAAGCCCTCGCGCGGCCGGCTGCCCATGGGGCCCGACCTGGGCGACATCATGCACGGCCTCGTCATCGAGCACGGCCTCACCCGCTCGGTGCGAGACAGCGCCGCGCTGCTGGACGTCAGCGACGGGCCCGACGTGGGCGCCCCCTACGCGGCCCCGCCCAAGGCCCGCCCCTATGTGCAGGAGGTGGCCACCGCGCCGGGCAAGCTGCGCATCGCCTACACCACGCGCACCAACACCGGCGTGGAGGTGCACCCCGAGTGCCTCAAGGCCATCTCCGACGCCATTGAGCTGCTCCAACGGCTGGGCCACACCGTGGTGGAGGCCAGCCTCGAGGTGCCCAACGAGGAGCTGCTGGCGCAGACCTTCATGACCATCTGGTCCAGCGGCACGGTGCTCGCCATCGACAAGCTGGCGGGGCTGATGGGCCGCGAGCCCACCCCGGACGCCTTCGAGCCCCTCACCTGGGCGCTCTACGAGCTGGGCCGCCAGCAGAACGTCTCTCAGTACCTTCTGGCCCATGACGCGATGCAGCGTTATGCCCGGGCCTTCGCCGGGAAGTTCCAGGATGTCGACGCCTGGCTGCTGCCCGTGCTCGCCGAACCGCCCGTGCCGCTGGGCACCTTCGACGCGCCGCCCGACGAGCCGATGATGCCGCTGTTCCGGGCCGCCGCCTTCACCCCCTTCACTCCCCTGGCGAACATCACCGGTAACCCCGCGATGTCCGTGCCCTTCCACTGGACGCCCGAGGGCCTGCCGGTGGGCATTCAGTTCGTGGGCCGCTTCGGGGACGAGGCCACGCTCTTCCGGCTGGCCGCTCAGCTTGAGGGCGCTCGGCCCTGGGCGCAGCGCCGGCCCCCCTTGTTCGGATGAGTCGCGAAATTCACGGCGTTCCCCACCGGTTGGCTGCCATCCGTTATTCCGTCGATCACGAACGCTTCAGGTCGGGTTAGAAGACACCTCCATATGAAAGTCGCCGTTCTCACTGGCGGGGGTGACTGCCCCGGCCTCAACGCGGTCCTCCGCGCCGTAGTGCGCCGTGCCAGCGAGCACGGCTTCGAGATGATGGGCCTGAGGGACGGGTGGAAGGGCCTGCTCGAGGACAACCACTTCCGCCTCACGCGGGAGACCACCTCCGGCATCCTCCACCGCGGAGGCACCATCCTGGGCACCTCGCGCGTCAACCCCTTCAAGGTCGAAGGCGGCCTGGAGAAGGTGAAGCGCGCCGTGGAGCGCAACGGCATCCACGCCATCATGGCCATTGGCGGCGAGGGCACGCTGTCGGCCGCCACGCGCATGTCTCAGGAGGGCCTGCGCATCGTCGGCGTGCCGAAGACGATCGACAATGACTTGAACGGCACGGACTTCACGTTCGGCTTCGACACGGCGGTGACCATCGCCACCGACGCGATTGACCGGCTGCACTCCACGGCCGAGTCGCACAAGCGCGTCATCGTCTGCGAGGTGATGGGGCGGCACGTGGGGTGGATCGCCACGTACTCGGGCATCGCCGGCGGCGCGGACGTGATTCTGGTGCCAGAGATTCCCGCGGACCTGGTGAAGGTGGCCGAGCACATTCAGCGCCGGCACGCCTCGGGCCGCAGCTTCTCCATCGTGGTGGTGGCCGAGGGCACCAAGGTGAAGATGTCCCCGGAGAAGGGCGAGCAGCTCATCACCTCGGGCGCGCTGGACGAGGCGGGCCGGCCGCGCCTGGGCGGCGTGGGCAGCATCGTGGCGCATGAAATCGAGCAGCGCACGGGCTTCGAGACGCGCGTGTCGGTGCTGGGCCATATCCAGCGCGGCGGCGTGCCCACGGCGCATGATCGGGTGCTGGCCACGCGCTTTGGCGTGCACGCGTGCGACATGGTGGCGCGCGGCGAGTTCGGGAAGATGGCGGCGCTGCGCGGCAACGAGATCATCAGCGAGGACCTGGCGGTGGCCACCAAGGAGCTCAAGCGCGTGCCGGAAGAGTTCTTCAAGGTGGCGCAGGTGTTCTTCGGCTAGCGCGGCGCGGTAGGCAGGGGCGAGCCGATGGACCTCTACACGGAGATCGCCGCCCTCGTCGCCGATGGCCGGCCGTTCGTCCTGGCCACCGTCATCGAGAGCGCGGGCAGCACGCCGCAGAAGCCTGGCTCGAAGATGGTGGTGCTGGCAGACGGCTCGCTGCGGGGCACCGTGGGCGGCGGCGCCATCGAGCAGCAGATCATCGACGCGGCGCGCGCGCTGCTGGAGGCCCCCGAGCAGACGCGCGTCATCGAGACGCACCTGACGCACGAGCTGGGCATGTGCTGCGGCGGGCGGATGAAGGTGTTCCTCGAGAAGCACGGGGCGGCGGCGCGGCTCACCGTGTTCGGCGCGGGGCACGTGGCCCATGAGCTGGCGCGGCTGGCGCACCACGTGGGCTTCCGCGTCACCGTGGTGGACGCCCGCGCCGAGTGGGCCACCGCCGAGCGCTTCCCCGGGTGCGAGCTGCGGCGGGAGGACCCCGCGGAGCACGCCCGGGGGCTCACGGGCAGCGAGCACGACTACTTCTGCGTCACCACGCATGACCACCCGCTGGACCAGGCGGTGGTGGAGGCGCTGCTGACCAAGCCCTCCGCGTACCTGGGCGTCATCGGCAGCCGGCGCAAGGCGGAGCGCTTCCGCATGCGCCTGAAGGCCGCCGGAGCCGAGGACGCGGCGCTGGACCGCATCCGCTCGCCCATGGGGCTGCCCATCGGGGCGCTCACGCCCGCGGAGATCGCCGTGTCCATCGTGGCCGAGCTCGTCCAGCTTCGCCGGAGCAAGCTGCCACGCCGGTGAGCCGCCCGCTCAGTGCCCGGCGGGCTTCGCCGGGTTGGCGTCTCCCGCGGCCGGCGGCGGCTGGCCGGGGATCTGCGGCTTGAACGTCGGATCCCTCAGGAGAATCTGTCCCTGGCGCGACAGGTTCGCCGACTCGCCGAGGATTCGCGCGGCCTCCTGCGAGGCGTGGAAGCCCATCGAGTTCTCCGCCTCGATGAAGTCCAGCATGAACTGCGCGCGCCGCTGCAGCGCGTGCACCGGCGCCAGCTCCGCGTCCGTCTTGCCCGCCGCGCGCGCGGCCTTCACGTCGCCAATCAACCCCACCAGCGCGTCCATCGCCTGGTTGCGCAGGTTGAAGGTGCGCTCCTGAATGGTCTCCACGCGCTGGCGCAGATCCTCCTCGGAGAAGTGGTGGCACGTCTGGCAGGCCCGCTGGATGTTGAGCAGCGGGCTGCGCACGTGGTGGTCGCTGATCTTCTGCGCCCCCACGCGCTGGTAGGGCATGTGGCAGTCCGAGCACGACACGCCCGAGCGCGCGTGGATGCCCTGGTT
>DATHBR010000025.1:0-80000 GCA_035296065.1 Myxococcaceae bacterium | reverse complement strand
CTTCTGGCCTCGGGGCGTGACGGGGAGGATGCGCGCGGCTGAAGTTGAAGGGCGATTCATGTTTCAGCCACCGGTAGCACCCCGCCCGAGGGCTTGTCAAAACCTCCGCGCATGGCCTCCTGCGTCATGAGGCCGCGCGGCGCTCAACCCCCGGCCGGCCCCGGCGTCTGGCGGCGCGCGTAGCGCCGCATCAGGGGCGTCACCGAGATACCGTGTACCACGATCGAGGTGGCTACCACGCAGAGAACCAGCGGCAACAGCCGGCGCGCCAGCGGCTCCTCCACGCCGCGGTTCAAGGCGTGGAAGAGGTAGTAGAGCGAGCCGATACCGCGGATGCCAAACCAACCCATCAGCCCGCGCTGGCTGGCGGAGGTGGAGGTGCCCGCCATCGTGGCGAACACGGCGGCGGGGCGGATGCCCAGCAGGAGCAAGGGCACGAACCAGAGCGCCTCGGACGGCAGCGGCAGCCCCGCGAGCACCAGGCCCAGCACGAGCACCATGCTCACCTCGGCCAGGCGCTCGAGCTGCTCGTTGAAGTCGAGCACCGCGTGGACCATGTACGCCGGAGCATGCTCCGCGTGGGTGGCCGCCTCCTCGGGCGGGTGGGCGTGCCCTGCCTGCTCCACGGCCCGCGGCTCCTTGCCCAGGTTGGAGCGGTTCTCGATGCGCCGCAGCGCCAGCCCGGCGGCGAAGACGGCCAGAAAGCCGTAGGCATGGATGAGCAGCGCCACCCCGTAGGAGAGGGCAATGAGCCCCAGGGCGAGGAAGTCGTCGAGCCCCACCGCCTCGCGGTGGGTCCGCCGCAAGTAGAGCACCAGCCGCCCCACGGCGCCGCCCAGCACCGCGCCCACGCCCAGCCCCGCCACGACCGCCCAGATCAGGTCCACCGCCGCCCAGCGCCACAGCCCGTCACCCAGGGTATGCAGTCCCAGCAGGCCAAGGCCGAGCATCACGAAGGGGAAGGCCGTGCCGTCGTTGAGCCCGGCCTCGCCGGTGAGCCCGAAGCGCAGCCTGTCCCGGTGGAAGGGGTTCTCCACCTGCACGTCCGAGGCGAGCACCGGATCCGTCGGGGCCAGCACCGCGCCCAGCAGCACCGCCGCCCCCAGGGGCAGCCCCAACAGCCATACGCCCGCGGCGGTGATCAGCCCGATGGTGAGCACCATGGTCGCCGAGGCGAGCCGGACGGCGATGCGCCACCCCGGATCCCGAAAGGGCGCTCGCAGCTTCAGGCCCGCGGTGAACAGAGAGATGAGGACGGCGAGCTCCGTGAGGTGCTCGAGCAGCACCGCCTGCTCATACGGATCGAACTGCCCGATGCCCAGGCGCCCCAGGACGAAGCCCACCACCAGGTAGAGCAGTGAGGTGGACAGGGGCAGGCGCTTGAGGACCGAGCCTCCCAGTGCCATGAGCACCAGGAGCGCACCGACCACGATGTACCAGGTGAGCAGCCGCATCGAATCCAGCTACCTTGCCAGAGCCTCTGTGTCAGGACGGTCACTTCGTGGGCAAGGGCCCGGTGGCGAACACACCCGGCCGCTTCGGCTCCGCCTGTCGTATGCTGCCAGGCCCGCGATGATCACTCCCGCCCTGCTCGTCATGCTCGCCGCAGCACCTTCCTCCTCCGAGGCCCTCCGGGGCGCGCTCCAGCAGCGCATTGCCCAGGTGAAGGGCGCCTCCGTGGCGGTGGCCTATCAGCACCTGGGAGACCCCAAGGACACGGTGTTGCTGGAGGCGGACCGCTCGTTCCACGCCGCCAGCACCATGAAGGTGCCCGTCATGGTCGAGTTCTTCCGCCAGGTGGACGCCGGCAAGCTGTCGCTCGATCAGCCCATCACCCTGGTCAACCAGTTCTCCTCCATCGTGGACGGCTCGCCGTACGCGCTGGACGCCAAGGAGGACGAGGACAACACCCTCTACGAGCGCGTGGGCAAGCCGGTACCGGCGCGGGAGCTCGTCGAGCGGATGATTACCCGCTCGAGCAACCTGTCCACCAACACCGTCATCTCCCTGGTGGATGCGAAGCGTGTCACACAGACGCTACGGAAGCTGGGCGCCAGGCAGATGACCGTGCTGCGCGGGGTGGAGGACGACAAGGCGTACCACAAGGGGCTCAGCAACAGCGCCACCGCCCGGGACCTGGCCACGCTGCTGATCGCCATCGAGCAGGGCAAGGCCGCCTCGGCGGGCTCCACCCAGGCCATGCGCAATATCCTGCTCGCCCAGGAGCTGAACGACGAGATTCCCGCGGGCCTGCCTCCCGGCACCCGCGTGGCGCACAAGACGGGGCAGATCACCGCCGTGCTGCATGACGCCGCCATCGTCTACCCTTCAGGGCAGGCGCCTTACATCCTCGTGGTGCTCACCAGCGGCATCCCCGACGCCAAGGTGGCCCAGGCCCTCATCGTGGACATCTCCCGCACGGTGTACGCCCATGCGAGCCGGAGCGCGCCCCAGGCTCCCGCGAAGCCCTGAGGGCTTATGGGAAGTTGAAGGCCGATTCAGGTTTCAGCGGTTTGTCTCTGGCCAGCCCCCCGCCCTTGCGCTTACCCTCCGCGCCACTTTTCCCAGGCGGGCGGGCTCTCCGCGCCGCCTGACTGCCAGGAGACGCGGATGCAGCTGAAGGACCTGAAGATTGTCGTAACCGGCGGCGCCCAGGGCATGGGCGCGCACTTCGCGCAGCGCCTGCTCGAGGCCGGTGCCCAGGTGGCCGTCGGTGACATCAGCGAGGAGAAGCTCGCCGCCCTGCCCGCTGGCATCCACCGCCGCCGGCTCGATGTGTCCAACGAAGAGGACTGCGTGGCCTTCGTCAGCTGGGCGCACCAGGCCATGGGGGGCCTCAATGGCCTCATCAACAACGCCGGCATCCTGCGCGATGCCCTGCTGGTGAAGAAGGACCGGACCACCGGCCAGGTGAAGAAGCTCTCCACCGCGGACTGGAACGCCGTCATCGGCGTCAACCTCACCGGCGCCACCGTCATGGTGCGCGAGGTGGTGTCCAAGATGGTGGAGACGGAGCAGAAGCCCGGCGTCATCGTCAACATGTCCTCGATTGCCCGCCACGGTAACCGCGGCCAGTCCAACTACGTCTCCGCCAAGGCGGCCCTGGCCGCCAACACCGTCACCTGGTCGCGCGAGTTCGCCCCCTTCGGCATCCGCGTGGGCGCCATCGCTCCGGGAATGATCGAAACGCCGATGACGCAGGGCATGAACCAGAAGGCCCGTGACGCCCTGGTGGCCGCCATCCCCGTGGGCCGCATCGGCCTGCCCGAGGACATCTGGGTCGCCGTGAAGTTCGTGCTCGAGTGCGAGTACTTCAACGGCCGCACCATCGACGTGGACGGCGGCCTCAACTTCTAGCCGCACGCGCTCTCAGGAGCCAGGCAGGCAAGCACTCGCCTGGCTCTTCCATCCGTCAGGTGAACGCACTCTGAAACATGAGAAAATGGTGTTTCACCCGGTAACTCGTACCAAGGTACTGGGCTTTACCAGTTGCCAAGGCCTTCCGGAGTTCCTAGTTTATTCAGGAAGGCGGGAGACGGGTCGTCGGTTCAAGCTGACGAGAACGCACGAGAAACCCGCCTGGGCCGGAGCGAAGAGTGGGAGTGTGCCCTACGAGTGAAGCTCGAGGGCCATAGACGTGCCCGCCTCGAATTCGGGAGCACGCCGCAGCTGGTCCAGCACGCGCGGCGAGCAACGGAGGGTCAACATCGGCAGAGAGCCGCCTGGCTCGCTGACGGAGCGTACCGCGCCCATGAGCTGGCGCGACTCCAGCCAGCGCATCAGGTCATCGCGAAAGCGAGCGCTCTCCGCCAGGCCGGCCTCGTAGATGGCCGCCCGGTTGGGAGCTGAAGCCTTGCGGGGGGCGCGCCGACGCGGAGCGCTGCCCTCGCGCGGCATGACCATGACGTCGATCCAGTCGGGCGTGGACTCCTCGCCCGAACCCGGCAGGCTACGGACCGTGGGAACCGCGCGCGGCAGTGCGTACAAGGTCTTCCCCGATCCATTCTGCTTCCTGCTCATGGGCCTTCTCCTCCCCCAGGCCCGGCGCTCCGTTGGCGCCGGCCCCGGACCTCAACGTCGTCAGCGATATACAGCCAGGCCCTTGCCTGTCCGGTGACCGGAAGAACGCGGAAGCTTGACTGCATTGCCCAGAATCAAATCCCTCACCTCTTGCGCCGTCAAGTCAGGCTGCCGACAACGATACAGTGCCGCGATACCAGCAACATAAGGAGCCGCCATGCTGGTACCACTCATTCTCTCATAGAACGCCTGGTTGTTGCAGCGGCGTTCAGTGCTTGAATAGATGTTAACACCGTACCCCATGGCATCCGGGACGGAGCGCTTTCCTACGACACCGCTGGCCGAGAAGCTGGCCACTTTCCTGTCGAAGTCGACTGCACCGATGGCCAGTGCTTCTGGAAAGCCTGCTGGGTAACCAACCGTGTTCGGCCCACTGTTGCCTGCCGCGACAACGGGCAGCACGTTGCTGTCGAGCAGGCGACGGATCATCGTCTGCAGGGCGCGCAGGTTCAGCTGGTAGTCCATCTGGGTGATGCCCGGCGGGCACTGCACCGGGAAGCCCAGCGAGAGGTTCACCACCGCGGGGCGCGTGGCGTTTTCGGGCCGCGAGAACTGGTGCAGCAGCCACTCCATGCCCGCGGCCACCCGGCCCAGGCTGGTGCGGATGGTCTCCGACTCGATGACCGAGGCGACGTAGAGGTCCACCTCGGGCGCCACGCCGTGGTGCACGCCTGCGGCGATGCCGCACACGTGCGTGCCGTGGCCGTCCGGATCAAAGCCGCGCACGTCACGCGCCGGGGTGTGCGGCGAGTTGGGGAAGAGCGAGACGTAGCGGAACTGCACCACCCGGCTGGCGTGCTCGGGGTGATCCGCGTCGATGCCCGTGTCGAGCACGCCCAGCATCACGCCAGCGCCGCGGATGCCCTGGGCGTGAGCCAGCGGCACGCCGCACTCGTCGGGCCACTCGCGCTTGGACAGCGAGGACATGCCGCGGTTGCGCGGCCCCGTCTCGCCCGCCACCGGGCCGGGGAAGGACAGCGGCACCACGTCCGGGATGAACTCGAAGTCACCCGACAGCTCGCCGCGCGCGGCGTACTCGGCCTTGTCCGAATAGAAGTGCGCCATCGTCGCGCCGATGAGCGGCATGTAGCGGTAGCTGCCGGACTCCGAGCCCGTCAGCTCCTGCACCGGCCCGGGAATGGGCGTGGCCTCGGCCTTCACGACGTTGCCGCCGCCGCCGCCGCGGCCCTTCTTGCCGCGGGTGCGCTCCTCCTTCTTGCTCACCGCGGGGCGCGCCCCCGGCAGCGTGGCCGAGCGCAGCCCCAGCTGCTGCAGCGCCTCGGCCGCGCGTTCGGCGCCGACGAAGCGCAGCGCCGTGGAGCGCTGGAGCTGCCGCTCTCCCCGCGCCGTCCCCCGGACTCCCACGCGCGCCTGGGACTCGATGCTCTCCTTGGACACCAACAGATAGGACCTCATGGAACGTTTTCTCCTTACTGGAGACTGCAAGCTACCTGGAGACCGCCAACGACTCGTGGGTACGGCACATGGGAGAGGTGGGGGAGAGGCCCCTCCCGGGGTTCATGGAATCTCCCGCCGCGCCCGGAGCCTCTCGGACACGACAGGAGCTATAGACGCCTGGACGGCCTGCTGCATAAGTAGTGCCCAGCTCACGTCATCCCTGGGCTGGGGCTGAAGCCCCCGTATGGGTTTGATGCGCAGAGCTGCCTCCACGTTGAGCCGTCCATCACCGAAGTACTCGTTGTATCTGCGCGCGGGCTCGTCCTGACGGGGATGATACGGGTAGGGTCCGACATCGTCGGCGCCCAGCAGCAGCGCGCGCCGGCAGGCTTCGACTCGCTCGATGGGCGAGAAGTCCTCGAGCGCCTGGCGGTGGTAGGACAGCCAGAGCGCGGCGGCCCCGGCCACCTGCGGAGTGGCGGAGGAGGTGCCCCCACCCGGGCGGTAGCCTTCCGGAGGCTTTGCCCACAGCACGTCCGGCGTTGGCGCGCACAGATCCACCTCTGGCCCGTCGTTACCCGACATGCGATCGTCGAAGCGGTAACGCTTCAGCGACCGAGTGATTCCCGCCACGGCCAGCACGCGGTGAAAGCGCGCCGGGTACACCACGCTGGTGGGGGTGCGCAGCGCGCCCGCGAGCGGGAAGTGGTTGCCCGCCGCCGCGCAGAGCACCACGCCCTGCTCGTAGGCATGGTTCACCGCGTCGGCCCACAGCCGGCTGGGCAGCCCGCCCATGCTGATGCTGATCACCTGGGCGCCCTGGCTGACACAGTGCAGGATGCCCAGCGCCATGGCGCGCGTGCCCACGTGCACCACCGAGGGAGACACGCGCACCGGCAGCACCTGCGCGTGCGTGGCCACCCCCCGGTAGTCCTCGTGGTGGGCCGCCAGCAGGCAGAGCGTGGCGGTGCCGTGCCCCGGAGACAGGCCCGTGCCCTGCTCGAGCGGATCCCTCGCGTCCGGCCGGTGCGTGTCCCACAGGTCCACGCCGGGCCGCAGCCGGTCGGCTCCGGGCACCGCGGGGTGCTGCGTCCAGCCGGTGTCCAGGTGGCCAATGAGGATGCCCTCGCCCGGCAAGCGCCCCGCCTTCTCGAAGAGCTTCCAGGCCTGCGGCGCGCGGATGGCGCGCAGGTGCCAGTCCCGCGCGAGGTTCTTCTCCGGCGGCTCGGGCAGCTCCACGAACGGGTGCACCATCACCGCGTCCGGCTCGGCGTACTCCACCTCGGGCTGATCCATCAGCGCGCGCACCGCGCTCCACACCTCGTCCTGCGAGGGCCCGGCGGGCGCCGCGGGCGCGGTGGCTCCGCGCATCGCCATGGCCACGCCCTGTGGGTGCTGGGGCGCCGGAGTCCTCGCGCCCTTCGACTTCGCGCCGCCGCCGCTGCCCGGCAGCTTCACCGTGTGCCAGCGCGCCATGTCTCCACCCGGCTCCACGTGCGGCAGCTCCGCCGACAGCCGCGTGCGGTGCGAGGTGCCCGTGGGAAGCCCGTCCACCACCGAGCCCAGCGCGCGAGTTCCCGCCGACCGGGCAATGGCCGTCAGCGTGCGCCGCCGCGATGAGCGCGCCATTGCCAGGCGCGCCACCGGCGTCGTCTCCCGCAGCTTGACGTGAATCTCCCCGGTGTAATGCACACCGGGTGGCATGACGGCCTTCATTTCCATCCCCCACTTCTTGCGGCTTGGGCCCACTGTGGAACTAGAACGAGGGCCCCTGACAAAAAATCATGGAATTCCCTTAGTAGACGCCAATCCGTGACGTTCAGGTCCTCCCCCCCATTCCTGGAACGTCAGGAACTGGGAATGATTTCATTGCCAGTGCAGAAAACTGACCAATAGCGTACACATGCGTGCCGTGGGGGTGTCGTCACACGAGGGTGTGTGTACGCCAAACGGCGCTCGCGTAGTTGACGGCGGGCCCCGGCGGATGATTCGACGCCACGAAGTATTCGTCAGGTTCGAGACATGCGGGTAAGGGGAGGCTTCCCGCCTGCTGGAGAAAGTTTTGATTCCCTACGTCAACCCGCATTCGCTGAAGATCGGCCCCATCGAGCCCTTCGGCATCTTCGTCGCGCTGGGCATCTTCCTGGCGGCGCGGCTCCTGGTGAAGCAGGCCACGAAGCAGGGGCTGGATCCGAACCCGCTGCACGACTACGCCCCGTGGGGCGTGGGCACCGGCGTGGTGGTGGGCCACCTGGTGCACCTGCTCTTCTATCACCCGGAGGAGATGTCCAAGAGCCCGTTCCAGATCTTCAAGGTCTGGGATGGCCTGTCGTCCTTCGGTGGACTGCTGGGCGGCATCATCGCGGCGATCGTCTTCTTCCGCGTGCGCAAGCTGAACTTCTCGAAGTACGCGGACGCGTTCGCGCTGGGCGTGGCGCCCGGCTGGGGCGTGGCGCGCATTGGCTGCTTCGTGGCGCATGATCACCCGGGGCTTCGCACCGACTTCTTCCTGGCGGTGAACTTCCCCGTCGAGCGCTACGGCGGCCCCCGGCATGACCTGGGTCTCTATGATGCGCTGCTGCTGTTCGCCATCACCGGGCTGCTCTATGCCCTGCGCGGCTCCGGCAAGCTGCAGAACCGCCTGCTGCACCTGTTCGCCATCATCTACGCCTGCGGCCGGTTCTTCTTCGACACGCTGCGCGCCACCGACCTGAGCTACGTGGATGCCCGCTACTTCGGGCTCACTCCGGCCCAGTACGGCTGCATTCTGCTGATCGTCTACGGCCTGTGGGGCCTGGCGACCCAGCGCGCCACTCCGGGTGGCGCACCCGCGGCCTCCGGTGGCGCGGTGAAGCGCTGACATGCCGCGTGGCTCGCGGCGCCGGGCCCTACCAGTACGAGACGGACTTCAGATCGAACACGTCCGTGTAGCCGCCGCGCTGCAGCAGCCCCACCGCCATCGCGCTGCGGCCTCCGGCGGCGCAGTACACCACCACCTTCGTGCCCGGCGGGCCCACCTCGCTCAGCCGCGCCGCCAGCTCCTGCACGGGGATGTTGCGCGCCGGCTCGGGGTGGCCCTGCCGGAACTCGTCGGGCGTACGCACGTCCAGCAACACCGCGCCCTCGGCGACGAGCCGGCGGGCCTTCTCGGAAAGTTCCTTGGGAGTCATGGGCCGCGCACTCTAGCCCAGAAACCGGCGCTCACCCCGGGTTGACCGAGGGGATGGGCAGCGCGCCCCGCGGCAGCTCCAGCGTGAAGGTGGACCCGCGCCCCGGCTGGCTGGCCACCCTCACGATGCCGCCAAACGCCTCGACGATCTGCCGGGTGATGTACAGCCCCAGCCCCAGCCCGCCGTAGTGCCGGTCGCTCACCGCCCGCTCGAAGCGCTCGAAGATGCGGCCCAGGTCCTGCTCGGCGATGCCGATGCCCTGGTCCTGCACCGTCAGCCGCGCCCGCTCGCCGTCCTCCTCCACCCGCACCACCACCGGCCGGCCCGCTCCGTACTTCAGCGCGTTGGACAGCAGGTTCGTCACCACCTGCTCCACCCGCAGCCTGTCCCAGCGGCCGAACACCGGCACGGGCGCGTGCAGCTCCAGCTCGCAGCCCAGCTGCACCGCCGAGGGCGCGAAGCGCGAGAGCAGCTCCGCCGCCACCGAGCACAAGTCCAACTCCTCCAGCTCCAGCCGCAGCCGGCCCGCGGTGATGCGCGACACGTCCAGCAGGTTGTCCACCAGGTCCGTCAGCTTGCGCACCTGGCGCAGCGCCACGTCCAGCGACTCCGCCACGCGCTCGGCCTCCAGCGTCGTGGTGCCCAGCCTGACCCCGTTGGCCTGCCGCTGCAGCAGCTGCAGCTTCAGCCGCAGCGGCGTCAGCGGCGTCTTCAGCTCGTGGCTGGCGATGCCCAGAAACTCGTCTCGCAGGTGCACCGCGTCCTGGGCCTCGTGGTACAGCCGCGCGTTCTCCACCGCCACCACCACCCGCCGCGCCAGCTCCTCCAACATCTCCAGGTCTTCGGGCCCGTAGCGCCGCCCCGGCTCGGACCAGGCGAAGGTGAGCAGCCCCACCACCTGTCCCCGCGCCCGCATGGGCACCAGCATCAACGAGCGCGCCCCCAGCCGCTCCAGCAGCTCCTGCTGCTGGGGCGTGCGCGCCAGCTGCCGGCGGTGCTCGGGCAGGAAGTCCGGGTAGAGCCGCGACTCGCCCCGCGCCAGCGCCTGGAACAGGGGGCTGTCCTCGCCGTGCAGGGACGGATAGCCCAGCTCCTCGAGCAGCACCGGCTCGTACCGCGGCTCGCGGTGCGCCGCCGCCACCCGCCGGAACGTGCCGTCCTCGCCCAGCTGATCCACCAGGCACCAGGTCGCCACCGCGCTGGCCGCCAGGTGCGCCACCCCCGTGAGGATGGCCTCCGGCTCGGCCTTCACCTCGGCCAGCTCGCGGCTGGCGTCCGACAGAAAGCGCAGCGCCTCCTCCACCCGGCGGCGGGGCGTCAGGTCCTGCACCATCACCAGCAGCCGGTCCGGCTGCTCCAGCCCCATCGCCGCCAGCGTCACCGGCACGCGCGAGCCGTCGGCCCGCACGTACTCCGTCTCCAGCGGGCCCGCGGTGCCCCAGCGGCGCATCATGTCCACCGCCTGCGCGCCCGCCGAGGGCGTCTCGGGCGCCGCCAGCGCGTCCCACCGCACCTGGCCCGCCTCGAGCTGCTCGCGCGTCAGCCCCGCAAGGCGCAGAAACGCGTCATTGGCGTCCAGCACCCAGCCCGATGGATCCGTCAGCAGCAGCGCCGGCCAGGCAGTGCGCAGCAGGCGCTTCTCCGTGCCGTCCGCCGAGGCGCGCCAGGCGGCTACACCGCGGGCAAGCTCGTCCGCACTCCGCGCCCGCGGGGCGCCAGTGCGCGAGTCGTCTTCTTCTGTCGCTGGCGCGTCGGCCTCGACCGAGGCCGCCAGGGCGCGATTCAAAGCCATCCGCACATTCCCACCGAGCGCGCATCTTGCTCGACATGCACCGGGGCGCGAAAGACACCCCCTTCACTTCCCTCGGCCGCATGCAAGCCTGGCACCCACCCAAGCCGACATAACCGTGTGCTCGGCTCCTCGGGTGGAGGGCAAACGGGTGCACCCTGACCCAACTTGTCGTACCCGGGGTTTTCAGGGACGTTGCGCCGCCCAGGCCTTCCGCGGTGTGTCATGCGGGCCCACCGGTTCTGTCTCCCGTGAAATAATGAGGTAACCGCCCTCCGAGGCCTGCCCGAGCGATGTCTCCTTCCGAGTCCAGCACCAGTGAGCGTCTGCACCGGCAGATCATCGATGGCCTCAAGGAGGTGGTGTTCCAGACGGACGGCGAGGGCCGGTGGACGTTCCTCAACCGCGCGTGGACGGAGCTGACGGGGCTTACGCCGCAGGAGAGCCTGGGGCGCAACCACCTGGACTTCATCCACCCGGAGGATCGCCAGCGGCACCTGAAGCTGCTGGCGCCGGTGATCGAGCGCAAGCAGGAGTCCTGCCGGCACGAGGTGCGCTACCTGGAGCGCGGCGGGGGCAGCCGCTGGGTAGAGGTGTTCGCGCGGCTGGCCTTCGCGGACGACGGCCGGGTGGAGGGCACGTGCGGCACGCTGACGGACGTGAGCGAGCGGCGGCGCACCCGGGACGCGCTGGAGCGGCGCGAGCGCTACCTCACCGCGCTGGTGGAGATGCAGCACCGGCTGCTGGCCGCCGCCCAGAGTGAGAATCCTTATAAGGATGTGCTGGACCCGGTGGGCCGGGCCTCGGGCGCCAGCCGCGTCTACGTCTTCGAGATTCACCAGGACGAGATGGGCCTCAAGCGGATGAGCCAGCGCGCCGAGTGGTGCGCCCCCGGGGTGAAGCCGGAGATCGACAACCCGGAGCTGCAGGGCCTGCCGGTCGAGCCGATCTTCGCGCGCTGGGCGGGGCTGCTCGCGCAGGGCCAGGAGGTGGCGGGGCTGGTGAAGGACTTCCCCCAGATAGAGCGCGACATCCTCGAGCCGCAGGGCATTCTGTCGCTGCTGGTGCTGCCGCTGAACGTCAACAACACGTGGGCGGGCTTCATCGGCTTCGACAACTGCGTGGAGGCGCAGACGTGGGACCGGCTGGAGGTGGACCTGCTGTCGGCGGCGGCGGGCGCCATCTCGCTGGAGCTGGAGCACCGGCACTCCGAGAGCGCGCTGCGCGAGCGCGAGAAGCGCTACCGGCAGCTGGCGGAGAACGCGTCGGACATTCAGTACCGCTACCGCGTGGAGGCCCCGCGCGCGTTCGGCTACATCAGCCGGGTGGTGACCGACACGCTGGGCTACAGCCCCGAGGAGCACTACGCCTCGCCCGAGCTGTGGCGCAAGCTGGTGCACCCCGGGGACCTGCCCGCGCTGCAGCAGCTGCTGGAGACGCCGCAGCAGCTGGGCGACAAGCCGGTGGTGCTGCGCTTCACCGCGCGCAACGGCCGCACCCGGTGGATGGAGCACACGGTGGCGCCCGTGCTGGACGCCACCGGGCGAGCGGTGCTGGTGGAGGGCATCGCCCGCGACATCACCGAGCAGCGCGAGGTGGAGGAGGCGCTCAAGCTGTCCGAGGCCAGCTTCCGCATCCTGCTGGAGGGCGTGCCGGACGCGGCGGCCATTCAGCGCGACGGGCGCATCGTCTACGCCAACATGGCGCTCGTCACCACGCTGGGCTTCGACCGGCCCGAGCAGCTGGCGGGGCGCGCGCTGGCGCACTTCATCGAGGACGACATCGAGGCCATTCCCGGCCCGCCGCCGGACCCCAGCGGCATCAAGGGCATGATTACCGGCGAGCGGCGCCTGGTACGCCGCGACGGGAAGACGCGGGTGGCGGAGCTGGTGTCGCTGCCGCTGCTGTTCGATGGGGCCCCGGCGGTGGTGTCCATCGCGAGGGATGTCACCGAGCAGCGCCAGCTGCAGGCGCGGCTGACGCTGGCCGACCGGCTGGCCTCGGTGGGCACCCTGGCGGCGGGCATCGCCCATGAAATCAACAACCCGCTGGCCTTCGTCATCTCCAACCTGAGCTTCCTGTCCGAGGAGATGCGCCGCAGCCAGCTGTCGCTCGAGGGCAACCCCACCAGCGGCGCGGCCGGCGGCGGCCCGCGGCTGCGCAACCGCTCGGAGCTGGAGCTGGTGGAGTGGCAGGAGGTGCTCAGCGAGGCGTACGAGGGCGCCGAGCGCGTGCGGCAGATCGTCCGCCAGCTCAAGACGTTCTCCCGCCCGGACGAGGACCGGCTCACACCGGTGGACGTGCACCAGGTGCTGGACTCGGTGGTGATGATGGCCGCCAACGAGATCCGCCACCGCGCGCAGCTGCACCGCGAGTACGGCACCGTGCCGCTGGTGATGGCCAACGAGGGCGGGCTGTGCCAGGTGTTCCTCAACCTGGTGGTGAACGCGGCGCAGGCCATCCCCGAGGGGGATGCGCACCACAACGCCATCCGGCTCATCACCAAGCGGGTGGACATGGGCCGGGTGTCCATCGAGGTGCAGGACAGCGGCTCGGGCATTCCGCGCGAGGCGCTCAGCCGCATCTTCGATCCGTTCTTCACCACCAAGCCGGTGGGCGTGGGCACCGGGCTGGGCCTGTCCATCTGCCACGGCATCATCACCAACCTGGGCGGTGAAATCTCCGTCGAGAGCGAGCCTGGCAAGGGCTCCACCTTCCGGGTGGTGCTGCCGTCGCTGGAGCCCCGGACCCAGCCGCGCGCCCCGGGGACGATGACGCCCGTGCCGCTGGCCGTGCAGCGCCGGGGCCGCGTGCTGGTGGTGGACGACGAGCCTGGCGTGGGCAAGGTGCTGCGGCGAATCCTTCGCGAGCATGACGTGGAGGTGTCCGCCGGTGGGCGCCTGGCCCTGGAGCGGCTGCAGCGCGAGCCGGAGCTGTTCGACGCGGTGCTCTGCGACGTGATGATGCCGGACCTGGGCGGCAAGGACCTGTACGAGGCGGTGCGCAGGACGCACTCGGGGCTGGAGCGGCGCTTCGTCTTCGTGTCCGGCGGGGCTTTCACCGCCAACGCCCGCGAATTCCTGGAGACCATTCCCAACCCGAAGTTGGAGAAGCCCTTCGACGAGCCCACCTTGCGGCAGATCATCCAGGACCTGGTGAGCCGGCGCCCCTCCTCCCGATGACCGATGCCCACGGGGCGGTGGAACCGGCGCCGTCCTCCCGCTGTCCGATGCGGCGGGGCGGCAAACCCCGTAACCTGCGCCTATTCCGTCAGCCTTCGAGGTGTGCCGTATGAACCGCACCACCCTGCTGCTCTGTACCGCTGGCCTGCTCGCGGCCACCGCCGTCGTGCTGGGCCTGCCCAAGCCGCCGCCCACCACCGACACCACCCACACCGTGGCGCAGCCCGACGAGCAGGTGCCCACGGTGGTGCTGCCGCTGACGACCTCGGGCGCGGGCGCGCTGACGCTGGAGGGCAAGATGTCTGGCGCCTGGGTGCAGTCGGGCTCCAGCGAGGCCTTCGCCGTGCTGGAGGTGAAGGCTCACGCCCCCAAGGTGCGCCAGCGCGTGCCGGTGAACCTGGCGCTGGTGATTGATCGCTCCGGCTCGATGCGCGGGCAGAAGCTGACGGATGCCAAGCGCGCCGCGCGCGAGTTCGTCCTCCGGGTAGCCGCGGGGGACCGGCTGGCGGTGATCCACTACGGCACCGACGTCACCAGCTTCCCCAGCACCCTGGTGAATGAGACGGAGCGCGAGCGGATGCTGGCCTTCGTGGACGCGCTGGAGGACGACGGCTCCACCAACATCAGCGGCGCCATGGAGGCGGCGGCCCAGCAGCTGCGCCCCTACGTGAGGGAGTTCCGCGTCAGCCGCGCCATCCTGCTGAGCGACGGGCAGCCCACCGCCGGCCTGGTGCGCGAGGAGCAGCTCACCGCCGTGGCGCGCCGCATCCGCGACGAGGGCATCGCCGTGAGCGCCCTGGGCGTGGGCGAGGACTTCAACGAGAACCTGATGCAGAGCATCGCCGAGCAGGGCGGCGGCTTCACCGGCTTCCTGGACTCGAGCCAGCTGGCGGAGGTGTTCAACCGCGAGCTGGAGCAGGCCACCGGCACCGTGGCGCGCTCGGTGGAAGTCCGGCTGGAGCTGCCCGAGCAGGTGAGCCGCCTCGAGGTGCTGGGCGTCAACTCCATCACCGAGGGCCGCACCGTGCGCGTGCCCCTGTACGACATGGCCGGCGGCCAGTCCTCGCGCCTGGTGGTGAAGCTCACCCTGGACACCCAGCCGTCCGAGCAGCCGCTCGTGCTGCTGAACGCCGCGGTGCGCTACATCGACGTGGAGCAGGACCGGCAGACCGAGGCCCGGGTGGCGCTCACGGCGCGCTCGTCCGATGATGTGGACGTGGTGCGCGCCAACCTCGACAAGGACGTCCGTGTGCACGCGGTGCGCGCGCTGGGCACCCAGCAGATGCGCGCCGCCGTCGAGGAGATGAAGAAGGGCAACCGCTCGGGCGCCCTGAACCTGATGGACAACGCGCGCCGGATGTTCGGCACCTCGGCCGCGGCGCTCTCCTCGGACATCGAGGAGCTGGACAAGACCCGGTCCGCCTACGAGAGCTCGCAGGACGAAGCCTCCGAGCGCAGGAACGCGCGCGACCTGCAGCGCAAGACGATGAAGAACTTCGGGCAGAACAACTCGTACCAGTGACGTAGGAACCCAACGCCATGGCCTTTTCCCTGCAACTGCTCCACCGCGAGGACTTCGAAGGGCGCACGCTTCGCGCGATCGCCGGAGGAGCGGCCGCTGGCGTCATCGCGGCGCTGGCGGACCAGGTGGGCATCAACGTGCCTCCGGGCGTGGCGATCATCGCCGCGGGGCTGGCCGCCGCCCGGCCCGTCACCGGCTATAGCGGAGCGCTGCGCATCGCCCTGGCGCTGCTGCCCATCCTCCCCTTCTTCTTCAAGGCCGGGCCGTACGCGACGCAGGCCCTGTGCGGCGCCATCGCCGCGGCCCTCACGTGCTGGCTGGGCCCGGGCGGGGACCGGTTCGGCAAGCCCAGCGAGGTGGCCGCGGGCGCGGTGGCCGCGGGCGCCCTGGCGCCGCTGGGCATGTACGTGTTCAAGGTGTTCGAGGCGCGCTTCTTCACCCCCGGCGAGCTGCTGGGCACGCTGGTGGGCTTCACCTCCGTGGCGCTGTTCTGGAGCGTGGGCACGCTGGCCTCGCACGTGACGCTGCACACCGACCCCGTGGTGTCTCGCGGCGGCGTGCTGGAGGACACCGTGCAGGGCGAGGCGCGCGGCCTGGTGGCGCGCACCCTGGCGCTGTACCGGCAGTGCTTCGCGGTGGCGATGAAGATGGCGCCGGGGGCCGGGCGCACCCAGCTGGTGCAGGTGCTGCGCAAGCTGGCCGGCGCGGCGTTTGATCTCGCCGAGTCCCACGCGGCGCTGGATGCGCAGCTTCAGTCCGTGGCCCAGGGCGATGTGGACTCGCAGATCAAGGATCTGCGCACCCGGGCCGCGGGCACCGAGGATGCCGTGGCGCGGCGGCAACTGGAGCTGGCGGCCTCGTCGCTGGGTGAGGAGCTCAACCGGCTGGACACGCTGTCTCGCAAGCGCGAGCGGCTGCTGGCCTCGCTCCATGCGCAGGTGGCGCTGATGGAGCGGGCGCGCGTGTCGCTGGTGGGCGCCGCGGGCACCGAGGCCAGCGCGAAGGTCGCGCAGGCGGAGCACCTGGCCAAGCGGCTGGCGGCGCTGGGTGAGGAGGCTCCCGCCACGCCAGAGGCAGAGCCGGCCGCTCAGCCCGCCCCAACGCGCGTCTCCAGCTAAGGCAAGGCCCCGCGTCAGGCCTTCTTGCGCGCCCGGCCGCCGCGCTTCGAGGCCTTGGGAGCCACCGGCGCGCGGTTGTGCCACTGGTTCTCGATGCGCGCTTCAATCTCCTCGCGGGTGCGGCGCCCGTCCGCCAGCGCGGCGTCAATCACATCGCGGATCTGCGCGGACTGGTCCGCCGCCGCGGCCCGGTACTCCGCCGTGTCCCGGCGCACCTGAATGCGCCCCGTGTCCCGGCTCGCCGCCGCCTTGCGCCCGCCCGACGACCGCTTCGCCGCCTTACGCTTCTTGGTCTCCGCCATCGACGCCTCCAGAGTTGCCTCTCTCCGGCAAGGTGCGATCTGCCTCTCTTTCCGGAAACCCCCTCCGGCGGATCAGCCCCTCTGGTGCCTGGTTGATAGAGGAGCAGGCGACAGTGGCGGCCATCTACGAAGGTCTTCGTTGACATCTACGAAGGCGTTCGTATATCTGTGGAAGCACGATGGAGGCCGAGGGAGCCATGAGCGAGACGAAGCTGCCCACGGATGCCGAGCTGGGCATTCTCAGGGTGCTGTGGGCGCGAGGGCCCAGCACGGTGCGCGAGGTGCACGAGGCCCTCAAGGACGGCACCGGGTACACCACCGTCCTCAAGCTGATGCAGATCATGACCGAGAAGGGGCTGGTGGTGCGGGATGAGTCGCAGCGGGCGCACGTGTACAGCGCCCAGGCGACGCAGCAGCGCACCCAGCGGCAGCTGGTGACGGACCTGGTGGAGCGCGCGTTTGGCGGCTCCCCGGCCCAGCTGGCCATGCAGGCCCTGTCCTCGAAGAAGACTTCACCCGAGGAGCTGGCCGAGCTGCGCCGGCTGCTCGACACGCTGGAGCAGGAGGGAGAGCGATGAACGGTCTTGTCCTGGAGTCCCTGGGCTGGGCGCTGGTCCACCTGCTGTGGCAGGGGGCGCTCGTGGCGGTGCTGCTGGCGCTCGCGCTGCGCGTGTTGGGGCGCAAGGCGGCCACCGCGCGTTATGCGCTGGCGTGTACCGCGCTGGTGGCGATGCTCGTGCTGCCCGTGGCCACCGTGTGGCGGCACTATGGCGCCGCCCAGGCGCTGTCCCCGGAGGTGTCCGCGCCCGTGGCCGTGGTTGACGGTGGCGCGCGGTGGGCGGCTCGCAACCCTCTGCCCGAGACACAGCGGGTGGGCCCCGTGAGCGAGCCGGTGGCCTCCGTGCCGGCCGCGTCCGTGCTCGAGTCTGTATCCTTATATATGCCCTGGCTCGTGTTCGCCTGGGGCCTGGGCGTGGCGTTCTCGTCGCTGCGCCTGCTGTCCGGGTGGGTGCGCCTGCGCCGCCAGGTGCGCCAGGCCTCCCCCGCTCCCGCCGAGTGGCAGGCCCGGCTGGATGCGCTCGCCCACCGCCTGGGGCTCCAGCGCGCCGTGCGCCTGCTCCAGTCCACCGCCATCGATGTGCCCGCCGCCGTGGGCTGGCTCAGCCCCGTGGTGCTGCTGCCCACCTCCATCCTCACGGGCCTGTCCGCGCGGCAGCTGGAGATGATCCTCGCCCATGAGCTGGCGCACATCCGCCGCTATGACTTCGCGGTGAACCTGGCGCAGACGCTCGTGGAGACGCTGCTCTTCTACCACCCCGCCGTGTGGTGGATCTCCCACCTCATCCGCGTGGAGCGCGAGCACTGCTGCGACGACATCGCCGCCGGCACCAGCGGCAGCTCCCTGTCCTACGCCCGCGCGCTCACCGCCCTCGAGGAGCTGCGCGTGCTGCCCTCGCTCGCGCCCAGCCCCGCCCTGTCCGCCCTGGGTGGCTCGCTGCCCGAGCGCGTGCGCCGGCTCGTCCTCTCCCCCGCCACGCGCTGCTCCTCTCGCTGGGTGGCGGGCGCCTCGGTGCTCACCCTGGTGAGCAGCCTCGCCGTCGCCGCGCCCCTGACCGCGCTCATGCTGCCCGTCGAGGAGCTCTCCGCCACCGTGCCCCAGGCTCCGGCCTCCGCGATGGCCGCGGCCGTGGCGGCTCCCTCTGTCGCGGCTCCGGCGCCCGCGCCCATGCCTCGCCCCAGGGTGACGAGCCCCGTCGCCGGCCCGGTGACGCGCTCCATGCCCACGCCCAGGCCCCTGCTGGCCGCGAGCCCCAACCTGAGCCCGAGCCCCAACCCGAATCCGAACCCCAACCCGAGCCCCAGCCCCAACCCGGGCCGGCGGGGTAACGACGCGGACCGGAGCACCCGCGTGGGCGAGGGCCCGCTCTCGGTGGATCAGCTCGTGGAGCTGAAGAACGCGGGCGTCACCCCGGAGATGGTCGAGACGGTGAAGGGCATGGGCTACGAGCCCACGGTGGACACCCTGGTGGAGTTTGGCCACGCCGGCATCACCCCCGAGTACGCCAGGGACATGAACACCCGCTTCGGCAAGACGCTGTCCGCCGAGGCCCTGGCGGAGCTGAAGCACCTGGGCGTCACCCCCGCCTTCATCGAGGCGATGAAGGCCCAGGGCTTCGCCACCAACAACCCGCACCAGCTGTCCGCGGCGCGCGCGGTGGGCGTGGACGAGGTGTACCTGCGCGGGCTGAAGGACGCGGGCTACACGGGCCTGGACCTCGACACGGTCGTCGAGATGCGCGCGGTGGGCGTGCGCCCGGAGACCATCTCCGAGCTGGCCAAGGCGGGCTACCCCAAGCTGTCCGCGGACAAGCTGGTGGAGTTCAAGGCCCTGGGCATCACGCCGGACTACATCCGCGGGCTGAAGGAGTCGGGCCTCAAGGATCTGCCGACGGATGAGCTCGTCGAGCTGCGCGCCCTGGGCGTGGACGCGGGCTTCATCCGCGAGATGCGCGCCGCCGGCCTGGAGGCGGTGACCGCCGAGGAGCTGGTCCGCCTGCGCGAAAGCGGCATCGACGCCGACTTCATCCGCCGCATGAAGCAGCCGCGCAAGTAACCCGAAGTTCTCTCTCTCCCCTCACCTCACCGCGTGCTCACGGCCGCGCTCTTGCGAGCGCGCGCCGGTGGGCCGTGCCTTGTCCCAAGGAGCCTCACGCCATGAAAACGCCGCACTTCTTCGCGCTGTTCGCCCTGCTGCTCGTGGCCGTCACCCCCGCGCTCGCCAACCCCACGCACACCGGCACGTGGACAGCCTCCGTCAAGAACACCCAGCTCCAGCTCAACCTGCGGCACAAGGGAGAGAAGGGCGGGCAGATTGGTATGCCCGTGCCGATTGCCGCCTTCCAGGGCCTGTCCACCGCGGAGGGCAGCACCGCTCCCTTCAAGCTCGAGCGCGAGGCGGGCACCCTCCACTTCGAGGGCCGCTTCTCCGGCGGCGAGGGCGCGGGCCACTTCCAGTTCGCGCCCAGCGCGGCGTACACCCAGGCCATGGGCGCGCTGGGCTACACCCAGCTCACCCCGGATCAGCAGTTCCAGCTGGCCCTGTTCGACATCACCCCTGCGCGGGTGAAGGAGCTGGGAGCGCTGGGCTACAAGGACATCCCCCTCAAGGAGCTCATCGAGGTGGGCATCTTCCAGGTGACGCCGGAGTACATCCGCGAGCTGGGCGCGGCGGGCTACTCGAAGCTGACGCTCAAGCAGCTGGTGCAGACGCGCATCCACGAGGTGACGCCCGAGCGCATCCGCGCGCTGGCCGCCGCGGGCTTCAAGAACCTGGAGCTCGACACGCTGATGTCCATGAGCATCCACGGGGTGACGCCGGAGTTCATCCGCGAGATGAGCGCCGCGGGCTTCCAGAACCTGACGGCCAAGGAGCTGGTGGCCATGCGCATCCACGGCATGACGCCCGAGTTCGTCCGCGAGATTCGCGCCCTGGGCTTTGCCAACATTTCACAGAAGGAGCTGATGAACTTCCGTATCCACGGTGTCACCCCCGCCTTCATCCAGGAGATGCGCGCCGCGGGCTTCCCCAGCGCCACGCCGGAGGACCTGGTGAAGCTGCGCATCCACGGGGTGGACTCGGCCTTCGTGCGCTCGATGTCCGGTGGCGGCAAGGGCCAGGGTGACACGCGTAAGAAACCGTGAAATGGAACGCCCGCTCGAGCGTTCGGGGTTAGGTCTTGAAGCGAGGAGTACTTGTCATGCTGCGTCAGGGGTGGGGGCTGGCGATGCTGCTGTGCGCCATGACGGCGAACGCGGCGGTGGAGGGCCCAGGCCGCAATCAGTTCATCCGCGCCGCGCCCGCTCATGGCGACATGCGCAACGACGGCAAGCTGGATGAGCCCGCGTGGGCGGACGCTCCCGTGTTCGCCGACTTCGTGCAGCGCTTCCCCACCGCTGGCGCCGCGCCCTCCGAGCGCACCGAGCTGCGCATCCTCTATGACTCGGAGCGCCTCTACGTGGGCGTCACCTCCCGGGACTCGCAGCCGGGGCTGATCGACCGGCGCCTGGGGCGGCGTGACAGCTTCCCCACCTCGGACACCGTGCAGCTCATCATCGACTCCACCCATGACCATCGCACCGCGTACGCCTTCTCGCTCAGTGCGGGTGGAGTTCACAGCGATGGGCTCTTCTATGATGACCGCAACTTCACCACGGACTGGGACGGGGTGTGGGACGGGGCCACGGGCAGCCTGGAGGACGGGTGGGTGGCCGAGTTCTCCATTCCCCTGTCCCAGCTGCGCTTCCCGGAAGGGGGGATGCAGACGTGGGGCTTCTCGGTGCGCCGGCAGCTGGCGCGGCTCAACGAGGAGAGCGAGTCGGTGGACAACCCGCGCGCCACCGCCGCCAACGTGTCGCGGCTGGGCCACCTCACGGGCCTGGAGGGCATCAAGCCCAAGCGCGCCGTGGAGCTGACGCCCTACATCGCCACGCGCGGCACGCTGCGGCCCCAGTTCTCGGACAGCGCGCGCCCCCTGCCCCGGCTGATGGACCCCACGCTGGACGTGGGCCTGGACCTGAAGGCCTCGCTCACCAGCGACTTGGCCCTCAACGCCACCTTCAACCCGGACTTCGGCCAGGTGGAGGCCGATCAACTCATCCTCAACCTGAGCACCTTCGAGGCCTTCTTCCCGGAGAAGCGCTCCTTCTTCACCCAGGGCCTGGAGCTGTTCCAGCCGGTGGGCGGCGGCACGGGCAACTCTCCCCAGGCGCTCTTCTACTCGCGGCGCATCGGCCTGCAGACGCCCATCCTCGGCGCGGTGAAGGTGACGGGCACCCTCGCCAAGGGCGTGGAGATCGGCGTGCTGGACGCGCTCGTCACCGGGCCGTGGCAGGAGCAGGACGAGGAGAACCCGGATCGGCGCTGGCGCCTGCACTCCAACCGGCCGCTGCACCTGGGCCCCAGCAGCTCGCTGCCGGACAAGCCGCAGCCGGCCACCAACTTCCTGGCCGCCGTGGCGCGCGGCTCGCTGGGAGACAACTCGCGGGTGGGCGGCAGCTTCGCGGCGGCCACGCCCCTGGTGAGCGGCTGCACCGAGGAGCAGGCCGCGCTGGACGAGGAGGAGCAGCCCGCCCAGTGCCTGGCCCGCGGAGGCCAGGGCGCCGCGGTGGACTTCGACCTGAAGACCTCCAACAGCGAGTACGGAGTGCTGGGGCAGCTGGACGCCAGCCGCACCTCGGGCGGGCCTCCGGAGCGCACGCTGGCGGACGGCACCCCGCTGCGCCGCGGGGACACGGGCTACGGGGGCTACGTGCGCGCGGGCAAGTTCGGCGGAGACGGCTTCCGGTGGGACGTGGGCTATGACTTCTCCACGCCCAGGCTGAACCTGAACGCCACCGGCTTCCAGCGCACGCAGAACGAGCACGCCTCGCGCGTGGGGCTGCACTACACGCGGCCCAACGGCCTGGGGCCCTTCAAGGGCTTCTACGGCAACCTCAGTGGCGGCTCGGGCTGGACGGCGGACGGGCGCGGGGTGAACCGCGGCAGCTGGCTCAACATCAACGCCGCGGTGGACCTGCCCACCTTTGATCTCGTGGGCCTGGAGGCGGGGCTGAACCTGGGCGGCTATGACGTGCGCGAGATGGACAGCACCGGCATCCCCCTGGAGCGCGAGCACAACGGCTTCCTCGTCGCCTTCCTCGAGAGCAACCGCAACCGGCGCCTGGCCGTGGAGGGCTTCGCCGCGCTGGGGCACCATGACCGGGGGCCCGCGCCGGGCCAGTGGGGCTGGGCGGCCAACGTGGCCACCACGTTCCGGCCCCACCCCGCGGTGGAGACGCGCCTGGAGGTGATGCTGGACAACACCCCCGGCGGGCCGCGCTTCGTGGAGAACCTGGGAGAGGACCGCTTCCTGCTGGCCAACCTGGAGTCCAACCTGCTCTCGCTCACCCTGCGCCAGCAGTGGGTGCTGCGCCCGCACCTGACGCTGCAGGGCTATGCGCAGCTGTTCACCGCGTATGGCGTGTATGACTCGCACTACGAGGCCGCCTCGGACGCGGCGCGCAAGCCCATCCGCCTCTCGGCGCTGACGCCCACCGGGGGCCGCACGGAGGACGACTTCTACGAAGTGGCGCTCAACCTCAACGTGGTGCTGCGCTGGGAGTACCGGCTGGGCTCCACGCTGTTCGTCGTCTACTCGCGCTCGCAGCAGGGGCTGCCCACCGCCGAGGGCGAGCGCGCTCCGGCCACGCTGGCGCCCCGGCGCCTGCTGTCCGGCCCCGCCACCGACGCGGTGCTGCTCAAGTGGAGCTACTACTGGAACGTCTGAGCCGCGCTCAGTAGACGCTGCACGCGCTGCGCAGCGCCGAGCGCGGGCCATTCACCGAGGCGGCCCGGTCCAGCACCAGCGGCCCCAGCCGCTCACGCACCTGGTCCTCCGCGTCCGGGCCCGCGTCCGGCGCGGCGCGGTAGGCCCTGGCCAGGCGGCTGTACTCCTCCGACAGCCGCGCCACCTCCGAGCGATAGCCCTCCACCGCCTTGCGCAGCGCCTTGTCGCGGATCTCCAGGGAGATCAGATCCTCGGAGATGCGCTGCAGCCGCAGCCCCTGCTGCTCACACATCTGCGCCTCGGCCACGTGGCGCGGCGTCTCCTCGGTGATGCGCATCTCCTCCATCATCACCGTGTGCAGCGTGGCGCACAGGTCCGAGCGCAGCGTGCTGCACCCCACCAGCAACCCGGTCAGCAGCACGCCCAGCCAACGGCTCCACGCGGGAGCACTCCACGCGCAGGACGACACACGACGGCGCTCTCTCCACATGAATCGGCTCCCCCCGGCGCCTGACGAAAGGACCTGATCATTTCGCCGGTGCCGCCAACCGGAACGCTAAAGGAAGTTCCTCTCTCTGCACCAATGGCCAGAAGTCCCAGGTGTTGTCGTGTGCACTGTGATTGCGCTCAAACACACACTTGTAGTGACAAAGCACAGGTGCGCGCGGTGTGTCACCTGTGCCAGCGTGAAGGCGTCCGCCCGGAGTCCTCCAATGATGCGCATCCGCCTCGCTTTGCTTGGGCTGCTCGCCGTCTGTGCGTGTGCTTCCAACCCCGAGCCGCGCAGGGTGTACCCGCCGCGCCAGCTGGCGGGCCCCGGGCAGTGGCACCAGGAGGCCTCGTACGGCTTCACCGCCGAGAACCCCATCCGCATCGGCGGCGGCCCGCGGGGCGAGTCCTTCTTCTTCGAGGTGCTGCGCGGCCCTCAGGGCCAGCCCGTGGCGTGGCGCCGCGTGGGCGGCTGCTGCGAGTTCGAGACGTACCCCGGCCACATGGGGGGCCTGGACATCTACGAAGTCATCTACGACGGGCTTCAGCAGCCCGTCACCCTCTACCTGGACGTGTTCCACTCCGAGCCGGTGTACGCCCCGCGCGGGTTCACCCTCTTCGTGCAGGAGTGGATGGAGCCCGAGCCGCCGGGGCCGCCGCCCGAGCAGCAGCCCCGGCGCAGCCCGGAGATCATCGAGCTCTGAGCCGCCGCGTGGCTATTCGAGCGAGGGCGCGGTGTCTCCGGGCAGCAGCGCCTGGCGGGCCAGGGTGATGGGCAGCCCCAGCCGCAGCAGCCGATCATGGAAGTCGCGCAGCGAGAACTTCTCGCCTCGGGCTTCCTGAGCGCGGCGGTAGTCCTCGCGCAGCTTGAGGATCTGCATGCGGCCCAGGGCGTAATAGAGGTAGGTGGGGTTGAAGGTGCCACGCTGCACCTCGCGCAGCGCGGGGAAGGGCTCGAAGTAGGCGATCTCCGCGTAGCGCCTGGCGGCCTGGTCCACCGAATCTCCGAAGACATGGAGCGCCAGCGCCGCGTGCCAGCGCGCGTGCCGCTGCAGCGCCCGCCGCAGCTGGCCCAGCCGGATGGCGGGGTCTCCTCCGCCCAGCCCCTCGTCCACCATCATCTGCTCGGTGTAGTGGGCCCAGCCCTCCACCACCGAGGCGACGTTGAACACCTTGCGCACCTCGGTGGGAACCTGGGCCTCGTAGAGCAATTGCACGAAGTGGCCCGGCATGGCCTCGTGCACGGTGATGCCCAGCAGCCCCGAGCGGTTGAAGTACGTGAGGTGCTGGGCCTTCTGCTCGGGCGTCCAGTCGGGCTCCACGTTGGTGAGGTTGTAGTAGGCCTCGGTGGCGCGCTGCTCGAAAGGGCCAGGCGTGTCCATGGAGGCAAAGCCCATGCGCGCATAAGCCGGCGTCTCGCGCACGGTGGGCAGCCGGTCCGAGGGCAGCGTGACGAGCTGCTTGTCCTTGATGAAGCGCTGCACCTCCTGGAGCTGGCGCCGCGCGGTGGGGATGAGCTCCTCGGCGGGCGGGTAGTCCTGGGTGATGGCCTCCATCACCTGGGCGGGCGTCTTCTTGGGGTCGATGCGCGCGGCCTCGCGGGCGACCCAGCCCTGGTAGTAGCGGATGGCCCGCTCGTTGATGTCGCGCAGCTGCTCGGCCGACAGCTCCACGTGCTCCTCGAGGGCGAGCTTCTTCTCGAAGAGCGCCTTGCCCAGACGGAAGTCCCCGGTGGCGCGGGGCAGCAGGTCCTTCTCCAGCCAGCGGGCGAAGTCGTCCACCTCGGCCTCGGCCTTCTTGCGCGCGGCCTCGAACTGCTCGCGCAGCGGGGGCTCCACGCGGGAGAGGCCCTGCGCCTGGAGCGCGGCGGTGAGGTCCTTGCGCAGGTAGCTCACGGTGCCGCGGGTGTCGCGCACGGTCTGCTCGGCCCAGGGCCTGGGGACGTCAACCAGGTTGACCTTGGCCGAGGCGATGACGGTGGGGATGGCGGCCATGCGCGCCATGAGGCTGCGCATGCGCTCCTCGACGGGAGCGAACTCGCGCGAGGACAGGGAGGACAGGCCGTAGACGATGACGCCGTTGTAGACCATGGGGTTGCGGCGCCACTCGCGGACCTCCTCGAGCTCGAGCAGCTCGGCGCGGATGGCGTTCTCCAGCACGCGCACGTCGAACACGGCATCCCCGGTGAGGGCTGAGCGGTCGATGCGCCGCAGGCGTTCGAGCCAGGTGCGGAGCGCGGCCGTCTTGCGCGTATGGGCCTCGGCGGACAGGTCCGGGAGCCGGGCGTCATAGAGGTGAATGCCCAGGCCGGTGGCGCGCACGGGGTTCTGTTCGTAGTACCAGTCGAGGTACTCGCGAGAGAAGCGGGAGAACTCGGCATCAGCGGGGGTGGACATGGCGGCGGGCGTGGACTCGCGGGCCACCGTGGCGCGGGGAGCGCAGGCGCAGAGGCCGGCCAGGAGCACGAGCCCGGAGAGCAGACGGAGGAGAGTCATGACGCGCGGCAGTCTCGGCCTTCTGGGGAGCGCCGGGAAGCGCTAGTGCCGAAGGAAAGCTGCATTCTTCGCCATTTCCAGGTGAGTGGCCAACATCGCGAAATCAGGGCCAGTTGACCGCACGGTGGAATATCGAGTGCGACCTGTCAGCCCCTTGAGCGATCATGATTCACCGTCCTAACGAACGGCCTTACATAGGAGGCTCTCAGGGGACCATGAGGAGTTCTGGATCATTCTGGCTCGGAAGTCGGCTCCTCCCAGGGGAGACACCGCGATCACTGTGCCGACAAGAGACCTGCCAAGCTGACAACCCCTACTTGGCTTGTTCTGCTCCGAGTGACTACGCTACAGAGATGCTTCTAAGCAGGAGGGAGCCTGAGATGCAGAAGCCGACCGACGAAGAGTTCACGGAGCCAGTCGTGCGCGTGCGCGTTCCCTTCCAAATGATCGTCGACGTGGCTCGCGAAACGGTGATTCGGACTCACGAGTTGGTCACGCGGCTGACTCGCGATACCACTCATGCGCCGCCCAAGACCGATTCCCAAGCAACTCCCGCCGAGTCCCGGTAAAGATTCGGGTCCGCGCTATGCGGATCCTTCATCTGTCGGACCTTCATCTCACTGGCCAGTTTCAGAACTTCGAAGAAATCTGGAGTGGCCCAAGTCCCCATCTCGCACCTGGGTCCTTCGACTTCGTGGTCGTCAGCGGAGACCTGTCGCAGCGGGCTGAGCCCTCTGAGTACGAGCAGCTCTACGCGTTCCTTGAACGTTCCGTGTTGCCACTCCTCAAGGTTCGGCAGCGGCAGCGCGTCGTGCTCGTTCCAGGTAACCACGATGTCGACTGGACAGCAGATATTGGCGACCGGCTCTCCATTGAGGAAGAGCTCTCGAAGAACTCGAACTTCGGAGACCTCCTGCGCAGGGCTGCTTTCGAACCCGAGAAGAGCCTCCTCCGGGTCTCGATCGGCCGTTATGGTCACCTCGACGTTCTGCGTATTGACCCCAGCCGATACCCCTCTCGCTTCGAGCATGTTCAGAGATTTTTGAGCCGCTTTTATGAGGGTTCCCTTCCTCCAGAAGCCTTCCGCCCCTTCGTGCTCACGACTGCGGATGACGCGGAGCATTGGTCCGCTCACGTCTTCCCGGATTCGGGCATCGCTTTCTACGGCTTCAGTTCCTGCTCCCGAAACGACAGGCACTGGACTGGCGCAATGCTCAACGCGAAAGCCATCGAGCGAGCACGCCTCCACGCAGAAGCACATGCCCGCGATTGCATTCGCATCGCCATCTGGCACCACGGCTTTGGCAGCGACCGCGGACGGCCCGACTATCTGAGCACTCAGGACATTGGGCTGCTCTACAACGCCGGGTTTCGGCTCGGCTTCCACGGTCACACTCACCAAGCGGCCTACAAGACGTTCGAAGAACTTTTTAAGGAACGCTTCTTCGTCGTCTCCACGGGCTCACTCGGTGCAGGATCAGAGGAGCGTCCTGACGCCATCGGTAATCAGTTCTCCATCGCCCACGTTTACCCAGGACACATCGACGTCGAAGTATTCAATCGCCACAACAGCGGGTCCTACGAGAAGAACCAGGAGAGACGGCGGCATACGTTCCTGGAACCGACCATCGCTCGCCTAGATCAGCTCAGCCATGCCGTGCGCCACCGTCGAACCTGGACAGTGGACTCCGACGGAATTGCCAAGGTGGAAATTGAGATGGAGGACGTGACGCTTCGAGGAGAAGTCACTCTGGCGCTCATCGAGAAGCCCTTCTGCAGTGTCTTGGCACAGGAGAAGGCGGACACCTCCACGGGACCGATGACAGTAGAGCGTAAGGATCTACCCGACGAACGTATTCGCTTCACGCTCTCTGCGGCTCAAGAGGTCAGATTGGACCACTTGCGCTGGAGTTACCGCATCTCCAACTGCCTTGCACTCAACCAGATGGACCTCCAAGCGCGTAAAGAGTCCCACTCTTCTCTCGAGCACCTGCACTCAGGGCTCGACGGCCGGCCCTATACCGTCCGCTTCCCGTGTGACGAACTCACCCTCACCCTGCGCTTCCCTGACTTAGTTCGAATGAACCCCAACGCGGAGTCACGGCAGGTGGTTGCGCTCCGCCGCGCGGAGGAGCGCGGTCAGGAGAGGTGGATCAACAGCCCCTTGGAAATTAAACGAGGGCGGCTGGACGGCAGCGCGAACCATGTCCAGTTCACCATCCCTTCTCCTTTGGTGGGCCATCGCTATTTGGTTGCCTGTGAGCCCGCTGATACTGGACGGCCTCACGATGTTGGCATCAGCCAGTTGCTGAGTTGGCTCATGGAGGAGTGCCGAGACAAGCCCCCTACGCCAGGCTCGTTGCCCGTAGCGCTTACCCAGAACTTTGATCGGGAACTGTCACACCTGCTTGGATCCTCGCCTGGGCGGGACTCTTCATGGATGTGCTACCTCTGGCATCCTGGGCGGCACAAACTGATGACTGCCTTGGGTATGTTTCCTAATCGCGCTTGGGCCGTCCGTTTCTCGTGGGGTGAAGGCGTCGCGGGTCATGCGCTGCGCTTCGGTCAGGAGACAGGATGGGTTCGGGGGGACTCTTCCCACCGCTCACTCATCTTCAAGTCCAACCCTGGAGCCTCACCCGAGGGCGACTATTCCTGGATCGTCTGCATTCCCATTTTGACTTCCATCCGGAACCCCGTGGCCATCGGCGTCCTCGGCTTCGCGGGGAACTCTCGCGGTGGTCCCGCTGAGCAGCAACTGCGCGAGTACGCTCAGTACATCGCTCGTACAGGTAACCAGCCGTTCACCGATGAGGGCTACATCGACTTCCGGAATCGCTTGTTCTCCGTGGTTCATTCCGCCTTCTGGCAGTCCCTGCGGAGTTGGAAGGAACATACGCCGCGCCGCGAAGCACTGGTGCGCCTGATCTGCGACGAGTTGGGCTTACCTTCTCCCCCCGTAGAAGCCCCGGCTATTCCCCGCCCACCCCTTTGAGGCGGATGCGGCACCTGGTTGCCACCTGGGCATCCCTGCGAACCCCTACCTCCCGGTGAAGCGTGAAGACTTTTTCTCCCCTTCACGTCGGGGGCTGTAGGAGAACGGGAAGCTGATTAGGTTCCCGCCCCTATGGCGGCCTTCCACAGGCCGTACTGGGCGGTCCGGGCCCGGTTGCAGGAGGAGGTAGCAAGCGATGGAGCCTCAAAAGAAGCGGCGCTGGCCTTATGTGCTCTTGGGCATCCTGGGCGTGCTCGTCATAGCCGTGGCCGTGGTGCTGTGGCGGCTCGATGCCATCCTGCTCAAGCAGGCCCGTGAGCAGGCCGTCACTCTGTCTCAACAGCTCGGCCGGCCCGTGGAGATTGGCGACATCTCCACCAAGCTCTTCCCCCACGCGGGCCTGGACGTGGACGACGTCACCGTGGGCGCCGCCGAGGGCGAGGATCTGCCCCTGGCTCAGATGAAGAACCTGGACGTGCGCGTGGCCACCATGGCCCTGCTCACCTCGCGCGGCAAGGACATCCAGGTGCTCAACGCCGAGGTGTCCGGCCTCACCGTCAACGTCATCCGCCTGCCCGATGGCACCACCAACGTGCAGCGGCTCCAGGAGCGCCTGGCCCAGCAGCAGCCCAAGGAGCAGGCCCCCAAGGAGGACAAGCCTCCGCAAGACTTGTCCGGCGTGCGCGTGGACCGGGCCGCCCTCACCGACGGCACCATCCGCTTCGTGGACCGCTCGGGCGGCAAGGCGCAGGAGCTGGCCATCTCGGACCTGGACATCGAGGTGAAGGATCTGCGCGTCAACCAGCCCCTGGAGGTGAAGCTCGCCGCCGCCGTGCTGGCGCAGAAGCAGAACCTGTTCGCCACGCTGGCCGCCTCGCCGCTGCCGCCCACGCTGGTGCCCACCCCTGAGCGCCTCACCCTCAAGGCCGAGGCCATCGATCTGGCGCCGCTGGGCCCGTACCTGCCCCCGAGCGTGGGGCTGCAGGCGGGCACCCTCACCGCGGACTGGAAGGCGGAGCTGGGCGGCGCGGTGCCCGGAGGCAAGGGCCCCACCCGGCTCGAGGGCGTCATCCGCGCGCTGGGCCTGCGCTTCGCCGGCGCCGAGGGTGGCAAGGCGCTGGACGTGGTGCTCGACACGGACGTGAAGGCGGACCTCGCGGCGGGAGACCTGGCGCTGGACCGGCTCAAGCTGGACTTCGGGCCCGCGGGCATCAGCGGCAAGGGCCAGGTGAAGGGCATGACGAGCGCCTCGCCCCAGGTGGAGGGCTTCGAGCTGACGAGCCATGACCTGGATCCCGCCGTGCTCGCCGAGTACTACCCGCCGCTGCGAAAGCAGCTGGCCGGGCGCATCGCCGGGCCGGTGGGCCTGACGGTGAAGGGCAGCGGCTCGCAGGAGGGCCAGGCCATCACCCTCGAGGTGGACCTGACGCCGGTGCGCCTGCGCATCCCCGAGCAGCTCTCCAAGGAGGCGGGCGCGCCCATGCGCCTCACCGCGCGGGTGACGGGCGACGCGGCGGGCGGCGGGGCGCTGCGCTTCGATACGAAGACGGCCCTGGACGGCGCGGACCTGCGCCCCGGCCTGCTCCTGAACAAGGCCCCTGGCCAGCGCTTCGACATCGCCGCGGCGGGCACCTACCAGCCCACCAAGGACGGCATGAAGGTGGACGTGAAGCAGCTCACCCTGGGCCTGCTGGAGGACACGCTCGCGGGCACCGCCTCGTTCGCGCTGGCGGGCAAGGGCCCCAAGCAGACCACCTCCTTCGCCATGGACATGAAGGCCCCGCGGCTCAACGCGGACGCGCTGCTCATGAAGGACGAGGAGGTGATGGCCCGCAACGGCGGCGTGCTGCCTCCGCCTCCGAGCGATGCCGGCCGCTTCAACGGCTACCGCGGGGACATGCGCTTTCAGGTGGCCTCGCTGCGCTACACCGAGATGGACATGTCCAACATGGTCGCCCACATCACCATGGTGGATGACCTGATCAAGGTGGAGAAGTTCTCCTCGGGCGTCTACGGGGGCTCGGTGGTGGCCGATGGGACGACGGTGCGGCTGGGGCCTCAGCCGGAGCAGCGGCCCTTCGAGGCCAAGGTGGTGATGCAGGGGGTGGACGTGGCCTCGACGATGGCCTCGCGCACGCCGAAGAAGGTGATGACGGGCACCT
Organism: Myxococcaceae bacterium; assembly: GCA_035296065.1. Taxonomy (GTDB): domain Bacteria; phylum Myxococcota; class Myxococcia; order Myxococcales; family Myxococcaceae; genus DATHBR01. Next base: position 48,972 of record DATHBR010000025.1, on the reverse strand, counting down.
TCAACGGCAACGTGGACCTCAAGGGCGTGGGCTACACGCCCGACAAGCTCAAGGAGACGCTGCTGGGCGCCATCAACGGCAACGTGCAGGACGCCACCTTCCTGGGCGTGGACGTCATCGGCAAGGTGTCCGAGCAGCTGGCCAGGTCGCTGCCGTTCACCGCCAAGGCGCTCAAGAGCGGGGACGTCATGGCCATGGGTGAGAACCTGCCCTTCGGCGTGGAGATAAAGAACGGCGTGGCGCAGCTGGAGAAGCCCATCACCTGGACGCGGCCCGAGGCGGCCATGCGCTTCGAGGGCGGCATCCGGCTGGACGGCGTGTTGGATCTCACGGGCGTGGTGAACCTCACCCCCGAGACGGTGAAGAAGATCACCCTGGGCAAGGCCACGCCCACCGAAGCCATCCCCGTGGGGCTCAAGCTCACCGGCCCGGCGTGGAGCCCCGAGGTGACGGGCATCGACGTGAAGCCGGCGGCGACGACCATCGGGAAGATGGTGGCGTCGGGGCTGGCGGGGCAGCTGCTGGGCGAGAAGGGCAAGCAGGTGCAGAAGGTCATCGAGGGCGGCGAGCAGGCCGCGCGCGAGGAGGCCGAGCGCAAGAAGAAGGAGTTGGAGCAGAAAGCCGCCGAGGAGCGGGCGCGGCTGGAGGCCGAGGCCAAGCGCAAGGCCGAGGAGGAGGCCAAGAAGAAGCTGCGGGGAATCTTCGGCCGGTAGAAAGAAAATACGGGTTAAAATGGTGCTAATGTAGGCGCCATTTTAACCCCCTGATTTCTCACCGCTTTTGGGCCTAAGCAACTTCGGGTACGACATGTCCGACCATTACATCCAAACGGTTCGGTTTCTTGGAGGTAATGCCCATGTCGACGGTCCACACGATTCGTTCTGGCGAGACGCTGAGCACCATTGCCCGCCGCTACAACACGACGGTCGATTCGATCGCGCGGGCCAACAACATCCAGAACCCGAACCTGATCCACGCGGGCCGGCAGCTGACCATCCCGGATGGGTTCGACGCGCGGCCCCGGCCCTCCTCGGGCCCCCAGGCGGGTGACGGGTTCGACACGCGGCCCACCCGGCCGTCCTCGCCGGGCAGCATCCCCACGGCGGCCAGCGGGCAGTTCAACGGCACCAGCGCGGCGGCGGGCACCACCAACACCCAGGCGTGGATCCCCGTCGAGGCTCCGCTGAAGGGCGAGCCGTCCAACCGCAACGCGGACACGTACGCGGACGTCATCGATCAGTTCGCCGTGGGCGGCAACGCGCGCTACCAGCCGCGCGATGGCAACACCTACTGCAACATCTTCGCGTGGGACGTGACGAAGGCGATGGGCGCGGAGATTCCGCACTGGGTGGACGGCGCGGGCAACCCCACGAGCGTGGGCCAGGGCCGCGAGCTGGATGCCAACGGCGGCCACCTGTGGCTGCAGAACAACGGCCCGCGGCATGGCTGGCGCGAGGTGAGCGCCGAAGAGGCCCAGGCGCTGGCCAACCAGGGCCACCCCACGGTGGCCAGCTGGCACAACCCGGGCGGCATTGGCCACATCGCGGTGGTGCGCCCCGGTGAGGTGACGGGCAACGGGCCCGCCATCGCCCAGGCCGGTGGCACCAACTTCAACGAGGGCCACGTGCGCGATGGGTTCGGCAACGCGCGGCCCCAGTACTTCGTGAATGACCGCGGCACGGCCACGCAGGGCACGTCGCAGCCGGCTCCGGCGGGCACGCCCACCCCCTCCGAGCCCGCCACGCAGCCGGCGCAGGCCGCGCGCTTCAGCGTGCCGCAAAACGACTTGCAGCGCGGCATGCAGGGCCCCGAGGTGGAGCAGCTCCAGACGGCGCTGGTGGGCCTGGGGTACATGACGCAGGCGCAGAAGGACACGGGCCCGGGCCTCTTCGGCCCGCAGACGGAGGCCTCGCTCAAGCGCTTCCAGGCGGACCACGGCGTGCCGAGCACCGGCTACTACGGTCCGCTGACGCGCGAGGCGCTGACGCAGAAGGCCGGTGGCGTGTCGGGCCCGGGGCCGGTGGGGCCCACTCCCGAGCCGGGCGGCGCGGGCAGCGTGAGCGTGGAGCAGCTGCGCGGCATCATGCCCCACCTGAGCGACGCGCGGGCCCGCGAGCTGATGCCGCACCTGAACGCGGCCATGCAGGAGGCGGGCATCAACACGCCGCGGCGGCAGGCCGCCTTCCTGGCGCAGCTGGCGCACGAGAGCGGAGAGTTCCGCCACATGGAGGAGATCGCCTCGGGAGCGGATTACGAGGGCCGGCTGGACCTGGGCAACACCCAGCCGGGTGACGGCGTGCGCTTCAAGGGCCGCGGGCCCATTCAGCTCACCGGCCGCAGCAACTACCGCGCCGCGGGCCAGGCGCTGGGCATCGACCTGGAGAACAACCCCCGGCGCGCCGCCGACCCCGACGTGGGCTTCCGCACCGCCGCCTGGTACTGGAACAACCGCAACCTGAACTCGTACGCGGACGCGGGCAACTTCGACGCCATCACCTACCGGGTCAACGGCGGCTACAACGGCAAGGCCGAGCGTGACATGTACTACGCCCGCGCGCTCCAGGTGCTCGGCGCGTAGGGGCCCGCGGCTAGACGCGGAACTCGGAGACGATCCTCCGCAGCTGGCCCACCGTGTCGTTGATCTTCCCCACGGTCTCCTCGGCGCTGGTGGTGGCCAGCACCACATCACCCATCATCGCCGACAGCTGCGTCATCACCTCGGTCATCTGCGTAATCCCGGCGTTCTGCTGCGTCACCGAGGCGACGATCTGCCGCGCCGCGTTGCTGCTCTCCTGCATGACGCTGGTGATTTCCTTGAGCCGGTCGGCCGAGGTGAGCACCTGCTCGATGCTCGACTCCATCTGCGCGCTGTCGCCCTCGGCGGTGGTCACCGTCTGCCGGATGGCGTCGTTGATGTCGGTGAGGATGCGGGCAATGCGCTCGGTGCTCTGCAGCGACTGGCCGCTGAGCGCCCGCATCTCGCGCGCCACCACCGCGAAGCCGCGCCCGCCCTCGCCCGCGCGCGCCGCCTCGATGGCCGCGTTGAGCGCCAGCACGTTGCTCTGGTCCGCCAGGTCCTTCACGCTGCCAATGATTTCACGCGCGTGCACCGCCTGCTCGGACAGGTGGCCGATGTTGCCCACCAGCGCCGTCACCCGCTGGCGGATCTGCTCCAGCCCCTGCGCGCTCTCGGCGATGGACTGCTGGCTGGCGGCGGTGAAGCTGTCGGCCTGCTCGGCCACCTGGAGCACCATCTCCGCGCGGCTCGAGGCCATGCTGGACGTCTGGGCGATCTCCGCCATGGTGGTGCCCGCGTCGGACAGGCTGCGCGCCTGCTCGGTGAGGAAGTTGAGCTGCTCCTGGCTCACCCGCGTCAGGCGCTCGCACGCGCCGCTCAGCTCGCCCACCACGCCCTGCAGCGCCACCGGCAGCGCCCGCAGCCGCCGGGCCAGCGCATCCAGGCTGCGCCCCAGCTGTCCAATCTCGTCCTGGGTGTGCGCCTCGATGGTCTGCGTCAGGTCGCCCTCGGCCAGCCGCGCCGCCGTGTCCGACAGGCGCGCCAGCGGCCCGGCCACCTCGCGCACCATCCACCAGGACACCGCCCCCAGCACCCCGATGCACAGCAGCACCAGCACGGCGATCAGCACCTGGCCCCGCGTGTTCAACGAGGAGGCATCCTCGAAGGCGTCCTTCTGCCCGCGGGTGTGATCATTCAGCAGCAGCTGCAGCGTCTGCATCAGCGTCTCGAAGCGCGAGCTCTCGCGGATGACGGCCGAGGAGGCCTTCGGGTCTCCTTTCGCGGCGAGCTCCACCGCGTTGGAGAGCTCCGTCTGGTACAGGGCGAAGTCCTTCTCGAAGGCGTCCAGGTGCTGAACGCTCATCGTCGGGTTGCGGCGCGCCTTCTCCTGAATGTCGGCGACGATCTTCCGCCCCAGCGCCCGCATGGGCTCGATGCGCTGGGTGTCCTTCGCCAACACCGCGTCCTGGACTTCGTGGTGCAGCGTCTGCAGATCCGCGATGAGCGAGCGGCTCAGCTCCAGCGCGGGTGCGTGGCCCAGCCCGATGAGCTTGTGCGTCTGCCGCGTCCACAGGCCCAGGGTGATGGACACGCCGAGGATGGCCAGCAGGAACAGCGCCGCCACTCCGGGCAGCAGCATCATCTTCTGCTTGAACGTCAGCGTGAGCTGCTTGAACGTCAGCCTCATCGTCCCCTGGCCATGTTGCCCCGCACGATAGCCAACCGCGCGCCCTCGCGCTCAAGGGGCCCACTGTTCACGTGCCCAGAATGAAACCCTGGGAAGCACATTCACTTACAGCCCCACGACTTCGCGCCGCTCCGTCCTACCTCCGGCAGCCGCCCGGAAGGAGAGCAGGCGGGCCCCCTCAAGGCAGCGAGTCCAGCCGCAGGCACCCCTCGATGGTGAGGACGAAGTCCGCGCCGAAGGCCCCCGCGGGCGTCAGGGCCCCCCGGGGCGCACGGGCCAGGGTCTGCTCGACGGCGCGCACCGCGGCCACGGCGGTGAAGGCATAACCCTCGGGCATCTCCAACCAGGCCTGAGCCTTGCGGCCATCGGCGGCGCGAGCCTCGGCCCAGATGTGGGAGCGGTGCTCCTGGCGCGCCAGCGCGTCCGGCCCGTGCACGCGCTCTTCGATGAAGCGCTCGGCGCCCTGGCGGACCGCGTTCACCGCCAGCACCCGCTTGAGCAGCGGGTAGGTGACGCGCAGCAGGCGGGCGGCGGCGCGGGGCAGGGCCATATAGGTGGTGATGTTGGGGATGCCGGTGGTGTGCCAGGCCGTCACCAGGTCTCCCCAGGGAATGGGGGCCACGGTGCGCTCCGCGTCGGTGAAGCGCACGCGGCGCAGGCCCTTGCCCATGGGCCACGGCTGCAGCGCGCCGCCGCGGCGCACGCGCCCGCCCTGGGGCAGCTGGCCCAGGGCGGACCTGGCGGTGCCGGCGCTGGCGGTGCTGCCCGCGCAGATGGCCAGATCCAGCTCGTGCGCTCCGGGCACGCGGTCGGCCACGTAGCGGGCCAGACAGTCGGTGGGCACCACGTCGAAGCCCACGCCGGACATGAGGCAGATGCCGCGCTCGCGCGCCTCGGCATCATGGCGGAAGGTGTTCTCGAAGACGGGAATCTCTCCGGTGATGTCCAGGTAGTGGGCGCCCGCGGCCAGACACGCCTGCACCATGGGCTCACTGGTCTGCACGAAGGGGCCGGCCGAGTGCAGCACCAGGGGCAGCCCCTCCAGCGAGGCCACCAGGGTGCGGACATCCTCCAGGCCGGCGACGACCAGTTCGAGGCCAAGCCGCTCGGCCAGGGGCTGAAGCTTCTCGCGGGAGCGGCCGGCGAGCACGGGGCGATGGCCACGGCGCACGGCCTCCTCGGCGATGAGGCGGCCGGTGTAACCGGAGGCGCCGTACAGCATCCAGCGGGGGGCGGAGGACGAAGGAGCGCTCACTGGCGCCAGCCTAGCACCGGGGCTGACATGGGATGGGGCGGAAAGGGGGGCGGGCTATTTGACGGGGGTGGCGAGCGCGGGAGCCAGCTCGGCGCGGCACGTCTCGTCACACTGGGGGAAGAGCAGGAGGAACTCGGCGCGCTGGCGGCAGCGCTCGGGGGTGTCGACGGCCTCGGCGGTGCTGGGGCAGCGCATGCGATAATCCTTCCAGGTCTCCTTGAAGAGGGCCTCGCGCTGGGCGGGAGCCATGGCGCGCACGGGCCCCCCCTTGGAGTTGTGCACCCACAGCCACACGCCCAGGCTGATAACGGCGATGGCCCCCAGCACCGCGCCCCTGATCAGCCAGGGCTTGCGTGGCTCGGGGGCCAGGTCCCTCGAGAAGAGTCCGCCCTCTGTAGAGCCCGCTCCATCTGTCGTACCCATGCGCCAGGATCATGCCCACTCACAATGCCGGGTGCGAGCAGGGATCGGGCGCGGCATCAGCAGGTGTCCAGCAGGTGTCAGCAGTGGTACCGTGAGTAGAATGCGACTCATGACCCTGAAGAGGCTCGCCGCCACTTTACTGGCGCTCATGAACCTCGGGTGCGTGGGAGCAGCGCCCCAAAGCAGATACGAGGCGGCGAAGCAGATGGACGACGGCGGTGGGGGCGGCGACTCCGTGAGCCCTCGCATCCTGGCGCTCATCGCGCGTGGGCAGTTCACCGAGGCCCAGGTGCTCATCCAGGAGTCGGTGAAAGGCGGGCTGATGTCCCAGGCTGCCGCTACCGCGCTCCTGGCGCGCGTCCAGCTCCTCAACACGAAGCTGGGGGAACTCCCCGCGCGCCTCCAGCGGGGCTCCAACTTCCCCGCGGTCCTCAAGGACTACACGCTCCATCAGATCCGCACCATGTTGGACCGCAGGGATTTCAGCGTCGCCTCGGTAAGCCAGCTCAGGACAGCTCAGAAGCTCATCGAGGACCAGAAACGGTTGATGGAGAAGATCCGATGAGTCCTCTGAGTCCCGAAGAGTTGATGGCACGGCTGCGGGCGGCCCGGGAGGCGGGAGGGGGCAAGCCCGGGTCACTGGAGCGGTTGCGTCTGCATCGCGAGCTGGCCGCCGCGGCTCCGGCCTTTGTCCCCAATCTGCTGGAGTTGGGACGTGGGCTGCAGATTGCCGAGGACGCCGCGGGCGACGACACCTTCACTGAGGCGGAGGCGGTGCTGCGGCAGGCGGTGGAGGTGTCGCACCGAAGTGCTCCCGCGCTCGTGGAGCTGGCCTACTTTCTCAATGTCATTCGAGATGCGCCCCAGCAGATGGAGCCCTTGCTGGAAGAGGCGATCGAGAAGTGTCTGCATACGTTGGAAGATGCCTGGGCAGGTCTCATCAACGTGCTCGTCGAACAGGAAAAGTACCCGCGGGCGCTCGACGTGAGTGAGAAGGCCCTGCGGCTGTTCCCGGACTCGCTAGATATCACCATGGCCGTGGAATCCGCCCGCGCGCAGGCTCGCCACGAGGGGCTACTTCCCCCCGAGTCGTGATGAGCATGTCTTCATGAGGAGGGAGCCAGAGTGCACCGCTACCATTGGGCAGCCGAGCTGACGCCCCGGCTGGAGCAGGCAGCCAAACGGGTCCAGCGCCTGCGGCAAGCCCGGCTCCACCCCGCCGCCGTTCAGAGCCTGAAGCACTGGTTCCGGATCCATCACACCTACCACTCGAATGCCATCGAGGGTAACCGGCTCACGCTGCCTGAGACCCGCGCCGTCATCGAGGACGGCATCACCATCGCCGGCAAGCCGATGAAGGATCACCTGGAAGCGGTGAACCTCGCCCAGGCGTTGGACTTCATCGAGTCGCTCGCGAAAGGCGACACCCCGCTGGAAGAGCGAGAGGTTCGGGACATTCACGCGATCGTGCTGCGCACCATTGAACCGGCCGAGGCAGGGACCTACCGTCGCATCAACGTGCGCATCAGTGGCAGCGACCACGCTCCCCCCGAGGCCCTGCATGTGCCCGAACGGATGCGGGAGTTTGGCGCCTGGCTCTCCGGTGAGAAGGCTGAGCACCCCGTCGTGGTCGCGGCCATGGCGCACACCTGGTTCGAGACCATTCACCCCTTCATCGATGGCAACGGCAGAACGGGGCGGCTGCTGGCGAACCTGCTGCTCATGCGTCACGGCTACCCGGTCACCGTGCTCCGCGTGGAAGAGCGGGCGCGGTACTACGCCGCGCTGGACAAGTCACACACGGGCGACCTCACGCCGATGGTGGAGCTGACCCTCGACTGCGTGGAGCAGAGTCTCGCGGAGTACGAGCGCGCCACCCACGAGGTCGAAGCCCAGGAGCCCGCCATCGAATACCTCGCCGAGCGCCTGAGCCGCCCCAGCGCCCAGGCCCCTCTGGACTGGAGCATGTGGCGGTTAGGGCTCGAGGCCTTCCATGGCGCGCTCGTGGACGTTGCTCAGCGCATCACCGCGCGAGTGCCGGCTGGGCAAGCGCCGATCCGCTTGGAAGTCTCCGCGCTGATTCCCATGAAGTTGAAGGACTGGGAGGAAGCACAGCACACCTCCCTCCAGCTCTTCGAACTCCAGGCGGAGAGCGCCATCTCCGACGTGACGTTGAGGTTCCGCACCATGTGGCCCAACAAGACAGTGCCAGAATGGCCGCTTCCGGTTCCCGCCATCCGCCTCGATATTTCCGACGAGGAATACAGTGCCCCGGCGCACTTCATGGAGGCCGTACCCGAGGGGCCTCTCTTCGCCGCGCTATATGGCGGGCACAGCACTCGGCATTACCTCGACTTCGAGCGGACCCCCAGTCCCGCGAGCCAGTTCCTCAGCTCCATTCCTCCACCCGAGCTACGCGTCGAGCGCGGCGTCTCGGCGCAGAAGCTGGCCATGGACATCTGGACCTACGTCATCGAGCGCTACCTCTCCCGGCCGGAGTAAAGTCACTTCGTGGAACCGGGGTCCCACCCGTAGAAGCGCTTGAGCTCCTCGTACAGCTCCGGCGTCTTCTCCTTCATCAGCCACGGCCTCTCGAAGAAGGCCTCGGTGGCCACCGCGAAGAACTTGGCCTCGGTGAGCGAGCCTTGGCGGCCCATCACGCTGCGCTCCGCCTTCCTGCCCCCGTCCAGCCCCTTGAAGTGGTGGCTCATCACCGACGCCCACGCCTCGTAGTGTGAGTGCTCGCGCAGCTTCGGCGTCCCGTCATAGGCCCCGTGCGCCAGGTCCAGCGCATGGGCGAACCCGCGCGTCCCCGCGTCTCGCCCATCCTGCCCGTCCCGTAGCCCCTCCTGCACCCGCTCCCACGAGAGGATGACCGTGCTCCGGTGCCTGGGCTTGTCCCGCTGCGGGGGCGAGCCGGGGTAGACGACGATCTCCTTCAGCCTGTCGTAGTACGAGAGCCCCAGGAACATCACCAGCCGCACCGCCGTGGCCGCCACCACCACGCGCACCTCGTCCGTCATGGTCAGGCCCCCGGCCCCCACGAACTTCTTCTCCCAGACGAACACCTTCAGGTGCTCCAGAAAGCGCTGGCGCAGCTCCGGTGAGAACTTCCAGAAGAAGGGCACGTGCTGGTTCAGGTGGCTCAGCCACTCATCCGGTACCGGGCGCTGCTGAAGCTTGCTGCGCTGCATCTGGCGGAACAGTCCGAGCATCGTCCCTCCAGCTTGCCACTTCGCTGCCCCGGCGCACTACCCGCCGATGGTCCGCTCCTGCGCGCCGCTGACGCTGCCGTTGGACACCGTGATGCTCGCCGTGCCCGGCTGGGCCGCCCGGAAGTAGAAGGCCGCCTCCGCCTGGGACGAGCTCAGCTCCACCGTGGTGATCGCCTGCTGGCACCCCGGATCCGAATAGAAAACCATTCCGGACGAAGCCGCCCCGCTCGACGCCAGGGCAAAGGTGCTCTGCGCCGGCTTCACCAGGTTGCCCTTCGCATCCTGGCTCTGCACCACCACCCGGCCCGAGCACGCCCCCGAGGCCACCACCGCCGCCTCCGAGAGGAACGCCACCCGCGAGGCCGCCTCCGCCACCACGTCCACGTCGAACGTCGCCCCCGCCTCCGTGGCCGGGTCATACCCCAGCCCGCTGATCTCGTTGGAGCTGATGATGTTGCCGCCTCCGAAGTCCGCGATGCCCGCCTGGAACACGTAGCCGTTGGTCACCGCGTCATGGCTCAGCGTGTTGCCCAGCACCCGGATGCGCGTGGGCGTCACCGGCCCGCTGCCGTCCGCCTCGGCCTGGCTGAGGTAGATGCCGATGTCATTGTTCGTCAGCGTGTTGCCCTCGATGAGCCCTTCGCGGCTGAACGCCTGGGCGTAGTAGGGCCCACCCGCCACGAGGATGCCCGTGGCCACGTCCGCGCCCGTGAACGAGTGTCCGAAGGCCTGGTTCCCCGTCACCCGCCCCGTGGCCCCGTCGCTCAGCTGAATGCCGTTGCGCGCGATGTGGCTCACCGGCCCTCCGCCGTTGAGCGTGTTGCCGGTGATGGTGGCGTTCACCTTGCCAATCACCACGATGCCCACCTTCTGATAGCCGCTGAGCGTGTTGCGCAGCACCCGCACCTCGCGCGTCGAGGTGCCCAGGGTGCGCACCTCGATGCCATGGCCCTCCTGGCAGCCCCGGGGCACGCCTTCCGGATCGCTCCCGCCAGGCTGGTTGCGCCGGATGTCCAGCACCTCGCTGTCCACCACCGAGCCCGAGGCCTCCTGCAGCAGGATGCCGCGCAGCCGGAACGACACCGTGTCACACGGCCCGCTCTTGAGCAGCCCCCGCGCCCGCAGCTTCAGGCGGCTCACGTCCGCCCGGGGGCCCCGGTTGCGCAGGATGCCGCCCGTGAAGTGCCCGCCCGTGGGGTCCACCGCCGTGAGCGTGTGCCCCGCCCCGTCCATCAGGTGCGCGTCCGGAATGAACACCGGCGTGGCGGTGACGCAGTCCGCCCGCGCCGTGAGCGTCTGCTGCTCCAGCGTGAAGTCACATGGCGGGTGCTCACACACAGGGCCGTTCCAGGTGACGTCGAAGCGCTGGGACACGCTGAGCCCGAAGCTGTTGGTGACGGTGACATCCACCGTGGGCGGGGCCCCGGCGGGAATGCAGGAGAGCACCGTCCAGGGTATCTCGCTGGTGTTCCCCGTCCGCACGGTGGTGCCAAGAATGCCCGTGCTCGTGCTCCAGAGGAACGTGAGCGGTCCGCCCAGCGGATCGCTGGCCTCCACCCTCATCCTCAGTAAGTCGCCCGGAACGGCGCTGGGCGTCAGGGGGCTCGTCGAGACGATGGTGGGCGGCAGCGGCTCGCGGATGCACAGGCCCAGCGCGGACTCCGTGCGGCCTCCGTAGGCGTCCTCGAGGCTCACCAGCAGCCGGCAGTTGTCACACGCCGCCTGTGGCTGCTCGCTCGGAGTAAAGCGCGCCGTCGCCTGGGTGCTGTCCTCCACCGTCCCCGCGCAGTCGGCGGCCCAGCGGTACGTGAGCGCATCTCCATCCGCGTCCGTGCCCTGCACCTGCGCCGTCACCGCCTGCCCGACAGGCACGTTCCTCGAGGGCAGCGCCCGCGGGTTCATTCCCACCGGCCAGCGGTTGAACACCACCGGCCCGTCCGCCACCCCCGTGCGCCCCGCCCCCACCTCGATCGTGAAGGACAGCGAGGCCGTGGCCCCACCCGGCTCCCGCGTCACCAGCCGCAGCGTCCGCCGCCCCGGCTCCAGGGGCGCTGTCCACACGGGCGCCTCGGACGCCGGATCATCGAAGGTGCCGCCGTCCGCCTCCCACTGGTAGCCGGGAGTCTGCGCCGGGTTGACGGCGCTCACCTGCGCCCGCAGGGACACGGCCCCGCCCGGAGAGATGGATGCCGCCGAGCCAATCACCCCGTGGATCCGCGGAGCCTGGCCGTTGGCATTGCCCGGGGAGCTCGGGTCCTGCTCCACCTGGATGATGAGGGCCGGGCGCAGCGGCACAAGCTGGGCCTCCCGCTCTTCCGTCTCGAAGCGCGTCGCACCCGCCACGTCCGCCGCCGACGCCCTGAACGTGTAAGCCCCCGAGGGCAGCCCGCTCAGCACCCCCTGCCACACCCTGTCAGCGCCCGTCAGCTCCGTGGAGAAGGTGTCCCCACCGGCTCCCACCGCGGAGAACGTCACCCGCGTCACCGCCGCGGCGGACAGGTCCCTGGGCAGGACGAACACCGCTCGCACCGAGCCCGCGGGCTCCAACTGCGCCGGCGGATAGTCCTGCACGCAGCCCGCGGCGAGCGCGAATAGCCCAGCCAGCGCCAGCAGGCGCCCCATCCTCACTCGATACATGGCTTTGGCCCTCCGGCCCCGAATCCGGAACGGCACCCACCATACTGGCCCCCTGGGGCGGATCAAAAAGACCGCCAGCCCCCAGCGTCGGCGGTTTGACTTCACGCGCCCACGGTGCCAGAGCACCCCTGCATGAGGGTCCTCGTCACGGGCAGCTCGGGCCAGTTGGGCGCGGAGGTATGTCGGCAGCTCTCGGGCACCTACTCCGTCACGGGCCTGGACGCCGTACCCGGCGCCTACACCCAGGTCATCGGCAGCGTGGAGGATCGCGCGCTCGTCTTCGAGCAGGTCTCCCGGGTGAGCGCCGTCATCCACGTCGCCTCGCTGCACGCCCCCCACCGCGAGCACCTGCCCAAGTCACGCTTCGTCGACGTGAACGTGCAGGGCACGCTGCACCTGCTCGAGGCCGCGGTGGCGAACCACTGCCGGCGCTTCATCTATACGAGCACCACCTCCGTGTACGGGCGCGCCATGGAGCCGCGCGGTGACGCCGCCGTCTGGGTCACCGAGGCGCTCACCCCCGAGCCTCGCGACATCTATGACGTGACGAAGCTGGCCGCCGAGCAGCTGTGCCGCCTCGTCCACGAGGAGCACGGGCTGCCGGTGATCATCCTGCGCACCTCGCGCTTCTACCCGCAGCCGGCCCCGCTGCTGGCCATTCACCGGCTCCACCGGGGGCTGGACGCGCGCGACTGCGCCTGGGCTCACCGCCTGGCGCTCGAGTCCCGGGTGCGCTTCGGGCTCTACAACATCTCCGCCCGCTCGCCGTTTCAACGCGAGGACCTGGAGGAGCTGCTCCGGGACGCCTCCAGCGTCATCCGCCGCCGCGCGCCCCAGGAGGCCGCGTTGCTCAATCAGCAGGGCATCGAGCTGCCCTCCCGGCTGGATCGCGTCTACGTCATCTCTCACGCGGAGGCGGAGCTGGGCTTTCACCCCCGCCTCAACGCGCTCGAGTTCCTACAGGAGCTCAGCCACTTACGGCGGGGCTGAAGCTCGGCCGCGGAATGCCCGTGCTGCTGGGGCGGTGCGGCGCCATCGAGACCGTGGTGCGCTGCTTGCGCGGCGCATCGCGCTCGGCCAGCAGCCCCAGCAGCGCGCGCTCGCGCGACTCGGCCTGCTGCACCGGGTTGCCGTGCAGCACCCCGCTGGTGCTCAGGAACATCTTCGTCATCTCGTCGCCGCCGTAGCAGTAGGCGCGCAGCGCATAGCGCTCCAGCACCTCGCGCCGCGCCTGGCCGAACAGCCGGCCCGCGGTGAACGTCACCTCCAGCCCGTCCAGGTCGATCAGCAGGTCCATCTTCCGTCCGAAGATGGAGAGCTTCTCTTCCATGTCCAGCTTCCAGTTCTGCACGTCCTGCGCATTCACCAGCAGGCACCGCGTGAACTGCACGTGGACCAGGTCGTGCTTTGGGTCGTACTCGAAGGACATGCTCCGGGCCATTGCTTCTCCTCCTCGAGTCTTCGCGCCCCGCTTGGGGCGGCCCCCCGTGGACACCGCGTACCGGAGGACCCCGGTACGCTGGTAGTTACGATGATTCCTGATTTGATGGTTTAGCTGCTTTAGGCTGTTTTGACAATACCGCGGCCATAACTTTCCGCTCGGAGATGTCGTACTTGGACGGCTGGTGAACGGTTGACGTGCCACTGTGTGCCCCACAGTGCGCGGGAGGACATGTGGAGCAGCCCGGCGGCGGATCAGCACCCTCTCAGGGCCAGCGCACGGTGGAGTGCGCCGAGGCGGTGGCGTGGCTCACCGGGCGCGAGCAACTGAGCGGGTGCTCGGTCATTACCTCGCTGCCGGACGTGTCCGAGTTCCCCACCCTGTCGCTGGCCGAGTGGAAGCAGTGGTTCGTGACTACCGCGGCGCTGGTGATGGCGAAGGTGCCCGAGGACGGGGCGGCGCTCTTCTACCAGACGGATGTGAAGAAGGCGGGCGCGTGGGTGGACAAGGGGTATCTGATCAGCAAGGCGGCGGAGCAGGCCGGCTGCGAGACGCTCTTCCATAAGGTGGTGTGCCGCAAGGCGCCGGGCACGGTGACGTTCGGCCGGCCCGCGTACTCGCACCTGCTGGGCTTCTCGCGAGGGCTGCGCGTGGACCTGGGCCGCGCCACCGCGGACGTGCTGCCCGACGCGGGCGAGGTGACGTGGACGCGCGGCATGGGCGTTCAGGCGTGCCTGGTGGCATGCCGCTTCGTGCGGGAGCACACGAAGAGCCGCACCGTGGTGGACCCGTTCTGCGGCCACGGCACCGTGCTGGCGGTGGCCAACGCGCTGGGGCTGGACGCGGTGGGCGTGGAGCTCAGCCGCAAACGCGCGCAGAAAGCGCGCTCACTCCGGGTGATAGCCTCCGGCGACACCCTCTGCCTGGCACCCGTGGGTTTGCCCGAGTCCAGTCAGGATTGATCCTTCGTCCCATGGTCAGCAGTCATGCTCCCTGGCAAACAATCACACGCGGGGTGGTTTGACCTGCAGCGGGTAGATTGGGTTTCATGGGGTTTGAGCGGAATTCTCCGCTTCCACGAACCGTCGGGTTCGTGGGTCCATGACTGGGCCCGGGGGGGAGCCAGCATGAATGCACCGACGTTGGTTGATCATTCCGTACGCACGGGTGTGAGGACTTCCTTGCGCCTGCGCGGTTTGCGTCTGGCTCGAAGCGCTGAAGCGGAGGGGCCTCGCGTCGTCCACCTGGCCGTGTCCTCCGCGCTGGCGGAGTACCTGCACCGGGTACAGATGCTGGGCGCGGTGCAGGGCACGCGAGGGGGCCTGGAGCTCAACCCCACCCTTGTCCCGGTGCTCAAGGCGCTGCACCACGTGCTGGCCGGCGGTGAAGTGGAGGTGCGCATCACCCGCGCGGGCCAGTCCGCGCTGGTGAAGGACCTCCAGGAGCGCGCCGCGCGCACCATCGAGGAGACCAACGTGCTCAACGATGAGGGCGGGCCGGACTACCTGGGCGACGTGGCCGTATGAGCCCCGTGCCCCACATGCCAGGCTCCGTGCGCGGAGCGTTTCGCCGCTGGGTCCATGCCCAGAACGTGCCCGAGGTGCTGGAGGCCAGCAGCGTGGGCGCGTGGTTGGCGCTCGTCGCGCTGGTGCTGGTGCTGCTGGCGGCGGCGGCCTGGATGGAGGGGGCGCGGGAAATCTTCGGCCTGCCGTTCGTCACCGCGCTGTTGTGCTTCGTGCCGGCGCTGGTGGACTTCGCCTTCGCGGTGCTGCACCGGGGGCGCCAGCACATCGAGCAGTGGGGCTGGGTGCTGGCGCTGGTGGGCACCACGTGCCTGCAGTTCTTCGTCGCGTGCCTGATGGCGCTGTCGAAGCTGCCCGGGGCCACCGTCTTTGGTGGGCTGTTCCTCTTCACCGCCGCCTTCCACGGGCGGCTGTTCCGGGTGACGCCGCGCACGCCCTTCCTGGCGGTGGGCACGGCGGTGGCCATGGCGCTGGCCGCCGCGCTCTTCGCCCAGCGCGAGCACTACGCGCTGTTCGCGGTGCTGGGCCCCGCGGCGCTGATGGCCGAGTTCTACCTGGGCACCTTCGCGCTGCAGCATGACCGCACGGCCGCGGAGGCGGAGCGGCTGCGCGCCGCCGTGCAGGCGCAGATGCTGGCGCAGCAGGAGCGGGACGTGGGCCGCATGTCCCAGGCGCTCACCGACATCCTCTCTCACGGCGAGGGCATGCACGGGGCGCTGCAGGAGGCGGGCTCGGCGGCGGAGCTGCTGGCGGGGGTGCTCTCGCGGGGCACCTCCCCGGCGCGCCTGGAGCAGGAGCGGCTGGTGCGGCAGATCCGGGAGTACCTGGGGCACATCCGCGATCTGCTGGCGGAGGTGCGCCAGAAGAGCCGGCGCTACGTGGGAGGAGATCCGGAGGCGGTGGACCTGGCGCCGGTGCTGGACTCGGTGCGCCAGAGCGTGGGCCTGCGCTTCCCCGAGGTGGACATCCAGGTGCAGGTGGACCGGGCCGAGCCGCTGCGCGCCTGGGTGCGCGGCGGCACCACCACCCTGCGGCGCGTGGTGGAGAACCTGCTCACCAACGCCTGCGAGGGAGACGGGACGAGGGCGGCCGCGCGCGTGCGGGTGGCGGCGCGGACCGAGCCGTACAGCGGCCGGCTGGAGCTGATCATCTCGGACGATGGGCCGGGCTTCTCGCCCGAGCGGCTGGCGGCGCCCATTCAGGGCCTGTCCAGCTCCAAGCCCCAGGGCACCGGGCTGGGGCTGTACACCAGCGAGTGCCTCATCCGCGCCAGCGGTGGGGTGTTGGAGCGTCAGAACGCACAGACAGGAGGCGCGGTGCTGCGGGTGTTGCTGCCCCAGGAGCTGCGGCAATGAGTGGCGGCGCCATCTACCAGGAGACGCTGCGCGTGCTGCGGCGGCAGGACCTGCCAGAGGTGGCCGAGCAGGACGTGCTGGTGGCGCTGGAGGCGGCCCACCCAGGCCCGCTGGAGCTGCTGTACGCGGCGGGCGTGGAGGCGCAGCTGCGCGACGAGGTGATCCTCACGCGGGGCGCGGGCATCTTCCTGAGCTTCGCGGCGGGCAACCTGGCCGACGACTTATGTGATGGCGAGTGCGGCTACTACCCAGAGCCGGTGCGGGTGGGGCCCTACGTGCAGTTCCTCTTGCAGAACCTGGCCTGGGGCACGCTGGCGCGGGCGCAGGTGCCCGTGCCGGTGCTGTGCGAGGCGGCCCACGGGCTGGCGCGGGCCGCGGGGCCGCAGGCGCTGGAGGTGCGCACGCGCCAGTGGACGGCGCCCGTGTTCCAGCAGGTGGCCGAGGGGCTGGCGGGGCAGCAGTGGGCCACGTACCTGCGCCTGCTGTGGGAGGGAACGAAGCTCGCGGAGCAGGCGGTGGCGGGGCGCTGGCTGGGCATCGCCGCGCATGTGGCGGAGGACATCCGCTCGAAGGATGCGCGCTTCTTCAGCATGCCGGAGGCGGATCAGCGCGAGGTGGTGCGCTGGGCCTGGGCGGCGGTGGCGAATGTACGCGGGCTGGGCCTGCAGTGCCTGGAGTCAGCGCTGAAGCGCATCGAGCCGCTCTTGCCGGAGGCCGTGCCATGAACGTCGAGCGATTGAGAGCCCCCCCACCCAGCGACGTCATCGCCGGGTACTACGACGAGAAGACCGAGCGCATCCTGCGCCGCTATGGCCCCGGGCCCCGGGTGCACTACCACACGGGCCTGCTGGACGAGACGCCGCCCCCGGGGCTCAGCGCCGACGTCCTGCGGGGGCACATCCACGCAGCCCAGGAGCGGCTGCTGCGCGAGCTGGCGCTGGCGCTGGGCGGGTGGCGCCCGGGGCTGGAGCTGCTGGATGTGGGGTGCGGGCTGGGCGGCGGCTCGCTGTACTGGGCCATGGAGCACAAGGCCCGGGTGACGGCCGTCACCATCGCCCCGGCGCACGTGCCCTGGGTGCGGCGCTTCGCCCAGCGCGCCGGGGTGGCCGGCCAGGTGTCCGCGATGCTGTGTGACGCGGTGGCGGTGCCGGGGCACGAGAGCTTCGACCTGGCGGTGGCGGTGGAGAGCTCGTGCTACCTGCCGCGCCGCGAGTGGTTCCGCCGGCTGCGCGCGCTTTTGCGCCCCGGGGGCCGGGTGGCCATCGCGGACTGCTTCCTGGGGCGCCCGGAGCTGGCGGGCCCGTTCGACGCGTACTGGCACACGCGCATTGGCACCGTGGAGGAGTACGTGCGCACCGCGGACGAGGAGGGCCTGCGGCTGGAGTTGCACCAGGACCTGTCCCCGCGCGCGGTGAGCTTCTGGGCGCTCACGTTGGACCTGCTCGCGCACGAGCGCCGCGCGCAACCCCCGGAGCAGCGGGGCGTGGGCCGCGGCACCTCTCAGCGCGAGCACCTGCGGCTGATGCAGGGCTTCATCGACGGGGGCCTGCACCACGGCCTGCTCATCCTCGAGCGCCCGCGCTGAGCGGGCACGCCCTGGCGACAGCACCGGCCTCTGGCCCCCTTGGCTGGCCTGGGAGCTTGGTGTCGGCGCTGTTCCCGGGTCCAATGCCATCCGCCCCGGGAGTCCAAACCGTTGGGGAAGTAACCCCTCAACGGAGGCTTCCTAAAATGTTCAAGCGAATGATGATCCTCGGTGCGGTTGCGTCTGCTCTGGCGTTTACCGGGTGCCAAAGCCGCAGCCAGCAGGACCAGCCCGCCACGGGCGGCTCGGGGATCGGCGGGCAGAACTACGAGGGTGGCTCGGGAGGCACCGGCACCGACATGCAGGGCAGCGGCACCCAGTCCGGTGGCTCGATGAATGATCAGGGCGGGAGCGGCCTGGGCGGCGGCACGGCCCCCTCGGGCGACCTGCAGGGCGGCCAGGGAGGCGCGGGTGACCTGGGTGGCTCGGGCAACATCGGCAGCGGCTCGGACAACCTGGGCGGCTCGGGCAGCGAGGGTGACGTGGGCGGCTCGGGCAACCTCGGCGGCTCGGTGGGCGACCAGGGAGCCACGGGCGTGGACGGCATGGACGGCACCGATGATCCGGCCCTCGACGAGCAGAACAGCCAGGACGAGGGTGGCGGCAACCAGGGCTCCGACATCCGGTAGCTCACGCTGCACCACCACGTGAAGACAGGGCCCAAGGCGTGCTTACACCCGCGCCGAGGGCCCGTTTCATTTCAGGCCCGTGAGCCGACGGTAGGCAGGCAGCCAGGCAGCCTCGGGCGGTGTGTTGTCGGCAAAGGTGGGAATGTGGAGCTTTTCCCCCGTGCAGCATGTGACTTCGAGCCGGAGGAGCGGGATGGCGCGGCGGGGCAAGCGGAGCAAGGCGACACGGCAGGTGGGGTACGCGGTGGTGGGGCTGGGCCATTTCGCGCAGGACGCGGTGCTGCCAGCCTTCGAGCACGCCCAGGACAACTCGCGGCTGGTGGCGCTGGTGACGGGAGACGCCGAGAAGGCGCGCGAGCTGGGCGAGCGCCACGGGGTGCCGGTGTTCGGCTACGACAGGTACGAGGAGTGCCTGGCGATGCCCGAGGTGGAGGCGGTCTACATCGTCCTGCCCAACCACCTGCATGCCGAGTACGCGGTGCGCGCGGCGAAGGCGGGCGTGCACGTGCTGTGCGAGAAGCCGCTGGCCACCTCGGAGGCCGAGTGCCGGGAGATGATCCGCGCGTGCGAGGACAGCGACGTGCGGCTGATGACGGCGTACCGGCTGCACTTCGAGGAGGCGAACCTCACCGCCATCGAGGCGGTGCGCGAGGGCAAGATTGGCGATCCGCGCCTGTTCACCTCCACCTTCTGCTTCCAGATTCAGGCGCCCAACATCCGCATCGAGGCGGACAAGGGCGGCGGGGTGCTGTGGGACATTGGCGTGTACTGCGTGAACGCGGCGCGCTACCTGTTCCGCGCCGAGCCGCTGGAGGTGTTCGCCTTCTGTGACAAGCGCCCGGGCGACGAGCGCTTCACGGAAACGGAGGAGGCGGCCTCGGTGGTGATGCGCTTCCCCGAGGGCAAGCTGGCGGCCTTCAACGTCAGCTTCGGCGCCGAGGGTGTGGCCACCTACCGGCTGGTGGGCACCGAGGGCGAGCTCAACGTGGACAACGCCTACGAGTACAAGGGCGAGCTGCGCTGGGAGCTGAAGACGGGGGACAAGACGAAGAAGGGCAAGGTGCCCACGCGAGACCAGATCGCCCCGGAGCTGCTCACCTTCAGCGACTGCGTGCTGGAGCACCGCGAGCCCGAGCCCAACGGCTGGGAGGGCCTGGCGGACGTGCGCATCATCGCCGCGCTGTACGAGTCGGCCCGCACGGGCCAGCCGGTGAAGCTCGAGCCCTTCGAGAAGCCTCAGCGGCCGACGAAGGAGCAGGAGCTCCACCGTCCGCCCGCGGACCCGCCCGAGCCCGTCAACGCCCAGTCTCCCTCCTGAGCCAGGCACACCTCCATGGGCGCACTGGCTGACTTCCTGGCGACGCGGCGAGCTGAGGTGGTGACACGCTTCAACGAGCGGGTCGCCGGCTCGCTGGCGCCGGGCCGCCTCTCGGTGGGCGAGCTGCAGAACCACCTGCCTGTCTTCCTCGAGCAGCTCAGCCTGGCGCTGCGCGAGGACACCTGGCCTCCGGCCGCGCGGGTGTTCTCGCACAACGCCACCGCCCAGGAGCACGGCCGCCAGCGGCTGGACGTGGGCTTCAGCCTGGACGCGCTCACCCGCGAGTACGGCCTGCTGCACGACTGCATCCTCGAGCTGCTGGAGGAGACCGGCGAGGCGCCCACCCTGCGCGAGCTGCGCCTGCTGGCCAACTGCATCGCCGGCGCCAGCGCGGACTCGGTGACGCAGTACGTGCACCACCAGCAGACGCTGCTGCGCCAGAGCCAGGAGCAGCTCCAGGCCATCCTCGACAACGCCCCGGCGGCCGTCTACGTGAAGGACCTGGAGGGGCGCTGGCTCATCGTCAACCGGCGCATGGAGGCGCTCTTCGGCCGCACCCGCGCGGAGCTGGTGGGCCAGCACGACGAGCAGGTGCTGGCGCCCGAGGTGGTGGCGGAGATCCACGCTCATGACGCGCAGGTGCTCGCGCGCAACGAGCCGCTGGAGTCCGAGGAGCAGCTGCCTCTGTCCGACGGGCCGCACACCTACCTGTCGCTGAAGTTCCCGCTGCGCGACGCCGAGGGGCGGCCCACCGGGGTGTGCGGCATCTCCACGGACATCACCGAGCGGCGGCGGGCCCAGGACTTCCACCAGCGGCTGCTGGGCATCGTCGGCCACGACATCCGCGGGCCGCTGTCGGCCATCACCCTGAGCGCCGCCACGCTGCTGGGCCAGCAGGGGCTGTCACCCGCGCAGAAGCGCTCGGTGCAGCGCATCGCCCGCAGCGCCGAGCGCATCGAGCGGCTGGTGGCGCTGCTGTTGGACTTCACGCGCGCGCAGCTGGGCCTGACGCTGCCGCTGCGGCCGGCGCCGGTGTGCATGGCCTCGCTGTGCGAGCGGGTGCTGGACGAGGTGCAGACGGCTCACCCGGGACGCAGCCTGCACCTGGAGGCCTCGGGAGACACCTGCGGAGAGTGGGATCCGGATCGGCTGATGCAGGTGCTGGGCAACCTGGTCTCCAACGCCGTGCGCTACAGCCCCGAGGAGGGGCCGGTGGAGGTGAGAATCCTGGGCGGCCGGGACGCGGTGACGCTCCAGGTGCACAACCGGGGCGCGCCCATTCCGCCCGAGGCGCGGCCCACCCTCTTCCTGCCCTTTCGCCGGGGAGAGAAGGCCAGCGCCGTGGCCAGCGAGGGCATGGGGCTGGGCCTCTACATCGTCCGCGAGGTGGTGAAGGCCCACGATGGCAGCATCACCGTCGAGTCCACCGAGGAGGACGGGACGACCTTCTCCGTGCTGCTGCCGCGCCGGGTGCTCCAGCTGGGCACGGCCGAGAGCGGGGCGGACGCCGCGCCGCACTGAGCCGGGCCTCGCCCTCTCGCGCGGAGGGCGGCCAGGAGAGCGATTCGCGGCGTCACAAACCTCCCGGGGCGGCTCCGCCCGCCGGGAGGTCGTCCATGCCACGCAGCTTCGCCATCACCACATCCGAGCCCTCGCTCCAGCTCAGCCCCGCTGGGCGCGCAGAGCTTACCTTCACTGTCTCCAACACCCTGGGCCAGCCGGTGCGCGTGCGCACCGTGGTTGAGCCCGAGGGCCAGGCCTCGCGTGACTGGTTCACGCTCGTGGGCGATGCCGAGCGGGACCTGGCGCCCGATGGCACGCAGAGCTACTCCGTGAAGCTCTCCGTGCCTCCGGGCACTCCCGAGGGCCAGCACGCCTTCCACCTGCTCGTGGCCAATGTGGCCAACCCGGATGAGCAGTTCGCCATCGGCCCCTCGGTGGCCTTCCAGGTCCAGCGCGCCGCTCCCGCGGCCAGGAAGCCCTTCCCCTGGTGGATTGTCGCCGTGGCGGCTGGCGTACTGCTGATTGCTGTCGGCGCCATCACCATCGCCCGGGTGCTGCGCGATGATGGACCGGGCCACGGAGGCTCCGGCTCCGAGCCCACGGTGTTCCTCACCTTCGATGGCACCCGCTCCTTCGTGGACCTGGGCGAGGCTCCGGCGCTCTCCTTCACCGGCACTGTCACCATGGAGGCGTGGATCCGCCCGCGCTCCATCGACGGGCTGCGCAACATCCTCGCCCACGGCTACACCGCCAATCCTCCGGGCGAGCTGCTGCTGCGCATCAGTAATGGGCAGTACCAGGCCGGCTCCTGGAACGGGAGCAACTTCGTCGTCTCCGCGCCCATCCCTCGCGAGGACATTGGCAGCTGGGTCCACCTGGCGGGCGTGTATGACGGGACCTCATGGCGCCTCTACCGCAATGGACAGGAGCTCGCCTCCCTGCCCTCCACCGTGGGCGTGCTCCCCGTCAGCGAGGCCTGGTCCATTGGCGCCCGGGGCGGCGTGCAGGAGCGCTACTTCCATGGAGACATCGCCCAGGTGAACCTGTGGCGTGTGCCGCGCACCCCCGAGCAGATCCGCGAGGACATGCAGCGTGCGCCCAAGGGTGATGAGCAGGGCCTGGCCGGCTCCTGGTCCCTGAGCGAGGGGCGGGGCACGCTCGCACGGGACAGCACCCGGGGCGAGTCGCATGGCCTCGTTCGCGGGGCCACCTGGCCTTCCGAGGCCGTGACGGGTGCGGAGCCGCCCGTCCCCCAGCCGCCCGTCCCCCAGCCGCCTGTCCCCCAGCCTCCCGTGGTGGTGACGCCCCCCGTGCGCCCCCGGCCTCCCGTGGTCGTCAGGCCCCCTCCGCGCGTCGTCATTACCCCCGCCGAGGGCCGCCTGGAGGGCCCTGTCGTGAGGGATCACCGCCGAGAGCCAGGGACCCCGCCCCGGGTGCAAGTGCGGTGATCGCGTACCCACCGGGCGGGCAGCCGTGCTCCGGGTAGGACGTGGGCTGGCGGACAGCGTATCGTCCGCCCATGGCACGAGACGTGTTCATCACCAGCCTGGGCAAGTTCCTCCCGGGCGAGCCCATCTCCAATGACCAGATGGAGGACTACCTGGGCAAGGTGCGGGGGCGTCCCTCCCGGGCGCGCAGCCGCGTGCTGTCGCAGAACGGCATTACGCACCGCTACTACGCCATCGACAAGGAGCAGCGCTCGCGCTTCCGCAACTGGGAGCTGGCCGTCAACGCCATCAAGGACGCGCTGGCCCGCTCGCCCATCACCCTGAGCGAGATGGACCTGCTCGTCACCGCCACCACCCAGGCGGACCTGGTGCTGCCGGGCTTCGCCAGCCAGGTGCACCGCGCGCTGGGCGGCCCCGCGTGTGAGGTGGCCTCGCTGCACGGCATCTGCTCCAGCGGCGTGCAGGCGCTGCGCAACGCCACGCTCCAGGTGGCCACTGGCGAGGCCGAGCGCGCCGTCGTCTGCGCCAGCGAGCTGGTCAGCCGCCTGCTCAAGGCCGGCCACTATGAGGAGGTGGCCGGCGGCTCGGACGCCATCGGCTTCGACGCCGAGTTCCTGCGGTGGATGCTGTCGGACGGCGCGGGCGCCGCGGTGCTGCAGGACAAGCCGCACCCCACCCGGCCCAGCCTCAAGGTGGACTGGATCGACATCCGCTCGCACGCCAACAAGTACGAGCTGGGCATGTACGTGGGCGCCAACCGCGGCAAGGACGGGGACTTCGGCACCGGGTGGATCGACTACAACTCCTTCACCGAGGCCGCCGCCGCGGGCGCCTTCAACATCAAGCAGGACATCCGCCGCCTGGAGGCCCTGGTGACGCTGGGGGTGGATGGCTTCTTCGCGCTGGTGGATCAGGGCCGCATCCAGCCCAAGGAGATCGACTGGTGCGTGGTGCACTACTCGTCCCACTACTTCAAGAAGCCCATCGTGGAGCTGCTGAGCAAGGGCGGCGTGCGCATCCCCGAGGAGCGCTGGTTCACCAACCTCACCACCAAGGGCAACACCGGCTGCGCCTCGCTCTTCATCATGCTCGAGGAGCTGCTCAACGAGGACCGGCTGCGCCCCGGTGAGCGCATCTTCTGCATGGTGCCCGAGAGCGGCGGCTTCATCACCTGCTACGCCATGCTCACCGTGGTGGCCCCAGGCCGGGCCGCCGCCGCGCCCCAGCTGAACAGCGCGGGTGCCCAGGCCGAGGCCTCCGCCGGGCTGGGCGCGCTGCCGCTGGTGCCCCGGGAGGACGGGGACCCGGTGCGCGAGAAGCTGGTGCGCGAGCTGACGCACGTGTGGGTGGACTTCGAGGCGAAGCTGCACAAGGTGCCCCTCATCGAGAAGCTGGTGCGCGGCGTCTTCACGGTGGAGGACTACCGCGAGCTGCTCATCAACATGCGCCAGCAGGTGGTGGAGGGCTCGCGGTGGATCGCCCGCGCCGCCTCGAGCATCACCGCCGAGCACCTGGCGCTGCGCTCCTCGTTCATCCGCCACGCGCGGGACGAGCACCGCGACTACGAGATGCTCGAGCGCCACTACGTGTCCGTGGGCGGCGCGCAGGAGGCCATCACCCGGGCGCCGAAGAACATCGGCAGCGAGGCGCTCTCCGCGTGGATGTTCCACCGCGCGGGCCAGGAGAACCCGTTCGACCTGCTGGGCGCCATGTTCATCATCGAGGGCCTGGGCAACCGCATCGCCCGCAAGTGGGGCCTGGCCATCAAGGACCAGCTGGGGCTGCAGGAGGAGCAGGTGCGCTTCTTCACCTACCACGGCGACAACGACGCCACGCACCTGGACCGGCTGGAGGGCGCGCTGGCGTCCGGTATCCTCACGCCCGAGCTGGCCGCGCGCATCGTCAAGACGGCGAAGGTGACGGCGAGGCTGTACCTGCTGCAGCTCGAGGAGCTGGGAAATGTCTGAGCCGCTGCACCCGCTGTGGTTGCTTCCCTTCTGCGTGGCCTACTTCCTGGCGGCGGGCCTGGCCATCAACGTGGCCTACCACCGGGTGCTCTCGCACCGCTCGCTCACCCTCAACGTCTGGCTGGAGCGCGCCTTCGTCACCCTGGGCATCCCGGCGGGCACTCCCATTCAGTGGGCGGGCAACCACCGCTGGCACCACGGCCACACGGACGTGGAGGGAGACCCGCACTCGCCCGTGCTCAACGGCTTCTGGTGGGCGCACGTGGGCTGGTACATCGGCACCGCCAACCCCGTCATCTGCTTCCTGTACTCCATCGCCGGCCCGCTGCGCGTGCTGTACGACGGGTGGAACCGCCCCCGCACCAACCAGCAGTACAACCACCTGGCCAAGGACGTGGCGGCAGACCCCTGGTACCGCTTCGTCAGCCGGCCCGGCCCCTACCTGGCGCTGTGCCTCTTGCACGTGGCCGTGCCCTTTGGCGGGGCGTACCTGCTCTTCGGGCCCCTGGGCGTGGCGGCCGCGTGGGGCATGCTGGCGCTCATCTTCAACCTGGGAGACGCCATCGACAGCGTCACGCACATCTGGGGCGAGCGCCCCTACGCCGAGGTGCACCAGGCCCGCAACAACCTCTTCATGGGCTACGCCACGCTGGGCGAGGGCTGGCACGCCAACCACCACAGCTTCCCCTCCAGCGCCCGCCACGGCCTGCTGCCCGGGCAGTTCGACTTCACCTGGTGCGTGCTGCGCCTGTTCGAAAAGCTGGGGCTCGCCCGGGACTTGCGCGTGCCCAGCCCGGCGGAGATCGAGGCGCGCATGCACAGCCCCGCTCCCGCTTCTCCCATCCGCGTCACCCTTCCCCAGTGAGC
Source organism: Myxococcaceae bacterium (assembly GCA_035296065.1). Lineage (GTDB taxonomy): Bacteria > Myxococcota > Myxococcia > Myxococcales > Myxococcaceae > DATHBR01. The sequence continues at coordinate 23,601 of DATHBR010000025.1, read as the reverse complement.
CATGGATCCTGTCGACCTGCTGAGCAATGAGCCGCATGACCCGCGCGACCCGGACCCCTGGGTCGCGCTGTTTCTGGACCGCAGCCTGCCGATGAACGAGCGCACCAAGGCGACGATGCTGGTGGATCAGCGCTCGCGCGCGCGCCAGTTCCTGCTGCCGGCGATCCGCCCGCTGGCGCGGCTGCTGATCATCCTGTTTCAGATCATGAAGATCTTCGTGTCCAACCGCTTCACCTCATCGAAGCTGTTGCACCGGCTGCTGTCCTGGGGCCTGAAGCACTTCGTCAGCCCCGAGGCCAACTACCTCATCCTGCGCCACTTCCACGTGGGCTCGGAGATTCTGGACTTCATCGCCCGGAACACCAAGGAGCTGGGGCTGCCCACCAACCCCATCCGCCCCACCAACCTGGACCATGTGAAGGACGAGATCTTCCTCAACCATGATCTCAACCTCTACAACTTCGTCATCCGGCTGAACCGGGCGCTGAGGGATCAGGGCAAGACGCTGGCGCCGCCGGCCAAGCTGGACTTCAGCGGCCTGTCGGACGACTTCCCCATCGAGGAGATGCCTCGCGGGTGGACGAACATCCTGGACCTGCAGTCGGCCATTGAAATCTTCACGCCCATGTACCAGCTGTTCCTCACGGACCGGGACTTCTGGCGCGCGAGCAACTCGCTGCAGTTGGATGAGACGATCGCCATCTACGTGGCGACGATTCTGCAGGCGCCGGGGCTGGTGGCGCTGGTGAACAACCGCCACCCGATGGTGCCGCTCACCACGATGCGGGCGGGGTTCCGGCTGATGCTGCACGGGCTGTCGGCCGAGTCGCTCCACGGCTTCCTGGTGGAGTGCAAGCACGGGCGCATGTCGAACCTGGCGCGCATCGTGAACCCGGGGCTGGCGAAGCTGGCCGTCACCGAGGCGGCGTGAGCGCGGCGCCCGAGCGGCGGGAGGCTCCGGCGGCCGCGGCGAAGGCGCCGGGGCGCGTGGCGTACCGGGTGGAGACGGCCCGGCTGGTGCTGCGGTGTTATGGGCCCGAGGATGCGCCCGCGCGCAAGGCGGCGGTGGACGTCAGCCGGGATCACCTGCTGCCTTACATGAGCTGGGCGAAGGAGCACCCCCAGCCGGTGGAGGAGCACGTGGCGCTGCTGCGGCGGTTCCGGGGCATGTTCGACCTGGACCAGGAGCGCTTCTACGGCGTCTTCGACACGGCGGAGCAGCGGGTGCTGGGCGAGGTGGGCCTGCTGATGCGCGGAGGCCTTGGGGCGCGGGAGCTGGCCTACTGGGTGCGCGCGGACGTGGCGGGCCAGGGCTTGGCCACCGAGATGGCGGCGGCGGCCACGCGCGTGGGCCTGGAGGTGGAGGGGCTGCGGCGGGTGGACATCCAGGTGGACGTGGGCAACGAGCGCAGCGCGGCGGTGGCTCGCAGGCTGGGCTTCCACTTCGAGGGCACGCTGCGGGGGCGGCAGGGCCCCCGCGACGAGCACCCGGTGGATGTGGAGACTTTCTCGCTGCTGGAGCGGGAGCTGCCCTCCAGCCCCGCCGCGAAGGTGCAGCTGCGCGCCTTCGATGTGCTGGGCGCGCGGCTCCTCTAAAGTCAGCCGCGGGTTACCGGGCCTGGCAGCGCTGAGCGGTGCCCTGGCCCTGCTCCCACGCGGGCAGCGCCGTCAGCCGGCAGTCCAGCGCCACCCGCACCGGCGTGAGGTGCACGGGCGAGGTGCCATCGCCGATGACGCCGTACCAGTTGAAGCCCCAGCCCATCGCCGTGCCATCCGCGCGCAGGGCGTGCACGTGGTTGCCGCTGGCGGCCAGGGCCGTCACTCCCGTCAGGCCCGGCACCTGGCGCGGCTCGGGCGAGTACCAGTACTCCAGCGCGTAGCCCAGATCACCGTGGAAGCCCCACGTCCACACCGTGCCGTCCGCGCGAAGCACCTGGGAGCTGCCGCCGCTGATCGTCGCCGCCACCACCTCGGTGAGGCCCGCCACCGGCAGCGGCTCGGGCACCTGGCCCGGGAAGTAGCTGACCTCCCAGCTCCACACCGTGCCGTCCGCGCGCACCGCCAGGAAGTCCCACATGCCCGGCGTCACCGCCACCACCCCCTCCAGCCCCGGCACCTGCGAGGGCAGCTTGAACCAGAACGTGGTGTCGTCCCACTCCACGCCCCACGTCCACACCGTGCCGTCCGCGCGGATGACCGCCGACAAGTCACCGCTGGCGCTCAGCGACACCACGTTGTCCAGGCCCGGCACCTGCTGCGGCACGTTGGTGCTCCAGAAGTTGCCGTCGCCCAGCTGCCCCTGCCAATTGTCGCCCCAGGCCCACACCGTGCCGTCCTCGCGCAGCGCCAGCGTGTGAGTGTTGCCCGCGGCGATGGCCACCACGCCCGTGAGCCCCGGCACCTGCCCCGGCGTGGCGCGCTCCTCCCACGTCCCGTCCCCCAGCTGGCCGGCCCAGTTGCGGCCCCACGTCCACACCGTGCCATCCGTGCGCAGCGCCACCGCGTGGCTGGTGCCCGCCGCCACGGACACCACCTCGGTGAGGCCCTGCACCCGCGTGGGCGCGGCGCGCACGTTCATCGCATCGAACGTCATGCTGCCCCAGCTGTACACCGTGCCGTTGGAGCGCACCGCCAGCGCGTAGGACCAGGCGGAGGCGATGGCCACCGCGCCGCTCAGGCCCTGCACCGTCACGGGCGTCAGCCGCTGATCCGTGCCCGTGCCCAGCTCGCCGAAGTCGTTCAGTCCCCAGGCCCACAGGGTGCCGTCGCGGCGCAGCACCAGCGAGTGATCCTGGCCCGCCGCGACGGCCACCGCGCCGTGCAGCTGTGGCACCGGCTGCGCCTGGCGCGCTCCGTCGCTGAGGCCGTCTCCCAGCCGGCTGAACAGGCTGCTGCCAAAGGCCCACACGCTGCCGTCCTGGCGCAGCGCCAGCGAGTGGCTGTAGCCCGCCGCCAGGGCCACCACCTTCGTCAGCCCCGGCACCGGCGCGGGCGTGGGCCGCGAGCCTCCCGCCGTGCCCGTACCCAGCTGGCCCACGTCATTGGCGCCCCAGCTCCACACGGTGCCATCGGCGGTGAGGGCCAGCGAGAAGCGGCCGCGCGCGTCGATGGCCACCACCTGCGTCAGGCCCGGCACGGGGGCGGGGGTGAGGCGGGTGGTGCGGGTGCCGTCTCCCAGCTCGCCCAGGCCGTTGTTGCCCCAGGTCCACACGGTGCCGTCCGAGCGCAGCGCCAGCGAGTGCGTCACGCCCGCGGCCACGGAGACGACGTCCGTCACGCCCATCACCTGCACGGGAGTGGAGCGGCCCAGCTTCGTCCCATCACCGAGCTGGCCAAAGGCATTGCCGCCCCAGGCCCACACGGAGCCGTCCTCACGGGCGGCCAGGGAGTGGAGGTTGCCGGCGGCGATGGAAGTCACGCCGGTGAGCCCCAGCACCGCCACGCGCGAGAGGGTGTACTCCGGGCCGTCTCCGAGCACGCCGTTGGAGTCGAAGCCCCAGGCCTGCACGGTGCCGTCGGCCAGCAGGGCCAGGGAGTGCCACTTACCGGCGGCCACGGAGACAGCGCCGGTCAATCCGGGCACGCGGGTGGGAGTGGACTTGCCGACCTCGATTTCGGGGGTGGTGCCGATGAAGCTGCCGCCGGAGTTGCTCGAGGCGAACACGCTGCCATCGGCACCGAGGATCAGGGAGTGGTACTCGGCGGTGGCGAGCACGCGGCGGGAGGACTGCTGGCGCGCGTGCTGGGCGTTGCTGGACTCCTGGGCCTGGGCGCTCAGGCCGCAGAGCAGCACGGTGAGCAGCGTGGGGGTCCACTTCGTCACGGTGTTTCGGGGAGGCTGTGTCATCTCTCTCGTCTCTCGAGTAGGGGGCTCGTCCCCCGCAGACACGCGTCACGTACGAGGCTGGAGCCTCGGCGAGGTGGAGCGTGGCAGTGAGGGTGTGCGGGAGGACTTAGCAGTGGCTGTGCCAACGCCCGGGCCCAGGCCCGATTGAGGAAAATCAGGCGCTTGGCTGCCGGGCTGCTACCCTGACAGTGACGCTTTTTGTGTCCACAGTGACCAAATGCGCCGCCAGGCATGGGGATGTGGATCAGTGCTTCGAGTCCGCGACAGCGTGAGCATCTGCTTCTACATGCGCCGTTCTCACCTGGAAGTGGCGCAGCCGGTCCTGCGCGCACTGGAGCTCTACCTTCAGGCCGTGGGACCTCATGCACTCGCCTGGTACCCGGATACCGAGGGGGACTGGCAGCAGCTCGATGACGCTGGCTGGGAGCTTCAACGGCGGAAGATGCTTCACCCACGTGGCGCCAGGCTGGCTCTCCATGGCAGCCCCAATGGAGTGAACGGTTACGCATTCCGCTACCAGGGCTGGAATCCAGAGGACCTTCCCGTCTTTTCCGGTGACAAAGACCCTGCCTGCGCGGTGGCCTTCTTCTTACCCACGGAGTACCTGGAGGAACACGGCCCGGCCTCCGTGCGAAAGCTGGCCCTGGATCTGGCAACCGCGCTGCCGTTCAACTCGGGGCACGCTGGGTTCTCCGTCCACTCCACACCTGACCAGCCTGCGCTCACGGGTGGGCTACTCCTCTGCGCTCATAGGCAGGCCGTGGAGACCTGAATATAAAAGAGTCAGGTATTCGCAAGTCTTCGCGAGTTATCCGTAGTTCCGCGGGCCATAGAAATTGATCTGCTTCCACTCCCGGTGTAGCCGGATAAGGGGTTTGACTTGATTCCTGCCCCATTGCCCCGCTGTTGCGAAAGAAGCTCAACCAGAAGGAGCCGATCATGCTGAATGCACGAAGCTTTTTTGTTGTGACTTGCTTCCTCTTCTGCCTGGCGAGCCCTATGCCAAGCCGGGCCGAGGGTAGTCTGCGGGGGTTGTTGCTGCGTTTTGATGAGCCGGAAGGCCGTCGTTTCACCGACTACTCAGGCTCTGGACATACCATTACGCCTGTAGGGTCTGTTACACGCTCGACAACAGACAAGGTCAGCGGCGCAAGTAGCGTCTGCTTTGATGGAAATGGGTATCTTGAGATCGATGCATCATCTGACTTCTACTTTGATGGCGACCTCACCATCGATTTCTGGTTCAAGAGTTCTCACGAGAGCCGTCAACATGCCTTGACGATCGGGTCTGCCCTCTTTGCAGAAAACATCGATTTCAATTTCGTCGATGGCACGGGGTTCTGGTTGTATTGGAACAGCGGAGGGACGAATGCAATCAGGTATGGCACGCCCCTTCAGTACATGAACGGTGCCTGGCACCACGTGGCAATGGTACGCAGTCAGGGTACCATCAAGGCTTATATTGATGGTATTGCCCGAGGAGGAGTAACGTATACGCAGCCGCTCGGCTCCAATACGCGCAAGGTGCGAGTCGGAAGCGCTTCTTCAAGTGATAGCGGGGCTGCGTTCGGATGGCATGGCTGCATTGATGAACTGCGCATCATCAATGGTCGGGCTTTGTGGAATCCTGATGATAATAGATTCGACCCCATGCTCTACCTTGCGCCGCCGCTGAACGCCTTCCGGTAGGCCTTCCGTCGTCGTTCCTATCCCTCGGCGGGCATCTCCTTCATGGCAACCAGGAGTAGCGGGTCTTGGTCAGTGCTTCGTGAGTCGGTTGTAGAGGTCCAGGCACTCCTGGACCTCGGGAGGGTGTGAGCGCTGAAGCTCTTTGCAGAGGTTTTGCACGTTGGTGAGCAGCTTCGCCATGTCTCGTTCGAAAGCGTTCGGGCTTCCCTCGAAGAAAGATCGAAGCTTGCTGATCGCTTCCTCATAGGTAGCCAGCGCTTCCTCTCGGCGGCCCAGCTCGCTCAACATGAAACCCAGGTTGTTAAGGCTCATGGTGAGGTCGGGTTGGAACGCCTCCGGGTTACACTGCGCCAGCGCTCCATACGTTTCCACCGCCTGCTGCATCGCCTTCAGCGCTTCTTCTCGGCGGCCCGAGTCTCTCAAGCTGGCGCCCAGGTTATTGAGGCTGGCAGCGAGATCGGGCTGGAAGGCTTCTGGGTTGCGCTGCGCCAGCGCTCCATACATCTCCACCGCCTGCTGCGCCGCCTTCAGCGACTCTTCTCGGCGGCCCAGCCCGCTCAACATGATACCCAAGATGTTGAGGCTCTTGGCGAGGTCGGGCTGGAAGGCATCCGGGTTGTGCTGCACCAGCACTCTATATATCTCCACCCCTTGCTGCGTCGCCTTTAGCGCCTCTTCTCGTCGGTTTAGCCCGTTCAACATGATGCCCAGGTTGTTGAGGCTCATGGCGAAGTCGGGCTGGAAGACCTGCGGGTCGTGCTGCGCCAGCGCTCCATACATCTCCACCGCCTGCTGCGTCGCCTTCAGTGCCTCTTCTCGGCGGCCCAGTCTGCGCAACTTGTTGCCCAGGTTGTTGAGGCTCATGGCGAGGTCGGGCTGGAAGGCTTCCGGGTTGCGCTGCGCCAACGCTTCATACGTTTCCACCGCCTGCTGCGTCGCCTTCAGCGCCTCTTCTCGGCGGCCCAGATCGCTCAACCTGTTGCCCAGGTTGCTGAGGCTCCTGGCAAGGCCGGGCTGGAAGTCCTCTGGGTTGCGCTGCACCAGCGCTCCATACGTCTCTACCGCCTGCTGCGTCGCCTTCAGCGCCTCGTCTCGGCGGCCCAGATCGCTCAACATGACACCCAGGTTGCTGAGCAGGCGAGCCAGTTCCGCGCGTCCTTCCTGTTCATCCGTGGCTGGTAGCGCTTTCAGGAGAGTACGAGTCGTCCACTCGGCCACCCTGCGAAGCGAGACTGTCGAGTCGGGAATGCCTATTGCTTCCAACTCACGGGCCAGTTCCACATCCCCCCCTGCTTCAAGCCGATCCGCCAGCTCATCGCCGAGCATCGAAAGCGCTGTGCGCTGTCCAACGGCCAGCGCTGCTTGCAGGGCAAGACGCGCTCTAGGACGTAGAGGACCAGCAAGAACCTCCCGGATCCAGGGCCGAGCGGCTTCAGGCTCCCTCGCGGATGCTCGCCCGAGTATCTCCAGCGCGTTCTTCACGACACCGGGTTCTTCATCGGCCGGAAGCACCCGGCCAATCCAGTTGGGCGGAAGGGTGTCTTCACCGCGTGCTGGCTGTCCGGCCACCCGCAGCACCATTCCCTCACCCAGGAGATCCGGCTCCAAGGCAGGCAGGTACCCCGAGAACTCATTGCCAGCCCGTTGGTACACCTGGGAGAGCCGCTTGAGCAGCTTCTCGCTTTCATCGGATGCCGGGCGTCCCATCACCCGCAGCGCGACACTTCGCGCTACTTCCCGGGTCGCCAAGCCTCCGCGAAGCGTGGCGGCGGCGACCAGCTGACGCGCTTCGGACTGCCAGCTACCCGCTTCCCAGAAGCGTTCCTCGTGATCGAGGATGACTTCCATCAGCGTACGCGCCTCGAAGGCGAGACCCTCTATCGCCGCAAGCGCGGCCATGTGCAGATAGAGCACCCGCTCGAACCGCTTGTCGGACAGCGCCGACAGGGCTCGCCGCTCGTACTTCTTGCCCTGCCTCCTGGCGAACCTCTCGGCGGCCTCGTGGAAGACCTGCTCTCGATCCGCCTCCCTCTCGGCCAACGGCTCCAGCTCGTACTGTGGTGAAGTGCGGAGCCAAGCCTCCAGTTCCGAGTTGGCCTTCAACAGCGATGCCCACCAGTCACCCGCACCTCGGGCCAAGAGCAGCACGCGTACCCGGTGCATGGCTCCCGTTCCCGCTTGTACTGCATAGCGGTGGATTCGTAGGAGCACCTTGCGCAGCTCTTCGGACCGGCTCTCCGCGTAGTCGATCACCACCAACACCGGCTGGCCGCGAGACAGCAGCCGATCGAACCAATTCTCAGGCACCTCCTTCGCGAGGAACCCCGCGGCCCATCCCTCTTTCCGGAGGCGGCGGATCCACTCGATGGCGAGACGGGTCTTGCCGCTTCCTCCCGCGGCATGCAGCAACCGCACAGCGACCGGCGCCTCACTGCCGCACCAGCGCCTAAGCTCCGCTAGGACCTTCTCTCGTCCACCCGTGTGGAAGGGGACGACCTCGTAGCGCGTATTGAGGAGCGCTGAGGGAGGTGGATTCTCTGGCAGTTCCCCTTCTGTCCCCGACAGCAGCAGGTCATCCACTCCAAGGGTGACTTCCACTTCGAGGTTCTCGCGTAGGAACGCGACCAGGCACTCCGCTGAGGCCCGTGCGGCGAACTTCTTGAACTGGTCGTCGCGGCCGTGATTGGCGAAGTCCATCACGCCCTTCATCACCAGCACATCCAGCTTCAGGTCCCGCTGAGCGTGGACCAGTGCACCCAAGGCCGCAGCTTCCATCTCCAGGCCTAGCGTCTTGCGCATGTACTCGGAGATGAAGCTCCAGACCCGCTTGTCCTCGACCACCTGACTGCCACTGCTCATCGGCGCGACATGGACCTTGAACGGCAGCGCTTTGCCTTCAGGTGAGAGGTCTGGGAGACGCTGGCGGTGCTTGATCATCACCGGCCCGATGCGCTTGCGTCCTTTATCGGTGAGCTTCAGCGTGCCGCGCTGCACGTGACCGGCTTTCCAGAGCGCCTCGATTACCTTCTCCCACTGGGAGCAGAACTCCGCGCTCTCGGGTAGCGTTGACGGATCCTCGACGCCCTGGGCCAGTTTGAGCAGCACCCAGTTCTCCTGCCACTCGTAGGGAATGGGGCGCCGCTTCCACCAGTCCTCTTCACGGAAGCGCGAGGCGAAATCGAAGCTCTCGAGATTCACCTTCCAGTCGTCGCGCAGGATGTACGTCTTGAGGTCTTGCTCAATCTTCTTGGGACGTTTCTTGCCAGTGTCGTGGAAGAACAGGCGCTCCGCGGCCACCACGTCTCCCAGGTTCGTCTTGCCAGGGCGTCCCGCGCAGACTCCGGACATCGCCACGCACCGGGGCTTGTAGTCGGACACGGCGGGGAGCAGCGCGTTCGTCGCGGCCACGGCTCCCATGTCTCCTGCGAGCGCCACCGCCACGCGCAGCGGCCGTCCCTCCTTACGTGTGAAGGCGCGGAACGCCACCGGTAGCCCGTTGGGGCCCTTCTCTTCCACCCATGCGCTTCCGGGCACGGCCCCTGCGTCCACCTTGAGCGCCTGCTCGTACTCCAGCGGGATCGCCGTCAGGATCACCACGTCGGCTTGGCGCGGGCTCTCAGGCATACGCGGGAAGGTACCGCCCATCCGTGGAGCCGCCAAGCAGCGCAACAGGAAGGGCTTCTGCTCTTGTTCCGCAGTCACTCCGAGTTGCTGCACGAAGTGCCGGCTGCTGTTGAATGAGCCCGGTCACGAGCTTTGTTCGGCCAGTTCCTCAAGAAGGATTTCGGCCTGCTCGCGGTAGAGCGGTACGACCTCGAGCTCAAGCAGGTCCTCCATCAACCTGCGTGCACCCTCCAAATCCCCGCTGTCCCGCAGGCGGTATGCCCGGTGAAGCGCATCCGACAATCTGTTGGAACCGTCGCGGATACGGCGCCGGATCTCACCGAGCAGTCTTGTCGCGGTAGAGAGGCTGCGCAGAGCCTCTTCCGTATCCGCCGGGCTGATGGCGACCTGCTGGGCGGTGCGCCGCAGAAGGCCACAGGTGGCATCCGTTAGTTCCAGTGCCGCGCCTCTTTCGAGCACTTGCTGTGCCAGCGTCCGGAGTTCGTCCCAGTCAGTATCTTCCATCATGGGTTCGCCTTCCTGCGTTTGCGGCACTGGTTAAACGGCCATTCCTGTTGCCCCTCGCAGTAGCGCAGGCACTGGTAGCAGGAGCCCATCCATCCCTCATTCTTGCAGTCCACGTAGCTTCTGATGCAGCGCTGCTTCCACTCCGGAAGGTCGGCGTTGTTGGCGAAGTCGTCCTCTTCGTCCTTCGCGTTCTGTGCGGCCTCAAAGGCCATCCTCAACCCGTTGAGGACGATCAGGGCCTCTGCCTCGGTCGCGGCGCAGCTCTCCACCGGGCTCAGGGGGAACTTCTTGATGCAGCAGTTCACCGAAGGTTCGCCGGGTTGGCACAGCGCAGCCGCACACCCCGCCGCAAAGCCCCCCAACAAGGCGGCCAAGCACGCGAGCAGCGTGGGTTTCGTGCGTCTCATGTCACCCATGATGGGGCCAGAGGCCATCCCCGTTATCCTGGACGAACAGGTGGCCCGCGAGGATCCGGAGCTGGCCGTGCTGTCCGCCATGGCACATGGCCACGAGGAGGTAGGCGCCTCCATTGCACACACCGTCCTGGCGGCGGTGGCGGGCCTTGATGCCGAGCGCGTCCGCTGCCCCAGCCTCCCATGACTGCTGAAGTCTGGTGACGGCTTCCTACGTACAACGTAGCCTCCCAGTCATCCCTGCGAGGCCCCTTCATGTCGAACCCGCATGCACCAGACGCGCACCTGCCCCGTCTTCCCCCGGGCCTCCAGGTCGGTGACTGGCGCATAGTGGAGCGGCACGCGTACGGCTCCTTTGGCGTCATCTATCGCGCCGTCCGCGTGGGCCAGGAGGACGCGGGCCCCGTCGCCCTCAAGCTCTCCGTGTACCCGTGGGATCCTCGCTTCGCCCGTGAGGCCGAGGTGCTCGCTCGCATCCGTCACCCCAACGTCCCTCGGCTCTTGAGCCGCGGCGTGCTGCGCCATGTCTCCGGCGTCGAACATCCCTACTTCGTCATGGAGTGGGTCGATGGCACGCCCCTCTACACCTGGGCCGAACAGCACTCGCCCTCCTCACAGCAGGTGCTCCAGATTCTCGCCCAGCTGGCTCGCGCCCTCGCCGCCACTCATGCCGCCCACTGCGTTCACCGCGACGTCAAAGGCGGCAATGTCCTCGTGCGCCACTCGGATGGCCAGCCCGTCCTCGTCGACTTCGGCTCGGGCTATTTCCAGGGCGCCTCCCGCCTCACCTGGCAGGACCTGGCTCCCGGCTCTCCCGCCTATCGCTCCTTCCAGGCCTCGCTGTTTCACATCCGCTCCGTTCGCGACCGCGACGCCTATTACGAGGCCTCTCCCGCGGATGATGTCTTCGCCCTCGGCGTCACCGCCTACCGCCTCGTCATGGGCGAGTATCCGCCTGACTTCGAGACCGAGTTGGATGAGCTCGGCTCCTGGCACCTGGTGAGCCGTGACCCTCGGCCGCTCCTGGAGCGCAACCCCCGCGTGGCCCCTCGCCTCCGCGAGCTGATCCTCCGCATGCTCTCCGACGCTCCCGAGGCGCGTGGCTCCGCCGAGGCGCTCGCCGAAGCCCTGGAGGCCGCCGCGGCTGAGCCCCCGGAGCCCGTCTCCACCGCTTCGCCTCCAGCCGTGGCTCACTCCTCGGAGGTGCCTCCAGCCGCTGTGCCCCCGGGCCCCCCGGAGCCCCTCGCGCCTCACCCCCGCTCACCCTCCTGGGAGCCATTCTTCGCCGTGGTCGCCTTGGGATTGGCCGTGGTGGTGCTGTGGCCTTCACGGAGCACCCCTGTTCCCTCGGAGCCCGTGTCCTCCCGCTTGCCGGCGGCTCCGGCCTCCCACGCGCCGGATGCTGGCACCTCCGCCGTGGGGGAGTCCCCGCCCTCCGCGCCTCCCGCCCCGCCTCCTTCCAAGCAGAAGCCCGTGGCGCAGGGCCCTCTCCCCGAGCCCCGTCCCGGTCAGCTCCGGCCTGACTCCAAGGGCCGGTGCCTGTTTCCCAAGCAGGTCGCTCTCAATGGCGGCTGCTGGGTGGTGCACTCCATGGCTGCCGAGGAGTGCACGGGCAGCGGCTACGCGTACAGCCGGGGCAAGTGCTACGCGCCGGCCCTCGCGCCTCCTCAGAAGACGGTGCCCACCTCGAGCCCCCCGGAAGCGCGGTGAGCGTGCGCGGGGACTACTTCGCGGTGTCCATCAGCTTGCCCGCCACCAGCGACACCACTCCGGAGACCAGCAGAATCCCTCCCAGCGTGAGATCCCCCGGGCCCCTGTACAGGGCGAGCAACACACTGAACACCCCCGAGAGCAGCAGCCAGATCAGCCCCAGGCCATAGAGCTTCCGGCTGGAGAGCACATCGCCGAGCACCATCACCAGCGCGGGCAGCAGCGACGTGGCCACCACGTGAGGCACCTTCCAGAAGGGCGGGCCCAGCTCGCCCCCGCGGCGCTGCAACGACTCCACCAGGGGGAGCTGCCACACGTTCACCCCGACGATGAGGAGCATTCCCACCCATCCCCAGGCGCTGGACCAGACAGAACCCGGCTCGCGCGGAGGCTCCTGCTTCACAGGCGGCGGGGGCATCAAGTCCAGCGGCATCGCCAGGCCGCGGCTGCGGCGCAGCGCCAACACGGCCTGCGTCGCGGCGTGCTTCACCGTCTGGCCATCACTGCCGCGCAGGGCGCTCAACTGCCTGTCCTGGATGAAGGAGCGCAGCAGCTCCTCGCGCAGGCGCGAAGACTCGCCCTCCGGAGCCGGCTCGGCCAGCGCCTCCAGGAACGCGTCTATCTCTCCGGGGGTGACATGGGGCGCGCGCAGCAGCTGCGCCATCAGCCCCAGCGAGGATGGCTCTACCGAAGGTCGCATGCCGGCCCAGTCTAGCGCCAAAGGCTGGGGGGGGAGCGGGCTCCTCCTGTTCGCGAATGTCGGGGGTTTTCTTTCGCGGACCACCGTCTCACGGGCCGGACAACCGTCGCCCACCCCGGACACCGCACCGGGCTGTTTCCCCTGTGAGCCCACGTTGGCCCGGTTCGTGCTCCGGGGCCCGGGACCATGTCCGGCCCGCACGATCTCTTCGTCCGCTTCACCTTCAGCCAGCCCGAGCGGGCCGCCGCCGAGCTGCGCGTCGCCCTGCCCGCACAGGTGGTGGCCGAGGTGGACTGGGACAGCCTGCGCCAGGAGCCCGGCAGCGTGGTGGACGAGCAGCTGCGCGAGACCGAGAGCGACCTGCTCTTCTCGGCCCGGCTCGCGGGCGGACGGCCCGTGCTCTTCTATGTGCTGCTGGAGCACCAGTCCTCGGTGGACCGGTGGATGGCGCTGCGCATGCTGCGCTACGTGGTGCGCCAGCTCGAGCGCTGGCGGCAGGAGCACCCGGACCGCGAGCTGCTGCCGCTCATCGTCCCGCTGGTGCTCTACCATGGGCCCGAAGGCCGCTGGAGCGCACCGCTTCGGGTGGAAGCGCTCTTCGATTGGCCTGGCGACGGCGCGCCACCCGAGCACTGGCGCGCGCTGGTGCCGCGCTTCGAGTACCGGGTGGACGACTTGACGGCCGAGCGCGCCGAAGCGCTGATGGCGCGCCCGGGCCCGCCCCTGGTGCGCCTGGCGCTGCTGGCCCTGCGCTACGGCCGCACCGAGGAGCTGGCGCAACGGCTGCCCGCCTGGGAGGCGCTCTGGATGGAGCTTCTTCAGACTCCCAACAGCCTGGAGGAGCTGTGGGCACTGGTTCACTACTTGCTGCGGGTGGGAGATGAGGCTGCACAGGCCGCCACGGTGGCTATGTTAAAAACCGTGGTGGGCCCAGAGCGAGCCGAGGAATTGAAGATGAACATTCTGGATGAGCACTTCGAGCGCGGGCGTCAGCAGGGAGTCGCCCAGGGTAAAGTCGAGGGCATCGCCGAGGGCATCGCCGAGGGCAAAGCCGGGGCCCTGCTCCAGCTTCTGTCCGCGCGGGGCGTGCCCATCGACGACGCCTCCCGGCAGCGCATCATGTCGTGCAGGGACATCGCCACGCTGGACCTGTGGTTCTCCCGGGCCCTGAAGGCCACACACCTCTCGGAAGTGCTCGAAGCGCTGGCGCAGTAATCCGGGCCCTCCAGGCCCGAGGACTCCTGCTGCCTGCCTGCCTGCCTGCTGTGCTAAACCGGCCTCTGTATGGCCACGAGCGAAGAGCTGACCGCAGCAGACCTGCAACGGCTGGCCCGGGCCGAGGCTCCGGACCTGGCCGCCGCCGTCAACGCCTTCCTGCTTCAGCCGGAGAAGGCTCCCGAGAAGCCGCTGCCCCAGGGGGCCCTGGACTTCAACGGCTTCAAGCAGCTGCTGTGGCAGGCCTCGGCCCGTCATGACGCCCAGGGCCGCCGCGAGGCCGCGCGCGAGGCCTGGCAGCGCTACCTGGCGCAGAAGGACGTGCCCCTGCCGCCGCGCTTCGCCCTGGCTGAGCTGCTGGTGGCCCTCTACGAGCGCAACACCGACGCCAGCCGCGCCACCCTCTTCGAGCTGGCCCGCACCTCGCAGCTCCACTTCGGCCTGTGGGGCGGCCTCAAGCGCATCTACAAGCTGGCCGAGCAGCGCCATGACGCCGAGATGTTCGGCGTGCTCGCCTGGCGCTTCGACGTGGAGCGCCACGGCTCCCGCGGGCGCGAAGTCTCGCTGGGCACCCTCACCTACCTGCGCCGCCGCGCGTGGCGCTACCTGCGCCTGCTGGGCGCCTCGGTGCCCGAGCTCTTCCCCCAGTTCGCCGTCGAGGTGCTGCGCCACTACACCCCGGAGACCAACTGGCGTGGCACCTGGGTGGCCATGCACCTGCTGGCCCACGAGTCGGGCAAGTACGGCGCGCTCCACTTCAACATCGACGTGCCCGCGGACCTGCTCAAGCACCGCGCCTACCCCGAGGCGTGGAAGCGCTCGCCCGATGCGCTCATGCGCCTGCTGGACACCTGCCAGGCGGACCCCGCCGCGCGCTTCGCCATTCAGGCCCTGCGCAAGGACTTCCCCGAGGTGCTGCGCAGCCAGGTGACGCCCGCGTGGCTGGACCGGCTCGCCCGCCGCCCGCTGGCCAGCGCCCACGAGTTCCTCGTGGAGACGCTGCAGGCCTCCCCTGAGTTCCACCAGGGCAAGCTGCGCGCGCTGGGGCTGCACGAGGCGGTGCTGGCGCTCTTGCTGTCGCCCAGCCCCAGGGCGCGCACCTACGCCGTGGAGTACGCCCGGGCGCACGCGCAGGACCTGAGCGCCGAGCGGCTGGCGGAGCTTTTGGCCACCGCGCCCGCGGACGCGCAGGCCTTCGCCGCCGCCGTGCTGGAGAAGCGTAACCCGCGCGAGCTGGGCGTGGACTTCCTCGGGCGGCTGCTCTCCTTCAAGCCCACCCATGCCTTCGCCGCCAAGGCGCTGGAGCAGTCCTTCGACAGGGCGGCGCTGTCCCACGGCTTCCTGATCGACATGTTCTACGGCGGCTCGGAGCAGCTCTCGTGGGTGAAGGGCTACATCGACTCGAAGTACGCCGCCGCCGAGCTGCCCGCCTCCTTCTATAAGGAGCTGCTGGCGGACAGCCGGCACGGCAAGTTCCCCGCGCATTACACCAGCCCGGTGGAGCAGTTCGCTCTCAAGGCGCTGGCGGCGTACACCCCGGCGGCCATTGGCCCGGACTGGCTGTTGGATCAAGCCATCCACCCGCGGCTGGGGCCCACGGTGAAGAAGTGGCTGATGCGCGCCGACGCGCTGCCCGGGTTGGACGTGGAGCGGGTGAAGGGGCTGGTGTTCAACGCCAGGTACCGCGAGGTGGCGCTGGCGCTGCTGGGCAACCGCAAGCTGTTCACCGCGCGGCAGCTCACGGTGCCGTGGCTGCTGGCGCTGGCGCGGCGGGCGGACCCCGAGCTGCACGAGTTCGCCCACCGCTACCTGCTGGAGAACCTGTCGCCCGGGGACTTCGCCGAGTCCGGGGACGCGGCGGCGGGCCTGGAGCGGCTGTTCGAGCTGGCGCTGGGCGCCAAGCAGCCGGTGCCGGTGCGGCAGTTCGCGCAGACGTACCTGCGCTGCCACCACCCCGTCATCGGCCCGGAGCAGCCCGAGTCGAAGTCCTACCAGCTCAAGCCCAAGGCGCCGCGCAAGGCGTACACGGCCGAGCGGCTGTGGCCGGCGCTGTTCGACACGCGGGAGGACGTGCGGCGCTTCGCGGTGGCGATTACTCGCGCGGAGCTGCGCTCGTGGGGCTACCACACGCGGGTGTACGAGCTGGCGGAGGCGGACTCGAAGGAGGTGCGCAACCTGGCGTACGACGCGCTGCTGAAGGCGGGCGAGGAGGGCGCGGACGAGCGCGCCACGCTCAAGCCCGAGGAGCTGGACGCGGTGAAGGTGTTCACGCTCACCGAGAGCACCCGGCGCGGCACGCGTGAGGTGGCGGTGGAGCTGATCCGCCGGCACTACGCTCGGCTGGGCGGGGCGGAGCGGCTGGCGTGGCTGATGGAGAGCGCGGACCGGGAGGTGGGCCTGTTCGCGGTGCGGCTGCTGTGGGAGAAGCACCGCCCCACGCACCTGCCCGAGGGGTGGAAGCCCTCGGGGGCCGCCGAGGCTGTGGCGGTGGGAGGCTCGGAGCGCTTCGCCAACGTGGACGCGCTGCGCACCTTCGTGCGGCGGATGCTCTTCGGGCTGCCTCCGGGCCGCTCGAAGGAGGGCCGCGAGGGGCTGGTGGCCCGGCGCATGTCGGCCAGCACGGCCAAGCGCCGGGTGATCGAGCTGGTGAGGGACTTGGGCCTGGAGGATCAGGCCTTCGCGCAGGTAGTGGCGCCGGTGCTGGGAGAGTTCACCGGCTCGCTGGCCAAGGGCGAGTGGCAGAGCTGCCTGGCCTCGCTGGTGAGGCTGCGCACGGCGCACCCCGGCATTCAACTCGGAGGCTTCTAGCTTCGGGTGGGCTTGCCCCGATTCCGTGGACACGGGTGCTATGCTGCTAACTTAGCAGGTAGGGCGGCCCGTTCGTTCGTCAGAGGACTACCAGGTCACCGGGCCTGGGAGCTTCGCGAGTAGCCAGGTGCCATATTCGGTGCCATCTTCAGGCCTGGAGGCCCCATGAAGCTGACCGAAGACATCAAGCCGGTGACCTACATGAAGACGCGTGCGGCGGAGCTGCTGCGCGAGGTGAAGCGGTCACGCCGGCCCGTGGTCATCACTCAGCACGGTGAGGCTCAGGCCGTCGTCCTGGATGTGGCCACCTACGAAGCCCTGCGCGATGCCACGCTGCTCCTGCAACTCACCGCCCAGGGCGAAGCCGATGTCCAAGCAGGGCGTACTCTGCCGCAGGCGCAGGCCTTCGCCCGTGCGCGCAAGCGACTGGCTCAGCGGGAGCGCCAGGAGTGAGTTCACAGAGTCTCTTCCAGGTGGAGTGGACGGAAGTCGCACTCGCTGACCTCGAAGAGCTGCTGGACTTCATCGCGCAGGAGAACCCGGCTGCCGCGGACACCGTGCTGACACGGCTGCAGCAGGCAGCGCAGCGCCTGGAGCGCCACCCCCACCGGGGACGAGCCGTTCCTGAGTTATCCCGGTTCGAGATCCGGCTCTATCGAGAGCTCGTCGTGCGGCCCTGGCGCATCATCTATCGCGTGGGCCGAGGGCGCGTCTGGGTGCTGGCCGTCCTGGACGGACGGAGAGATCTCGAGGCCGTGTTGTTGACGCGTTTACTGCGACGCGAGTGAACGAGCCCTTCAGTCCACCTGCGGGTATTGCTCGGAGGCCTTGCCCGTCTCGGCTACGACTCGTGGGTACTTCGCCCGTGGCGTGCGGTGCTCGTGAATGTCCACGACCGTCACCTGGATGGGGCTCGGAGCCTCGAAGGCGTCATGAGCCTCGGGCTCTTCCTGCCCGTCGTCCAATCTTCCTGTCGCATGAGCAGATATTACAGGTAGGTTCTCCCACGTCCTACCTATCTGATAGGCTCAATGCTGCAGGTGGCTTACGGCACCCCGCTCTGTTCCAGGAAGCCACCCTGTTCACTACGGACTGGGATTTTCCCTCTGAGTATGGATCGCCATGAGGCCACGACCCATAAGTGCCCGAAACTCGTATGGTGGGAGCGCGTGGTGGTTCCTAACGTTAGGAACCAGAAGGCCGCCCTGCTGCCTGACGCCCCCTTGGTGCGCTGTGTGCGCGGGCTTAGTCTCATGAGCAGCACCATGGCTGCCGATTCCTATCGCTTCGACCCGGACGACCCGCGCGCCCCGCCCCAGGAACTCTGGGATCGGCTGGCGCCCGAGGAGCGTGCGCGCATCGTCGCCAGCCTGCCCTCCG
This sequence comes from Myxococcaceae bacterium, assembly GCA_035296065.1. Lineage (GTDB taxonomy): Bacteria > Myxococcota > Myxococcia > Myxococcales > Myxococcaceae > DATHBR01. Next base: position 5,708 of record DATHBR010000025.1, on the reverse strand, counting down.
AGTTTCCTCCCTCGGAGAGCGCTCCACCTGAAGGGGACCCCCACTTCGAGGCCAAGGTGCGCACGCGCGAGGTGCTCGGGGGGTTCTTCTCGCGCATTGGCCGCAAGGTGTACCTGGCCTGTGAGCTGCCCATCTACTACCCGGGCGAGCCCATGTTCGCCCCGGATGTCATCGCCGTGATGGACGTGGAGACGCACTCGCGCATGAGCTGGGTGGTCAGCGCCGAGGGCAAGGGTGTGGACTTCGCCCTGGAGATCCATGTAGCGGGGGATCGCCGCAAGGACCTGGAGAAGAACGTGGAGCGCTATGCCCGGCTCGGCATCCGTGAGTACTTCCTCTTCGACCGGGGGCGGCTGCGGCTGATGGGGTGGCGGCTGGACGAAGGCCGCGGCGGCTATCAGCCCATCCTGCCTCAGCATGGCTTCTACCCCTCGGGGGTGCTGGGGCTGGAGCTCCAGTTGGAAGGGGAGCGGCTTCGCTTCTACAGCGGCCGGGCGCCACTGCCCGAGGCGGACGAGCTGATCGCCACTCTGGAGCGCATGGTCGAAGGGGTCGAGCAGCGCCGCACGGAGTTGGAGCAACAGTTGGCAACGGAGGCCCAGCGCCGCGAAGAGGCCGAGCGCCGGCTGGCCGAGGCACTCGCTGAGCTGGAACGGTTGCGCCCAGGCCAGCGCTGAGCCACACCCGGCTTTCGCTTTAATCCTCCGCCGCTCCCAGCACCGCCGCAGTATCATGGCGCCGACTTCGACGGACCTGCCTGGAGCGTCATGGGAAACGTCGCCATCGGCAACTTCGAGAAAGTGCGCGCGCTCGCGGCCAACGGCCTCGTGCTCCTCGTCGGCGGTGTGCGCGCCTCTTCCGCCACTCAGCTCACCGCGTACGAGATTGACGCTGACAAGGTGCTCTGGCGCGCGGACCTGCCCTCGGCCGTGCTCGGACTGGTGCTCGCCAGGGACTCCTGGGTCGCCGCCTGCGCCGACGGCACCGTGCGAGTGGGCGCCCTGAAGACCGGCACCGTGGAGCGCGAGTTGAAGGACGCTCACCCCGGTGGCTGCACCGCCGTGGCCCTGAGCCCCGATGCTCAGCGCTTCTACACCGTGGGCATGGATGGCGCCCTGCGCGGCTGGGAGCTGGGTTCCGGGAAGAAAGTCCACCAGTGGCAGGCCTCGCCGCTGCCCCTGCGCGCCGTGGCCGTGGACCCCACCCACACCTTCGTTGCCTGCGCGGGTGATGACGCCGTGGTGCGCTCCTTCACCCTGGCCAGCGGCGCCCGGCGCGACATGCCCGGCCACGACGGCACCGTGCGCACCCTCGCCTTCACCCCTCGCGATGGGCGCCTTGCCTCCGCGGGTGATGATGGCCGCATCCGCATCTGGTACCTCGCCGGCGCCGTCGAGTTCGAGGTGCGCGGCGACAAGGACTCCGGGCACGAGGGCCCCGTGCTGGCCCTGCTCTTCCCTCCCACGCCCAAGGCCGAGCCGGGTGAGGAGCCCGCCGACCGCTTCTGGACCGCGGGCGCGGACGGCAAGGTGAAGGTGTGGCGGCTGGATGAGCGCCGCAAGCCGCGCACCCTCGAGGTGAGCGGCAAGCCCCTGCACGTGCTCGCCTTCTCTCCCCCGCCCAACGCGCGGCAGGCCAAGCAGATGCTCGGCCATGTCATGACCTCGGGAGATGAGCGCACGGTGTACCAGAACACCGTGCTCACCGACGGCAAGCCGGATGATGGGGGACCGTTCCCCTACATCCATGGCTTCGAGCTGCTCAATGACGCGCTGAGCGCGGGCCGGCCCAAGCGCGAGGCCGCCGTGCGCGAGGCCGCCGCCCTGGACGAGCCCGAGGCGCTCGAGTTCGTCCTCGAGGTGCTCTCCTCGGACCGCGACGCCGAGGTGCGCAAGCTGGCCGCCTCCGAGCTGGCCGCCCGGGGCCGCGTGGGCGCCCGCGCCAAGCTGCGCGAGCGCCTGGAGGATGAGCACCCCGCCGTGCGCGCCGCCGCGCTGGAGGCCCTCACCACCCTGGAGGAGACGCCGCTGGCCGCCGCCCGCGCCGCGCTCGACTCGCGCTTCTCGGACACGCGCATCAACGGCCTGCGCCGGCTCGCCAGGCTCGCGGGCAGCTCGCCGCTGGTGCCGGGCCTCATCGCCGGGCAGCTCACCGCCAGCGATGCCAATGTGGGCCTCGCCGCGCTGGACGCGCTCACCGAGGTGTCCGCCCAGGGCAGCACCGGGCCGCTGAAGACGGCCTTCGAGCGCGGCCCCGCGCATATAAAGGTAGAGGTGCTCATCCGCGCCTCGCTCGCCGGGCAGCTGGGCGCCGCGCAGCTGCAGCCGCTGGTGGCCCGCGCGCTGGATGACTCGGACGCGGACGTGCGCCGCGTGGCCTTCACCGTGCGCGTGCTGGAGCGCCGGCCGCTCGCCGGGGTGCTGGAGAAGAAGGACGAGGACTTTGGCCTCGCCCTCAAAGACGTGGCCCGGCGCATGGTGCTGTCCGCCAAGCGCACCTCCGGCGAGGCCCAGGCGGCGAAGTTCTCCACCGAGGGCGAAGTCACCGCCGCCCGCGACAAGCTCATCAAGGAGCTGGGCGCCTCGGTGACGCCTGGGGCCCCTCTTGCCGAGGCGGAGCTGGAGCCGCTGCTGGCCGCCATGGCCTGCCGCACTCCGGACACCGCCGTGCGCGGCGCCCGGGGGCTGGCTCAGCTCGGAGACACGCGCGCCCTGGGCGCCCTGCTGCAGCTGTCCCGCGAGCCCGAGGCCCCCATCCGCCGGCAGGCGGCCACCGCGCTCCTGGCGCTGCAGGATCCGCGCGCCCGCGAGCGGCTGGTGTGGATGCTGGATGACGCGGACGCGGACGTGCGCGCCTCGGCCCTGGAGGCCGTGGTGGCGCTGGACGCCGAGGCTCCGCTGTCCAGCGCGGAGGCGGCGCTGCGCTCGGGCTTCGAGGACGTGCGCGTGCGGGGCCTGGACCGGCTGGTGAAGCTGGGCACGGAGCGCAAGCGCCCCGAGGGCGCCGAGCCGCTGCTCGGAGACGCGCTGGAGGACGAGTCCGCCAAGGTGCGCGGCGAGGCCTTCCGCACCCTGTGGGCCTGGAACGAGAAGGAGCCGCAGAAGGCGCTGGACCGGGCGCTCTCCGGCCGCTTCCCGGACCTGCGCCTGCGCGCCGTGGAGGAGCTGGCCTCGCGCGCCAGGGAGGACTGGGCGCTCGAGCGGCTGAAGAAGGCCGTGCAGGACCGTGACGCCGGTGTTGCCACCGCCGCGTACGAGGCGTGGGTGAAGCACGCAGGCAAGGAGAAGCCCGAGCCCCACCTGGCCGCGCTGGAGACGGCGCATGCCTCGCTCCGGGCCCTGGCGGCGAAGAGCGCCGTGCACGCTCCCGCCGAGGCGGTCCGCTCGCCACTGCTCAAGCTCATTCAGGACGAGGAGCCCACCGTCCACCTCCAGGCCCTGGAGTCGCTGGACAAGCTGGTGCCCCACGAGAACGGGCCGCTGCTCGCGGGCCTGCTGTCGGCCGCCCTGCCCCTCAAGGTGCGCGCCGCGGAGCTGCTCGCCGTGCGCGGGGCCGAGGACATCATCGAGCCGATGCGCGTGCTCATTACGGACAAGGAGCTGGAGCGCCGCTACCTGCCCCCGTTCCTCAACCCGCTGCGCGCCCGGGCCGCCAGCGCGCTGGCCACGCTGGGCTCGCGCCGGCTGCTGTCCTTCCACGCCACCACGCTCATCAAACACGAGCTGGGCGAGGTGCGCGAGCAGGGCGCCCGGGGCCTGGCCACCGCCAGCCGCCGCGGTGACGAGGGCTACCTGCTGGACGCCCTGGGCCACGCGGACGTGGCGGTGCGCTCGTGGGCCGCCGATGGCCTCTCGCGCCTGGGTGACGCGCGCGCGCTGCCGGTGCTCACCGGCACCCTGCGCCATGAGCACCTGCCCATCCGCCTGGGCGCCATCCTCTCCTTCGCCGCGCTCGGCGCCGAGGGCGAGGGCGGCATGCTCCACGGCCTGGAGGACCGCGCCCGCGAGGTGCAGGAGATGGTGTTCGCCATCATCCTCGCTCGTGACTTGCGCGCCCAGCGCCGGGGCGAGCCGCCGGACCTGCTGATCAGCGCCCTGTCCAGCGCCCGGCCCGAGGTGCGCTATGCCGCCGCGCGCGCGCTGGAGCTGCGCGCGGACCCCCAGGCCTCGCAGGCCCACCTGGTGGAAGGGCTGCTGCCGCCCAGGCCGGAGAAGGCCGCGGACCTGAAGGAGTGGCCCGCCGAGGACGAGCGCTCCCGCCTCATGGTGGGCCTGGCCGAGGCCCTGGCCAGCGACGTGTCCGAGCAACGCTACGCGGCCGCGCAGGTGCTCACCCTGCGCCACAAGCCGCTGGAGTACTTCCGCGAGGCGAAGAAGGTGGCCCGCCCGCGCTCGCTCGAGGCGCCGTGGAAGCCGGACACCGCGCCCAAGCCCGGCCCGGAGAAGCCCGCGAAGAGCTGGCTGCGCCGCCTGTTCGCCCCGGGCAAGGAGGCCTCCGCCTCTGCCGAGGTGCTCGCCTCCACCGAGATGCAGCACCTGCGCCGCCTGGCCTTCGGCGCCTACGTGGGCCTGCTGCGCCAGGTGTCCGCCGGAGACGACGAGGGCCACCGCGTGCGCCGTGACGCTGTGGACCGCGTGGTGAAGCTCTCGCAAGAGGGCTTCGCGGGCCAGCCCGCCGCCGTGGCCGCGCTGCTGCGCGCGCTGGAGGATCCGCACCAGCTGGTGCGCAAGGCGGCCCTGGCGGGTCTCGCGCAGCTGTACCCCGCCGGCTCGGACGAGCCGCTGGCCCTGGCCCTGGCCTCGCTGTCCCAGGACGTGGCCCGCGCCGCGCTGGATGAGCTGGCCTCGCGGGGTGACTCCGCCCGGCCGCGCATCACCGCCGCGCTCAACTCGCCGCTGCCCGAGGTGCGCAAGTACGCCTTCGAGCTGCTGGAGAAGCTCAGCCCCGCCGGAAGCCTCGAGCCGCTGCTGGCCGCGCTCTCCAGTGAGCACGCGGACCTGCGCATCGGCGTCATCGAGCGGCTGTCCGGCGCCAATGACTCGCGCGTCACCGAGGCCCTGGGCCGCGCCATGGCCAGCGAGCACGAGGACCTGCGGCTGCGCGCCTCGGAGCTGCTGGCGTGGCGGACGGACGACCGGGCCGTGGAGGTGCTCGCCACCTTCCTGCGCTCGGAGAACGCGGCCGCCGCGAAGCGCGCCATGGAGGCCCTGTCCCGGCTGGCCACGCCCGCCGCGGTGGCCGCCCTGGCCGCCCGGCTGCAGACGGCCTCCAATGCCCACGAGCGGCAGAAGCTGGTGGTGGCGCTCGGCAACACCCGCCGGCCCGAGGCGCTGGACGTGCTGGCGCGGGTGGTGCTGGAGGACGAGGCCACCGAGGTGCGCGGCACCTGCATCTCCGCCGCCATGAACGTGGCCGGCACCGACGTGAAGAAGCGCGACGTGGCGCTGGCGGTGCGCTTCCTGCGCCAGGCGGTGCGCGCCCAGGACGTGGTGGTGCGGGTGTTCGCCGCGCGCGAGCTGGAGCACGGCGACGAGGCCGGCCAGTCCGAGCTGCTGGCGGGCCTCTTCGCGGACCGGGACGCCTCGGTGCGCGCCGAGGCGGTGGAGCGCTACGCGAAGCGCGTCACCGGGAAGGGCGCCCCCGTGGAGCCGCTGGAGGAGGTGCTGCGCGGCGGCACCCGCGAGCTGATGCTGCCGGCCGCCGAGGCC
>DATHBR010000024.1:0-289204 GCA_035296065.1 Myxococcaceae bacterium | reverse complement strand
CCCGGCCTCACCTGCATCTGGCAGGTCTCCGGGCGCAATCAGATCTCCTTCGAGGAGTGGATGTACCTGGACATGCAGTACATCGATAACTGGACGCTGATGACCGACTTGAGCCTCATCCTCAAGACGGTGCCCGTGGTGATTACGGGCAACGGCGCCAGCTAGGAAGCAGCCGAGGCCAGGCTGGCGGCTTGGGGCGGGGGCGGGGAGGCTGCCCGCGAATTGACGTGGATGCGGTGCTGTCGTTGACTGATCCGCTCCCCCTTCGCCGTCGAGCCCATGGCTTCACCCTCCCCAGATACGAGCGCCGCGGCACCCGCCGAGGCTGCGCCGTCCGCGGCGCTGGATGTGACGACGTCGGTGCGCAACGCCCTGAAGCTGGGCGGCTCGCTCATGGTGACGTACGGCATCGCGCTGGCGGTGCGCCTGCTGCTGCCGCGCATCCTGGGCCCGGAGGCCTTCGGCCAGTTCAACTGGGCCTCCGAGGGCTTCACCGCCGTCTTCTTCGTGCTGGCGGGCCTGGGGCTCGAAGTCTACATCCGCAAGGAGGTGGCCCTGCGGCCGCAGCACGCCAGCGAGTTCTTTGGCGGCACGCTGCTGCTCCAGGTGTTGATGGCGGTGGTGCTGCTGGGCGCGATGCAGGCGCTGATGCACGTGCAGGGCAAGCCGGACCACCTCAAGCTGCTGGTGGTGTTGCTGAGCGTGTACCAGCTGTTCTTCCGGTGCAGCGGCACGCTGGCGGCGGTGCTCCATGCGCGCGAGCGGGTGGACGGGCTGTCGGTGGTGAACATCACCACCAAGTGCGTGTGGGGCGGCGGGCAGCTGCTGGTGCTGGCGCTGGGGCTGCCGCTGCCGTGGCTGGGCGTGCCCATCCTCGCCTCGGAGCTGGTGCGCGCGGTGGCGCTCTTCCGCCTGGTGCGCAAGCACACCGGTCTTCAGCTCAAGGTGGACACGCGGGGCACGCGCACGGCGCTGGGCGGCGCGCTGCCCTTCTTCCTCAACGAGGCGGCGCTGGCGGCCAATGGCCCCATGGGCGTGTTCCTCCTGGGCTTCTTGACGAACACCACGGAGGTGGGCTGGTACGGCGCCGGGTGGAACCTGGCGGGGCTGACGCTGATGGCGGCGCCGGTGCTCAACTGGGTGATGCTGCCGCTGCTGGCGCGCGCCTCCCGGCACTCCGAGGAGGAGCTCACCCGGCTCACCCGCCGCACCATCGAGGTGGTGCTGGCGTGCGCCATTCCCCTGGCGCTGGCCATGGGGCTGGGCGCGGACGTGTGGATTGGCCTGGTGTACGGAGAGGCCTTCGAGCCGGCCGCGGCGGTGCTGCGGCTGCAGGCGCCCATCCTCGTGCTCACGTACGTGGCCATGGTGTGCGCCGCCGTGCTGACGGTGACCAACCGGGGCTGGTGGGTGACGCGCACCTCGGTGGTGTCCATGGTGCTCAACACCACGCTCAACCTCACCTTCGCCAGGCTGTTTCTGGGCTGGTTCGGCCCGGGCGGCGGCGCGCGGGCCTCGGCGCTGGCGCTGCTCATCTGCGAGGTGTCCGCCGTGTCCCTGCTGACGTGGGCGGTGGGCCGCCGCGCCTTTGACAGGCAGAGCCTCACGCGGGTGGCCAAGACGCTGGCCGTGAGCGCGGTGGTGACGGGGGTGCACGTGGCGCTCTCGGACCTGGGGCCCTGGCGCCTGGCGCTGAGCGCGGGCCTCTACCTCCTCCTCATCTTCGCCAGCGGCGCGGTGCGCCGGGACGAGCTGCTGGGCCTGGTGCGCGTGGTGCGCCGCCGGGGGGCTCCCGTCCAACCTTCCGCCGCATGAGCGACACCCGAACGAACTCTATGCGCTGCTTGAACCTCTGCTCTGCCTCGCTGCTCCGAACGCTGCTGCCCGCCGCGCTGCTCTTGCTGTCGGCCTGCTACACGCCGGGCCGCTTCATCTGGGTGGATGACTACCGCGAGCCGCCCTCGCTGCAGGACGAGGGCTACATCATCCGCCGCGGGGACGTGCTGGCCGTCAGCGTGTGGAACCAGCGCGAGCTGTCCACGCCGCAGACGCAGGTGCGCTCGGACGGCCGCATCACCCTGCCGCTGCTCAACGACGTGGACGCCGCCGGAATTACTCCGCCGGTGCTGGCCCGCAGGCTCGAGGAGCTGCTCAAGCCCATGGTGAACAACCCCGTCGTCGCCGTGTCGGTGGCCAAGGCCGAGCCGCTCAAGGTGAGCGTGCTGGGCGAGGTGAAGGATCCGGGCATGAAGGAGCTGGAGCCCGGCTCGGGCCTGCTCGAGGCCCTGGCCCAGGCGGACGGCTTCACGGACTACGCCCAGCAGGACGGCATCTTCGTGCTGCGGCGCCAGCCCGACTCGCCCCTGCCGCTGCGCATCCGCTTCGACTACGAGGCCGTCATCCGTACCCAGGGCAAGGGCGCCGAGTTCCGCCTGCGCACCGGGGACGTGGTGGTGGTGGAGTAAGCCATGAGTCTGCTGCCCGCGCTGCTGACGAGTGTGGTGCTGGCCGGCTCTCCGGCCATGCGCTACTCGTCCTCGCTGCGCGCGGAGACCTTCCTGCGCTCGGAGAACCTGACGGAGAACGTCAACGCCCCGGTGCTGCTGGACCTGGTCATCACGCCGCGCGGGCAGATCATCTTCTACACCCCGCGCATGGAGCTGAAGGCCATCCTCGAGCCTCAGCTGCTGCTGCGCCGCGCCGATGATCTCGAGGTGCTCACCTTCGGCTTCCTGCGGGGCGAGTACAAGATCGCCCGGGGCGTGAGGGCCTGGGCCCTGCAGTCGACGACGTACGGCGTGTTCCCCTTCGAGGACTTCCGCGTCCCGGTGCCCACCAACGACCAGGACGTGCGGGTGCTGGACGCCAGCAAGTACATGTACTCGGAGAGCCTGGTGGGGGTGGACCTCACCGGCATCCGCCGCACGTACATGGGCGTCATGGCGGGCTTCGTCTACAACGGCCTGTTGGACCCTCCCACCACCGCGCAGCCGGTGATGGACCGCCGCACCCCCGCGCAGCTCGGCCCGGAGATCCGCGCGCTGGCTTTCCACTCGCTCACCCGCCGCGTCGTCCTCGGCCTGCACCTCTACGGGCGCGATGTGGACTTCTCCACCGATGCGCACTTCACCGTGCTCCAGGCGATGCCGGTGCTGCAGTACAAGTTCCACCCGCTGATCGACGGCCGGCTCGAGGCGGGCGTGGCGGTGGGCAAGCACCGCCCCCAGCAGGCCCCGGATGTCACCCTGCCCTCGGGGGAAATCCTCCACCCCACCGGTGAACTGTCGCTCACCACCCCGGTGCCGGTGGGCCACCACTGGCCCGTCAAGGCCAAGCTGTCCGCCCGCTACGTGCCCTTCGTCAACGTCTACTCCACGGCCATCTTCCCTCGGGTGGAGGGCGCCTTCGCCTTCGAGTGGAAGGGCCGGCGCGAGGCGCAGATCAACCTCGAGCTGTCCGCCGCCCAGGCCATGGTCCCCGCGGGCCACCCCCACCAGCGCGATGGCGAGGAGCGCCTGGCCGCGAAGATCCAGTGGCCGCTTACTCGCTCGATGGCCATAGTGGCGTCCGGCCGCTTGGTCCGGCTGAGAGAATTTCTGATTGAAGAAAAGCCCCTCTATCGGTGGTTTATGGGCGCTGGAATTGTGATCCGTCAGGAGAATGGTAGGCTTTAGTCCCACACAGCGATGAAGAAGTTTCTGCTGCTATCGGTGCTGTACGCCATCATCCTGCTGCCGGCCCTGGCGGCGCGCGAGCGCCATCCGGTCCGGGGCGTGAAGAAGGCCATCTTCATGATGGTGATCTTCAACGTGTGTTACGCGTTCGTCGCGCTCGTCATCTGGCCGCAGCTCGACGATTAGGAGAGGACCCGGAATCGGCCATGGACGTCTCGCAACAAACAGTCCTCGTGGTGGAGGACTCGCCCCTGTTCCGCAAGCTGGTGGGCGAGTTCCTGCATACGTTGGGCGTGCGGCAGATCGTCGAGGCCTCCAACGGGCGCGCGGCCATAGAGCAGCTCACCCAGCGCCGGCCGGACCTGGTGTGTCTGGACCTCACGTTGCCGGACGTGTCGGGCTACGACGTGTGCGAATACATCCGCGGCCAAACAGAGCTGGCGGGCCTGCCCGTGCTGATGATCAGCGCGCGTGGCACGCTGCTGGACCGGGCACAGGCGGAAGAAGTGGGCGCTGACGGGTACCTGACCAAGCCCTTCACGCAGGACGAGTTCAACCAGCAGGTCGTGCGATTGTTGGAGCGGGCGGCCGAGGCCGCCTCGGGAGGTAAGAGCGATGTCCGCACCTCATGACGACAGGCTGCCGGAGGCGGAGCGGCAGCAGTCCGCCCAGATCTTCGATTGGGAGCAGATCCGCGACTACGTCAACTACGTGAAGCACGCGGTGATGCGCCACCGGCTGCTGGCGCTGGGCACCTGCATGACCGTGGTGGTGCTGGCGCTGCTGGCGGCCAAGTTCCTGCCGCGCACGTGGTACTCGGAGAGCAAGCTTCTGCCCCGGCGCGCGGCGACCATCGCCGCGCTGGTGAACCCCGAGCGCGCCAACGTGCTCAACCCGGATCCGCCCAACCCCATGCGGCCGGTGAACGAGGTGGACCAGCAGACCAAGGCGGCCGCCGAGGCGGTGCTGCGCCAGGACAACCTGGTGGCCATCATCAAGAAGCTGTACCTGCTGGACCGGTGGGAGGCCACGCGCCCGCCGCTGTTGCGCTTCAAGGACTCGGTGATGCGCGCGCTCACTTCGCCTCCGGACGAGGACGCGAAGATGGACGCCATGACGGGCACCCTGCAGAAGAAGCTCAAGGTGAGCACCGACGACGGCAAGGTGACCATCGCGGTGGAGTGGGGGGATCCGCAGCTGGCGTACGAGCTGGTGGACGCCGCTCAGCAGAGCTTCCTCGAGGCGGGCCTGCGCCAGGAGGAGGCGAGCATCACCGACGCCATCTCCATCCTCGAGGAGCACTCGGTGCAGGCGGCCGCCGCGGTGCGCGAGTCCTACGACGACTTCGAGAAGACGTTCTCGGAGATCATGGTCGAACGGCGGCGCGTGGTGGGAGACCCCCGGCTGCTGCCGCGCTTCTCCTCGACGGACCAGGAGCTGGCGCAGCTGCGATTCATGATCCGCGCCAAGCGCCGCGCCATCGCGGACGCCAACGTGCAGCACAACCAGCGGCTGACGGAGATGCAGGACGAGCTGGCGCAGAAGCGGGAAGTCTACGCGCCGGACCACCCCGAGGTGGTGGACCTGGAGAGCCGCGTGGCGTCGCTGCGCCAGGGCTCGCAGCAGGTCAAGGCGCTGCAGTCCGAGGAGAAGGAGATGCTGGCCGAGTACGCGGACATGGGCGGCAAGTCGCTGCCCTTCCCGGACGAGCCGGTGCCGGATCCGTACGGCCTGGAGCGCGTGCTGATGGGCCTGTTGCCCGCGGTGTCCGAGAACCCCAGCGCGGCCATGTCGCTGGATCGGCTGCGCAGCCGGCTGAGCGCGCACCAGCAGATCCTCAAGCGCATCGACGCGGCGAAGCTGGAGCACGACATCGCCAAGCGCTCGTTCAAGTACCGCTTCACGGTGCTGATGCCGGCGGAGTTCCCGCGCAAGCCCGTCAAGCCCAACGCGATCGTCATCGCCCTGGGCGGGGTGGTGGCCGGGCTGCTCTTGGGCGTGTTCGCGGCGCTGGCCAAGGACGTGCTCAGCGGCCGGGTGCTGGAGAGCTGGCAGGTGGAGCGCGGCCTGGGGCTGCCGGTGCTGGCGGAGCTGGATCGGAAGTCCGGGTGAGCACCATGCAGCGCGGAGCGGCGCCATGACGTGGCTGGACGGAGTGCTGCTGGTGCTGTCGCTGCCAGTGGTGCTGGCGTGCGGCTATCTGCTGCTGCTGACAGTGCTGTCGGCGAACAAGCCGGCGCCCGCGCGGGTGGCGCCGCGGCTGAAGTTCGACATCATCGTGCCCGCGCACAACGAAGAGGCGGGCATCGCCAACACGGTGAAGAACCTGTCCGCGCTGGACTACCCGGTGGCGCTGCGGCGCATCCTGGTGGTGGCCGACAACTGCTCGGACTCGACGGCGGACAGGGCGCGCGAGGCGGGCGCCACGGTGCTGGTGCGCCACGACACGCACAATCGCGGCAAGGGCTTCGCGCTGGCGCTGGCCTTCGAGCAGAGCCTGAAGGACGGCTTCGCTGATGCCGTCGTGGTGGTGGACGCGGACACCGAGGTGTCCGCGCACCTGCTGCACAGCTTTGGCCTGCGGCTGGAGGCGGGGGCCCACGCGATTCAGGCGCACTACGGCGTGCTCAACCCGTATGCCTCGTGGCGCACGCGGCTGATGGCCATCGCGCTGGCGATGTTCCACAAGGTGCGCTCGCTGGGGCGCGAGGAGCTGAACGTCTCCTGCGGGCTGCGCGGCAACGGCATGTGCTTCAGCAGCCGCGTCATCCGCCAGGTGCCGCATGACGCGTTCTCCATCGTCGAGGACCTGGAGTACGGCATCCGCCTGGGCCGCGCCGGCCACCGCGTGCACTACGCGTGGGAGGCCGAGGTGCTGGGGGAGATGGTGTCCTCGGAGAAGGCCGCGCGCTCGCAGCGCCGCCGCTGGGAGGGCGGGCGCTGGGCGATGACCAGGCAGTTCGGCGTGCCGCTCTTGGACGAGGCGCTGGAGAAGCGCAACCCGGTGCTGCTGGACCTGGCCATGGATCTGCTGGTGCCGCCGCTGAGCTACGTGGGCCTGGCGGTGGTGGCGCTGCTGGCGGGCGCGGTGGGGCTCTCGCTGTGGCAGGGGCAGGTGGCGCTCAGCGTGTACCCGGCGGGCTTCTGCGCGCTGGGGCTGAGCCTGTACGTGCTGCGCGGCTGGTGGCTGTCGGGCATGGGCGCGCGCGGGCTGGTGGACCTGATGGCGGCGCCCTTCTACGTGGTGTGGAAGGTGTGGCTGATGGTGGCGGGTCCTCGAGACAAGAAGGGGGAGTGGGTGCGTACCACCCGCGAGGCACGCAAGCCCTGAGGGCGCGCGTGGGCTGAGTACCCCCGAGGACGACGATGGAAGCCTTCCTCTCCCGCACTCCGGTGTTCCTCACGCTCCTTGCGGGCGTGGTGATGGCGACGCTGGGCCTGCTCATCCTGTTTCCGCCCGTGGCGTTTCTGCCCGTGGTGGCCGCCATGCTGTTGTGGGTGCTGGCCAAGGTGCCGCTGCGCTACCCGGTGCTCACGCTGCTGGCCATCCTGCTCATCATCGACTGCGCCGTGGAGGTGCCCTACGCGGGCCACTGGCGCTCGCCGCTGACGTTCATCGGCCGGCTGTTCTTCCTCAACCTCAACGTCGTCACCGGCGTGCCGGGCCTGGGCTTCACCCTCATCGACTTGTCGCTGTTCGGGCTCACCGCGCTCTTCGTGTACCGCAACGCCATGGGCATCAAGACGGACGAGCGGACCACGCCGCTGCCCCGTCCGCTGGTGATGGCGCTGCTGCTCGTCGTGGTGGCCCTCTTCTGGATGTACTTCTGGGGCTACCTGCGCGGCGGAGACATGCGCCCGGCCAAGTGGCAGCTGCAGAAGCTGCTCTTGCTGCCCATCTTCGTGCTGCTCTTCAACGTCGCCATCCGCGGGCCAGAGGACTTCCGGCTGCTGGGGCGCATCATCATCGCGGCCGCCTTCACCAAGGCGTTTCTGGGCGCCTTCTTCGTCCTCTTCATCGGCCGGCCCCAGGGGCTGTACTTCGAGTACGCCACCACGCACTCGGACACGATGATCTACGTCACCGGGCTCATCATCGCGATCGCCTCGTGGGCCGAGGAGCCCACCTGGAAGAACTTCCGGCGCATGGCGCTGGTGTGCGGCGTCATCCTGATGGGCATGCACTACAACGATCGCCGCCTGGCCTACGCCAGCTTCAACCAGGCCCTGATCGCCATCTTCCTGATCAGCCCGTGGACGCAGGTGAAGCGCTATGCCGCGCGCGTGGGCATCGCCCTGGCGCCCTTCTTCGTCATCTATGTAGCGGTGGGCTGGGCCAACCCGACGGGCTTTTTCTCGCCTGTGAACACGTTCAAGTCGATGATCGTCGGCGAGCACAACGCCACCGACGTCATGGACTACCGCGACGTGGAGAACTTCAACCTCATCACCACCTGGCAGAAGAACCCCATCCTGGGCACGGGCTATGGGCACACCTTCGAAGAGGTGATGCAGCTGGCGGACATCTCTCACCTCTTCGAGGACTACTTGTACCACCCGCACAACTCGGTGCTGGGCCACCTGGCCTTCGGCGGCGTGGTGGGCTTCACCGGGGTGTGGCTCTTCGTGGCCCTCACCGTCTTCTTCGCCATCCGGGCCTACCACCGCGCCCACTCACCCCAGTGGCGCGCGGGCGCCCTGGTGGTGGTCGCCATCGTGGTCGCCTACACCAACCAGTGCTTCGGAGACATGGGCATCTCCAGCTGGTACGGAACCATCCTCATGGCGCTGGGTGTTACGGTCGCAGGTAAGTTGGCCACCCTCACGGGTGCCTGGCCCACCTACACCCCGGGTCCCGCTAACCCTGCGGAACCACAGAGTATTATAAACCGAGAAGGTTATAGGCGCACATGAGCCGGAAAGGTCTCCATTCAACACGAGCGGAACGTCGCCGTGAAATTGCGTCTAGTGTTAGTCATGTTCCCGGGGAAGACGCGTCTTCCACACTGGGCAGGCTTGAGGGGCGCCCACATGATCCACCTGCCCTACTGGGAACTCCCCTCAAAATGAGTAGACTGGACAAGCCTATGTACGAGCCGACGGACAATGGCGGTGGTGGATCTCCGCGGGGGGGCGACGGCAACGCGCCCAAGCCCGGCGCGGTGCGTCCTCGCCCGTGGTCGGTGGTTCGGGGCTCGCAGACGCCGGTGCCGATCGCGCCGGAAGAGCCCTCGTACCCGAACGAAGTCATCCCGGGCAACGCGGAGCCGATTCCCACCGAGCTCCTGCACCTGTGGACGCTGCTGACTCAGCGCGAGAAGTGGTCGTCGCTGGTGGTGGTGCCCGCGCAGCCGGGAGCCTCGGGGTTGGAGGCGGGCCGCGCCATCGTGTCGGTGGGTAGCCAGTACCGCGAGAAGCCCATTCGCCTGATTGATGCCGAGGGCCTGCCTCCGGGCGCCGCCTCGCGCCTGGTGCGCGACATCCGCTCGCACGTGGAGCAGGGCGGGATGATCGTCACCTGCATCGACTCGATCATCTCCAACCCGGTGGGGCTCGAGGTGGCGCTGGCCGCCGAGCGCGCGCTGCTGTGCGTGCCGCTGGGCTCCACGCAGTTCTCCGCGGCGAAGCAGACGCTGGAGCTGATCGGCAAGGCGCGGTTCCTGGGCAGCGTGACGCTGCAGCCAAAGGCCCGGAGCAAGAAGTGAGCGACGAGCCCTCGGCGAGCCCAAGCGCTCCGCCGCGGACCGAAGCCCACCGGCCCCGGGTGAGCGTGGTCATGGCCACGTACAACCGGCTGGCGCTGCTGCCCCGGTTGCTTCAGCAGCTCTCGCGCCAGACGGTGCCCGCCACGGACTATGAAGTCGTGGTGGTGGATGACGGCTCGAAGGAGCCGGCCGAAGGCCCCCTGCGCGAGCTGGCCAGGGGGCTGCCGTACACGCTGCGCGTGCAGACGCAGGCCAACGCGGGCGCGGCGGCGGCGCGGCACCGCGGCGTGCTGGCCTCGCGCGGCGAGGTCGTCATCATCACCGACGATGACATGCAGGTGCCCGAGAACTTCGTCCAGCGGCACCTGGAGCAGCACCCCCCGGGCTCGCGCAACGTGGTGCTGGGGCGCATTGATCCGGACCCGGACATCGCGGACATGCCGCTGTTCGAGCGCTGGTACGCGTATTTGCGCGAGCGGCTGGCGCAGCGCATGAGCCAGCAGGGCGCGCACGGGTGGAACCTCTACACGGGCAACGTGTCCTTCCGCCGCGAGGACTACATGGCGGTGGGCGGCTTCGACGCCAGCTTGAAGCAGTCCGAGGACATCGAGCTGGGCATCCGCCTGGAGAAGGCGGGCTGCCAGATGCGCTTCTGCAATGATTCGTACGTTTTGCACGGCTCGGACCACACCAGCTTCGAGAAGTGGCTGGCGCGGGCGCACCGCTACGGCATCATGGACTCGCAGCTGGCGCAGCGGCACGCGGACGTGCCGCAGGTGGACCCCTGGCGGATGCTGTTCGAGATGAGCGTGGTGGCGCGGCCGCTGTTGGCCACGGCGGTGGTGCTGCCGGGGCCCACGCGGCCGGTGACGCAGGCGCTGATGGGCGCGGCGAAGGTGGCCGACAGGCTGGGGCTGGAGCAGGTGGCCTACAAGAGCACCTCGGTGGTGTACACGATGGAGTACCTGCGCGGGGCGAGGGCGGAGGCGGGCTCGTGGCGGGAAGTGGCCCGCCGCATCGCGCGTTATCGGCAGGTGTCCGCGCAGTCGGCAGCAGGCGGCAAGCAGCCCGAGCGCAAGGACTGAACGGAGAGCCATGAGCCAGGGGACCGGAAGGCACCGCACGGCGGGCCTGACCGGAGGCAAGGCGAGGCACCAGGGGCCATGGGTGGCCCTGTTGGCGGCGTGTGCCATGCTGCTGGCCTCCTGCGAGGATGACGAGGGGGCGCAGGCTCCCGCTACCTCCGGGGCAGCCCGCACCTCCAGCGCGAAGCCCACCCTCACCGTCGAGCTGGCCGAGCCGGTGTACGAGAGCGGCCTGAAGAACGGCTGGGAGGACGCGGGCTGGTCCCAGCGCGAGGTGAAGGGCCCGGGCCCGGCCAAGGTGATGATGGCGGAGCTGGGCGGGTGGGGGCTCAAGCACAAGGAGCCGGTACGCGCCTCGTTCGGAGCGCTGGCGGTGCGCTACCAGGCGCCCGCGGGCTACGGCGAGTTCCTCGAGGTGCGGCTGGACTCGGAGGGCGCCACGCTGTTTCCCCGGGTGCGGGTGAGCACCAAGCACGTGGTGGGCACCGACGGCGAGTGGACGCAGCTGCTCATTCCGATGAGCGAGCTGAACCCGCAGATGCACTCGTTCAACAGCATCGTGCTCCGGGCGCACAAGCGCGTGGGCCGCGAGTGGGTGCAGCTGGAGCACCTGGGCTTCACGCTGCCGGGCGCGGAGGTGTCCGAGGCGGAGCCGGGCGGGGTGCCCACGCTGGCCCTGGTGGAGGTGGCGTACGACAACGGCCCCAACGCGAAGTGGAAGGCGGATGGCTGGTCCCAGCGGGAGCTGGCGGGGCCCGGGGCCGCGCGGGTGATGATGTCGAACCTGGGCGGCTTCTCGCTGCGGCGTACCGAGCCGTTGGAGGGCACCTTTGGCGGGCTGGCGCTGCGCTACCGGGCGCCAGCGGGCTACGGCGAGTTCCTCGAAGTGCGCGTGGACTCGGAGGACACCAACGTGTACCCGCGCGTGAAGGTGGGCGCGCAGCACGTGGTGACGCGGCACGAGGACTGGCTGCAGGTGCTGGTGCCGCTGGCCGAGCTCAACCCGGGCATGAAGCCCTTTGATCGCATCATCCTGCGGGCGCACCGGCGGGTGGGCAACGACTGGGTGGAGCTGGACAAGATCGGCTTCACCGGCACGGACGAGGCGGTGGTGGGCGCGCTCGCCATGGGCGGGGCCCGGGTGGCGGTGGGGCCCGCGCAGCCGGCGAGCATGACGGTGGACTGCACGGCGCCAGGGCACTTCATCAGCCCGCTCATCTACGGCATCGCCTTCAACGCGCTGCGCGAGCGCAAGGACACGCACCAGTGGGAGCTGGGCGCCACGGCGCGGCGCTGGGGCGGCAACCCCACCACCCGCTACAACTGGAAGCTCAACGCGTGGAACACGGCCAACGACTGGTACTTCCGCAACACCTCGCCGGGAGACGAGCCGAAGTTCACCTATGAGGAGTTCCTCATGGCCAACCGCGCCCACGGAGTGCAGTCGGCGCTCACGCTGCCGATGATCGGCTGGGTGGCCAAGGACACGACTTCGGTGAGCTTCCCGGTGTCCCGGGTGGGCGCTCAGGAGAAGACGGCGCCGGAGATGCCCGAGGCGGGCAACGGCGTGTCCACCTCGGGCCGCAAGCTGCCGCCGCCCGAGCCCACGCAGACGAGCGTGCCCGCGCCGCCCGAGTTCATCGCCGAGTGGGTGAGCACCATTCAGAAGAAGGACAAGGCGCGCGGGCGCAGCGTGCACATGTACTTCCTGGATAACGAGCCCATGCTGTGGAACTCCACGCACCGGGACGTGCACCCCGAGCCCACCACCTACGACGAGCTGCTGGAGAAGACGATCGCCTACGGCACCGCGGTGCGCAGAGCCGACCCGGACGCCGTCATCGCCGGCCCGAACGAGTGGGGCTGGACGGGGTACTTCCGCTCGGCCGCGGACGTGGAGCCCGGCAGGCCGAAGGACGCGGACCGCAAGGCCCACGGCAACATCCCGCTGCTGCCCTGGTACCTGCGCAAGCTGCGCGAGCACGAGAAGAAGACGGGCGTGCGCATCCTCGACGTGGTGGACGTGCACTTCTACCCGCAGGGCGAGGGCATCGGCTTCGAGGAGGGCGGCAAGACGGACGAGGACACCTCCGCCCGCCGCATCCGCTCCACCCGCGCGCTGTGGGACCCCAACTATGTGGACGAGTCGTGGATCAACGAGCCGGTGCGGCTCATTCCCCGGCTCAAGAAGATGGTGGCCGAGAACTACCCCGGCCGGGGCATCGCCATTGGCGAGTACAACTTCGGCGCCAGCCGGCACATGAGCGGCGGGCTGGCGCAGGCCGAGGCGCTGGGCCGCTTCGCCGAAGGGGGCCTCACCGCCGCCTACCTCTTCACCTACCCGCCGCAGCGCAGCCCCAGCTGGTGGGCGTTCCGGGCCTTCCGCAACTTCGACGGCGACGGCGGGCGCTTCCTGGACACCTACGTGCCCACCACCGCCGAGGAGGGCACCTCGCTGTTTGCCTCGCGCAGCGAGGACAAGCGGCACGTGGTGGCCATTGCCCTCAACCTGCGGCCGGACACCGCGCGCGACGCGCGGGTGAACCTCAAGGGCTGCGGGGTGCTCAAGGGCGCGCGGCTGTTCACCTACGCCGGTGAGCCCCGGGGCTTTGGCGAGCAGCAGACCTCGAAGCTGAGCGGCGCGGCGCTGGATGCGAAGCTGCCGCCCTACTCCATCACGGTGCTGGATTTGATACTGGAGCCCGCGCAGGGGGCTCCCGCGTCTCAGGTAAGGGGCCGGCGGCCAGGCGATCCTTGAGGCGCAAAAACCAGCTCTCGAAGTAGCGGAAGCTCAAGCCCGCCAGCCCCACGCTCAGCACCATCGTCAGCGCGAAGTACACGACGAAGCCCTGGTCCGGCACCAGGCGGCGCGCGGCGTTGAACGCCAGCATGTGCAGCAGGTAGATGCCGTAGCTGACCGTGCCGATGTAGCGCACCCACGAGAACGTGAGCAGGGGCATCAGCGGGTGCTGGGTGCTGATGCAGCAGGACACCACCAGCGCCGTCATCAGCACCGAGGTGAGCCAGAAGGGCGTGCCGCTGGCCGCCACGGCGGCCACCACCGCCACCAGCGCCACCGGCGGCACCCAGGCATGGCCCAGCACGCGGTACAGCCAGCCAAAGCCCTCGCGCGAGTGCGCCGCCAGCGCCGCCAGGCACCCCATGCAGATGGGCGGCGCGAAGCTGGCCAGGATGCGCGCCCACAGCAGCGAGCCGTCCAGCCGGCCCGTCTCCACCGCCCACGGGGCCCACAGGGAGACGGCCAGCAGCCCCGTCATGAACAGCGCGGCGCCCGCCTTGCGCACCGCGCGCATGACGCCAGGCCACATCAGGTAGAACTGCTCCTCGGTGGCCAGCGACCAGGCGAAGTAGAAGATGATGCGCTTGTCCGGCTCGAGCGAGACGAACCAGTTGGACGTGTACGTGAGGAAGGCGGGCAGGTTGGCGAAGAAGTCCGCCCGCTCCTGGGTGCCCTTCTCCGCCAGGAGCACCAGCAGCACGTAGATGCCCAGCACCGTGTAGTACAGCGGGAAGATGCGCAGCGAGCGCCGGGCGTAGAAGCGGCCCAGGGAAATCTGCCCGTGCGCGTCCTGCTCTCGCAACAGCAGCGTGGTGATGAGAAACCCGCTGATGGCGAAGAAGAGCGAGACGCCCAGGTAGCCCCGGCCCAGGAAGCCGGTGTGCAGCCCGGACACGTGGTAGGCCACCACCAGCACGATGCTCAGGCAGCGCAAGCCGTCGAGCCCGGGGAAGAACCGGGTGCGCTGAAACTCCTGGTGTGCGCGGGCGATGTCCATTTCAGGTGCTAGGAACGCGCACTTTGCGGCGCGCTACAAGGGGCCCCATGTGAGGCTCGCTCGCCCTTAGACGAAGGGCAGGGGCCGGGTGTCGCGCAACCGATACTCTCACAGGTGTCAGGGCGCTTTCTCCCCGCTGCCGCGTGCCTGGGTGCCCACCAGCCGGGTGACCGCCACGTGGGAGAAGAACACGGGGATGCCCAGCAGGTACCGCCGGGCCAGTCGTTTGGGCTCCAGGTAAAGGCGGTACACCCACTCCAGGCCGGTGTTGCGCATGACTTCGGGGGCCCGCGTCACCTTCTCTCCCAGGAAGTCCAGGATGGCGCCCCCGTTGACGATGAGCACCGGGTGCGAGAGCCGCTCGCGCAGCCGCACGGCGATGTCCTCCTGCTTGGGCATGCCCATGGCCAGGATGATGAGCTCGGGCTGGGTCTCCGCGGCCAGCTCCAGGTACGTCTCCGGCGGGGCGAAGCCGTCATGGCAGGCCACGACGACCAGGCCCTCGGCCTCCAGCTTCTGACGCGCGGTGTCCAGCCAGGGCGAGCGGGTGCCGAACAACGCGGCGCGGCGTCCCGTGTAGGCGCGGGCAATCTTCGGGATGAAGTCCGTGCCATTCATGTTCAGGCCCGGGGCCCGGCCAAAGGCCTTCATGCCCAGCTTCACCCCAATGCCGTCGCGCAGCAGCAGATCCGAGCGCAGCAGGCTCTCCAGCATGGAGGGTTCATTCCACCCCAGGTTGGCCGCGTGCGCGTTGACGAAGGAGACGATGTAGGGGCGTGAGGGCCGCTGCAGCTGCTCGAGCAGGGCCTGCTGGGAGGGCGCGTCGTCGATGCAGCGGATGCGCTCGTGCAGCGCGAGGAAGTCGTGCGTGCGCTGGGACAGCTTGCGGTCCGTGGGTGCCGTCATGCCTCCTCACTCCTTCTGGGCGGCGAGGATAGATGAGGCGAGCGTCTTGCGCATGTGAACGTGGGGGATGTTCACCTCAGTGAACGGCTCGCCGTACACCGAGTACCCCAGGCGCTCGTAGAAGGGGGCCACGGGGGCGCGGGCGTGCAGGTGCACGTGGGTGAAGCCGCGCCGGGTCAGCTCCGCCTCCAGCGCGGCGACGAGGCGCGCGCCCAGCCCCTTTCCCTGCAGCGAGGGGGTGACGGCCATCTGGAAGAGCCGGCCGCCGTGGGCACCCTCGGGGTTGAAGAGGACACAGCCCACCACGGCGCCGCCCTGGCGCGCCACCAGGTGTAGGCTCTGGGCCTCGAAGGGGAACTTCACCGCCGAGCGGGAAAAGCCCAGCGGCTCGCGCAGCACGCGGAAGCGCAGCTCCAGCTCCTCCGGGTAGAGCGGGTGCTCGGGGTGGATGAAGAGCAGCTCGGTGTCAGCCGGTGCGGTGGGGTTCATAGGCGCAGTCAGTCCCTGGAGCGGGCGGTGCCCGCGCGCCGCCGCGCCGCGTCTGCGAGGTAGGCGCGGACCATGGGAGACACGGGCAGGCGCAGGGCGGCCTCCAGCTCGATGAAGCCCGCCCACACCACCTCGCGGCGGTCGATGGCCAGCACGGGCTCGGCCTCTACCTCCAGCTCCAGGAAGCAGACGTGGTCGCGCTTGTACTCCCCGGTGTCCAGCACCTCGAAGGCGGGGCGCAGGCGCGAGGGCTCCACGGCCAGGCCCACCTCCTCGCGCAGCTCGCGCGCCCCCGTCTGGGCGGGCTCCTCGCCCCGGTGGGCTCCGCCGCCGGGCATGCTGAAGGGGCGCTTGTAGGAGTTCTGCAGCAGCAGCACCCGGGGGCCGCACCACACGGCGACGAAGACGCCCCAGGTGTCCGGGCGGCGGACGAACCAGTACGCCATGGCCAGCGAGTACGCGCCGCGCAGCGCCACCCGTGAGAGGCCATCGGCCACCTGGCGCGCCGCGGCCCGGGCCTGGGTGACGCGGCTCATCAGAACGAGCCCGTGAACTGCAGCGTGAAGGTGCGGCCGTACTGCGGCACGGCGCCCAGCGAAGTCTCCGCGCTCACCGGCAGCACGTAGCGCTCGTCCAGCAGGTTCTGCACGCCCGCGAAGTAGCGGAAGCTCGACAGCTCTCCGGAGATGCCCAGCCCCAGCAGCACCGCCTCACCGCTCTCGGCGCCGCCCAGCTCCGAGCCCCGGGCGCTCTGGTAGGTGAGCTGGGTGGCCAGCCGCACCTCGCCATCGGCCAGCGGCACCAGCATCCGGCCCGAGGCAATGTGCGCGGGGGTGGCGGCCTTCACCTCGTCCGAGGCCTCGCTCAGGGTGACGTAGGAGTAGCTCAGGTCCACCAGCAGGTAGCGCCCCGGCTGCCAGTGCAGCCCCGCCTCGGCGCCCCACGCCAGCGTCTCGTCGCCGCTGTTCTTGAAGATGATGCACTGGGTGACGGTGTCTGGCGGCTCTCCGCACAGGGGCGTGGGCAGCGTGTCGGTCTCCAGGGTGATGAGGTTGGAGATGCGGTTGTGGTAGCCGGCCACCGTCAGGCGCAGCTCGTTCGACAGATCGTGCGAGTGCTCCAGCTCGAAGGTGGTGATGGTCTCCGGATCCAGCTTCTCGGCGGGGCGTTGGGTGAGAAACCCGTCATCGTAGAACAGCTCGTACACGGTGGGCGCCCGGAAGGCGCGGCCGGCCACCAGCTTGGTGAGGCCCTGCTCGTACGGGCGGCCGATGATGGCCAGGCGCGGGGTGATGGGCAGCGCGTCCAGGTCCATGTACTTGTCCACGCGCAGGCCCGCGGACAGGCTCAGCCGCGGGTGCACCCGCCACTCGTCATTGAGGTAGAGCGACAGCAGGGTGCGCGTCTTGGTGGGCAGCGGCTCTCCGCCCTCCTGGCCGAAGCGCTCCTGCTCCACGCGGATCTGCCCCTGGCCCTCCAGGCCCACCGTGAGGCGGTTCGTCCCGGACAGGGCCAGCAGCAGGCGCGCCTCGCCGGAGAGCCAGTCGGCGCGGCCCGCGTCCGTGTCCCGGCGCAGGCCGTCGCTGTCCTCCTCTTCGTACATCCAGTAGCCCCGGTAGCGGCTCATGTCGAAGGCGCCGCGCACGAACAGGGAGACGGTGTCGCTCACCGGCCGCTCGTAGCGGGCCTCGGCGAAGCCGCGCACGTCCTGCACCTGAGTGCCCCGCGCGCCCACCGCGGTGCCGTAGGGGCCGGTGGGAATCTCCTTCACGCGGCCGTGCAGCCGGGCCATCAGCGTGAGGTGGCCCAGGCGCGCGCGCACCGAGCCGCCCGCGGCCCGCTCTCCATCGAGCCCTTCGACGCGCAGGCCCGGCGCCAGCGGCGTGGTGTCGGCGCCCGAGGCGCGCATGGCCGCCGCGGACACCAGCAGCGTGCGGTCCAGCCCGCTCTCCCAGCTGGCGGTGCCATGCAGGCGCGAGGCGCCCAGCGCGCCCACCGCGCCCGTCACCTCCACGTTGCGCTGGGTGCCCAGCGAGTCGCGCGGCACCACGTTGATGACGGCGAAGAAGGCGCCGGTGCCGTACAGGGCGCTGCCGGGGCCACGCACCACCTCGATGCGGTCCACCTCTTCCAGGTCCACCGACAAGTCGTGCGCGGCATAGCCCTGGCCGGCCCACACGTCATTCATCGCGTGCCCATCCCAGAGGATGAGGATGCGGCTGTTCAAGTCGCCGGGCGGAGAGAAGCCGCGCACGCCCACATAGGTGTAGTTGCGGTCGTCGGAGAGGAAGAAGCCACGCACGCCCGCCAGGGCCTCGGCCAGGGTGCGCCAGCCGAAGGAGCGCAGCTCCTCCTGGGTGAGCACGGTGGTGGAGGCGGGCGCTTCGTCCACGGAGGTGAGGCCCTTGGAGGCCGCGCGCACGGGGGGCGGGGCATAGCGCAGCTCGGCGTGCACGCGCTCCTCCTGCTCGGCCTTCACCTCCACCGTGCGGCGCAGGGGGCGCACATCCGGGCTCTCCACCTCGAGCGTGTGCTCGCCCTCGGGCAGGGTGACGACGGTGGGGGTAAAGCCCGCGGGCTTGCCGTCCACGCGCACCGAGGCGTTGTTGCGGTTGGCGGTGACGATGAGGCGGCCGGTGGGCTTGGCCTGGGTGCCCAGCGCCACGGGGACGGTGAGGGTGCCCTCGGCGGGCACGTCCACCACCAGCTGCGCGGGCGCGTGGCCCGGGAAGCGCACGTGCAGCACGTGCTGGCCGGGCGTGAGCGCCAGCTTTCCGGGCACCTTGGCGAGCACGGGCCCATCGACGGCGGTGCGCACCTCGGCGCCCACGGGTGAGCCGGTGAGCTCCACCGTTCCGGTGATGAGGGTCAGCTCGAAGTCCGCCGGCACCGCCTTGCCGCGGGACATGTAGATGCTGGCCTCGGCGGGGCGGTAGCCCTCTTTCTTCACCATCACCTTGTGGCGGCCCGGAGGCAGCGCCAGCGTCTGGGGCGAGCGTCCCCGGCTGCCCAGGTCCGTGCGGTCGATGTAGACCTCGGCGCCCGCGGGGTGGGTGATGACGCGCACCAGGGCCACCTTGGAGCGCAGCCGCTCCAGCGAGCGGCGCACCTCCGCCGCGTCATCGTCCGGGAGCGACTCGTTGGACAAGTCGTTGTAGTAGCGGTACGCCTCGTTGAAGCGGTTCTGCGCCTCGTAGCAGCGGGCGATGTTGAAGAGCACGTTGCGGTTGGGCACCAGGCGGTAGCTGGTGAAGTACGAGCGCAGTGCCTCGGTGTAGTTGCCCTTGGCGTAGGCCTCGTTGCCGAGCTCGAAGGCAACGTCCGCCTCGTCCGCGGTGTTGTTGGCCAGGGCAAGGCACGGCACGAGCAATAGGGTCAGGGCGAGGAGGCCGGGGCGAAGCAGAGTCATGGGCGCGCCGGCATTCTCGCTATCTGAGAGGAGGAGGTCCACGGCAGGGCGACGAAAAGCGCGCGCCGGGCCAGGCAGGCAGGCAGGGGCCCGCCGAGCTCAGCGGTTCAGGGCGGTGGCGAGGGCCCGCGCGGCGGCCTCCAGCGCTTCGGCGGCCAGGTGCTCGGCGGGGGTGGCGTCGAAGACGGCGCGGCCCCAGAGGCGGGGTGGGGTGTCCGCGAAGCGCGGCACCAGGTGCAGGTGGCAGTGGCGCAGCACATCGCCGATGGCGAAGGCGTAGGCATGCTCGGCGCCCAGCACCTCGCGCTGGGCGCGCATCACCCGGACAGCCAGCGCGCCGAGCTCACGCGCCGTGGGCTCGTCCAAATCATAGAGGCCGCGCACGTGCCGCTCACTGGAGATGACGACCCAGCCGCGCACGGGGCTGGGCCCGGCCACGCCGTGAAGCACCAGGCCAGGCGCGCGGGTGATCACCCCTCCTACAGGGCGGGTGGCCCCGCTCACGATGGCGCAGCCGAGGCAGGGTTCGTTCACGTCACTCATACGGGGAAACCCTACCAACGCTTGTGGCGGGCTGTGCACCGTGCTGAGAGCAGGTGGGAGCGCGGACGACGCACGGGCTGATCCACGGGACGCCCTGGGTCATTCCGAGGGGCATGACCTTGACGTCTAGTGGATAGTCGGAGAGTGTCCCGCCGCCGCCGTGTGTCGCGGCGTGGACTCTTCAGAAAAACTTTCGAGGTGGGGACGATGAAGAAGCTGGTCATGGCGGCTGTCATCCCGGTGCTGGCGATGGGCTGCGGGGATGAGATGGTGGACGCGAATGGCGATGGTATCGCCGACGGTGTCCAGACTCCGGACAACGTCTCGGTGGTGGTGCCGGCCAAGCCCAGGGGCACCGTCTCTGGCCAGGTGCTGACGACCGAGCAGCAGCCGCTGGTGGGCGCCACCGTCACGCTGACGATTGGCAGCACGATCGCCTCGAACACGGCGACGACGGACCAGAGTGGCAACTTCTCCTTCAAGGACATCCCGGGTGGGGCGCAGGTGCTGCTGACGTTCAGCTCGCCGGGCTACGCGTCGCTGCGCGCGGTGTCGACGGTGCCCAACGAGGCGGGCAACATCCCCATCAACGACGGCAACGCCAGCTTTGGCCCGGTGGTGCTGAGCCGCACCAACGGCACGGTGCGCTTCTCGGCGACTGCCCCCACGGGCCGTCCGGCCGAGGGCGTGAAGGCCTCGCTCGAGGTGCTCAACGCGGGCACGATTCTCTTCGGGCCGACGACGCAGGTGACGAGCACCGTGGTGGCCGAGGCGACCGCGGACGCGCAGGGCGTGTTCACCTTCAACAACGTGCCGCCCCCGGCGGAGCTCGACCGGCTGCGTGGCACCTACCGGCTCATCATCCACGCGCACGACGCCAACGGTGACGGCGTGCTGGAGTCCAACGGCGAGACGCAAGACTACTCGGGCGAGGACATCCTCACGGGCGCCAACGCCAAGCCGCTGGCCCTGTCCTATACCTACGCCCCGACCAACCTGCGGGTGAACTTCACCAACCTCACGGCGATCCGGGGTGGCTCCAGGGCTCCCCAGTTCAACATGATCCGGCCGGGTGACAGCATCTTCATCGGCTTTGATCAGCCCGTGCAGCCCAACTCGGTCGTCGTGGGGCTCACCGACGAGTACGGCAACAGCAACCTGTCCATCAGCAAGGCGTTCAGCACCGGCAACACCGTGCTGACGCTCACCCCGCAGGGCATCCAGCCCGGTAAGGAGTACAACCTCTATTACCGTGCGGTCACGACGACGGGCAGCTCCTCCAACGGCAACACGGTCGCCTTCTTCGGTGGCGATCCGGCCAGCCCGCCGGCCATCAGCATCGACAACGTGAGGTTCCAGGAGAGCGGCACGAACAACGGGCTGATCGAGAACGGTGAGTCCGTCTACGTCACCTTCAACCAGGTTCTGTTCCCGCGGTTGAACCCATTCTCTCCTCAGCTCGCTTATGTGTACGTCCACGCGGACCTCAACAACAGCGGTAGGCTGGGTGACGCCACGGGCGAGCGCGACCCTCTGACGGGCCGGACCGCGGGCCCGAACTCGGGCTTCCCGCTGGTTTCGGACGAGCCGACAGCGCCGATCGCCACCAAGAGTCCCGCGGAGAGGCCGGTCTTCCCGATTGGCACGTCGGGCTATACTACCCGCTTCCGCTTCGTGTATTCGCCGCCGCAACTGCCGACTGGCCTCTACACGCCGCTCAA
Source organism: Myxococcaceae bacterium (assembly GCA_035296065.1). Taxonomy (GTDB): domain Bacteria; phylum Myxococcota; class Myxococcia; order Myxococcales; family Myxococcaceae; genus DATHBR01. Next base: position 267,875 of record DATHBR010000024.1, on the reverse strand, counting down.
CCCCACCTCCAACTTCCCCGTGTTCATCCACTTCAGCAACCTGAGCCCGACGACGGATGCTTACGAGTCTGGCTGGGGTGTGCCGCAGATGGCCGACATCACCATCAACGGCTCTTCCATCACGCCGATCCCCATCCCCGTGGCGGTCCCGTAACGTAAGGGCGTCGAACCCAAGCTGAACTGGCCTTTACTGCCCCCTCGGATCCTGTCTCCGAGGGGGCAGTGTCGTTTATGGGTGCTCGCAAGTCACAGTCAAAATGAAAGTATCTCTATCGACTTCAAGCACGTCAGCGACATTGTCGTTGTCGGTCGTGGACTCGAACTTGAGCCGGAACTGGACGGCTTGCCCACTCCAGCGAGCTAACACCATCGCGGTCACGGGAATGTTGGTCTTGCCAGATTGGACATTGAACTCTTGATAGCTCAAGGCCAGGGGCGTCCCGATGCTGGGAGTCGCATAAAGGGTGTTGTTGTCTGTGTTGGATCCGTAGTTAACAGGGTCCACCAGGAACTTGCCCAAAGAGGTGAAAGGGCCGGTTCCGGGATCCAGATAGGACCAACTGAGGACCGCGGATTTGACAGCGGACTGTGTATTGCAACCCGTATTGTTGATGAGGTCATGCAAGGAGAACGTGACGAATCCCTGGTAGGGATAGTTGTCGCCGTCATCTCCAAGAAGCCAGGGGTTTTGCTGACCGGGCGTTCGTGAACTCACGAGCAGGGTGACCGGTGACTTGGGGATGGAATAGACGGCCCGCTGGATAATCTGGAAGCTGTTTCCATGGCCCCGATCCAACATGTTGCCCGCCAGATCCGTTGCTGTCTGGTCAAGGCCCCAGATCACGTTGTCGCCATAGGGAATGTCAGTCATTGGAGCAAAGGCGACTTCAGTTGCCGCCGCGTTCCAGGTGGGCGTGCCGCGAAAGCTCTGCGTAACCGTAAGGGCTCCCTCGACCGAAGCCTTGTTCATGGGTTCGGAGAACGTGAGCTTGAGGTTCACGTTGCGCGGGTTGCCTTTGCTGCTATGTGCTGGCGCGAAGCCAACCAGCGCGGGCCGGGTCGTGTCCGGCGTGGGCCCCAGCGTCGTGAACGAGAACAGGTAGGCGCTCAAGAGCGCGTTGCCCGCCAGGTCCTTTCCCTCCACCGAGAGCGTGTACTGCCGATCCTGCTCCAGTGCCGCGGCCGCCCGGAACACCGCCCGCCGCAACTCCGGCGTCCAGGACTGGAGCGTGAAACCCGCCGCGGGCACCGAAGTCACTCTCAGTGTGCTCGCGCTCATCTCCTCCGAGAAGTCCACCTCCACCGTCGAGTCCAGCGGCACGCGGGTGGCTCCGTTCGGGGGGGACGTGCGGATCACCGCCGGCGCCGTCTGATCCACGCCTCCATCCGTGGGGCCCGGCTGCGGCCCTCCGTCACTGCCTCCATCCATCGGTGTGCCGCCATCCGGGACGCTGGGGGGCGGCTCCTCGATGCCGGGAAGGTTGATGCACGCCACGGCCAACAGGCCGAGCAGGGGGAAGAGGGCTTGGGGTGTGCGCATAGATGTGCGGAATTGCACGGAGTATGCCACCCCGCTCCCCCAACACGCTCCCTTCCAGGCACTCTGTGGCCCGTCCCAGAACCTGGACGGCGTGTCCACGAATCGGGACGCCTGGCTCGGCCCCGCACTGCCGGGCAGCCAATCGGCTGATCCAGGACTGTCCTGGGCCCACGTGTCGTGTTTCAAACACCGCGTTCGCGCGGTGGTGCACACCCCGCCTCCCGGGGGGGAAGGGGTGCGTGGGCAAGAACGTGTATACAATGGGCCAGACGGATTTCCCGTCGTGCTGGAGAGCCCTCGCGCCATGAGCCAATCGGCCAAGAAGGTCCTGTCGCCCCTCGAGGCGGGTGCAGGCACCGATGCAACGCCTTCGAAGAAGCGCGTCCTCGTCGTGGACGACTTCGACGACGCTCGCGAGATGTATGCCGAGTACCTCGAGTTCGCGGGCTTCACGGTGGAGACGGCGCGCAACGGCGCCGAGGCCGTGGAGAAGGCCCAGGAGGCCTCTCCCGACATCATCCTCATGGACCTGTCGCTGCCGGTGATGGACGGCTGGGAGGCCACCCGCCTCATCAAGCAGGATGCCCGCACGCGGGACATCCCGGTGATGGCGCTCAGCGGCCATGTGCTCGCTGGCAGTGAGAACAACGCCAAGGACGCGGGCGCCGACGAGTTCGTCGCCAAGCCGTGCCTGCCTCAAGACCTGGAGAACAAGATCCGCACCATGCTCAAGCCCAGCAAGCCGAAGGGCAAGCTCTAGCTCCCCAGGACGCGTCTTCGCGCCCGGACGGCTTGATCGCCGAGGTCCGGGAGCATAGGCACCCATCGTGGCCTCTCCCGCCTCTTCCACGCCGCCCGATTCGTGGACTCCTCCCGAGGAGTTCGACGAGTACCGTTTGATCCGGCTCATTGGCCGTGGTCGCACGGGACGCGTGTTCCTAGCGCACGACACGCTGCTCGAGCGCCCCGTGGCGGTGAAGTTCATTCCCGCCCTGGGCCAGAACGCCCTGGCGCGCTTCCTCGTTGAAGCCCGCGCCGCCGCCCGCATCCAGCACCCCAACGTCGTCACGCTCTACCGCGTGGGGCAGCTGGAGGATCAGCCCTACCTCATCTCCGAGTTCATCCGCGGGGTGAGCCTGGACCGGCTGGCCAAGCCCGTGGCCTCCGAGCGCGCGCTGGGCATTGGCAAGGACCTGGCGCGCGGGCTGAGCGCGGCGCACCGCCGCGGCGTGCTGCACCGGGACATCAAGCCCGGCAACGCCGTGCTCACCGAGAGCGGCGAGGTGAAGCTGCTGGACTTCGGTCTGGCCAAGCTGCTGGACCCCAACGCCACCGAGAGCACCCAGAGCGCTCCGGCCCGGCCGCCCACGCCGCCCGAGCTGCCCTCGGAGATGGACCCCGAGGCGAGCCCCGGCTTCGGCGCCCGCTCGCTGGATGGCGTCTTCCTGCCCTCGCTGCCCCGGGGCGCGCTGGTGGGCACGCCCTACTACATGTCTCCGGAGGCCTGGGCCGGCGAGGAGCTGACGGCGCGCAGCGACGTGTACTCGCTGGGCGTCATCCTCTACGAGCTGTGCGCCGGCAAGGGCCCGTTCCGGGACGTGGCCTGGCGCGAGCTGTCCGAGGTGGTGCGCACCCGCGACGCGAAACCGCTGGCCGAGGCGGCCCCGGGGGTGGAGCCGGGCTTCGCCGCCGTCATCGATCGATGCCTGCGGCGCGAGCCCTTCGAGCGCTATGCCTCGGCCGCCGCCCTGCTGGACGCGCTGGAGCAGCTGGGCCGGGACGAGACGGCCGCGGGCACCATCCCCGAGGGCAACCCCTACCGCGGCCTGCAGGCCTTCGAGGCCGAGCACCGCGCCCTCTTCTTCGGCCGGCGGCGCGAGCAGCGCGCGGTGCTCGAGCGCCTCAAGGGCGAGCCCTTCCTGCTCATCACCGGTGACTCGGGCGTGGGCAAGTCCTCGCTGTGCCTGGCCGGCGTCATGCCGCTCATTGGCGATGGGGCGCTGGAGGACGGGCGGCGCTGGCGCAGCGTGCGGCTGGTGCCCGGCCGCCGCCCCGTGGCCGCGCTGGCCGCCGCGCTGGCGCCCGTGCTGGAGGAAGAGGAGGAGCAGCTGGCCCACTTCCTGCGCGCCGAGCCCATGGGGCTGGCGCGCAAGCTGCGGGCCAAGCTGGGCGCGAAGGAAGGGCTGCTGCTGTACATGGATCAGCTCGAGGAGCTCGTGACGCTGTCCAGCCCCGAGGAGGCGGCGCCCGCGGGCCTCGCCCTGGGGGAGCTGGCCGAGGGCGTCACCGGCGTGCGGCTTCTGGCCACCGGCCGCAGCGACTTCCTCACGCGGCTCACCTCCGTGCCCGGGCTGGGCGCCGAGGTGCCGCGCGCGCTGTACCTGCTGCGCGCCCTGACGCCCGAGGAGATGCGCGAGGCCATCGTGGGCCCGGCGCGCGTCAAGGGCGTGCGCTTCGAGAACGAGGCGCTGGTGGACACGCTGGTGGCCTCCACCTCCACCACCGAGGGTGGCCTGCCGCTGCTCCAGTTCGCCCTGGCCGAGCTGTGGGACGCGCGCGATAAGACCTCGGGCGTCATTACCCAGGCGGCGCTGGACGGGCTGGGCGGGGTGGCCGGAGCGCTGGCCAAGCACGCGGACGCCGCGGTGGACAGCCTGCTGCCGGATCAGCGCGTGGCCGCCCGGGGCGTGCTGTTGCGCCTCATCACCGCGGACGGCACCCGCGCGCGCAAGACGGACCGCGAGCTGGTGGGGGATGATCCGCGCTACCGCGCCGCGCTGGAGGCCCTGGTGCGCGCGCGCCTGCTGGTGGCGCGCGAGGCCGAGGAGGGCACCTCTTATGAAGTGGCCCACGAGGCGCTCGTCACCGGCTGGAAGACGCTGGCGCGCTGGCTCGTCGAGGCCGCCGAGCGCCGCGACGTGCAGGCCCGCCTGGAGGCCGCCGCCGCCCACTGGGAGCGGCTGGGCCATGCCCGGGACGTGCTGTGGAACTCGCGCCAGCTGGTCGAGACGGCGGTGCTGGACCCCGGCGAGCTCACCCGCCGGGAGCAGGACTTCCTGGAGGCCTCGCGCCGCACCGTGGTGCGCAACCGCCGGGTGCGCCGCGCCCTGGCCGCGGGCTTCCTGGTGCTGCTGTCGCTCGTCTACGGCGGCGGGCGGCTGCGCGAGCGCTGGCAGCTCAACGAGCAGGTGCAGTCGCGGCTGGACAGCGCCTCGCAGGCGCTCGTCAAGGCCCGGCAGGAGCGCGAGGCGCTGAGCGGCGAGCGCAACGAGGCCTTCGAGCACTACAACGCCGGCCGCAAGAAGCAGGGCGACAAGGCGTGGGCGCATGCCAAGGCCGAGCGCGCCCGGGTGTACCGGAGCTTCGATCTGGTGGGTGGCCAGATAGAGCACGCGCTGCTGCTGGCCCCCGAGCGGCGCGACGTGCGCGCCCTGCTGGTGGACTACCTCTACGAGCGCGCGCTGCTGGAGGAGCAGGAGGGCGCGCTCGCCTCGCTGCCCACGCTGCTGCAGCGCATGGAAATCTATGACACGGACGGGCGGCGCTGGCGGCAGTGGAACGAGCCCGCGCACCTCACCGTGGTGGTGGCGACGCCCGGGGCCCGGCTGGAGCTGCGCTCGCTGTCGCGCGATGCCAACACCGGGCGCGCCGTGGTGGGAGCGCTCGTCCAGCCGGTGCCCCAGTCATGGCAGGACGTGAGCCTGAAGCCGGGCAACTACTGGCTGACGGCCGAGGCGCCGGGCCATGAGCCGGCCACGCTGCCCCTGCGCGTGACGCGCGGCCAGCGCCAGCGGGTGGAGCTGCCGCTGCTCGCCAAGGGCCAGGTGCCCCAGGGCTTCGTCTACGTGCCGCCCGGGCAGAGCTTCTTCGGCAGCGCCGCGGAGGACAGCGTGCGCGAGTTCTTCAACTCCACCCCGATTCACGAGGTGAGCACCCCGGGCTTCTTCATCGCCCGCCACGAGACGACGTTCGCCGACTGGATTGCCTTCATGGACGCGCTGCCCCCGGACGTGCGGGCCAGGCACGTGCCCTCGGTGGGCAACGCCCTGCACGGCCAGCTGCACATGGAGCACAAGGACGGGGTGTGGCACCTGAGCATGAAGCCCAGCTCCACCCTCTATAAAGTCCGCGCGGGCGACAAGCTGCGCTACGCCAAGCGCGACCGGCGCCAGGTGCAGGACTGGCTGCGCATGCCCGTGGCCGGCATCGACTTCGCCAGCGCCCGCGCCTATGCCCAGTGGCTGGCGGACACCGGCCGCGTGCCGGGCGCCCGCCTGTGCTCGGAGCTGGAGTGGGAGCGCGCCGCCCGCGGCGTGGACGGGCGCGAGTACCCCCACGGCGACAGCCTGGAGCCGGACGACGCCAACTACGATCTCACCTACGGCAAGGAGCCCGACGGCTTCGGCCCGGACGAGGTGGGCAGCCACCCCACCTCGCGCAGCCCCTTCGGCGTGGATGACATGGTGGGCAACGTGTGGGAGTGGACCTACTCCTTCCTCGAGGCCAAGAAGCCCGTGGCCCGGGGAGGTAGCTACTACTACGCCGCCAGTTCTGGACGCTCCGCGAATCGGGAACTCCCGGAACCGAGCCTTCGTGACCATACGGTCGGCATGCGCGTTTGCGCAGACCTGGGCGCGGCGGCTGTGAAAAAGGCGCCGGAAATCCCCTGAAATTCGACGGAAGCCCACCCCGCACATTGGTGGCTTCTGAACGAAGCAACTCCGCGTGCTGAACTCTCGGGTAAATCGAGTGCCCATGAGTTGACGTTGTCTGGGCCCAACACCGCCTTCGCACCTTGTGACTTCGGACGCTGCTGCACACCGTCCAGGAGTCGTCACGGCTGGGGAGGTTTTCATGGGTTCGAAGCACATGGTTGGGGCGGTGGTCAGCGCCTGGGTGATGGTGGTGGGGTGTGGTCCTTCGGAGCCTGAGTTCGCCTCTTCGCAGGCGCTCGAGAGCGTCAGCGCGGAGCTGAGCGCGAAGAACGGCTCGAACCTCAATGGCAGCAACCTCAATGGCAGCAACCTGAACGGTTCGAACCTCAACGGTCCGTTGCTCAACCGGAAGCTGGTGTCGGTGAGCTACGCGGGCGCGCGGCGCGAGGGCATGAGCGCCACGATGGATGAGGTGTGGCTGGAGGGCTCGCAGCTGTACGCGCTGATGGGCGGCGAGGAGCTGTCGGGCACGGACTTCCAGCAGATGCGCATGACGGGCAACCTGGACAACGGTGCCACGGTGGCGCTGCGCGTGGACAACGTCTTCCCGGGCTACGAGGCGGACGCGGACGTGTGGAGCTACCGCGTCTCGTTCCAGGATCCGGCCAACGGCCAGTGGTACCCGCTGTGCAGCAAGCCGGGCGGCGGGGCGACCAACGCCATCGCGCTGGAGGGCCGCTGGAACTACAGCCAGGGCGTGGCCAGCGGCGGCGCGAAGGTCTACGACACGGCGAGCTTCACCTTCGCGTGCGAGGGCGCGGCGCTGGCCAAGTGCGTGCGCTTCGGCTACGCCCCGTGGCGCTCGGTGAACGGCGAGAGCCTGGCGGACCACCACCAGGCCTGCACCCGCATGGTGCGCGCGGACTTCTGCGGTGATGGCACCTCGTACACCACGGACGGCAACTGGGTGAACCTCTACGACTCGCTCAACGTGCAGACCGACACCGAGAGCTGGTCGAAGGAGGCCGCGTGGGACACCAGCGGCGCTCAGTGCTTCACCTCGCAGACGCGCGCCACCGCCCCCATCCAGTGCGCCTCGGGCCGCCTGGTGGAGACCTGCGGCGCCAGCTTCACGCCCGGCACGCTCATCATCAGCGAGACGCCGGTGACTCAGTAACAATCCGGTAAACAGGCCAGGGCTGTCCCCGAGCCGCTCTCGAGCGCACCCGCTGGTGCGCTGGAGGGCGGCTCTGTTCGTCTTTGCCACTGTTGCCCTTCCGACCAATTCCGCTTAGGACGCACGCCAGAGGCGCCATTTCACGGAGGACGCTGTGGCGATGCGACAGGTTTCGAGGGGCAGGCCTGGCAGGGACTACCGGGTGGGGGCGCTGGTGAGCGCGCTGGTGGCCACCCTGGTGGGTTGTAATGGGCAGAAGCCCGAGGCCGCCGCGGCGCCGCAAGCCGAGACTCCCGTGTCTCTGGGCGCGGAGAACGTGCTGCGGGTGGCGCAGCGCAAGCTGGAGAGCGGCCCGGTCATCTCCGGCTCGCTGCAGGCGCGCCGCGCGGCCACCCTGCGCGCGGAGGTGGGCGGCGCCCTGCTGGAGGTGAAGGTGGAGCAGGGCCAGGCGGTCAAGCGCGGAGAGCTGCTGGCGCGCATCGACGACGCGGCGCTGCAGGACCAGCTCATCGCCGCGCGCTCCACGGCGCGGGTGACGGGCAACGCGCTCGAGGTGGCCAGGGCCGAGGAGGAGCGCAACGGGAAGCTGGCCGAGTCGGGCGTGATTACGCAGCGGGACTTCGACCGGGTGAAGCTTTCGCGGCAGCAGGCCGAGGCCCAGGTGTCCGAGGCCCAGGCGCGGCTGTCGCTCATTCAGGACCAGCTGAGCCGCACCCGCATCAGCGCTCCGTTCGACGGCGCGGTGAGCGAGCGCCAGGCCAACGCCGGAGACGTGGTGGCGCCCGGCACGCCGCTGGTGACGGTGGTGGACCCCACCAGCCTGCGCCTGGAGGCGGCCGTGCCCGCCGAGTATGCCAGCAAGCTGCAGGCGGGCACGCCGGTGGACTTCCGCGTGGCGGGCTACGGCCAGCAGGGCTTCACGGGGAAGATCGAGCGCGTCAACCCGGTGGTGGATCCGGCCACCGGGCAGGTGCGCATCTACGTGGCCATTCCCAACAGCGAGCAGGCGCTCTTGGCGGGGCTGTTCGCCCAGGGGCGGGTGACGTCCGAGACGCGCGAGGCGCTCGCGGTGCCCCTGAGCGCGGTGGACCAGCGCGGCACCTCGCCCTCGGTGCTGCGGGTGAAGGACGGCAAGGTGGAGCGCGCCACCGTGGAGCTGGGCCTGAGGGACGAGGTCGCCCAGCAGGTGGAGATCCGCACCGGGCTGCAGGCCGGAGACGTGGTGGTGCTGGGCTCGGCGAAGGACCTGGCCGAGGGAACCCGCGTGCAGGTGGCTCAGGCCCCGGCGCAACAGGGGCAGGGGCAGGGACTTCCTCCGCCCCGCTGAAGCCGCTCACGTCCGTCTCGCCCTTTTTCCGGAGCCCCCGTGTTCATCTCCGACTTCGCCATCAAGCGCCCCATCGTCACCATCACCGCCATGGTGGCGCTGACCATCTTCGGTCTGGTGGCGCTGGCCAACCTGCAGACCGACGAGTTCCCCGACATCCAGCAGCCCATCGTGGCCGTCACCATCATCTACCCGGGCGCCTCGCCGGACGTGGTGGAGCGGGAGATCGTCGAGCCCATCGAGGACGCCATCTTCAGCATCAGCGGCGTGGACGGGCCCAAGACGACGTCCAGCGCCATCGATGGCCTGGCGCAGTTCACCGTCTTCTTCAACTTCGATAAGGACATTCAGCAGGCCACGCAGGACATCCGCGACGCCATCTCCAGCAAGCGCGCGGACCTGCCGCAGGAGATGGAGGAGCCCATCCTCACGCGGTTTGATCCGTCGGATCAGCCCATCGTCTCGCTGACGCTGACGTCGGACACGCTGCCGGCCACGACGCTCACGCGCATCGCGGACCCGCTGGTGGTGCGCGAGCTGCGCTCCATCAGCGGCGTGGCCCAGGCGACGGTGGTGGGTGGCATCGAGCGCGAGCTGACGGTGGAGCTCAAGCCCGGAGCGCTGCAGGCGGCGGGGCTGAGCGTGGCGCACGTGGTGCAGGCGCTGCAGTTCCAGAACCTGGCGGCGCCGGTGGGCCGGCTCACCAATGATCTCGAGGAGCAGACCATCCGCCTCAAGGGCCGGCTGGAGACGCCCCAGGACTTCCTCAACGTCGTCATCGCCGAGCGCGGAGGCCAGTCCATCCGGCTGGGGCAGGTGGCCCAGGTGAGGGACGGCACGGAGGAGGCGCGCACGCTGGCGCTCTTCAACGGCAAGCAGGCGGTGGGCATCGACATCCTGAAGACCAAGGGCTACAGCACCACGGACGTGGCGAACAAGCTGCGCGACCGGGTGGCGCTGCTGCAGGAGCGGCTGCCCGAGGGGGCCCGGCTGGAGATCGTCCGTGACGCGGGCACGCGCGTGGCCGCCGCGGTGCTCAACGTGCAGGAGGCGCTCATCGAGGGCGCCATCCTCACGGTGCTGGTGGTGTTCCTGTTCCTCAACTCGTGGCGCTCCACGGTGATTACCGGCCTGGCGCTGCCGGTGAGCGTGCTGGCGGCCTTCATCAGCGTGTGGGCCTTTGGCTTCACGCTCAACACCATGTCGCTGCTGGGCCTGTCATTGGCCATTGGCATCCTGATCGACGACGCCATCGTGGTGCGCGAGAACATCGTGCGCCACATCGAGATGGGCAAAGACCACATGACGGCCTCTCGCGAGGGCACCTCGGAGATTGGCCTGGCGGTGGCGGCCACCACCTTCTCCATCGTGGCGGTGTTCGTCCCCATCGCCTTCATGTACGGAGTGGCCGGCCAGTGGTTCAAGCCGTTCGCGCTCACCATCGCGTGCGCGGTGCTGGTGTCGCTCTTCGTCAGCTTCTCGCTGGACCCGATGCTGTCCGCGTACTGGCCGGACCCGCACGTGGAGGAGTCGAAGAAGAACTGGCTCACGCGGATGCTGGACCGCTTCAACAAGTGGTTTGACCGGCAGGCGGACAACTACAAGCGCGTCATCGCCTGGGCGCTGGACCACCGGCTGGCCATGGTGATGCTGGCCATTGGCTCGTTCGTGGGCGCGCTGTGGCTTCAGGGCGCGTACGGCGGCGCGGGCTTCGTGCCGGTGAGCGACAACAGCGAGATGGAGATCCTCATCGAGACGCCGCCCAGCTCCAACCTGGACTACACGCGGCTCAAGGTGGAGGAGGTGTCGCGCATCGTCTCCAAGCGCCCCGAGGTGCGCTACACCTATGCGTCCATCGGCACGCCCATCCCCTTGCGCTCGCCGGGCGTGGATCAGGCGCTGATCTACGTGCGGCTCACGCCCAAGGACACGCGCGACCTGAGCCAGGACGCGCTGGGCGACATCGTGCGCGGTGAGGTGACGAAGGTGGGCGGGGCGAAGGTGTCCGTGTTCACCGGCGGCTTTGGCGGAGCGTTCAAGTCCATTCAGCTCGAACTGCGCGGGCCGGATGCGCGCATGCTCGGCACGCTGGCCGAGCAGATGATGCGCGAGGTGGAGCAGGTGCCGGGCGCGGTGGACGTGGGCCTGTCCACGCGCGGGCAGAAGTCGGAGCTGGAGGTGGAGATGCGGCGCGGGCTGGCGGGGCAGCTGGGGGTGACGGTGGGGCAGGTGGCGCAGTCGCTGCGGCCCGCGTTCGCGGGGCTGGACTCGGGTGACTGGGTGGACCCCACGGGCGAGACGCGCGACGTGGTGGTGCGGCTGGCCCCCGAGTCCCGCAGGAGCCCGAGCGATCTGGCGCAGCTGCCGCTGGTGCTCCAGGGCCCCACGGGCACGCCGGTGGTGCTGCCCCTGGGCCAGGTGGCGGACATCCGCGAGACGGTGGGGCCCGCGCAGATCAACCACCTGAACCGCGAGAAGGTCATCAACATCCAGGCGAACGTGCAGGGGCGCTCGCTGTCCGAGGTGCTGGGAGACATCACCACGAAGCTGGCGGCGATTCCGCTGCCGCCGGGCTACGTGCTCTCGCAGGGCGGAGAGGCGGCGGACCAGGCGGAGGTGTTCACCCGCGTGCTCACCGCGCTCATCATCGCCGTGGTGCTGATGTACCTCATCCTGGTGATGCAGTTCGGCTCGTTCCTGGATCCGCTCGCCATCCTCGTGTCGCTGCCGCTGTCGCTCATCGGCGTGGTGCTGGCGCTGCTCATCACCGGGGACACGCTGAACATCATGAGCCTCATTGGCGTCATCCTGCTGATGGGCATCGTGGCGAAGAACGCCATTCTGCTCATCGACTTCGCCAAGTGGTCCCACGAGAAGGGCATGCCGCTGCGTGAGGCGCTCATCGAGGCGGGCCGCATCCGTCTGCGCCCCATCATGATGACGACGCTGGCGCTCATCGCGGGCATGATTCCGGTGGCGCTGGGCCGCGGCGAGGGCGCCGACTTCCGCGCGCCGCTGGGCCGCGCGGTGATTGGCGGCGTCATCACCTCCACGGTCCTCACGCTGCTGGTGATTCCGACGATCTACGAGATTCTGGCGAACACGCGCACCCGGCTCTTCAGCCTGTTCCGCCGGTGGTTCGGCAGCAACACGCCGGGCCCGACGCACGGCACGGGCAGCGGCGGTGGCGGTGGAGAGCCTCGCCCGGTGCCCCAGGCTCCGCAGGACTGAGGCTCACGGAGCGCGCGTGAGGGAGAGGGTGCGCGGCTGTCCGTCCCGGCGAATCGACAGCGTTATCGGACTGCCAGGAGCACCCAGCTCGCGCTGGCGCGCCTCGCCCGGAGTGAGCACCGGCACACCATCGATGGCAGTCAACACATCGCCGAGCTGCAGCTCTCCCACCGCCGCGCCGGGGGCGATGCCGGTGATGGTGACGTCGGTGCCGCTCATTCCGAAGGAGAGCCCCAGCCTCCCGGGCTCCACGCGCGGCGGGCCCAGGCGCCAGTCTCCCAGGTCGAGCACCTTGCCCGCCGTGAGCGTCACCTGCTTGTCGAGAATCTCATGTTGGCGGCTCCAGGCGGTGACGCGGTGAGCGCCGGGCGCCACGTCCTCCACCCGGAAGCGCCCATCAGGCCCGGTCGCCGGTGAGAGGAGCCCATCGACATCGACGGTGCCCTGGGAGATGGGCTCTCCCGAGCGCGCGTCGAGCAGCCGGCCCGTGAGGGTGGCTCCCGCGTCCACGACGAGCTCCACCCGGGTAGTGCCTCCCGAGGTAGCGGTGGCCTCGACCTTCCCCGCGCGGCCATCGGGCAGCGTGGCGGTGATGGCCACACGGCCCGGAGCGATGTCATCGGCGAGGAACTGATCCCCGGTGAACTCGAACTTCTCCTGAGCGACATAGTCCTCATCGGTCCGCACGGCCGCCACGAGCAGCTTGAAGCCGTTGACGGGGCGCCCGCCCGCCGAGCGCACCGTGCCCGCCAGCCGCCCACCCGGAGTGAGCTGGATCGTCACGGTGGGACTGGCCGCGGGCACCCGGGGCAGAGCTCCACTGCGTCCGCCGTTGGTCGCCCACAGGTGCAGCTCGTTGGAGCCCAGCGAGTCCGAGACCAGCGTCACCCGGCCGGCCGCATCCGTCAGGTCCTCGAGGAGGATGTTGGACTTGCCCGCCTCGCTCCCCATGACGACGGCGCCCACGCTGGGAGCGCCGTTGGGCTCGAGCACGGTGAGGGTGATGGGCCGCTTCGCCTCGCGAACCTCCAGGTCGACGCGCTGAGTGCGGCCCGCCTCGAGGGTGACGGTCTTCTCCTCGGTGTCCAGCCCACGCGCGTCCGCCATCCAGGCGCTGAGCTGGTAGCGCCCGGCCCTTATCCGCATGGAGAACGTCCCGTTGGCCAGGGTGGGGACCTCGACGCCCTCGTAGACAGGCGTCCCGACGCGATGGGCGAAGATCGTCACGGGCCTGGGCGGCACACCTCCTCCGCTCAGCCGCACCGTGCCTTCGAGGTTGCCCTCCTCGGTGAGCTCGATCCGCAAGCGGTGGGTCTGCCCCGGCTCGACTTTGACGAGCACGCGGGCGTTCTCCGCGCTGCCCGGGCGCGCGGCGGCGACGAAGACGTCCCCCGCGGGGACCTCGAGGACGAAGCGGCCCTCGGCATCACTCACCGCCGGGAGCGCCTCCGTCATGGGCCTCCATTTATGGTGCGCGCTGAGCTGAACGCCCGCGACGGGAGCCTTCGCGCCGTCGACCACCGTGCCCTCGATGCGGCCGTGCGCTTCCAGGTCCGCGATCAGCTCGAAGCGCTGGCCCTCGAGCAGAGTAATGCCCTGGCGGCGCAGCACCTTGAAGCCCCGGGCCTGGATCGCCGCGACATAGGCCCCGGGAGCCAGCCCGCTCAGCTCGAAGCGCCCGTCCTCTCCGGAGCTGCCCTGGGCGATGGCGCCGCTCTGGGCGATGGGGCTCTGTCCATTTCGAGGGCTCAGGGAGATGGTTGCGTCGGCGATGGGGGCTCCCGAGCCCTTCTCGCGTACCAGCCCGGTGATGGAGGTGGACGCGCCCAGCCGGATGCGCAGGCCCTTGACGGTCATCCCCGCGCCGACGACGGCCCCCTGCGAGCCGGTCTTCTCTCCCTGGCGGGCAGCGACCTGGTACACCCCGGGCGCCACATCGAGCGAGAAGCCTCCGCCCTCGCCTGTCTCGGCCACCACCGCCTCATCCGCGCCGAGCGCGCTCACGGTGGCGCCCACCGCGGGCTTGCCATCCGGCAGCTCCACGAAGCCTTCGAGGAAGGCGGACGCTTCGAGCTCCACGGTGACCGAGGACGGAGCGTGCACGCGTGCCAGCCGCTTGGGCGCATTGCCGGGGGCCTTGGCTTCGAACTGGTATTCACCCGGAGCCAGCCCCTCGAAGCGGAAGGCGCCGCGCGTGTCGCTGGAGCCGTGGTGCAGCTCCTCCGCGGGAGCCGAGGCCAGCTCCCCCAGGCTGGAGGGCCGGGGCGTGAGGACGAGCTCCACCAGGGGCACGGGATTGCGCGAGGCCCGCTCCACGGTGGTGCCGTCGATCGTCACTCCAGGCGCGAGCGTGAGGCGCACCGGAGTCCGCGCCTCGCCTCGGGGCCGGGTGACCTCGGCCCGCGCGGCGGCGAAGCCCTCGGCCCGCGCGGAGACGAGGTAGCGGCCCACGCGAGCGGGGAGCACCAGCGCGCCCGTGTCATCGGTGGTTCCCGTGCCCGCCAGGCGCCAGGTGGGCTGGTTCTTCAAGGGCTCGTACGGGCCACGTTGGTACAGCGTCACCTGGGCGCCTGCCTGAGGGCCTCGCGGGGAGTTGACCTCGATGCGCAGGGTGCCTTCCCCCTCGTGCATGGGCTCGGAGACGGGCTGCGTCTCGCCTTCGGCCCGCGCGGGCTGGGCTGCTGTCGCGGAGCCCCCGGCGGAAGAGCCCGGGCGGGCGGACGGTGCGCCAGGGCTGGAGGAGGCAGGGGCGGCGGAGGAGGGGCGCTGGGAGGAGGAAGCATCCCTGGAGCCCAGGAAGCTCCAACCGAGCCAGGCCACCAGGGCAAGCGCCACCGCTCCAACCACCAAGGGCATCGTTCGTTTCATTTCCCGCCGACTGGAGTCGACTTCTCCCAGGGAGACAAATAGAGAATTCCTCCACCTTGTCTGAAGACCCTCGACGACTCGTGGCCGCGGCCCTGGAAGCGCTGGACGTGCGCAACCTGGTGCTGAGCATTCATGATCCGAGCTTCCCCAGTGAGCCGGACGAGGACACCGGCCGTGGCTCGCCGTACACCCGCGGCGCTGCCCGCTTCCTCGCCTTTGCCCGGGGCCTGGGCTTCACCGGCATTCAGCTGGGGCCACAGGGGCAGACCTCCGAGTCCAACGCCTCGCCGTATGACGCGACGCTCTTCTCGCGCAACGTCCTCAACGCTCCGCTCGCGGTGCTGACTCAGGCCGAAGGCGGCCGGCTGCTGAGCTCCGAGCAACTGGCCTCCGTCGTCTCCGCGCGTCCCGTGGGAGCCGGGCCCGGGGAGCGCTATCGCCATGCCTTCCGGGCCACGCGGGCCGCGCTCGACGTGGCGTGGAGCACCTTCCAGCGCGAGCGCTCCCAACTGAGGGAGCTGGCGCTGCGCTTCGCGGCCTTCGAGAAGGAGCACCGGACGTGGCTGCGGCGGGATGCGCTCTTCGAGGCGCTGTGCCTGGAGCACGGCCAGCGCGACTGGCGCCGGTGGGCGGGCTCGGGCGAGGCGGCGCTGGACGCGAGGCTCTACGCTCCGAGGCCCGGGGAGGAGGCCGCGTGCGAGGCCCGCCGGCAGGCGCTGTGCACCAAGCACGCGGAGTTCACCGAGCGCTATGCCTTTCACCAGTTCCTCGTCCACGACGCGCACCGCCAGCTGCGAGCGCACGCGGCCCAGCTGGGGCTCAAGCTCTACGGGGACCTGCAGGTGGGCTTCTCGCTGGAGGATGCCTGGTCCTGGCAGGGGCTGTTCCTGCGCACGTACCTGATGGGCGCTCCGCCCAGCCGCACCAACCCCGAGGGCCAGCCGTGGAACTACCCCGTGTTGGACCCGGCTCAGCTCTTCGAGCCCCGTGAGGGAGTTTCCGCCGAGCGCCGCCCCGGCCCCGTGCTGCGCTTCATGGACGCGCGGATGGACAAGATGCTGGACGAGTATGACGGGCTGCGCGTGGACCATCCGCACGGCTTCGTCTGTCCCTGGGTCTACCGGGCCGACGAGCCGGACCGGCTGCGCGCGGTGCAGACGGGGGCGCGGCTGCTCGACTCGCCAGGCCTGCCGGACCACCCGGAGCTGGCCCGCTACGCCATCGCTACCTCCGAGCAGATTGATTCCTCGCTGCCGCGCTACGCGGATGGCTGGGTGCGCTCGCTCACGCCGGAGCAGGTGCGCCAGTACAGCGTGCTCTTCGACACCATCGTCACCTCCTCGCGCCGGCACGGGCGTCAGCTGACGGACCTGCTGGGCGAGGTGCTCAGCACGCAGCCCTACCCGCTGCAGCGCGTGCTGGCCCAGTACGGGCTGGGCCGCTTCCGGGTGACGCAGAAGGCCAACCTGCAGGACGCCACGGACGTCTACCGCAGCGAGAACGCCGCCTCGGAGGACTGGGTGATGGTGGGCACCCACGACACGCCATCCGTGTGGCGCGTGGCGGCCCGGTGGCGCGAGCAGGGGACGGACCGCGCCCAGGCGGACTACCTGGCGTGGCGCCTGCACCCCGAGCCCGAGGGCCGCGAGGCCTTCGCGCGGCGATTGCTGGAGCAGCCTGGCCTGCTGGTGCAGGCGAAGTTCGCGGACCTGTTCGCCAGCCGGGCGCGCAACGTGATGATCTTCTTCTCGGACCTGCTCGGGCTGCACGAGCTCTACAACGTGCCCGGCACCGTGAACGAGGAGAACTGGACCCTGCGCGTGCCGGCGGACTACCCGCGCGAGTACCGCGAGAAGCTCTCCCGCGACGGCGCGCTCAACCTGCCCCGGGCCCTGGCCCTGGCCCTGCGCGCGGGGGGAGAGGCCTTCCGCGCGCGGCACCAGGAGCTCATCACCGCGCTGGAGCGCCTGGCCGCCGAGCCGCCACGGCCGTGAGCCCCGGGCTCAGTGCTGCACGTCCACCACGAGGCGGGTGGGCTCGCGCAGCTCCATCACCCGGAACTTCTTGGGGCTCGCGTTGCCCAGCACCCACGTCACCTCGCCCTCGAAGTCGCAGATGAGCTTCAGCTCCTGGAGCACGGTCAGGGCGGGCTTCCGCTCGCGCTCGGCCACCGTCACGTTGCCGGCCTCGTGGGCCTGCGCCGGCGTCAGCCGCACCTGGAGAAAGCCCTGGCCCGCCACCGGTATCTCGTTGCCCGAGGCGCAGTGGAGCACCGGCTTGTCCACGTACTCGAGGTGGTAGCCGGGCACCTGCGTCCCGTCGAACTCGAACACCACCCGGTCGAAGCCCTCGTTGCGAGCCTCGCGCACCGAGCGCAGCGTCACCGGCTTGAGGCTCGTGCGCTCCAGCTTCACGGTGGCCGCGGTCCACTCGCGATTCTTCGGATCCTCGGGGGCCACACCGCCCGTGGGCGCGGGCGCCGGCTTGGCCTCCGGCTCGGCAGGCGCGGCAGGCGCGGCAGGCTCGGAGGGCTGCGCGGGCGCGGGCGGCTTCACCTCGGGCGTCGCCGGAGCGGTGACGACGGGCTGAATCGCCGCCTCCTCCTTCTTACAACCCACCGCCACCAGACAGCCCGCCAGCCCCAGGGCGCTCACCCAGCGTCCGAATCCGTTCGCCTGCGTCATCCGTCATGCTCCCGTGCGGCCCAGGCTCGCGGGCCGGTGCCTCCCTCTCGCATGAGAGGCACCGTGCGTTCCAGTGCCGAGTGACGCAAGGCTTCAGCGCGCGGCGGGCACCAGCGAGGTGAGCTCGGCGCGCAGGATGAACTGCGCCAGCGCCCCGTCGATCTTCCGCTCGCCGCCCAGCTCCACCGTGCCGCGCGGAACGAAGACGTTGCCCACCTGGAACGCCAGCAGCGCGCTCTCGGCCTCGGCGGTCCACCGGCCATCCACCGGCCCGTGGTAGTAGCCCAGCTCGCGCAGCGCCTGCTTCAGGCCCCGCGCCGTGGCGTCATTGAGCGTCACGAAGTTCGCCGCCTCGGGCGCGGCCACCTGGCCCAGGTACCGGTACAGCTCTGCCTCCAGCAGCGTGAGCGCCTGCGTCTTGCCCGTCACCGACGCATCGGCGATCAGGTGCGTCACCACGCTAATCGGAGACACGCTGGACCACACGCGGATGGTGCCCGAGCGCTCACCGCGCAGGTCCTGCCCCGCGCTCATGCCCGCCTTGAGCGACTCCAGCAGCCGCACCGCGAGGCTGCCCCGGGCCTGCTCGAAGCCCTGCGCCATGGCCTGGCACACCGCCGTGCTCGTCTGCCCCGCGGCCTGCACCGCGTAGGTGGCGCCCGCCACCGCGCAGTGCGCCGGCCACGTCGCCCCGCCCGTGAACTGCGCCACCCGCACCGTGCCGTCCGCGCCCAGCGACACCGCGCCCAGCTGCCGCAGGAACGCAATCGGGTCCATCGCCAGCACCGTGTTCATCGCCTGCTGCGGCGTCAGCCCCGCCTCGACGCCCGCGATGAGGGCCTGCGCCCCGTCCACCGTTGGCATCATCTGGCTGGCCACCACCACGCCGGGCTTGCCGTAGGGCACCGTCGACGAGGTGGGCGGGAACGAGATGACCGCGATGCCGCACGCCCCCGTCTGGGCCTCGCACGCCACGATGGAGCGCGTGCCCAGCACCTGCGTGTTGATGGGAGCACTGGGGCTCTCCGCCGCGAAGGCAGAGGCGGCCACCGTCAAAGACAGAAGCCAGGGAAGGGCAATGCGCGTCATAAGGGGCGATTCCTGTAAAGGTTTGACAACTTTTAAGCTCTGTCGCGTTTAGCAATTAGTGCTGACAAGCCCGGGGCCAGCAATGTCCTCCGGGGTAGCGACGCCACACGTCCTCTCCTCAGGGTTGAAATGGCCGTGGAAAATTCACGTGAATACGTAAGCAAATCCGCACACATGAGTGCTATTTGCCTGACAACAGGCGACCAATGAGGTAGTTAGACAACCATCCGCGCACGGGGGGGATTGGCAGCTACTGTGTGGATCTTCGATAACTGCCCCCCTGTCGAGCCCCCCCATCCGACGTTGACTTACCCAGTGCCTGGAGAAACTGATGCCCTCCATGCTTCCTGCTCTTGGATCGTTCGCGCCCTGTGGTGCCTTCCCGTGCCTGAAGCAAGGCGCGAGCGGGCCCGAGGTCGAGTACCTGCAGCAGCAGCTTTGCGAGGCAGGGTTTGATGCGGCGCCGGTGGACGGCTTCTTCAGCCCCCGGACGAAGGTGGCGCTGATGGCGTTCCAGCGCAGCAAGGGGCTGGAGGTCAACGGCGTGGCCGGTCCCCGGACGTGGAGCGCGCTGGACGTGCAGCGTGGCTCGGGCCAGCGTCCGGTGCTCAAGCGCGGCTTGAGCGACCTGGCGGTGCAGGTGGTGCAGAAGATGCTGGCCGCGCACGGGTTCGATCCGGGCGTCAAGGACGGCATCTTCGGAGCGAAGACGGAGCGCGCGGTGATGGCGTTCCAGCGCGCCAAGGGCCTGGAGGCCGACGGCATCGTCGGGCCCAAGACGTGGAGCGCGCTGAGCAGCCAGGTCATCTCGCGGCCGTTCCCGCTGTCGGGCCCCGCTCCGGTGCCGGTGGGCGTGGTACTGCCCGTCAACCTGCCCGAGGGCGGGATGACGTTCTCCATCTAGAAGTGCTTCGAATGCCGCAGTGAAGCGGATGGACCGAGCGCGTCCGGCGCGTGTCGTGTAGGGTCCGCCGCCATGGCACTTGATCTGACCTATCTCCCCAAGCGGGACGACACCCACGTCGGCACGATGGCGCGCGGCCTCGTGGGCAGCGAGATTCTGCGTATCGCCGCGGAGATCCGCGAGCTGACGGCGCAGGGCCGCAAGGTGTGCAACCTCACCGTGGGCGACTTCAGCCCGCGCGAGTTCCCCATCCCCGAGGCGCTGGGCAAGGCCATCGTCACCGCGCTCAACGCGGGCGAGACGAACTACCCGCCGTCCGACGGCGTGTTGGACTTGCGCAAGAGCGTGCAGAGCTTCTACGAGCGCGCCCTGGGGCTGAAGTACCCGCTGGAGGGCATCGTCATCGCCGGCGGCGCGCGGCCCATCATCTATGGCACCTACCGCTCGGTGCTGGATGCCGGGGACACCGTCATCTACCCGGTGCCGTCGTGGAACAACAACCACTACACGCACATGATGGGGGCCAAGGACATCGTCGTGGTGACGGAGCCCGAGCACGGCTTCATGCCCACGGTGGCGCAGCTGGTGCCGCACCTGCCCAAGGCGCGGCTGTTGTGCCTGTGCAGCCCGCTCAACCCCACCGGGACGATGATCAGCCCCGAGGCCCTGAAGGCCATCTGCGAGGCCGTCGTGGCGGAGAACAATGGGCGCAAGGCCAAGGGCCAGCAGCCGCTCATCCTGATGTACGACCAGATCTACTGGACGCTGAGCTTCGGCCAGACGAAGCACGTCAACCCGGTGTCGCTGGTGCCGGAGATGGCGCCGTACACGGTGTTCGTGGACGGCATCTCCAAGTCGTTCGCGGCCACGGGCCTGCGGGTGGGCTGGGGCGTGGGTCCGCCGGCCATCATCTCTCGGATGCGCGATGTGATTGGGCACGTGGGCGCGTGGGCGCCCAAGCCCGAGCAGGTGGCCACCTCGCGCGTGCTGGAGGATGTGGCGGGCACCCACGGCTTCCTGGAGACGATGCGCAAGCGGGTGGAGGAGCGGCTGGAGGTGCTCTACCAGGGCATCGCGAAGATGAAGGAGGCGGGGCTGCCGGTGCGCGCCATCGCTCCCCAGGGCGCCATCTACCTGTCGGTGCAGTTCAACCTGGTGGGCAAGGCGGGGCTGAAGAACAACGACGACATCCGGAAGATGCTGCTGGAGAAGGCCAACTTCGCGGTGGTGCCCTTCCAGGCGTTTGGCCTGAAGGACGACACCGGCTGGTTCCGGCTCTCGGTGGGCGCCGTGTCGGTGTCGGAGATTCAAGAGGCGCTGCCCAGGGTGGAGGCGGCGGTGCGCGCCTCCATGGCCTGAGCAGCCCCGGGGTGGGCCGGTGCCGGGAATAGCGGCCCGGCACCTGGGTTGAGACCTCGCGCGTGTCATCCATTCTCAAGCGATTCGTGGACGTGCGGGAAGAGGAGGCGGGCGCTGTCCTCGGGTCCTTCTTCTATTTCTTCACGTTGATGTGCGGCTACTTCATCCTCAAGCCGCTGCGTGACGAGATGGGCACGGCCAGCGGGGTGAAGGACCTGAAGGTGCTGTGGACGGCCACCTTCGTGGTGATGCTGGTGGCGGTGCCGCTGTTCGCCGCGCTGGTGGCGCGCTGGCCCCGAAAGCGCGTCATCCCGCTGGTGTACCGCTTCTTCCTGCTCAACCTGCTCGTCTTCTTCGTGCTGCTGAAGCTGGGCGTGGAGCGGCAGATGGTGGCGCGCGCCTTCTACGTGTGGCTGAGCGTCTACAACCTGTTCGTCGTCTCCGTGTTCTGGAGCTTCATGGCGGACCTGTTCGCCAGCGAGCAGGGCCGGCGCCTGTTCGGCTTCATCGCCGGAGGCGGCACCACGGGCATCCTGGTGGGGCTCACGCTGGTGCGCCAATTGGCCATTCCGCTGGGGCCGCTGAACCTCATCCTCATCACCCTGGTGCTGCTGGAGGTGAGCGCGCAGTGCGTGCGGTACCTGGGGCGCTGGGCCCGCGAGGTGCAGTACCCGCCCTCGACGGGCGAGCCCGTGGGCGGCGGAGCGCTGTCGGGCCTGAGGCTGCTTTTCACCTCGCCCTTCCTGCTGGGGCTGGGCCTGCAGACGGTCTGCTACACCGTCACCTCCTCGTTCCTCTACATCCTCCAGGTGAAGCTGGTGGACTCGGTGGCCAGCGGCGCCGCGGCGCGCACCACCGCGTTCGCCAACATCGAGCTGTGGGTGCAGGGGCTCACCCTGCTCATTCAGGCCTTCGTCACCGGGCGCCTCATCTCCAAGCTGGGCATGGTGGTGGCCATGGCCGTGGCGCCGGTGCTCACCGGGCTGGGCTTCCTGGCGCTGGCGGCGGTGCCGGTGATGGGGCTGTTCATCGCCGTGCGCTCGCTGCGCGGCGCCTCGCACTACGCGCTGGAGCGGCCCTCGCGGGAGGTGCTCTTCACCTCGGTGAGCCGCGAGGAGAAGTACAAGGCCAAGAACTTCATCGACACGGTGGTGTACCGGGGCGGTGACGTGATGGGCGGGTGGATGGAGGGCGGGCTGACGGCGCTGGGCTTCGGAGTGGCCGGGGTGCTGCTGACCGCCATGCCGGTGGCCGGGGTGTGGCTGGGCCTGTCGATCTACCTGGCGCGCCACCCGCGCGTGCGGCGCGGCGCCGAGGCGGCCCCGGTGCCCCCGGCCCTGCCCGGCGACGCTCCGGCCCGCTGAGAAGGCTGTCCAACGAAGGGGGAAACACGGCAATGACGGTGTCTCGCAGAGGGGTGATGAAGGGAGCGGCCGCGCTCGGCTCGCTCTGGGCCATGGGGTGTGCTTCCACGAAAGCGGGCGGGGGCTCGCCTCCCAAGCGGAAGATCCTCATCCTCGGGGGAACGGGCTTCCTGGGCCCGGCGCTGGTGGAGCTGGCGCTCCCGCGCGGCCACAGCGTCACCCTCTTCAACCGCGGCAAGACGCAGCCCCACCTGTTCCCCAACGTGGAGAAGCTGCAGGGCGACCGTGACGGCAACCTCAAGGCGCTGGAGGGCCGCCAGTGGGACGCCGTCATCGACACCTCGGGCTACGTGCCGCGCGTGGTGCGCGCCAGCGCCGAGCTGCTCGCGCCCAACGTGGGGCACTACCTCTTCGTCTCCACCATCTCCGTCTACAAGGACATGTCCCGGGGCGGCGTGGACGAGAGCCACGCCGTGGCCACCGTGGAGGACGAGAAGACGGAGGATGTTTCCCAGCACTACGGCGCCCTCAAGGCCCTGAGCGAGAAGGCCGCCGAGGCCGCCATGCCCGGCCGCACCACCATCGTTCGCCCCGGCCTCATCGTGGGCCCCGGGGATCCGACCGACCGCTTCACCTACTGGCCGGTGCGCGTGGCGCGCGGCGGCGAGGTGCTGGCTCCCGGGGATGGCGCGGACCCGGTGCAGTTCATCGACGTGAAGGACCTGGCCGCCTTCATCCTCGGCCTGGTGGAGGGCAAGACGACGGGCGTGTTCAACGCCACCGGCCCGGTGCAGGCGCTGTCCATGCGCGCGCTGCTGGAGGCCTGCAAGCAGGCCAGCGGCAGTAACGCCACCTTCACCTGGGCGCAGGCCGCGTTCCTCGAGGAGCAGAAGGTGCGGCCCTGGTCGGACATGCCGGTGTGGATTCCGCGCTCCAGCCAGGAGGTGGGTGGCATGGGCCGGGTGAGCAACGCCCGGGCCGTGGCGCGCGGGCTGACGTTCCGCCCCGTGGAGGACACCGCGCGCGACACCCTGGCGTGGTTCAAGACGCAGCCGCCCGAGCGCCAGGAGAAGCTGCGCTCGGGGCTCTCCGCGCAGCGCGAGAGCGAGGTGCTCGCCGCCTGGCACCAGCGCGCGGCGCCCAAGGCCTCCGCCCCCTGAAAAAGCAACAGGGGATGCCCTCTTCAGGGCACCCCCACTTGCCGATCCATCCCTCAGCGCCGCGCTCCCCTCCCGGTGAGCGGCGCTGGGTGGCTCAGAACAGCCGGGCGCTCGTGCCGGCCTTCATCCCCCCCTGTCCCCCTTGCCGAGAGCGGCTGCGCGAAAGCGACTGCATATTCGTCCAGCCGCGCGCCAAGGGCTTACAGAACGACGCCATGCCGTGTGGCGCCCAGGCATGAGAGCAGGGGCCTGGGGTGTGAGGTGCCCGGGGAAGGTGCGGGGTAGGCTCCCTGGCGGGACAGGGAGCGGCCTTGGCGGGTAGGGCGGGCGGAGGCCGTGCAGTGTCGGCCGGGCAGGATAAGGAAGAGAGTCCGCCGAGGGAGCCCAGACGTAGCGGGTTGGGAGGGCGTGGTGGGAGGGGAAGGTACGAAGGTGGATGAGATGGGCGTAGGACGCGAGGCAGCGGGGAGCCGACCGGAGGGCCAAGAGCGGGCTCACGGGGAGGGTGCGTCCGTGCTGGCGGTGGTGGCGGAGAAGCCGGCGGTGGCGCGCGACATTGCCCGGGCGGTGGGCGCCTCGCAGCGGGGCGAGGGCTGGTTCAAGGGCAATGGCTACGTGGTGACGTGGGCGATTGGTCACCTGGTGGGGCTGGCGCAGCCGCATGAGATTCGGCCCGAGTGGAAGCGCTGGAGCCGCGAGCAGCTGCCCATGCTGCCTCGGCAGTGGCCGCTGGTGGTGTCGGAGAGCACGCGCTCGCAGTTCGCGGTGGTGCGCCAGGTGCTGAACGCCCCCGAGGTGAGCGGGGTGGTGTGCGCCACGGACGCGGGGCGCGAGGGCGAGCTCATCTTCCGCTACATCTACGAGGCGGCGGGGTGCCGCAAGCCGGTGAAGCGGCTGTGGGTGTCGTCGCTGACGGAGAGCGCCATCCGCGAGGGCTTCCGGCAGCTGAAGGAGGGCCAGGCGTACGAGCCGCTGGCGGACGCGGCCCGCGGGCGCAGCCGGGCGGACTGGCTGGTGGGCATGAACCTGTCGCGGCTCTACACGCTGGCGGGCGGGCGCAGCGAGATGCTCTCGGTGGGCCGCGTGCAGACGCCCACGCTGGCGATGGTGGTGGAGCGCGAGCTGGCCATCCGCGACTTCGTGCCCGAGGACTACCTGGAGGTGGTGGCCACCTTCGAGCCCCAGTCAGAGGCCGTGGCGCGCGGGGCGCGCTACCAGGGCACGTGGTTGCGCGAGGCGGATCCGAAGGTGGCGCGCACGGCGGAGGCCCAGCGCGAGGCCCGGCGCCTGCCGGCCGATGGGGTGGAAGCGGGCGAGGTGCTGGCGCGGGTGAAGACGGGCAAGGCCGCCATCGAGTCGCTCACGTCCGAGACGAAGCGGATGGCGGCCCCGCTGCTGTATGACTTGACGGAGCTGCAGCGGCACGCGAACCGGCTGTATGGGTTCAGCGCGCAGCGGACGCTGGAGCTGGCGCAGGCGCTGTACGAGAAGCACAAGCTGCTGAGCTACCCGCGCACCTCCAGCCGGCACCTGTCGGCCTCGGTGGCCGAGACGCTGCCCGAGGTGGTGCGGGCCATTCGCCGGCCCTACGAGCCGCTGCTGGCGCCAGGCACGGGCGAGCGGCCGCTGAGCAAGCGCTTCGTGGATGACGCCAAGGTGACGGACCACCACGCCATCGTGCCCACGCCCACCTCGCCGGACGGGGTGCGGCTGTCTCCGGACGAGCAGCGCATCTACGAGCTGGTGTGCCGCAGGCTGCTGGCGGCGTGGCACGAGGACCACGTCTGGTCGGTGACCACCGTGATTACGGCGGTGAGCTCGGCGGGGGCGGCGGGAGCAGCGCCGAAGGTGGATCGCTTCCACAGCTCGGGCACGCAGGTGGTGCGCCCGGGGTGGAAGGTGCTCGACATTGGCGGAGCGAAGCCTCCGAAGGAGAAGCCGGGCAAGGCGGAGAAGGAGGATGGCGAGGGCCGGGAGCCGGAGGAGTCGCAGGACCTGCCCGCGGGGCTGGAGCGGGGGCAGGTGCAGCGGGTGGAGGACGTGGAGGCGGTGAAGAAGCGCACGCGGCCGCCGCCGCGCTTCACGGACGCGACGCTGCTCACGGCGATGGAGACGGCGGGGCGGACGCTGGATGAGAAGGAGCTGGCGGACGCGATGAAGGAGACGGGGCTGGGCACTCCGGCCACGCGCGCGGCCATCATCGAGGTGCTGCTGGAGCGCGAGTACCTGCAGCGCCGGGGCAAGTCCCTGGAGGCGACGGACAAGGGCATCCGGCTGATCGACGTGGTGCACCCGGACGTGAAGACGCCGGCGATGACGGGGCAGTGGGAGGCCTGGCTGCAGCGCATCGAGCGGGGCCGGGGAGACCTGTCGGACTTCCTGCGGAGCATCGAGGCCTACGTCATCGAGGTGGTGGGCAAGGGGCCGGCGAGCGCTCCCATGAGAGCGGCTCCTCCACTCCCCTCGGGAGAGAGCCGGGGTGAGAGTGTCACGCCTCCAGAGCCCCGTACCGCCGGCCCGAGGACCGGGCCGTCCTCCTCTCCTGCTCCCCGGACCCAGAGCCCCGCCGCGCCCTCGCCCCGCCGCGCCACCGAGCGCAAGCCGCGCACCCCGACGCCTCCGGACGAGCTGCGCAAGCTGTTGAAGGAGGCCTTCGGCTTCGAGGACTTCCGGCCCTACCAGGAGGAGGTGTGCCGGGCCGCCACCGCGGGAGAGGACCTGCTCTTGGTGATGCCCACGGGCGCGGGCAAGTCGCTGTGTTACCAGCTGCCGGGCCTGGCGCGCGCGGGGACGACGCTGGTGGTGAGCCCGCTCATCGCGCTGATGGAGGACCAGGTGGCGCGGCTCCAGTCACTGGGGTTCGTGGCCGAGCGCATCCACTCGGGAAGGGACCGGGCCGCCTCGCGCCAGGTGTGCGCGGAGTACCTCGAGGGGCGGCTGGACTTCCTCTTCATCGCGCCCGAGCGGCTGGGCGTGCCCGGCTTCGGGGAGCTGCTGGCCCGGCGCACTCCGGCGCTCATCGCCATCGACGAGGCGCACTGTATCTCCCAGTGGGGCCATGACTTCCGGCCGGACTACCGGCTTTTGGGCTCGCGGCTGCCGATGCTGCGCCCGGCGCCCGTGGTGGCGCTCACCGCCACCGCCACGCCGGATGTGCAGCGGGACATCGTCCAGCAGCTGGGGCTCAAGGGCTCGCGGGGCGGGGCGGCGCGCACGTTCATCCACGGCTTCCGGCGCACCAACATCGCCATCGAGATGCGCGAGCTGAACCCGGGCCAGCGCGGCGAGGCCATCCGCGAGGTGCTGTCCGAGCCCGGGCGCCGGCCCGCCATCATCTACGCGGCCACGCGCAAGCACACCGAGCAGTTCGCCGAGCTGCTCAGCGAGGACTACCCCACCGCCATGTACCACGCGGGCATGCCGCCGGCCGATCGCGACCGGGTGCAGACGGCCTTCCTGGAGGGCAAGGTGGAGGTCATCG
This sequence comes from Myxococcaceae bacterium, assembly GCA_035296065.1. Taxonomy (GTDB): domain Bacteria; phylum Myxococcota; class Myxococcia; order Myxococcales; family Myxococcaceae; genus DATHBR01. The sequence continues at coordinate 241,036 of DATHBR010000024.1, read as the reverse complement.
TCGCCACCACCGCGTTCGGCATGGGCATCGACAAGCCGGATGTGCGCACGGTGTTCCACGCCGCGCTGCCCGCGAGCCTGGAGGGCTACTACCAGGAGCTGGGGCGCGCGGGCCGCGACGGCAAGCCCTCGCGCGCGGTGCTGCTGCACTCGTATATCGATCGCCGCACGCACGAGTTCTTCCACCAGCGCGACTACCCGGAGCCCTCGGTGCTGGAGTCGGTGTTCCGCGCCGCCCGCGCCGAGCTCGAGCCCAAGGAGGCGCTGCAGGCCCGGGTGCGCATGGATCCGGAGGTGTTCGACAAGGTGCTCGAGCAGCTGTGGATCCACGGAGGCCTGGAGGTGACGCCGGATGAGCAGGTGCGGCGGCTGAAGCCGGGCTGGGGGCTGGCGTACGCGGCGCAGCGCGAGCGCAAGCTGCACCACCTGGAGCAGATGGGGCGCTACGCGGAGTCCTCGGGGTGCCGGATGCGGCACCTGGTGCAGCACTTCGGCGATGTGCAGGACTCGGGCAGGCCGTGCGGGCTGTGTGACGTGTGCGCGCCCGAGGAGTGCGTCACCCTGCGCTTCGCGGCGCCCGGCGAGGGGGAGCTGCACTCGCTGGGACGGATTCTGGATGCGCTGCACGAGCGGGACGGGCAGGCCACGGGCCGGCTGCACCGCGAGCTGTTTGGAGAGGCCCTGCCGCGCCGCGAGTTCGAGCGGTTGGTGGGAGGCCTGGTGCGCGCGGGGCTGGCGCGGCTGAGCGAGGACTCGTTCGACAAGGACGGGCAGCGCATCAGCTTCCAGCGCCTGACGCTCACTCCGGACGGCCAGCGCACCCGCGTCATCGAGCCCAACCTGGTGATGTTGCCCATGCCGCTGGAGGCCAAGGCCTCGAAGAAGCGCCGGGCCCGGCTGGCCAAGCCCACCAGCCGGCGCACCGAGAAGCCGCGGCGCGCGGGAGCGTGGGAGCCCGCTCAGCAGGAGCGCCCAGGCCGTCAGCGGCTGCCCGCCTCGAGGCAGGCCGCGGCCTCCGGGGCCCCGGAGGGCCGTCGAGGCGGCCCGGCAGGGGGGTGGAGCGGCTCACGCGGTGGCTCGGGGCCCCTGTCCGAGGCGCGGGCGCCGGGGGGCCTCACGGTGGTGCGGGACTGGGAGGGCGGTCCGTCCGCTGGCGAGGCCTGGGACGAGGAGGAGGACATCGGCGTGCGCCGGGGGCCTGTGCCGAAGCCCTCGCCCGCCCTGGTGGAGGCGCTCAAGGCGTGGCGGCTGGCCGAGGCGCGGCGGCGGCGCGTGCCGGCCTTCCGCATCCTCACCGACCGGGTGCTGGGCGCCATCGCCGCCCTGCGCCCCGAGGACCGCGACGCGCTGATGGGCATTCAGGGCGTGGGGCCCAAGCTCGTCGAGCGCTATGGCCGGGAGCTGCTGGAGCTCGTGGGCCGAGGCGGCGCGGCACGTTAGAGGTAGGGGGACAAAAGCCGCGCCAGCCCATCCCTCACGCGGATGAGCAGCGGCCGGCCCTCCACCTCCTCGAGCGTCAGCAGCCGCGCCCGGGAGATGCGCTCGCGCACCACCGCCTCCAGCTGCGCGGCCAGGTGCGCGTCATAACACTCCACGTCGAACTCGAAGTTGAGCCGCAGTGAGCGCGGATCCCAGTTCGCCGAGCCCAGGAGCGACCACAGCCCGTCCACCACCATCAGCTTGGCGTGATCGAACGGCGGCGCGGTGAGGAACACCCGGCAGCCCGGCCGCATCACCTGCCACAACTGCGCCATGCTGGCCCACTGCACCAGCGGCACGTTGCCGCGCTCGGGCAGCAGGATGTCCACCTTCACCCCCCGCATGGCCGCCACGTTGAGCGCGGTGATGAGCGCCGTGTCCGGCAGGAAGTACGGGGTGATGATTCGCACGCTGTCCCTGGCCGAGGCCAGCGCCCCCAGCAGGGTCCACCGGATGTGCTCGAAGTCCTCGTCCGGCCCATCGGGGATGCCTCGGGCCACCACCGGCCCCCGGGCCTCCAGCGTGGGGAACCACGCCTCACCCGTCAGCCGCTCCCGGGTGGTGAAGGCCCAGTCCTCGGCGAACGTCTCCTGCAGCTGGCCCACCACCGGGCCCTCCAGCCGGAAGTGCAAGTCATGGGCGGCGTCCTCGCCCGGCAGGAAGTGCGCGCGGATGTTCATGCCTCCGGTGAAGCCCACTCGCCCGTCCACCACCATGAGCTTGCGGTGGTTACGCAGGTTCATGAAGGGCAGCCGCTTGGGCATGAGCGTGGGCAGAAACCGCGCGGCGCGCACCCCCGCGCGGCGCAGCCTTCCCGTAATGGGCGGCCAGGTGTAGCGGCTGCCCAGCGCGTCCACCAGCACCCGCACCTGCACCCCGCGCCCTGCCGCCTGGGCCAGCGCCTCCACGAAGCGCCGCCCCGCCATGTCGTTGTCGAAGATGTAGCTGCACAGAGAGATAGAGACGCGCGCCGAGCCGATGGCCTCCAGCATGGAAGGGTAGGCGTCCTTCCGGGACTCGAGCACGGTGACGTGGTTGCCCGGCAGCAGCGGCCGGCCCGCCACCGCGTCCACCACGCGGGCCAGCGAGGCCAGGTGCGCGGCCGGGGGCAGCGCCAGGGCCAGCGCCTCGGGGGTGAGCGGCGCCACGCTGGCAACGGGAGCAAAGCGCCCGTGCTCCTGGCGCAGCGTGAGCGAGCGCGCCCTGCGGCGGATGCGGTTGATGCCCAGGAGCAGGTACAGCACCGCGCCCACCACCGGCGCCAGCCACACCAGCCCCACCCAGGCCACCGCCGCCCGCACGTCCCGCTTGCGCAGCACCGCGTGGCCCGACGCCAGCACGCTGACGAGCACCGTCAGCACCGCCACCACGTGCGGCCCCACCTCCTTCACCCACTGCAGCAGCTCCATGGACGTTCCATTGACTGATCGTGAGACAGTGTTGACTGAGATTGATGCAGCCCCCTGAGTCTGGCACTTATTCAATTGTTACAAGGGTTTAGGCGCGTGGCTGTCATAGGGGTTTACAAAAACCGCCTGCGGGACTGGAGTTTTCACGCACCAGGGATTTCCCGGAGGTAACAGCTAAACCCTGGATTTTAGTTCTTTCTGACAGTTGGTCCGGGACTTGCTCAAGGGGTGGGCGCGCTGGACGCGGCCGACGCAAGTCGGGCGACTGGCGCTCAAATCCCCCGAAGTTCTTCCAAAGGAAGACGAATGTTCAAGTTCCGTTCCGTTGCGATGGTGGCTGGTCTGGCGCTGCTGGGTTCCGCGTGCGGTGGCCCCGAGGAGATGCCCCAGCAGGAGCAGGCCCCCATGTCGTGGGAGGAGTTCCGCGCCTCGGCCATCCCGGGTGAGGGCGGGGTGATCATCGTCGACATGGACATCGCGCTGCCGGACGAGGAGTCGCTGCGCGCGTACTATGACGAGAACGTGGCCAGCAACAAGGCGCAGGACAGCCTGGCGGTGTACTACCTGAACGGCGCGGACGTGAAGTGGAGCACCACCACGCGCCAGAACCTCACCTACTGCGTGAGCAGCGCCAGCTTCGGCACCCGCTACAGCACCGTCGTGAGCGCGATGAGCAGCGCCACCGCGGCCTGGGAGGCCACCGCGGGCATCAACTTCATCCACTCGAGCAGCTACGACAGCAACTGCACCGCGAGCCAGACGGGCGTGCTGTTCGACGTGCGCCAGACGAGCGACACCAGCTACCTGGCCCGCGCGTTCTTCCCCAACTCGGGCCGCTCCAGCCGCAACATCCTGATCAGCACCAGCGCCTTCAGCCCCTCGCGCTACTCGCTGACGGGCATCCTGCGCCACGAGCTGGGCCACGTGCTGGGCTTCCGTCACGAGCACACCCGCTCCACCTCGAGCGGCTGCTACGAGGATGGCAACTGGCGCGCGCTGACCAGCTATGACCGTTACTCGGTCATGCACTACCCCCAGTGCAACGGCCTGAACACGGGCGACCTGGTCCTCACCAGCCTGGACCAGTCCGGCGCCCGCGCCCTGTACCCGTAAGCTCCAGCTGAACGCTGTGCCCCGAGGCCGGAATCACTCTCCCATGTAAGGAGAGTGGCTCCGGCCTCTCCATTTTCAGCAGAAAAATTCACCGACAGTGCCTGATGATTATTCCTACTGGAATGTTGCACTAAACCGATTCTCCCTCTATAAGAGTAAAAGACTGTTTCGCCGGTTCTCGTTCAATCCCCCGAACCCCTGAGAACGACGAAAAAGTGGGAGGAGCACCACAATGAAGAAGTCGACCCTGTTTGGCGCCCTGGTGATGCTGTCGGCTTGCGCTTCGGAGATGCCGGAGGAGCAGCTGGAGACCCAGTCGGCCGAGCTTGGCTCCGAGAAGGCCCGTTATGTCGTGGCCTTCAAGCCGGGTGCTGACCGCGCGAAGATCGTCGCGAACGCGGGTGGCCGTGAGGTGATGGCGATCCACGGGATGAACGCGTCGGCGGTGGAGCTGCCCGCGAAGGCCGTGGCGGCCCTCCAGGCGCACGCGGGCGTGGAGTACGTCGAGGAGGACTCCAAGCGCTACCCGCTGGCGCAGCGCACCCCGTACGGCATTGACCAGGTGCAGGCTCCGCTGGTGTGGCCGGTGGCCACGGGCGCCAACCGCAAGGTGTGCATCATCGACTCGGGCCTCTACACCGCGCACGAGGATCACCAGAGCGGCAAGGCCATCACCGGTTACCCCACCGGCTGGAACACCGACAAGTGCGGCCACGGCTCGCACGTGGCGGGCACCATCGCCGCGGTGAACAACACCGTGGGCGTGGTGGGCGTGCTGCCCAACGGCGTCAACCTGCACATCATCAAGGTATTCGGTGACGACTGCGCGTGGTCCTACTCCTCCACGCTGGCCGACGCGGCCAACCGCTGCGTGGCCGCGGGCTCCAACGTCATCAGCATGAGCCTGGGCGGCGGCACCAAGAGCCGCACCGAGGAGACCGCCTTCAACAACGCCTGGAACAACGGCGTGCTGTCGGTGGCCGCCGCCGGTAACGGTGGCAACAGCCAGCTGAGCTACCCCGCCTCCTACCCCGTCGTCATGTCGGTGGCCGCGGTGGACTCGAACAAGGTGAAGGCCACCTTCTCGCAGTACAACTCCGCGGTGGACATCTCCGCCCCGGGCGTGGGCGTGGAGTCCACGGTGGCCGTGAAGGAGGACAACACCGTCACCGTCGGCGGCGTCACCTACAGCGGCGGCTACATCGACGGCGCGGCCCGCTCGGCGGGCGTGACGGGCACCCTGGTGGACGGCGGCATCTGCGACACCGTGGGCGCCTGGGCCGGCAAGGTGGTCCTCTGCCAGCGCGGCACGATCAGCTTCGCTGACAAGGTGAACAACGCCAAGCTCGGCGGCGGCATCGCGGCGGTGCTCTACAACAACGTGGCGGGCGGCTTCGCCGGCACGCTGAACGGCACCAACACCATCCCGGCCATCGCGCTGAGCCTCGAGGACGGCACCGCCATCAAGGCGGCGGGTGGCGTGGGTCTGAGCTCCACCGTGGTGAGCAACTCGGTGTCGCCGGCCAGCGGCTACGCCTTCTACGACGGCACCTCGATGGCGACCCCGCACGTGGCCGCCGTGGCCGCCCTGGTGTGGAGCTACAACACCTCGTGGTCCGCGTCCCGCGTGCGCAACGCCCTGGAGAAGAGCGCCGAGGACCTGGGCACCGCCGGCAAGGACAACAACTACGGCTTCGGCCTGGTTCGCGCGAAGGCCGCGCTGGACTACGCCATTGCCAACCCGTAATCAGGGTTAGCGGCTGAAGACTTCCGGGCGGGCTCCTCACGGGGCCCGCCCGTTTGTTTTGGGGCCGCGCTCAGTAGGCCGGGGCGAACTCGGTGCTCTCGCGGTAGGCCTGCGAGGGCTCGAAGAAGATGAGCGTCTTGGTGCCCTCCTCGTCCTCGATGGCCAGACACTCCAATTCGCCGCTCTCGCTCTCGTCGGCGTAGAGGCGGCCGGGGTGGAGGATGCGGTGGGTAATCTCGTCGCCCGGGCGGCCCACCGTCACCTCGATGGAGCCCTTGCCGCTGCCCTTCGCCTCGAAGGAGATGTCCACCAGCGGCAGGCGCTGGGCGAGCGTCTGTTCGCCAAAGTCGGTGCTGCCCGCCTCGATGCGGACGCATTGAGCCTGAGTGATGCTGCTGAGCAGCGTCAGGTAGTCAGACCAGACTTCGCGAGGAACTTCCCGGGTGTAGTGCATGGCGAGCGTCTCCGGCTTCTCCCTCACACCGTAAGGATGGCGCGCGCGCAAGGCGCAGAGGGGAGGGCCAGACGCCTGGCTGGCTGGCCGCTGTGTAGCGGGGCTACTCGGCCACGGTGCGAACCTGATCCCCCTGGAGCGTCAGGCGCACGGTGGCGGCGCGAGGCTGGCCAAAGTGCTCATAGGCGGCGCTCTCGAGCACGGGGGCGAGCGCGGCGCGCAGGCCGCGAGCGCCTGTCTCACGGCCGAGGGCCCGTGCCACCACCCAGTCACGCACCGCGGGCTCCACCACCAGCTTGAGGCCCTCCTGCTCGAACTCGCGCTCGTAGGCGCGCAGCACGTTGGCCTGGAGGATGTCCTTGAGGGTGGTGGCGTCCAGCGGGCAGAAGGAGACGATGCGGTTGAAGCGGCCGATGAGCTCGGGGATGAAGCCGTAGCGGGAGAAGGCGGTGGTCTGCTCCAGCTGCTCCTCGGAGACGCGCTCGGCGATGGCCTCGGCAGCCTGGCGCTTCACCTCGCGGCCGAAGCCCAGGCGCTCGGTGCGCGTCATGCTCTCGGCGGTGCCCTTGAGGCCGCTGAAGGCGCCACAGGCGATGAAGGTGAGGCCCGCCATGTCCATGGACAGGGGCCGGGTGCGGCTGGTGAAGCCAAAGTCGGGAGGAAAATCCATGCGTGAGGCGGACAGCAGCGCCAGCAGGCTGCGCTGCACGCCAAAGCCGCTCACGTCCTTGGTGGTCTGCTGGCCGGCGAAGCGGCTGTCGGAGCGGCTCGTGGCGAGCTTGTCGAACTCGTCCATGCAGATGACGCCGCAGCCGGCCCAGGCCGGGTCTCCCTCGGCGGCCTCGAAGAGGCGCGAGAGCACGGTGTTCACGTCATCGCCCACGTAGCCCGTCTCGGAGAACTGGGTAGCGTCGGCCATCACCGTGGGCACGGCGAGGATTTCGCGGAAGAGCAGCTCCACCAGGAACGTCTTCCCGCTGCCGGTGGGGCCCAGGAACAGGCAGTTCTCACGGGCGTGGTGCTCGGGGGCGAGGCCCTCCAGGTAGAGCCGGCGGATGCGCCGCACATGGCGGTAGGCGAGCACCGAGGCGGCGCGGCGGGCCTCCTCCTGGCCCCGGTAGCCCAGGTCCGTCAGCCGGGAGTCAATCTCGCGCGGAGCCAGCACCTCGAGGGCGGCGACGCGCTCGCGCACCTCGTCACCGGGGGCGAAGGGCAGCGGCTCCAATCCTGGGCGAGAGGGCATCCGTCAGGCTCCTGGCGAGCGGGCGGAACGCTCGCTACAAGGGCGCATCTTCCCGGGTGGAAGTGGCGGCGACAAGCGGGGCTTACCCAGCAGCTCCGCGCCCCCCTGACGCCTGGCTCCCCTGCAGGCAGGACGTGGGGGCCCTACCCTGAAACGGGGCTGATGGGGCTGCTCGGCGGCGCGCGGGCTGCCTAGCGTGTGAACCATGAGCCTGACAGCCACCTTGTTCTCACCCCTGGCTTCCCGCAGGCACTGGCGGCGCAGGTACGAAGCCCGCTTCGCCTCGCTTGCCCCCCCGCCGCGCGGCTCGCTCACGGGCCGCTTCCAGGGAGAGTTCGTGGGCCCGCTGTGGCTGCGGCTCGGAGCGCCGGTGCTGCTCGCGGTGCTGGGCATGCCCCGGTGGTGGGGCAAGGAGTTCACCGCTCAGGGAGAGGGCGTCAACCTGGTGCGGCGCGGCAAGCAATTGCGCCCCGCCGTGCCGCTGGTGCTGCGCGAGGCGCCCTCGCGGGTGGATGGCCAGCGCGGCGTGCAGGTGGAATACCCGCCCCAGAGCGCGCACTGGCGCCTGTTCGTGGACGAGCTGCGGTGGCTCAATGGCAGGACGGTGCTGGCCATGTCCCGGGTGAACCTGCCGCTGCTGCGCCGGGTGCGCCTGCCCTTCCTGCTCCACCAGGTGCCCGCCTCCCCCTGACGCCTGTTCAACAGCCCCAAGTGTCCACTGGGCGGAGCCGGCGAGCAGCACCTGCTCGGCACCTGCCATTGGACCGTGGAACAAGGTGGTCCCCTGTGCGAGGCATGGGCATTAAAGGGGTCCTTATGACGGATCGAGCAGTGGAGAGTCGGACGGCGGCGCCCCGGTTGGGCGCCTGGGTGGAGCCTGGGCCGCGCGTGCGTTGGCGGGTGTGGGCTCCCGAGCACCGCACCCTCGAAGTGGTGCTGCATGACGCCGAGGGCAAGCCCGGACGCGTGCTGCCCATGACGGCCGAGGCGGGGGGCTACTTCGGCGCCGTGCTCGAGGGCCAGGGCGCGGGCGTGCGCTACAAGCTGCGCGTGGATGGCGAGGGCCCCTTTCCGGACCCCTGGTCGCGCTCGCAGCCGCAGGGCGTGCATGGCCCCTCCGAGGTGGTGGTGCCCGACTTCGCCTGGACGGACACCGGCTGGAAGGGGCCGGATCCCGAGGCGCTCATCCCCTATGAAGTCCACGTGGGCACCGCCACGCCCGAGGGCACCTTCGACGCGCTCATCCCCAGGCTCAAAGAGCTGCGCGAGCTGGGCATCAACGCGCTGGAGCTGATGCCGCTGGCCAGCTTCCCGGGCACGCGCAACTGGGGCTACGACGGGGTGGACCTGTTCGCCCCGTCCCACGTGTACGGAGGCCCCGAGGGGCTGCGCCGGCTCATCGACGCGGCGCACGCGCAGGGGCTCGCGGTGCTCATCGACGCGGTCTACAACCACTTCGGGCCGGACGGGAACTACCTGCGCTGCTACTCGCCGCACTACTTCACCGGCCGCCACCACACCCCGTGGGGAGATGCCGTCAACTATGACGGTGAGCACTCGGCGCCCGTGCGGGAGATGGTGCTCTCCAACGTGGACATGTGGATCCGCGACTACCACGCGGACGGCCTGCGGCTGGATGCCGCGCACGCCATCGTGGATGACAGCAAGCCGCACCTGCTCACGCAGATCGCCCAGCGCGCCCGCGACGCCGCGCCGGGCCGCCAGGTCATCATCATCGCCGAGGACGAGCGCAACGAGGGCCGGCTGCTGCGCGCCGCCCACCAGGACGGCCTGGGGCTGGATGGCGTGTGGGCGGATGACTTGCACCACCAGCTGCGCCGCGCCTTCGCCGGGGACAGCGAGGGCTACTACCAGGACTACACCGGCAGCACCGAGGACATCGCCCGCACGCTGCGCCAGGGCTGGTTCTACGAGGGCCAGCCCTCGAAGAACCTGGGCCACGCGCGGGGCACTCCCGCCGGCACCCTGCCGCCGCGCTGCTTCGTGCACTGCATTCAGAACCATGATCAGGTGGGCAACCGCGCGCTGGGCGAGCGGCTGGGCCATGACGTGACGCCCGCGGCCTACCGGGCCATGAGCACGCTGCTGCTGCTCTCGCCGTACACCCCGCTGCTCTTCATGGGCCAGGAGTGGAACGCCAGCACGCCGTTCCTCTACTTCACCGACCACAACGCCGAGCTGGGGCGGCTCGTCACCGAGGGCCGGCGCAAGGAGTTCGCCGGCTTCACCCGCTTCTCCGGAGACGCGGTGCCGGACCCGCAGGCGCTCGAGACTTTCACCCGCTCGCGCCTGGACTGGAGCGAGGCGCAGCGCCCTCCCCATGCCCCGGTGCGAGTGCTCTACCGGGAGCTGCTGCGGCTGCGCGCCACCGAGCCCGCGCTCAAGGAGCGCACCCGCGGCAGCTACGACGCCCAGGCCCTGAGCCCCGACGCCCTGTTGCTTGAACGCCGAGCAGGCGGGCAGGTGATCCGCGTCTTCCTCAATTTGCGTGGCCAGCTCGAGCACCGCCTGCCTGAGGGCGCTCGTGGCGAAGCGCTGCTGTGGACCGAGGCCCCCCGCTTCGGGGGCGCGGTGGAGGCCCCGCCCCTGCAGGGTGGCACCGTGCGGCTCGACGGGCCCTGCGCGCTGGTGGTGCGCCAGAGCCGCTAGGGCGCCCTGGCGACACCGTGACGTTGTAACCCGGTGGCGTTCTTGAAAAAGGGCGTGAGGGACGGTTGGCTCCTCACGCCTTTTTCCCGTGCACATGCGGTGATACGTCATCGGGTGGAGCCCCCTCTGTACGCGAGGGGACAAGCGGGTAAGCTGTGGCGGCCGAGGTCGCTTCAGCCCTGGCTTCCCGATCAGAGTTCCGCTGCCCGCGCGTCGGAGGTAATCCAGGCCATGCTCAAGCCCGCGTTCATCGAGCCACTGCCCGCCATGAAAAGCGCTCGCGCCTGGGAAGCAGACGAGGTGCTCCGGGTCCTCAAGGAGGTGGAGCACTCGCACCCCGAGGGCAGCATGGGGCTGCGCGCGTTGCGCGATGACGAGGGCTCCATCGTCGACTTCGAGTGGATCTACGCCAACCCGGCCGCCGAGCGCGTGCTGGGGTGGGGCGCGGGCGGGCTGGTGGGGCGCAAGCTGCACGAGGTGCCGCCGGAGCTGGGGCTGGCGGGCCAGTTCGAGGCGTTTCACCAGGTGGTGGAGACCGGTGAGTCGTGCCAGCAGGTGTTTCCCCACGCCTGCAACGGGTTCGACGGGTGGCTGCAGGCCACCGTGGCCCGGTTCCGCGACGGGGTGCTGGTGCGGCTGCGGGACATCACCGCCGCGCGGCGGGCGGAGACGGGCCTGCGCGAGACGAGAGATCGCATGGTGGAGATCCTCGAGGGCACGCCGGACTGCTTCCTGTCGGTGGACGCGCACTGGCGCTACACGTACGTCAACCGCAACGCCCTGGCGATGAAGGGCGTGTCGCGCGAGAAGCTCTTCGGGCGCAGCTTCTGGGACACGTGCCCGGAGCTGCGCGGCACCGTGGCGGAGCGCGAGCTGCGCCGGGTGATGGCCGAGCGCGTCAGCTCCTTCTTCGAGCTGCCCATGCCGGGCGCGGACAGCTGGATGGAGATGCACGCCTACCCGTCTGGCTCGGGCCTGGCCGTCTACTTCCGGGACGTGACGGACAAGAAGCGCACCGAGCAGGAGCGCGACGCGCTGCTGCAGCGCGAGCACTCGGGGCGCCTGGAGGCCGAGGCGCTGGCGCGCCAGCGCGCCAAGGAGCTGCTGGCCGCGCGCGAGAAGCTGGTGCAGTCCGAGAAGCTGGCGGTGGCGGGGCAGCTGGCCGCCGGCGTGGGCCATGAGATCAACAACCCGCTGTCGTTCGTGATGGGCAACATCCACTTCGCGGTGGAGCAGATCGCCACGCTGCAGCACGCGGCGGCGCGCGAGGCCCTGAGCGAGACGGCCGAGGCGCTGCAGGAGGCGCGCGAGGGCGCCGAGCGCATCCGCGGCATCGTCCGGGACTTGAAGACGTTCGCCCGGGGAGACGACGCGCAGCTGCGCCCGGTGGACGTGCACGCCGCGCTGGAGTTCAGCCTCGCCATGGCGATGAACCACATCCGCTACCGGGCCAAGGTGGTGAAGAGCTTCGGCGGCCATGTGCCCCACGTGTGGGCCAACGAGGCCAAGCTGGGGCAGGTGTTCCTCAACCTGCTGGTGAACGCGGCGCAGGCCATCCCCGAGGGAGACGCCGAGCAGCACCGCATCGTCCTCACCACCTACGCGCGCGAGGGCCAGGTGGTGGTGGAGGTGACGGACACCGGCAAGGGCATGACGCCCGAGGTGCTCTCGCGCGCCTTCGAGCCGTTCTTCACCACCAAGGCGGTGGGCGAGGGCACCGGGCTGGGCCTGTCCATCTGCCACGGCATCATCAAGGCGCTGCGCGGCGAGCTGAGCGCGGTGAGCACTCCGGGCAAGGGCAGCACCTTCCGGGTGGTGCTGCCCACCCAGGGCGTGGAGGCCGAGGCGCTGGCGCCGGTGCTGGAGACGGCCGCCGAGAGCGTGCACGTGCAGGGCAAGCGGGTGCTCGTCATCGACGACGAGCCCGGCATCGCCTCGGTCATGCGGCGCATCATCGGCCGTGGCAACGAGGTGATTGTCGCCCACAGCGGCCGCGAGGCGCTCATGCTGCTGGAGAGCGACACGGACTTCGATCGCATCTTCTGTGACTTGATGATGTCGGACCTGACGGGCATGGACGTGCACGCGGAGCTGGCCAGCCGTCACCCCGAGTGCCTGCCCCGGCTCGTCTTCATGACGGGCGGAGGCTTCACCGCGCGCGCGCGCGCCTTCCTGCAGAACTTCTCTCACCCGCGCATCGACAAGCCCTTCGAGCCGGAGCTCATCCGCCGGCTGGTGGCGCAGTCTCCGCCGCGCGTGTGAGGCGCTGGCCGCGCTAGCGGCCCGTCTTGATCTGCAGCGAGCCCGAGCCCGGCTTCTTCGGGGGCTTGGTGCCGTTGAGGGAGCGCCGCTCGAGGGCCACCTGCACGTTGGGCGCGTCCGCGGCGGACACCTTGCGCGTGGCCACCTCGTAGCCGTCCATGGACACCGTCATCAGCACCGGGGGCGCGTCCGGCATCAGCGGCACCTTCACCGGCGTCACCCCCAGCGGCTGCCCCTCGAGCTGCACCGAGGCCCCCTCGGGCTGAGAGGTGACCATCACCTCCACCTTGCGCTCCTCGACGGGCGGGGGCTTCACGGTGTTGCGCGGCTCCGCAGGCTTCTCCGTGGGCACCACCACCACCGGGTTGTTCGGGGCCACCACGGGCGGGCCCTCGCGCAGGAAGACGATGGCGGCCGCGCCGGCCAGCAGCAGCACCGCGCCGCCAATGGCCGCCGGCACCACGGGGAAGCGGCGTGGAGGCACCACCGGCGGCGCCAGGGACACCGTGCCCCGGCTGTGCACCTCGGGGCGCGGCGCGGGCGCGGGGCCCACCAGCGCATCCACCGCGCGGCGCGAGCGCGTGCCGGGCGTACCGGCGCTCTGCTGGCCTCCACGCGAGGGCGTGGCGCCATTGCCCGCGGGCAGCGAGCGCAGGTTGCTGCGCGAGGAGTTGGACTTGTCCTTCGAGTCCAGGTCCGCGTCCTCGGCCAGCTGGTCCAGCTTCGCGGGGTCCGACTCGGCGGCGATGCGCTCGGAGTACAGCTCGCGCAGGTACGCGGACAGGTGCGCGTTGCTGGCCGGCATGCGCATCTGGATGACGTAGTCCTCCAGCGCCAGGCGCAACGCGCCGCAGTCCGGGTAGCGCTTGTCCGGGGTGGGCGACAGCGCGCGCAGCACCACCTCGTCCAGGCCAGGGGGCAGCTTGGGGTTGAGCTGCGAGGGCGGCGGCACCTGGCAGTCCTTCACCAGCCGCAGCGTCATCATGTCCGACTCGCCCTTGAACAGGCGCTTGCCGGTGAGCAGCTCCCACAGCACCACGCCCAGGGCGAACTGATCGCTGCGCCCGTCGATGGCCTGGCCCGAGGCCTGCTCGGGCGACATGTACGGGTACTTGCCCTTGAGCACGCCGGTGGCTGTCTGCTGGCCGCTGCCGGCCGCCTTGGCCACGCCGAAGTCGATGATCTTCACGCCCCCGTCGAAGCCGACGAGGATGTTCTGCGGCGACACGTCCCGGTGCACCAGCCGCAGCGGGTGGCCCTGGGCATCGCGCGCCTTGTGGGCATAGTCCAGCCCGGCGGCCGCCTCGGAGATGATGCGCAGCACCAGCCCGGTGGGCAAAAGCTTGCCCTTGATGCGCGAGTGCTTGTCCAGCCGCCGCACGTCATCGCCCTGGACGTACTCCATGGCCAGGCAGTGCCGGCCCTCCACCTCGAGCAGGTCCAGGATGGTGACGAGGTTCTGGTGCTGAAGCCGCGCCACCAGCCGGGCCTCTTCCAGGAACATGGTGAGGAACTCTTCGTCCTCGGCCAGGTGCGGCAAAATGAGCTTGAGCACCACGAGGCGCTCAACCGCGCCGCGCTCACGCGCCAGGAATACCTGGCCCATGCCACCGGAGGCGATCTTCCGAAGGAGTTCGTATTTCCCGAAAGCGACAGACATCTCGTGCCGCACGATACCCCGGCCGTGGCATTCTCGCGAAAGCCCATGATGTAGGCCCCCTCGGCAGGCGGGGAAGCGAACGGTCCGAAGTGTCGGCTGCCCTCCAGTGTGGGTAGGGTTCAAACCCTGAGCTTGTAACCTGAGCGTAACGCGGCGTAGGTGGCGCCGGTGGCCACCACGGCGACCCCCAGGAGGATGCCGCCGCCCAGGGTGGGTGAGAAGATGCTGCGCCCCAGCAGGCCGTAGCGCACCCCGTCCACCATGTAAACCATGGGGTTGAACAGGCTGAGGGTGTTCCAGGGCGCGGGCAGCTCGCGCACCGAGTAGAAGACGCCCCCCAGGAACGTCAGCGGCATCATCACGAAGGTGGGGAAGAAGTTGATCTGCTCGAACTTCTCCGCCCAGATGGCCGCCAAGAGCCCCAGCACGCTGAAGACGTAGGAGGAGAAGAGCAGGAAGTAGGCGGCCACCACCGCGTGCTCCAGGCTGAAGGGCGTGAAGAAGGCGGCGACGAGCCAGGTGAGCCCGCCCACCACCAGGCCGCGCACCATGGCGCCGCCGATGAAGCCGGCCATCAGCTCGCCGGGGCCCAGCGGCGCCACCAGCAGGTCCACCAGGGTGCCCTGAATCTTGGTGATGAACAGCGAGGAGCTGGAGTTGAGGAACGCGTTGTTGGCGATGCCCAGGAAGATGAGGCCCGGGACGATGAAGGACAGGTACGCCATGCCCTCCACCTGGTGCACCCGGGTGGAGATGGAGTAGCCGAAGACGATGAAGTACAGCGTGGTGCTGATGAGCGGCGAGAGCACCGTCTGCCCAGGCACGCGCAGGAAGCGGCGGACCTCCTTGGCGAACAGCGTCTTCATCCCGAGAGTGTTCATGGTCAGTTGAGGGGGCGGGGACCGCGAAGAATTTCGATGAGCACTTCTTCCAGGCGCGAGCGCCGCGTCTCCACGTCGGAGATGGGCAGCCCCTGGGCGTAGAGCGCGCGAAGCAGCTCGCCAGCCGGGGCACAGCCCTCGCGCTCCACATAGGTGAGGGTGCGCCTGTCCTCGGACAGCGAGGCGGTGAAGCGCTCGCCCGCCTCGGGCATCCGGGCCTGGGGCTCGGCGAAGGTGACGATGAGGCGCTTCTCGCCAAAGCGGCGCATGACAGAGGACTTGTCCTCCACCAGCAGCAGGCGCCCCTCGTTGATGACGCCGATGCGGTCGGCCAGCTCCTCGGCCTCCTCGAGGTAGTGCGTGGTGAGCACGATGGTGGTGCCCTCGGAGGACAGCTTGCGGATGTACGTCCACAAGTCCCGGCGCAGCTCCACGTCCACGCCCGCGGTGGGCTCGTCCAGGAACACCAGCTTGGGGCGGTGCACCAGCGCCTTGGCGATGAGCAGCCGGCGCTTCATGCCGCCCGAGAGCGCCCGGGCCACCGTGTCCTTCTTGCCCTGCAGGCTCAGCGCGGTGAGCACCTCGTTCACCCGCGCCTCGTCCCGGGGCTGGCCGTAGTAGCCCTGCTGGATGTAGAGCGCCTCGGCCACGGAGAAGAACGGATCGAAGTTGATCTCCTGCGGCACCAGCCCCACGTCCCGGCGGGGCCGCACCGGGTCCACGTCCAGGTCCTTGCCGAACAGCAGGATGCGGCCGCTCGTCTTCTTCACCAGCCCGCAGATGGAACCAATCATCGTCGTCTTGCCGGCGCCGTTGGGCCCCAGCAGGGCGAAAATCTCGCCCTGGCGGATGGTGAGGTTCACGTCGGACAGGGCGGTGAGCTTCGGGTACGTCTTAGTGAGCCCTTGCAGCTCCAGGACAGTCGGGGACATGACGGATGGAGCCTCTAGCACACATGCGCCCAAGGAGCGCTAGAGGCGGCCAGGGGCCCGCAGGTTCTTGCGCCCCGGTCGCCTCCTTAGTATCCGCCACCGTCTACGTCGTTCATGGAGGCTTCAGACTCGCGATGGCCCAGAACTTCATCTTCACCATGCAGGACCTGCGCAAGGTCAAGGGAGGCAAGGAGATCCTCAAGGGCATCTACCTGTCCTTCTTCCCGGGCGCGAAGATTGGCGTCATCGGTCCCAACGGCTCGGGTAAGTCCACGCTGTTGCGCATCATGGCGGGGGTGGACACCGAGTTCTTCGGCATCGCCAAGCCGGACCCGGGCGCGCGCGTGGGCTACCTGCCGCAGGAGCCTCAGCTGGACACCACGCTGGACGTGAAGGGCAACGTGGAGCTGGGCCTCAAGCAGATCCGCGACACGATGAACCGCTTCAACGAGCTGTCGGCCAAGTTCGCCGAGCCGATGAGCGACGCGGAGATGGAGAAGCTGCTGGCCGAGCAGGGCAAGCTGCAGGACGCCATCGACGCGGCGAACGGCTGGGAGCTGGACCGCACCATCGAGATGGCGATGGACGCGCTGCGGCTGCCTCCGGGCGACGCGGACGTGACGAAGCTATCGGGTGGCGAGAAGCGCCGCGTGGCGCTGTGCCGCATCCTGCTGGAGAAGCCGGACCTGCTGCTGTTGGACGAGCCCACCAACCACCTGGACGCCGAGAGCGTGGCGTGGCTGGAGAAGGCGCTCAAGGACTACAAGGGCACCATCGTCAGCATCACGCACGACCGCTACTTCCTGGACAACGTGGCCGAGTGGATCCTGGAGCTGGACCGGGGCGAGGGCGTGCCCTGGAAGGGCAACTACTCCTCGTGGCTGGACCAGAAGCAGAAGCGGCTGGAGCTGGAGGAGAAGTCGGAAAGCCACCGGCAGAAGACGCTCAAGCGCGAGCTGGAGTGGGTGCGCGCCAGCCCCAAGGCGCGCCAGGCCAAGAGCAAGGCGCGCATCGCGGCGTACGAGGAGCTGGTCAACCAGACGCAGGAGAAGCGCGAGCCGACGGGCGAGGTGATGATTCCGCCCGGGCCGAAGCTGGGCGGCCTGGTGGTGGAGGCCAAGGGGCTGCGCAAGGCGTTCGGGGAGCGGCTGCTCATCGACGAGCTGAACTTCAAGCTGCCGCCGGGCGGCATCGTCGGGGTGATTGGGCCCAACGGCGCGGGCAAGACGACGCTGTTCCGGATGATTACCGGAGTGGAGAAGCCGGACGCGGGCGAGCTGCGCATCGGCGAGACGGTGAAGCTGGCGTACGTGGACCAGAGCCGCGACGCGCTGCAGGGCGACAAGAGCGTGTTCGAGGAGGTGAGCGGCGGGTTGGATCAGATCGACCTGGGCCGGGCGGGGCAGATTCCGAGCCGCGCGTACCTGTCGGGCTTCGCGTTCAAGGGGCAGGACCAGCAGAAGCGGGTGAAGGACCTGTCGGGCGGCGAGCGCAACCGGGTGCACCTGGCGAAGATGCTCAAGAGCGGCGGCAACCTGCTGCTCCTGGACGAGCCGACGAACGACCTGGACGTGGAGACGCTGCGCAGCCTGGAGGAGGCGCTCTTGAACTTCGCCGGGTGCGCGGTGGTGATCAGCCACGACCGCTGGTTCCTGGACCGCATCGCCACGCACATCCTGGCGTTCGAGGGAGACAGCAAGGCGTTCTTCTTCGAGGGCAACTTCCAGGACTACGAGGCGGACAAGAAGAAGCGGCTGGGCCCCGAGGCGCTGGAGCCGCACCGCATCCGCTACCGGCCCCTCACGAAGAACTGAGGCTTCCTCGCGTCGAGGCGCCATGAACTTCGTCTTCATCTCTCCCCACTTCCCGCCGCAGTACTTCCACTTCATCACCGCGCTGCGCGAGCGCGGGGTGAACGTGCTCGGCATCGGGGACACGCCCTACGACGCGCTCCGCCAGGAGCTGCGCGAGTCGCTGCGTGAGTACTTCTTCATTTCCAACCTCAACGACTACGACGCGCTCTTGCGCGCCACCGGCTACCTCACCTGGCGCCATGGCCGCATTGGCCTCATCGAGTCGCTCAACGAGTCCTGGCTGGAGCTGGAGTCGCGCCTGCGCCAGGACTTCAACGTCCCGGGCCTCACCCCCGAGGACATTCAGCGCCTGCGCACCAAGTCCGGCATGGCCTCGGTGTTCCGCGACGCGGGGGTGGCCCACCCCGAGCTCGAGCTCGTCCAGAGCGCCGCCCAGGTGAAGGCCTTCGCCCAGCGCGTGGGCTACCCGCTCGTCATCAAGCCGGACGTGGGCGTGGGCGCCGCGCACACCTTCAAGGTCAGCAGTGACGCCGAGGTGGACAAGGCCCTGGCGCAGCCCCTGCCCACCCGCTACGTCGCTCAGGCCTTCGTCCAGGGCACCATCGTCACCTATGACGGGCTGGTGGACCACGAGGGCCGCATCCTGCTCACCCTCAGCCACCAGTACAGCGATGGGGTGATGGAGGTGGTGACCGAGAAGCGCGACATCTCCTTCTGGAGCCTCAAGGAGATCCCCGCCGCGCTGGATGAGCTGGGCCGCAAGGCCGTGGCCTCCCTGGGCCTGCGCTCGCGCTGGTTCCACCTGGAGTTCTTCCGCCTGCCCGATGACTCCTTCATGGCGCTGGAGGCCAACCTGCGGCCTCCCGGCGGCTTCATGACGGACATGATGAACTACGCCTGCGACATGGACGTGTACCGGCTCTGGGCCCGCGTCGTCACGGGCGACCCGGTGCAGGACTTCCGCTACACGCCCAGGTACCACGTGTGCCACGTGGCCCGGCGCGCCGGCCGCCCCTACCGCCACAGCCACGAAGAGGTGC
This sequence comes from Myxococcaceae bacterium, assembly GCA_035296065.1. GTDB lineage: Bacteria > Myxococcota > Myxococcia > Myxococcales > Myxococcaceae > DATHBR01. The sequence continues at coordinate 222,333 of DATHBR010000024.1, read as the reverse complement.
TGAGCAAGCTGGGGCCCACCCTGCTGCAGCACCAGTCCAGCCTGCCCTCCGTGTACCAGGCCGCCATGGGCACCGAGATGTACCTCACCCGCCACGAGGACCTGGCCCTCATGCACCAGGACGTGCGCTTCATTCAGGCTCTGCGCTAGTCCCCTCGGGCTTCTCGCTCTTCTCGCTCCAGGTCAGCAGGTACGTGGCGCTGTCCTCGCGGCTCTCCAGCCGCTTCACCTGGGGCTGCGCCGCGCCACACGTGTGCAGCATCGCCTCGAGCAGCGACTCCGTGTAGGCGCCCGGCTGCATGTTCGAGTTGAGCGACAGCACGAACTGCGTGGGCCCCCGCTCCTCCACCGAGCCCGCCGTGTAGTTGTCCGTGGCCGACAGCACGCTGGGCAGCCGGTGCACCATGCGCCGCGGCCCCAACAGCCGCATCACCCGCAGCGTGGCGCGCCCCATCAGCGTGCGCCCGTAGCCCTCCACGTGCTGCCGCGCCAGCCGGCGGAACGCCTCGTCCATGGGCACCCCCGGGAACAGCTCCTCGGTGAGCACGCGCAGGCACTTGTGCCAGGTGACAACCGGGAAGGTGGACGGCAGCCGATCCACGTCCAGCCCCAGGTCCCCCAGCCGCTCGCGCAGCCGGGACGGCACACGCCCTCCCAGCCCGTGCTGGATCAGCCCTTCAATGACTTCCGAGTAGACGAGCCGGTCCTCCAACCTCACCGGGGGGCGGCTCTTCACGGCTCATCCCAGCAACCAGCGCAGCGCGAACGGTAAGCGCCGCTGCCAGTCCCGCTCATGGTGTTGTCCGCCCGGCTCCAACACGAGGATCACCTCGTGATCATCATACCCCAGGTGCTTGAGGTGGCCGTAGAACTCCCGGGTGGCCTCGCCGTAGTTGAGCGCCACGCCGCCACCGTCCAGGAACTCGGTGCTGCCCGCGTCCAGGTAGATGCGCGTCCAGCGCCGGGTGTGCTCCCGCCACCGCTCGAACAGCTGGCGCTGGCTCCACATCACCGTGGGGGACAGCCCGCCAATGCGGCCGAACACCTCCGGGTACTTCCACCCCAGGTACAGCGAGATGAGCCCGCCCAGCGACGAGCCCATCGTCCCCGTCCACTCCGGCTCCGCGCGGGTGCGGTAGGTGCGGTCCACGTACGGCTTGAGCTGCTCCACCATGAAGCGCCCGTACGACTCGCCGCGCGCCTTCACCCCGCTGCGCGGCTCGTCCCAGGGCGAATACTCCTGCACCCGCCCCGCGCCCGAGTCCACCGCGACGACGAGCCAGGGCTCCAGCCGGCCCTCGGCCACCATGCTCTCCAGCACGCGGTTGGCGCACCACGTGTCGTAGACCATCGACTCGGGGTGCGCGAACACGTTCTGCCCGTCGTGCATGTACAGCACCGGGTAGCGGTGAGCGCCGTGCGCGTCATACCCGTCCGGCGTGTAGATGCGCACGGTGCGCGAGAAGCCCTCTTGAGGGGAGTGGAAGTCGCGAATGATGTGCACGTGGCCCATGGCGCAGAAGCCCCACCATAGATGGCCCGGCGCACAGGGCCAATCGATGAAAACGAGGCTCTGTCAGCTACTGCGGTTTTCACGGTTCCGTTCAGTAGCTGGACACCCGGGGCGGGGAGGACAAGAGTGAGGGTGGGTGGGGACAGCAGGAGAAGAAGCGATGGACCTCGAGCACCTTCAATTGTCGGCCCTGCTCATCGTGGCCACGCTGGAGCTGAGGCAAGCGCGCGCTGGGCTGGACGGCACCGAGGAGGCACGCCAGCGGCTGGCGGCCGCGGCGGCGCGGGCCGTGGCGGCGCGGGACGTGACGGCCGAGCTGCTGGCGCTCAAGACGCCCAGCCCGCTGGCCCCCCGGGTGTAGCCCCGCGGCGCTTGCCTGGTGTGGCTCCTGCGGGGAGCGGTGCGCTTCCATGTCTGCCTGTCCGGGCGTGGCGGCGGGGCGCTGTGGGTCCTGGAGTACCGAGCGCGAGGGCGAGCCTCGCCATTGCCCGGGGCGATGATCAGATTCGCTGACGACCTGTGATGGCGGAGGCAACGGGGTGGCTCACTCACCACCGAAGGCAACCCTCCCTGGAGCGCGAGTCCCATGAGCCAGTGTGGCCCACCGTCAGAGCCGGGAGAGTCCACGCTCCGGCTCGATGAGGCGCGAGAGCGGCTGCGCCGTGTGCTTGCCTCGTTGCCCGTCATCCTCGCTGGTGAACAACGCGCTCACGCACGGCGACGCGCACTGCTCCGTGCGGGTGCGCACCCGGGGCCGGAGGGACATGGTGGCGCTGTCGGTGCACAACACGGGCTCGCCCATTCCCCCCGATCTGCAGCCCCGGCTCTTCGAGCCGCTCAAGCGCGGCGATCCGAAGGACCGGCCCCGGGCGCCTGAGCCGGAGCACCACTGAGCGGCGGGGCCGGGGGCGCGGCGGCGCGCGAGAGCGAGCGCACCCAGGGCGCCACGGCCAGCACCAGCACCAGCGGCACCACGCCGGAGAGCACCAGCGCCGCGCGCTCGCTGGAGTGCTCGAGCAGCACCGCGGTGAGCGCGCTGCCAGCGCCGATGCCCAGCGACCAGCAGGCGCCGTACACCGAGAAGCCCTCGGCCTGGCGGTCCGCCGGCAGCGCCTGCTGCAGCAGGTACGTGAGCAGCCCCACCAGCGGCGCGAGGAAGAAGCCCGCGGCGGCCAGCCACACCGAGGTGCTCGTCAGCCCCTGTGTCAGCCCCAGCGGCAGCAGCAGCACGCCCCACAGCCCCAGAAACAGCAGCGAGCGCCACACGGCCGCCGAGGTGGAGCCGGGCCTCGAGGCGCTCGCGGAGAGCAGCCCTCCCACCGCGCTGGTGACGGACATGAGCGCCGCCAGCGCGCCCCACAGCTCCGCGCGCGAGCCCAACTGCACCATCAGCGGCGGCAGCGCCGTGTCCACCGCGCCCCAGCTCACCCCGGTGGCCACCACCGCCACGTACACGAACAGCGGCAGCCCCATGAGGAACGGCTTCACGTCCAGGCCCGCGGCGCGCGGGGTGGAGGCGGGCGGCGGCTCGCGCGTGGGCAGCAGCCGGTTGGCCAGCGTGGCCACCCCCGCGCTCACGCAGATGAGGCCCAGGGTGAGGCTGGGGTGCACCAGCGCCAGCAGGCCCACCAGCGGCGGGCCGCCGATCCACGTCACCTCGATGAGCACCGCGTCGATGGCGAAGGCGGACGCTACCCGGTTGGGAGGCAGAAAGGTGGGCAGCAGTGCGCGGTAGCCGCCGCCGACCCCCGCGGGGATGACACCCAGCAGCAGCGACAGCCCCAGCAGCACCGGCAGCGGCGCGCGCGCGGCGCTGGCCACCGCCACCCCCGCGCACAGCAGCGCCAGGAGCAGCAGCGGCGCCTGCATCGCGTCAGGCAGACGGCGCCGGTCCATCGCCCGCCCGCGGAAGGGCGCGGCCAGGGCGGCGCCCACCGAGTGCGCGCTCGTCATCCACGCGCCCGCGGAGAACGAGCCCAGCGCCGCCTCGCCCGCCAGCAGCAGCGCGAACGGCATCATCGTTCCGCACAACCGGGTGAACGTGACGGCCAGCACCCACCGGCGCCAGCGCGGATCCGCCCACAGCTCGCGCTGAGCGCTCAGTCCGCTTGAGCCCTGCTGCCCCGACACCCGCCACCTCCTTGGGCGCCACCCGGGCGCGGACACCTTCTACCCCCAAAGGGCCCCCGCCAGTGGCCCCCAGCAGGGGTCCCCCGAGACACCCTGAGTCACGTTCTAGAGGTGCTACAGCCCGGTCCTCTCGGACCCCCGAGTCAATTCGACCCTCAATCGGGGCCAGGCCTCGGCCCAACGCGGCCTGAACCCGAGGATTTTCCGAGGGAAACCTCCCCGCCGGACCCGGCCTCGCGTCACCACGTCCTGCTCTCGACAGCTCAGGAATCAAAGTAAAGCCGGTGAACAGAGAGAGCCTGAGACAAAAACCTACACCGCTGGCTGCTCAGTCTTTTCAGGCATTTGGCCTTGGCACGTGAGGTGCTGATGTCTCGTATCCACAGGGGCGTGAACTACATCCTCGAGGGGAGTCCAATATGCCGACGGTTCGCTTTGCAGGTGCTGGCGCTTTCGTTCCCACCCGGACCATCAGCAACGAGCGCATCGCGAAGGCGTTCCCGGGCTGGTCGGCCGAGCGCATCTTCGAGAAAACCGGCATCCTCGAGCGGCGCTACCTGTGGGACATCGACTCACAGGGCAATGCGATTCCTCCCCCTCTGGACGACAAGATCGTCTACCCGGCCAGCAACACCGACATGTGTGAGATTGCCCTGAAGCGGGCGCTGGCGTCGTCGGGGACCGATGCGAAGCAGCTGGATGCCATCTTCCTGGTCACCTGCACGCCGGACGAGCTGAACTTCAACCACGACGCGATGGAGCTGCACCACCGGCTGGGGTGCCGCGCGGACACGTTCGCGCTGGTCATCGACGACGGCTGCGGCGGCACCCCGTACATCATCGACATGGTGGCGAAGATGATGGAGGGCGGGCGCTTCAAGACGGTGGCGGTGCTGGGCTCGACGCTGACCTCGGCGTCGATGAACCGCGAGGTGTACACGGACGAGGTGGTGCCGGAGCCGGGCCGCAAGCCGCTCAACGCGTACCTGAGCGCGTACGTGTTCGGCGACGGCGCGGGCGCGGTGGTGCTGCGCGCCGACGGCGAGGAGGGCACGGGCATCCTGGCGTCCATGGCGGGCAACGCCAAGGGCGAGCTGGTGCTGCGCCGCGGCGGCGGGATGATGAAGCTGCCCTACCAGGGGCGCACGCGGCCGGCGGACATGGCCTTCGTGGTGGACGGGCAGAAGGTGGCCGAGAGCTACCCGCGGTACATGAGCCACTGCATCGACACGGTGCTGGAGCGCCACCCCGAGCTGCGCTCACAGGTGCAGCGCTACTACTTCCACCAGCCCAACAAGCGGCTGATGGAGCACTTCATCCAGGGCGCGGGGCTGCCCGCCGACCGCGTGGCGATGAACGTGCACCGCTACGGCAACACGTCCGCCGCGGGCATGCTCATCCTGCTGGCCGAGGACCTGGAGTCCGGCCGGGTGAAGGTGGGCAGCGGGGACCTGGTGCTGGTGGCCGCGGTGGGCGCCAGCGTGCACTACGGTGCCCAGCTGGTGCGGCTGTAGTCTCGCGGGAGCCTCGAGGCCTCCCTTCCCCCTTCGCTGGAGCTGCTCGATGTTGCGCAAGTCCGTGTGTCTCGCCGTGCTCGTGTCGTCCTCGCCCGCGCTGGCCGCGGAGGCGGTGTATCAGCTGCGCTCCGAGGAGGACCTGAAGGCGGTGGCGGATCCCGTCACCGAGTGCAAGGTGGCGCCCTTCGAGGTGAACGTGCGGCTGCCGGCCAGCCTCTTCGTGCCGGAGCCGCACGCGAAGGACGGCAAGGTGAAGTCCGCGGGCAAGAAGAAGGTGGGCACGGCGCTGGCGTGCGTGCGCCTCACGGACCGGACCTTTCCCGAGGGCTCGCAGGCGGACATGTACGCGCGCTTCGAGCTGCCCGAAGGGCGCTTCACCGCGGTGGGCACGTGCACCGTGGTGAGCAACGCGGTGCCCCGGCCGGGCATCGTGCTGGCCGGGTGCGCGCTGAAGCTGACCGAGTTCCCCGCCGCCTACGCGGGGGGGCTCGCCACCAGCACCAGCGTGTTCAACCCCACCGGGCTGCCGGGCTTCAACACCGGCTCGCTGTGGACGCTGCGCGCCTTCACTCCGGAGAAGGCGCCCGCCCAGGCGCCCGCCCAGGACAAGGACGCGGCGAAGCAGCCCGGGAAGTAGCCCCGCCGGGCTCAGCGCTCCTTGAGCCCGCGGCTCAGCAGTGCCAGGGCGAACAGGCCCAGCAGCACCAGCAGCGGCACCGCTCCACCGCCCGAGGCACAGCCAAAGCCCACCGGGGAGTCGCGCTCCTCGTCCGGGTCGCCGCCGCCACCGCCACCACCGTCCGGGTCTTGCGTGCCGCCATCGGTGCCCGGGTCCGGGGTCCCCGCATCCGGAGTGCCCGCGTCAGGGTCCGGAGTGCCCGCGTCCGGATCCGGAGTGCCCGAGTCCGGAGTGCCCGCGTCGGCAGGTGGCGGCACACCCCCGTCCGGATACGTCACCAGCACGCCGTCGGACATCCCTGTGCGCGTCAGGCCATAGGTGTTCGTGGCCCGGACGGTGACGAAGTACTTCTCTCCCACCACCAGTGGCAGCCCGGGGGCTCCCACATTGGTCTGCCCGCCCACGGCGGTCAGCGGCTGAATGGAGATGGGGTTGGCCTGCGTGCCGATGGCCCACTCGAACTTCACGATGCCCGTGTTGTCGGAGAATCCCGTCCAGTTCGCGTAGATGGCGTTGGTCGAAGTCGTGTCGATGTCCACCTGGGAGATGTCCTGCTGGGGACGGTCGATGATGGTGCCCGGGCCCGGGGCGCTGGTGTCCACCACCGCCACGCTCAGCAGGTAGCCGTCGTCCTTGCCACCATAGGTCTCGTCATAGGTGTTGGGAGGAGTCCCAAGGCCAAGCATTCCCGTGGCGGAGCTGGTCTGCATGCCGATGATGAGCTTGTCGGAGCTGGCCAGGCTCAGCGAGGTGACTTCGTCCACGCCGTCGCCGCCCACATACGAGGACCAGCCATCGCCTCCCTCGGGCGGAGCCATCCACACGAAGCCTTCCCGCAGCTCCGTGCCGGTATTGTTTTCGATCGCGCGGTCGAAGCCGGTCTGGCCCACCCTGGCGAAAGTGGCGGAGCCCGTCTTCCCGCCCACATAGGCATTGCCGCTGCCGTCGAGGGTCAGGGCCTGCACCACATCGTTATGGGAGCCCTGGCGCACCTCGCTGAACTTCAGGTGTCCCGTAGGCAGCATCCAGGCAATGAAGGCGTTGGTGTCCCCGAGGGCCGCGCCGGTGCCGAGGTTGCCGGGGGAGCTCGTGGTGCCGGCCACCGCGAAGCCCCCCGTGGTGGAGACGATGGCGTTGCCCTGGTCATCGCCGCCACCGCCCAGGAAGGTTACCCAGTCCAGGGCTCCCGTGCCCGCGGCGAGCTGGGCGATCCACGCATCCGAGCCGCCACCATTGAAGCTATTGGAGACCTTGGTCCCGTAGCTGAACGACGTGGAGGAGGTGGTGCCCGCCACGTGCAGCGCGCCCCCCGCGCTCGCGGTGATGCCCAGGAAGCTGTCGTCCAGCGCGCCGCCGAGGATGACGGGCTTGAGGTTCCACCCGACCGTGGGAGCCGTCGCGGGCGCCGCCGGGGGGATGATCTCCGTCACGAAGCCATTCATTCCAGCGGGCAGGCCGGTCAACCCCAGGAAGGTCGTGGAGCGTGTCCACCCCGAGACGTAGAGCCTGGAGTTGAACAGGGTGACGTCGGTGGCCACGTCTTCACCGTTCCCGCTCAGGTACATGAACCACTCATAGGTGGAGTTCGTACCGGTCACCTTGGCCACGAAGGCATTGGTCCCGGCCGGAGCCGAGCCGTGGGCCTTCCCCGCCGCGAAGCCACTGACCGAGGTGGTCTTGCCCACGATGTAGATATCGCGGGCGGGATCCGGCCCCAGGAACATGGCGACGGGCTCATCGTCCCCGTTACCGCCGAAGACGAGGATGGGGTTGTTGAAGTCCTCGGTGTTGAGGGCGCCCGACTCCTGGAAGTGGGCCACGAAGATGTCGGCGCCCGTGGTGCGCCCGCCCGTGGCCCCGCCTGCCTCGATGCTGGCCGAGCGGGTCGTCCCCACGACGATGATGTCCGACTGGTACTGCGCGACGCCCACGATGCGGTCAATCTCGCTGCCCCCGAGGTAGGTGCCAAAGTTGGCGAGGGCGGCGGGCGTCTGCGCGGCCGCCGTCAGCGGCAGCAGCGCGGCGACGAACAACACGAACGCGGCGGCGAGCCCCTGGGCTCGCGGTGGAAGAGCGGACACGGAGAGCGCCTCCTGAGTTAGAGGAGATCGAAGCCCACGCCCACCGTGCTGGTCAGCACGAAGGTGCGGTACTTCTTCTGGTTAGTGTCGGCGGGTCTGTCTTCGGGGGGTTTGATGGAGAAGAACTCGCCCCCCACGTCCAGCAGCACGGTGAGCCGCTCGCTGGCGCCCAGGCGCAGGCCGACGACTCCGCCTGCGCCCACGCCCACGGTGGGCACCGCCGTGCCCCGCAGCGCCAGGCGCGGCTGCACCGAGCCGTCGCCCAGCAGCAGGCCCACCTCGCCTCCCATGCCGAGCTCGTCGCCCAGCAGCACGCGCGCGTTCACGTCCACCATGCCCAGCCCCAGCGTCACCCCGCCGCCCAGGCCGTAGCTCTTGCCCCACGCGTCCACGAAACCGAACACGTCCGGGCGCAGCCGCAGCGCGAGCCCAGGCTCCGGGGTCTGCTCCTCCGGGGCAGGGGGAGGGGGAGGTTGCTGCTGCCTGGCCAGGGCCTCGGCCTCCTCGCGGGCCTTGCGGTCCTGCTCCAGGCGCAGGCGCTCGGCCTCCAGGCGCAGGCGCTCGGCCTCCATCCGCTTCGTCTCGGCTTTGGCGCGGGCCTTCTCGGCCAGCGCTACGAAGTCCGGAGGAAAGAGGATGGGGTCCACCTGAAAGGAGGGCGCCAGCTGCGCCAGTTGCTCGAGGTTCTCGCTGGCGGCTTTCTCCGCGCCCGTGGCGAACAGGGCCGCGGCCAGATACAGCCGCGCCTTGGCCTGCTCCTCCTTGGAGAGCCCAGGAGAGGTGAGCTCCTCGGTGAGGACCCTGCGTGCCCGTTTGTAGTCTCCCCGCTCATAGAGCTTCACGCCGCGCAGCTCCGCGTGCGCCGGCAGCGATACGAGCAGTACTCCCCCCAGCGACAACAGCACGGTGAGTCTCATGGATCCTCATCATCTGGAGCGTCGGTGTCTGGAGCGTCGCTGGTTGCCGGGTCGATGGTCGCAGGGTCGGCGGGGATCCACTTCACGCGGTGCGTCGTCTTCTGGTCCGACGTGATCGTGATTGTCGCCTTGTGTGGCTTGAAGGCGGGGTTGACGAGCTCCAGTTGATACGTGCCCGGAGGCAGCTTCAGGTTATTGCCCTTCGGCAGCCGGCCTTTCCACTGGCCTTCCACGTAGATATCAGCCCAGGGCTTGGACGCGATGATCAACGTTCCGGGCGGCCCGCCGGGCCTGGGGGCCGGTGGAGCCACGCTGGGCTTCTGCTGCGAAGGGTCCGGAGTCTGCTCGGCGGAGGGCGTTGCCGGGGGGGGCACCGCGGGCTTCACGTCCTCGACGGGCGGCCTGGGCGGCACGGGGTCCGCCCGCGCCTGCGGAGCGGGGTCCACGTTCACCACGGGCGGCGGTACGGGGACGGGCGTCTGGGTGGGGCGCAAGAGCCAGAAGCCCAGGCCGGCGAGCGCCAGCAGCAGCACCGCGCCCACCGCGAGCCGCGGCGCGCGGCTGGGGCGTACGGCGGGGATCCGGTCGGTGCTCAGGGGCGAGTTCATCGCGGGCGCGACGGACTGCCCCTCGCGGGTCTCCGGCGCGAGCGCCGGCCGCGAGCGGCTGTTGACGCGGGGGCCGTCGGAGCCACGCGGCGTGGTGACCGACTCGGGCTCGGGCCGCGAGCTCCTGGGCGCCGCGGTGGCGGTGATCGACTCGGCGGGCTCGGAGCGCACCTGCTGCTTCGGAGAGGAGCGGATGGGCGCCCGGTGAACGGCTGGCATCTCCTGCTCGGTGAGGTGCGCGGCCGTGGGCGCGGGCTCCAGGCGCGTGGCGCCGTCGGCCAGCTGCCTGGCAATGGCCTTCAGCTCCCGGCGCGCGGCCTCGGCGTTGGCCGGGCGCTGCGCGGCCGTCTTCGACAACAGCCGCAGCACCAGCTCGTCCAGCGCCGGGTGCACCTCCACATAGGTGGAGGGCGGCGGGGGCTTGGCCTGCACGTGCTGAATGGCGATGGCCATGGCCGACGGGCCCTCGAAGGGCAGCCGCCGGGTGAGCATCTCGAAGGCGATGACGCCCACCGAGTACAGGTCCGTGTGCGGGCCCACCGCCTGGCCCGTGGCCTGCTCGGGCGCCATGTACTCGGGGGTGCCAACGATCATGCTGGCCCGCGTCTGGGGGCTGGTGCCGTGGGGCACCTCGCTGCGCTTGGCCAGGCCGAAGTCCAGCACCTTCACCAGCTCGTGGCCGGCCGAGTCGCTCACCACGAAGATGTTGCCCGGCTTCAAGTCGCGGTGAATCACGCCCTTGGCATGGGCGGCGCTCAGCGCGCTCAGCAGCTCGTCCAGCAGCGCGATGACTTCGGACTCCAGCATGGGGGCGCGCTTGGAGATGACGTTGTCGAGCGGCGCGCCCTCCAGGTACTCCATCACCATGTACTGGCCGATGTGAGGGATGGTGCCGAAGCCGAAGATGTCGATGATGCCCCGGTGGCGCACGGCGCTGGCCGCGCGGGCCTCGGCGATCAAGTCCCGCGCGTTGCCGCCTTCGGAGTACTCGGGCCGCAGAATCTTGATGGCCACCTTGCGGCCGATGATGGGGTGCTCGCCCTCGTAGACGATGCCCATGCCGCCCGCGCCGATGCGGCGCTTGACGACGAAGTCGCCCAGCTGCTTGCCCACCATCACGTCGCGGGAGACCGTCTCCTCCCACCGCCGCTTGCTCGCTGTCACCTCGTCTTCATCGTCCTCGTGCGAGTCCTTGAACACCCGGGGCTGCACCGGGGTGGGGTCCATCGGGGAGTGGGCGGCAATGGCCGTGTGCTCGTTGCCGCTGGACGGGGGCGCGCTCGTGTCGCGGCGCACGGTGGCCTCGTCAACGAAGGGGTTCTCCGCCACGCCGCGCGCCCCGTCCTTGGGGCACACGGTCTTTCCTGAAGGCAGCATGGCTCCGCACTGGGAGCACTTGAGCAGGCTGCGCATTGGCTGATTCATAAAGTCCCGGCACCCACCTCGGCACGGGGGCGCGTGCCGTAAGGGGCCGCGGTCCCACCAGGACTTACGCCCCCCCTGTAACCGACTGAAAACGTGTCCCGAATATCACACAACGCACAGCGGCGTACCAACAGGCGAGGAGGCATGGGCCTGAGACGAACAGGCGCCTGCCCCGGATCTTTTGGGACGCTGGCCGCGGGCTGCCAACGGGGTACGATGGTGGGAGAACGCCTACCGTGGCCATCGAGGTGCTCCAAGCGCATGGGACAGGACAAGCCCACTTCCCGTGGACCAAAGGGTGAGCCAGCCGGGAGCCCGCGGAAGGACACCCCGGCCGAGCGCAGGGAGTCCGCGCCGACGGTGCCCATGAGGCCCCTGCGGCCCGACCTCCACAGCGCCCCGACGATGGTGGAGATGCCCATCCCCGTGGTGGGAGCGGGCGCCTCGCCCAGCGCGCCGACGGTGCCCATGAAGCCCATTCGCCCTCCGGCGGAGCCGCCGCCCGAGCCGGCGGTGAGCTCCAAGGTCCGGAAGGCGCTCGAGCCTGCTCCGGCCCCACGGGCTCCGACTCCGCCGGCGGCCCCCGCCGCTCCGGCTGCTCCGGCAGTCCGCACGGTGAGCCGGCCGCCTGTCGAGGCTCGGACGCCCGCCGGGGGCCGGCCCCCTGTCGCGGCCAGGCCGCCGGAGGTGCCCGTGGTGAACCTCGAGCGCCCCGCGCCACCGCCGCCGCCGCCCGCCGCCGCGAAGCCCCCCGCGCCCGAGCCCCCTGCGCCGCCCAAAGCCGCCGCCCCCATTGGCGCTCCGCTGGCGAAGCCACCGAAGCCGCCCGAGCCCGCGCCAGGGCGTGTGGTCCGCACGGGCCACTCCACCTCGGTGCAGCTGAAGGCCGGCAAGCTCCACAAGCTGCTCGAGATGGCCGATGAGGCCAAGAAGCTCGCCCGCCTGCGCCGGGGCCCGTCTCGCGCCACCCGCTCGCCCTTTCCCCGGGAAGCGGTGACGCTGCTGCATGACGGCTTCATCGCGGCCGAGGGCGTGTCGCTCACCCGCTACGACATCAGCGTCACCGCCCCCGTGCAGTGCAAGCCGGGGGAGCGCACGGTGGTGTACACCCAGAACGTCATCAACCAGTTCGCCGTGGCGACCAACCCCCGCTACGCCCCCCGGCCCCCGGAGCTGCGCGACGCGGGCCACCTGTTCGTCTTCGATGTGATGAGCGCGCTGCACACCTCGCTGGAGAGCGCCTTTCCCACGAGCTTTCCTGGCGTGTTCCGGCCGGGCTCGGCCGCGGAGCTGGGGAAGTGGCTGAGTGAGACGGCGCGCTCGCGGGGCTGGCACCCGGTGGAGGGTGGCCGGCTGCTGGAGTCCATGGGGCGGGGCTTTCCGGTGATTGCCCTGGCGGACACGCCGGTGGGCCCGCGCTTCGCCGTGGTGGAGCCAGGCCCGCCGGGGCCGGGTGCAAAGCCCCGGCTGGCCAGCGGGCACGAGCCCCGGGGCCAGCAGCAGACGCCCGAGCAGATCTTTGGCACCAGCCCCGTGCGCTACCTGGCCCACGAGTAGCGCGGGCCCAGAGCCTGGGCCCGCGCGCCTCACCGCGGCTCAGATCTGCACGGGGGCCATGTCGTGCTCCGAGTTGTCGAACCAGTCGAAGAGCTTGCCGACGCCCCAGGTGACCAGTCCGATGGCGACACCCGCCAGCGCTCCGACCGCCGTGCCCAGCGGGCCACCGATGGAGCCCGCCACCGCGCCGGTGGCCACCGCGCCGGCGATGGTGCCGGCGATGCCCACGGTGCCCTTGGCCACCTGCCAGCCGTTGCCATTGCGGATGCCCTGGAACACGTCAACCGCCCCCAGGCCCACGCCGACGATGGTGCCCAGGCCGCCAATGGCCTTCAGCCCGCCGTTCACCGCGCCGAGCACCTTCAGCGCGCCCGCGGACTTGCTCACCGTGGCCAGCCCCGGCACCTTGGCGAACCAGCCGGGGATCTTCAGGGCGCCGCCGGAGATGTCCACCTCGGAGATGCCCTTCATCGCCTTGATGAACGCGTCACCGCCCTTGTACACGTCATAGCCGCTCAGGCCCGTCATCACCGCGCCCTGGATGATCTTCGGCACGTTCTGGTCGCGGATGCCCTGCATCAGCAGCATGCCGTTGCCGGCCACGCCCGCCGCGCCGCCCAGCGCGCCCGCGATGCCCGCGCCGCCCTGGAGCGCGCGGTTGACGGCCTCATTGCCGAACAGCTTGTAGCCCCCGGCGAGCACCGTCTCGTACGGCACCGGCCTGCCCACCGCGCCCACGTCGATCTGTCCCAGCCCCTGCATCAGCGCCAGCGCGTTGCGGCCGCCCTTGTTGGCGAAGTTCTGCACCATCATCGCGTTGCTGATGCTGGCCTGCAGCAGCGCCTCCTGGGTGTTGGGGTCCGTCGGCAGCTGGCTGGGGTCGGTCACCTCGCGCGGTGTTACGCCCCCCGGATCCGTGACGAAGTACTTCTCGCCCGTGCCATCCATGCGCGCGTGCGCCTGCGTGCCGTCCGGGGCCCGCGTGTACGTGTCGGTGGACTTCAGCTGCATGCCCTGGGCCGACAGCACGCTGTCGTTGTGCGTCTCGGTCCAGAAGACCTGGCCCTCGCGGTTGGTCTGCTCGATGCCCACCTTCTCGAGCATGTGCAGGCCGTCCTCGGCGGGCGTGTTGGTGCGGTCGTACCACTGCTTGGTGGACGAGCCGTCCGGGTTCTGGGTCCGCGAAGTCATGCTCATCACCGAGCCGTCCTCGCCGTAGGTGCGCTCGGAGGTGCCGCTGACGTCCACCAGGCCCTTGTCGCCCTCGGCGGTGCCGAACGTCTTGCCCGAGTACTCCTCGGTGAGCTTGTTGCCCTCGGCGCGCCGCTTCAGGACGATGGTGGCCTCCTTCTGGCCCTCGATGAACGTCTGGCTCTGGTACTCACCCAGGGCGGACTTCTCGAGCATCCAGCTGCGCGGGTACTCCTGGCTGCCGCTGAAGTCCTCGCCGTCCTCGTCGCGGTTCTCGTCCACCACCTGCTTCAGGTCCGCGGCGTTGTGGGGCTGGTTGCCCACGTCGAACTCACTCTCGAAGTCCAGCGGGCGGCTGTCCGTCTTCGTCACCTGCACGCTGCCCTGAGACCAGGACTTCACGTCGGTGTAGGTGGGCGGCTGCGTCTTGCCATCCGCGCTGGGCGGGGGGATGGAGTACGAGCGGGTGCGCGCCACATCCGTGACGGCGCCGTCCTGCAACGAGCCGTGGAAGTCATCGGCGATGCCCTCGAGGTTGTCCGTGCGGGTGAAGTCCGTCTCGCTCAGCTGCACCGCGCCGTCCTTCTGCAGGTACTCCTTGGTGAAGAGGTTGCCGTCCTGGTGCCACACGCTGTTCTCGGTCACCCGCACGTCCGGATCTCTCGACTGCCGCAGCTCCTCCAGCGAGGGGGCCTCGTTGACGCCCACGCCCTCGGGAGCCTTCCAGTTGGCGTGCTCCACCGTGGAGCTGTCCACGCCGGCCAGGATGCGGTCCTGCTCGAAGCGATCGCCGTTGATGTTCGCCGAGTGCAGCTCCACCCGCCCGTCCTCGTGGAGCTTCGCCTTGGTCCACGACACCACCTGGGTGTTCGTCTCGTCGAACTGGGCCAGGAGCACCTCGTTGCTGCCCTGGGCCATGAAGACCTGGGTGTTGGGGGGCGCGGCCTCCAGGCCCCGGCCGATGTTGAGCAGCCGGTCCACCTCGGCCTTGGTCTGCGCGAAGAACTCCTGCTGCCCACCCTCGATGGCGGCGCGCTTGTCGGTCACCGTGTCGACGGTGGCGGCCTTGAGCGCCGTCTGCGCGGCGGAGGCCAGCTCGGGCGGCGGCGTCACCGCGGGGGCCTCGGTGACGGGCGCGTCGCCGACGACGGGCCCGGCGGTGCCAGGGACCGGGACCTTGACGGGGTCCGCGGTGGGCTCGGCCGGCCGCGGGGGCGGGAACCGGTTCTTGCTGAGCCCGGCCCTGAAGCCGACGAGCTGCTCAGCGGCCGGAGCCGCCTCGCTCGCGCCCTGGAGCTTCAAGGCCGTCGGGGGAGGCAGCACGGGCGCGCCCAGCAGCGCCGCGGCGCGCGCGGACGGGCGCTGCGTCTCGAAGCCATCCGCCAGCGGAGCCTTGGCGCGCGCCTTGTTGGGCTCCTGCGCCAGCGCCGCGGGGGCCTTCGTGTCATTCAGGGGGCGGGGGGGGTTGAGAGACGGGGTGTTCCGGACAGTGTTGGTGAGCTTCATGATCAACCTCGGGGAGGGAGGTCCGTGGAGCCGGACCCTGTGCGGACTCACCATTGCGGCTTGCGTGCCACATGGTGGGAGCAGCACCTCATGTCGTGATTCCGAGGCGTTACGTGCGGCCAGGGGCCACCCCGGTGCTTCGGGGCGGCGGTGAGGCCGGGCGGGAGGAGCGCCGCGTGCTGGCAACACCCGTTAGCGGTGCAAGCGGCCCTGGTAACAGCCGTTACCAGTGGAAACGGGGGTTACCAGTGCGAGGCGCGCGGGCTCACGGCGAGTCGTCGCCGCCGTCCTCGTCGGGCCTCATCCCGTGCTTGTGGAGCAGCTTGCGCAGGTAGAGCCGGGCGATGCCCGCCTCGCGCGAGGCGCGCGAGAGGTTGCCCTCGCAGCGCTTCATCAGCCCCTTGAGGTAGTCGCGCTCGAAGCCCTCGATGAGCTGCTCCTTGGCCTGCTTGAAGGGCAGCTCCGAGCCGGCGGCCTCCTGGCTGGCGCGCGGGGGCGGCTTGCCGCCGAGGCTGTCCATGTCCGGCAGGGACTCCTCGCCCAGGTTCACCACCTGCTCCACCACGTTGCGCAGCTCGCGCACGTTGCCCGGCCAGGGGTACTGGGTGAGCAGCGCCCGCGTCTGATCCGACAGCGTGCTGGGAGGCTTGCCCAGGCGCTGAAGCACCGCGTCAATCAGCAGCAGGATGTCGTCGGGGCGCTCGCGCAGCGGGGGCAGGGTGACGCGCAGCACCGCCAGCCGGTGGAACAGATCCTTGCGGAACCTCTCGGCTTTGACTGCCGCCTCCAGGTCCACGTGGGTGGCGGCCACCACCCGCACGTCCACCGTGCGGTAGTCATTGCCGCCCACCCGCTTGACCTGGCGGCGCTCCAGCACGCGCAGCAGCCGGGGCTGAATGTCCAGCGGCAGCTCGCCCACCTCGTCCAGGAACACCGTGCCGCCGTGGGCCCGCTCGAAGGCGCCGGCCCGGTCGCTGTGGGCTCCGGTGAAGGCGCCCTTCACATGGCCAAACAGCTCGCTCTCGATGAGCGAGGGGGCCAGGCCCGCCAGGTCCACGATGACGAAGGGGCCCTTGCGCCGGGGGCTCTCCTGGTGGAGCGCCTCGGCGCACAGCTCCTTGCCGGTGCCCGTCTCGCCCTGAATGAGCACGTCCGAGCTGCCCGCGGCCATGCGCTCCAGCAGGGTGAAGGCCTCGCGCATCTGCCGGCTGATGCCCACCAGGGCGCCAAAGCGGTCCCGGTTGGAGAGCACCAGGAAGCGCTCGCGGGAGCTCTCCGGAAGCAGCTTCAGCTCGGTGCCGCCCAGCGTGAGCACGACGCCCGGGCGCAGCTCCAGCTCCGAGAAGCGCACCCCCGCGAAGAACGAGCCGTTGCGTGAGCCCAGATCGGTGGCCAGCACCCGGTCCTCGCGCACCTCCACCCGCAGGTGCTGGCGCGACACGCCCTTGTCCGTGAGGACAATCTCACACGTGGGGTCCTTGCCAATGCGGTACTGGCCCGGCGGCAGGGGGTGGCTCTGGCCCGCCTCGGGCCCCGAGAGCACCACCAGCTTCAGCCGGACGGGGCCGCTCCGGGTGGCATGGAGGGAGGCGGTCTCGCCCGGCTCGAGGGGGGAATCTCCGCTGTCACCTGACGCCGTCACGCCGTGGGAGGCTACCACGCCCCAGGGCCGGGCCCTGCTCAGGAGGCGGACTCACGCCCCATGGTGGAGGTGTTGGAGCCGATGCCGGGCTTGGTGCCCACCGCGACGCAGTTCTTCCCGTTCAGCTCGCTGAGCGTGGCGCGGTCCATCCCCTGGCTCGCCGTGCGGACCATGAGCATTCCGCCGCCACCGTAATTGCGCCACCCCGAGTTGATGGCCTGGGCCAGCCGGCCCGTCTGGATCCAGTAGCCGGTGCCCCGGCCCGGATCCTTGATGCGGTAGCTGTTCTTGCCGTCAAAGCCATCAATCACCACCCAGTGGGCGCTGCCCGGCTTCTGCGGGTGCTTGGGGGAGATGAGGTTGGAGTCCACCATGGCGACGAGCTTGCCGCCCTCGCTCAGGGTCTTCTGGATCCAGTAGGGGCTGAACCGGTGCGTGCTGCCGGACACCTCGATGCCCTGGTCCGCCAGCATGCCGCCCAGCTGCGCGGGCGTGGTGCCCTTGCCATTGGTGAAGCGGGACTCGAACCGGTTCATCAGCTGCTCGTCCGTCCGGCCCTCGCCCTTGCCCAGGTTGCGCGCCAGCATGGTGGCCACCGCCGCGCCGCAGTTGTCCCGCTGGGACTGCCGGATGACCGGGGTGAAGCTATCCCAGCGGGGCCTGCGCGAAGCCCTGGACGCCTCGAAGCCGTCTTGCGTGCCCGCCTTCTGGAGGGCCGGCTCCTGGGGGTGGGCCGTGGCCGTGGGCGAGGACTTCGAGGGGGCGGTGCTCGGCTGCGTCCGGGGCGAGGAGGGGGGCAGGCCTGGCTTCGATGCGATGTTCATGGGGAGTCTCCTCTGCCAACCACATGCCAACCGGGATTCAACCAGCGTACCACACTGTCGGAGTAATCGGTTCTCTGCGGGTATTCCTGTAACCAGGTAGGCTGGGCCCCGCATGAAGGATCAGCCCGAGGGCGGTGAGCAGAAGACCCAGACGCTGGCGGAGCCGGGGCGCTCGCGGAAGTCAGCGTCGGACACGCGCCCCTCGGAGTCCGAGGGGGGCGGGGGGGCGGAGCTGGCTCAGCCGCTGCAGGTGGGGCGCTACGTGCTGCTCAAGCAGCTGGGCAGCGGGGGCATGGGGGTGGTGTACGCGGCGTATGATCCGGACCTGGATCGCAAGGTGGCGCTCAAGCTGCTGCGCGCCGACAGCCAGACGGACCCGGACCTGGCGCGGGCGCGGCTGCTGCGCGAGGCGCAGGCGATGGCCCGCGTCTCTCACCCGCACGTCATCCCCGTGTTCGACGTGGGCATGTGGAGCGCGCAGGTGTTCCTCGCCATGGAGCTGGTGGACGGGGGCACGCTGCGAGACTGGCTGGCGCAGGGCGCGCGCTCCTGGCGCGAGGTGCTGGCGAAGTTCCTGGATGCGGGCCGGGGGCTGGAGGCCGCGCACCACGCGGGGCTGGTGCACCGGGACTTCAAGCCCGCCAACGTGCTGGTGAGCCGCGCCGGGCGCGTGTACGTGACGGACTTCGGGCTGGCGCGGCAGGTGGATGACACCGGGCCGGTGGGCGGGCCGGACGACCAGACGCAGGAGCTGTCCACCCGCGAGCGGCGGATGCTGGAGACGACGCTCACCGTGCCGGGCACGGTGATGGGCACGCCCAACTACATGTCCCCCGAGCAGCTGGTGGGCGGCGAGCTGGACGCGCGCTCGGACCAGTTCAGCTTCTGCACGGCGCTGTACTGCGCCCTCTATGGAAGGCGGCCCTTCGAGCCGGAGCCGCTGCGCCGGCTGCTGTGGGCGCGGGCGAAGGGCGCTCAGGGCAGCGCGCTCCCGCTGCCGCTCGTCCAGGAGCCGCCCCGCGAGGCGAAGGTGCCCGCGTGGGTGCGGCAGGCGGTGCTGCGGGGGCTGGCGCTGGAGCCCGCCGAGCGCTTCGCCACGATGCACGCCCTGCTGGAGGCGCTCTCGCAGGAGCAGCGGCTTGCCAGGCGGCGGCGGGGCGCGGTGGCCGCGGGGGTGGTGGGCGTGGGGCTGCTGGCGGTGGGCGGCACGGTGTACCAGCAGTCCCAGGTGTGCCAGGGCTCCGGGCAGCAGATGGCGCAGGTGTGGGGGCCCGCGGCGCGCGGCCGGCTACAGCAGGCGTTCCTGGCTACCGGCAGCCCCCTGGCACAGGAGACGGTGGACCGGGCGGCCCAGGTGCTGGAGCAGTACGCGAGCGCGTGGACCCAGCAGCACACCGAGGCGTGCGAGGCCACGCGGGTGCGCGAGGTGCAGCCCGAGGAACTGCTGGTGCGCCGCGTGGTGTGCCTGGAGCGGCGGCGCAGGGACGTGGGCGCGGTGGTGCAGCTGCTGGCCAGCGCGGACAAGAAGGGGGTGGAGAAGGCGATGGACGCGGTGCACGCGCTGCCCTCGCTGCAAGAGTGCGAGGATGTGGCGGCCCTGGCCGAGCAGCAGCCGCTGCCGGCGGATCCGGCGAAGCGCTCGGAGATCGACCGGCTGGGAGGCCAGCTGGCGGAGCTGAAGGCGCTGGTGGACACGGGGCGCGCGCCGGTGGCGCTGGAGCGGGCGGAGCAGCTCGAGGCGCCGGTGCTGGCCACCGGGTACCTGCCGCTGATGGCCGAGCTGCGCATGCAGCTGGGCTGGGTGCAGGACCAGCTGGGCAAGCCGGCCGAGGCCTCGCGGGCGCTGCGCCTGGCCACCTATGACGCGGAGGCGGGCCGGGTGGACCGGCTCAAGGTGACCATTCTCAACCGGCTCCTTTATGTAGAGGAGGGGCGCAAGCGCTTCGAGGAGGCGGAGGGCTGGGGCGAGCTGGCGGAGGCCACGCTCAAGAGGATGGGCGGCGAGCCGGTGCTGCAAAGCGATGTGCTGGTGAACCGCAGCAACCTGGCCGTGGCGCAGGGGCAGCTGCCGCGGGCGCTCGAGCTGCTGGAGCAGGCGCAGGGGCTGTTGAGCGAGCGGCTGGCGCCGGAGCACCCGAAGCGCGCGCGCATTACGTTCCTTCAAGGCCGGGTGCTGATGAACCTGGGCAGGCCCGAGCGCGCGGTGGTGCTGCTGCGCGAGGCGCTGCGGCAGACGGAGGCGGCGGTGGGCAAGGTCCACCCGGACATGGCGCGGCGCCATCTGCTGCTCTCCTGGGCGCTTCGGGAGCTGGGGCAGTATGAGCCGGCGCTGGAGCACTCGCGGGCGACGATGGAGATCCGCAAGGCGCTGCTGGGGCCGCGCAACCTGCCGGTGGCGCAGGCGCTGGACGAGATGGGCATGTGCCTGCTGAAGCTGGGGCGCCACGAGGAGGCGCTGCGGGTGTACCAGGAGGCGCTGGAGACCAAGCGCGCGGTGCTGGAGCCCGGCAACGAAGAGCTGCAGTACTCCCATGATGGGGTGGGGCAGGCGCTGCTGGGGCTGGGGCGGGCGCGCGAGGCCCTCGAGCCGCTGCGCCAGGCGCTCACCTTCACCACCGTGAGCGCGGACGTGCTGGCCGACTCGGGCTTCGCGCTGGCGCGGGCCCTGTGGGACGCGGGCCAGCCGGTGGAGGCCCGCGCCCAGGCGGCAAAGGCCCACGAGCGCTTCACCCAGGCCAGGCAGGAGGCCCGCGCCGCCGAGGTGTTCGCCTGGATGAAGGCCCACCCCGCGCCGCGCTGAGGCCCCCACCTCGCGGCGCCGGGGAGCACGCGCTACCCTCTGCCGTCATGGCAACCCACGCCGAGCCCGAAGCCGCCAGACGCCCCGCGCTGGACGAAGAGCGGGCCATTGAGAACCTGCTGCGCGAGGAGTCCGCGCACGGCGAGCGCCTGGTCTCGCTCGTCCGGGCGGTGGCCTTCACCCTGGCCGTCGTCGGCAGCAGCCTCTGGGACAACGCCGAGGCCGGGAGACCGAAGATCGTCAACACGCTGCTGCCCTGGATTGGCGGCGGTCTGATGGTGGTGTGCTGGGCCTGGTACCTCTTCGTGCGCCGGAGCGGCTACCGGCCGCTGTACGCGCGGCTCAGCTCGGCGCTGGATGCCCTGGTGCTGGCGGACCTCACGCTCCTGGCGGTGCTGGGCTCGGTCGAGGCTGGAAGCGGCGTGGCCACGGCCCTCTACAGCGGAGCGGCGCCGCTGTTGTTCCTGGCCTTCTTCGCGCTCGTGTCGGCGGGGCTGCGCCAGGATCCGCTGGCGTGCCTGCTCACCGGCGCGTTCTCCATCGTCATCACCGGCGCGGCCATGTGGACGCTGCGGCCCTATGTGGACCCCCGGGTGCTGGAGCAGCTCGGCAACCTGCCCGCGGGCATGCTCTGGCTCATCCGCGGCGGGGCCTTCCTCTTCTGCACGGTGGTGGTGGCGCTCACGGCGCGCAGATCCCAGGAGCTGGCCCGGCGGGTGGGGCGCACGAGCGCGGCGCAGAGCCGCGTCATCCAGCTGTTTGGCAAGTACGTGGCGCCGGAGGTGGCCCGGGGCGTCATCGACGCCAACGGCGAGGCCCGGGCGGAGATGGCGGAGGTGACGGTGCTCTTCACCGACCTGCGCAACTTCACCGCCCTGTCGGAGAAGCTGTCGCCGGGCGAGGTGCTGGAGGTGCTCAACGCGCACTACCAGGCCATCGTCCCGGTGGTGCACCAGCACGGCGGCACGGTGAACAAGTTCATCGGCGACGCCATCATGGCCACCTTCGGGGCGCCGCTGCGGCAGGTGGACCACGCGGAGCGGGCGGTGCGCGCGGGCATCCAGATGCTGCAGGAGATGGAGGGGCTCAACGTGCGCCTGCGCGAGCGGAAGCTGCCCGAGCTGGAGATGGGCATCGGCGTGGCCACTGGCCCCGTGGTGGTGGGCACGCTCGGGGCGACGCAGCGGGTGGAGTACGCGGTGATCGGCGACACGGTGAACACCGCGTCCCGGCTCGAGGGGCTGAACAAGGAGCTGGGCACGCGGCTCTTGCTCTCGCCGGGCACGCATGACGCGCTGGCGGGGGCGCTGCCCACGCGGGGGCTCGGCGAGGTGTCCGTGAAGGGCAAGGGGCAGCCGGTCCCCGTCTTCACCATCGAGGGGCTGCCCTCGCGCGCGGCTTCCCTGCCGCTGCACTGACGCCTATATGAACGACATGGACTTCGTTGAGATTGCCCGCGTGGTGGAGCGCAAGCAGGCCACCTCCCTTTTTGGGCTCGCGCTGGAGCACGCGCCGCTGGCCGATGGGTGGATGATCTTTGGCGGGCCCGGCTCCTACGTGAACAAGGCCTGCGGCTTCGGGCTCGAGCGGCCGCTCACGGACGCGGAGCTCGATGGGCTCGTCGCGTTCTTCGTCCAGCGCGGCGTGGAGCCGAAGGCCGAGCTCGGTGCCTTCACGCCTCCGGCGCTGCTCGCGGGCCTGGCCAGCCGGGGCTTCGTGCTCAAGGAGTTCGAGAACGTGCTGGCCCGGCCCCTGTCGCCCAGCGACGAGCCGCGAGCCCTGCTGCCCCAGGGCTGGCCGCCCGGCGTCACCGTGGAGCGGGTGGACCCCACGGACGAGGCCGCGCTCCGGGAGTTCGTCACGGTAGCCATGAGCGGCTTTTTCCCCGAGGGTGCGCCCATGCCCGACGTCTTCATGGAGGCAGGCCTCAAGGGGGCGCGGCTTCCCACATATGACTCCTATGTGGCGCGGGTGGAGGGCGAGGTGGTGGGCGCGGGGGGCTGCGAGTCGAGCGCGGGCTCCACCGGGCTGTTTGGCACCTCGGTGAAGCCCGCTTACCGGCGGCGCGGCGTGCAGCAGGCGTTGATCGCCGCGCGGCTCGAGCGGGGGCGGGAGAAGGGCAGCCGCCTGGCGTTCATCATCTCCGGGCCTGGCATCCCCACGGAGCGCAACGCCGTACGCCTGGGCTTCGGCATGGCCTACACGCGCGTCGTGCTGGTGAAGCACGGCGAGGGGCTGATCCCCTCACCCTGAGCGGGCTCATGGCAGCCTGGCCGCTGCCCAGCCGGTGAGGCGGGCGCAGGCCAGGCCAGGCCGTCGTGGGACGCGTTGCGGCAGAGCGAGCGAGGCGGCGCGGTTCATAGGAAAAGCTCTGCCCGCCCGCTCATGCCGCGAATGCACTTTCACCTCAAGCTCCTGCTGGCCTTCCTCGCCGTGCTGCTGCCGGTGCTGGTGCTGCTGGGCGTGGACTTCATGTCGGGCCTGCGCAGGACGCAGGAGACCATTCTCGAGGCGCACGGCATGACGGCCCACGCGGTGGCCGTGCAGATTACGGACTCGTTCGATGCCGCCATCGATCTGGGCTGGGCGCTGGCGAATGATCCGGTGGTCCAGAGCATGGACTCGAGCCGGCTGGACGCGCACCTGCAGCGGCTGAAGGAGCACAACCCCCGCTATGACGCCATCGGGGTGTATGACGCCCAGGGCGTCAACCGTGGCTGGGGTGAGCCTCGCGCGGTGCCCGAGCCCCGGCTGCGCATCAGCGACCGCCCGTACTTCCAGAAGGTGATGTCCACCAACGCGCCGGTCATCTCCGAGGTGATCGAGCTGCGGCGTCCCGTGCGCACGGCGATGCTCGCCTCGGTGCCCATCCGCGGCCCGGATGGCCGGCCCATGGGCGTGGTGAACGTGGTGCTGAAGACCAACCTGCTCGAGCAGCGCTACCTGGACAATCGGGGCAATTCCCAGCAGTCCATCTTCCTGGCGGACCCCACGGGCCGGCTGGCCTTCCACACCGCCTACCCGGACCTTCCGTACTCGCGCAGTGACGCCTTCCTTCCGTTCGAGCCGCTCCAGCCGGCGCTGGCGGGCACGCCGGTGCAGCTGGACCGGTTCACCAGCCCGATCAGCAAGGACGTGTCCCTGGGCGCCTTCGTCCCGACGCCGAAGTATGGGTGGGTGGTGGGGGTGACGACCCCGCGCGAGGTGGCGCTGGCGCCGCTGTACCAGTGGCTGCGCGCGAAGCTGGCGGCCTTCATGGGCATCGTGCTGCTGGGCACGCTCATGTCCACGGTGCTGGCCCGGATCCACGCCCGCCCGGTGCGGCAGCTGCAGTCGGTGGCGCAGGCGCTGGGCCGGGGGGAGATGGACAAGCGGGTGCGCATCTCCACGGGGGACGAGCTGGAGGAGCTGGGCACCGCCTTCAACGAGATGGCGGCCCGCATCGAGCGGCGCGAGGAGGACGTGTCGCGGCTGCTCGAGCGCGAGCTGGCCCTGTCGCGCATCGGCCAGGCGCTGGTGCGAGAGGTGGAGCTGGACCGCATCGCCCATGTGGCCATCGAGCAGAGCCTCAACGCGCTGGGCGCGGACGCGGTGGGGCTGTGGCTGGTGAAGCCCGAGCACCGGCAGCTCATCCTGGCCTCCTCGCATGGCCTGGCCGAGGGCATCCGCGAGCGGTTGGACCGCATCTCCTTCGACGAGCCGCTGATCACCGCGCAGGCCGCCCGGCGCGAGAGCATTCAGATCGTCGAGAACGTGCTGAGCGAGGGCACGCCGGTGCTCTCGCGGGCGCTCGCCCTGGAGGAGGGGTTCCGGGGCATGGTGTCCGTGCCGCTGCACTCGCGGGGGCACCTGGTGGGGGTGATGACGTGCTTCACCTACACCCCGCGCCAGTTCTCCTCGCGAGAGCTGGAGTTCCACGCCACGGTGGGCCAGCTCTTCGCCGTGGCCATCGAGAAGGCGCGGCTGTTCCAGGAGGTGCGCGAGGCGCTGCGGCTGCGCGAGGAGTTCATGTCCGCGGCGGCCCACGAGCTGCGCACCCCGGTGACGACGATTCAGACGTGGGCGGAGATCCTCGCGCGGATGGAGGCCGGCTCGGTGCGCCAGCAGAAGGGGCTGGCGGCCATTACCCGCAGCACGCGGCGGCTGGGGCGGCTGGTGGAGCACCTGCTGGCCGCGGTGTGGATGGCGCCGGGCCTGCCGAAGCTGGAGCGGGACAGGTTCGACTTGCGCGAGCTGGTGGCCGAGCGCATCGAGACGCTGGCGCGCACCACCGAGCACGCCATTCAGCTGGAGGCCAGCGGCTCGTTCATCGTCAACGCGGACCGCCAGCGCATGGGCGAGGTGGTGACGCACCTGCTGGAGAACGCCATCCGGTACTCGCCGCCGCATGGCCCCATCGAGGTGCGGCTGCAGGGGCTCAGCGGCGAGGCGTTGCTGTCGGTGAGCGACCACGGGCCGGGCATTCCGCCCGAGCGCCAGCCGCACGTCTTCGAGCCCATGTACGAGCCGCTGCCGCCCGGGGCGGACGGGTACTCCGGAGTGGTGGGGCTGGGGCTGCACCTGGCCTGTCAGATCATCGAAGCGCACGCCGGCCGCATCTGGGTGGAGAGCGCTCCGGGTGAAGGCTCCACCTTCCGCTTCAGCGTCCCGCTGGACGAGGCCGAGGACTGGCGCCACCCCAGGGCGTGAGTGCTTGAAGCCCCAACCGTCCTGAAGGACGGTGGGGCCCATGCCACAAGTCCGGGGGCATTGCACGCCACGTACGTGTCGGCGGGCGGCTTGAAAAGAGGCGGCCTGCTGCCGCACTCTGTCGGCCTTCCGACATTCACCGTGGTCCCACTCTCTGAAGAGGGCGCACCCCGATGCTGCCTGTACTTCTGGCTCTCCTCCTGACGCAGAACGGTAACCCCCGGCAGACGGGCGTGCCCATTGGCTCGGGCACCCAGCTGGCCAAGGTGACGATTTCAGCGCCCACCGGTGGCTGGACGGTGGACCGGATGATGCTGGTGGAGGGCACGCTCAGCGACACCACCATTGATCCGGTGGTCGTCTCCATCAACGGAGACCGCTACCTGATGCGCACCTACAACGGGCGCTTCAGCCGCAAGTTCCCCGCCGCCAGCGGCAAGAACATCGTCACGGTGCTGGCCACCAACAAGGCGGGCACCGCGCGCGCCCAGGTGACGACGTACGCGCAGATTCCTCCGGTGCCGATGAAGGCCATCCTCACCAGCGACACCGAGGGCGTCTACACGGACCTGCACATCTACGAGCCCACCGACAGCAGCGTCTCGGGTGACGGGCAGCTGAGCGGCGGCGACATGGCGCACGTGTACTGGGCGGAGACGGCCAGCCCCAGCGGCGGCACCTTCTTCCTCAACGAGCAGGGCGGAGACTTCGATCAGCCCGCCTACGGCCCCTACCTCTATGTGCACCGCGCGCCGCCCAAGGGCGTGTACCTCATCGCCACCAACTACTGGCCCAGCGGCGACAAGGCCCACACGGTGGCCACGCTCAACGTGGCGCTCTTCGAGGGCACGCCCGGCGAGGTGCGCCGCATGGTGCGCATTCCCCTGGCCACCCCGGGCACCACGCGCGTGCTGGCGTGGGTGAACATCCTGGGGGACAACCAGGCCGAGGTGTACGTGCCCTCGCAGGACCCGGCGCCCAGGCACCCCTCGTGGCCCAAGAACCTCGAGGATGCCGCCAAGTCGGTCTCCTCGGGCAGCTCCGGTGGCTACGGTGACGAGGGCGGCTACGAGGGCGAGGGCGAAGAGGGCGAGAGCAGCGAGGAAGGGTACTGAGGCCTCCCGGCCGCTCCATGCTCTCCCTGGCCCTCACCCTGGCGCTCGCCGCCTCGCCCTCGCAGGCCTCCGCCGTGCCCGCGGCTCCGGGCGCCGCCGAGGCTCGCGAGGCGCGCGACGTGCTGCTGCGCCGCGAGCTGGCGCAGCTGGCCGTGGCGCAGGTGCGCAAGATGGACCCCGCCTGGCACCCGGACCAGCGCGACTGCGCGGGGTTGATCCGCTTCGCCTACCGGGGGGCCTACAAGCGCTTCTACCCCGAGCGCCTGGCCCAGCCGCTGTGGCTGGACGTGCACGGGCGGCCCACGGACTTCGCGGACGCGGAGACGCTGCTCACCCGCAGCTTCGTGCCGCTGGGCCGGGCCGAGGCCACGCTCGAGACGCTGCGCACGGGCGATGTGCTGGCCTTCCGCCAGGAGCAGGAGGCAGGCCCCCTGTTTCACCTCATGCTGGTGGTGCGCCCGGAGGACAAGGCGCACGCTCCGGCCCGCGTCGTCTACCACCCGGGCGAGAAGGGCGCCGCCGTTCGCACCGGCGTGCTGCACCGGCTCGCCACCGAGGCGCCCGTGGAGTGGCGCCCCGTGCCCCATAACACCGCCTTCCTCGGCTTCTTCCGCTTCAAGGAGTGGATGCCATGAGCACTTCCGACACGCCCCCTCCGGGCACGCCTCCGCCCACGGAGGTTCAGCCCCCGCTGCCGCCTCCGCCCAACAAGGGTTTCCCCAAGGCCGCGCTCATCGCGATCGTCAGCGTGCTGGTGGGCGGCGCGGTGGCGGGCGCCTTCGTGCTGGGCCGCCGCAGCGGCAGCAGCTCCGGTGGCACCTCCTCCGGCTCGGAGCCCACGGCCACGGGCCCACAGGGCGCGCCCAGCGCGGGCGCCACGGTGGAGGGCCGGCCTCCGCCTCCCGCGCCCCGGCCGCTGAGCCTTGACGGCGATGCCACGCCCGCCGTCTGGGTGGACGTGTACGAGCCGGGCAAGGTGCGCAACGCCCTGGTGGAGAACCGCTGGCTGCAGGAGCAGCTGAAGAAGCCGCTGGGCCAGGGCTTCGCCAGCTCCTGGGCCGCCTTCTTCGGCTCGTCCGGAGAGGACCTGCAGGCCTCCTTCAAGGGCGCGGTGTTCGACGTGGTGGCCGGCCAGCTGCTGGACTCTCCGTTCCGCGCGCTGTGGTTCGTGGGCCCCAGCGACGCCAACGCCCCGGTCTTCATCATCCCCAACCCGAACAGCACCGCGGTGGCGGCCTACGAGGCCATGGAGAAGGTGGCCGTGCGCGGCGGCTTCACCGCGTCCAGCTGCCCGGGGACCGGCAGCGTGGCCGTGCCCCAGGGAGGCTTCAAGATCTCCCGCTGGGTGGTGGCCGATCACTCCTTATATGTGGGCCGCATCGAGGACCGGGTGGTGGTGGCGCGGCAGCCCCCGCTGGTGCTGCGCGGCCTGTGCGCCGACGCGCCGGACCTGGACGCGCCCGACGGCGTGCACCTGGAGCTGGGCTTCAACGGCGAGGTGCTGGGGCGCGAGATGGCGTTCCTCACCCACGCGCTGAGCCTGGAGAACGGCACCCGGCTGCAGTTCGCCGCCGAGGGCACCAAGCTGGTGGGCCGCGGCATCGCCGGGCCGCTGATGGAGAAGGTGCGGCTGGACGCGGCGCCGCTCTCGGATGAGCTGCTCAAGCTGGTGCCCGCGCAGACGCCGGTGCTGCTGGCGCTGCAGCTCAAGCTGCCCGAGTCGCTCGAGGGCACCAAGGTGAAGGCGTACTGGGCGGGCGAGGACCCCGGCCAGGTGCGCACGCGCCAGGTGGCCGTGCTCTGGACGCCCCGGGGCCAGGCGGAGCTGGGCCACGAGTTCGCCATCCTCTGGGGCCGCACCGAGGACGCCGCCGCGCTGAAGAACATGTTCAACGGCGGCAACGCGCTGGTACACGAGACGCTGTGCAAGCACCAGGTGATGGCCTCCAGCCAGGGGGTGCTCGACGGGCTGCGCAAGGCGTGCGAGGGCAAGAGCCCCAACCTGCTCAACGCGGCGGGCCCGGTGGTGGCGGGCCTGCGCGCTCCGGGCTCGGTGACGATTGGAGTGAACACGGGCCAGCTGCTCAGCAACCTGCTGGCGGACGGGTACTGGTCCGAGCAGCAGCTGGGCACGAAGGCGCCGGTGCCGGGCTCGGCCCCGCCGGAGATTGAAGCGGCGCGCAGCGATCTCGAGACGCTGCCATACGTAGGCCTGCGCGGCACGGTAGACGGTGATTCGCTGGTTCCGGGAGGGTTTGGCTCATGAAGTTCTCCATGCGCATTTCGATGCTGGCGGCGCTGACGCTGGCGGGCGTGGCCGCGGCCAAGCCGCTGTACATCACCGTGCCGCGCGCCTACGCGCCGTCCGAGCCGGTGTCGGTGGACGTGGCGTTCAACAGCAAGGGCCCGGTGGAGCTGCGGGTGCTCAAGCCGGAGAACCTCAACGCCTTCATCGAGGCCCAGAGCGACATCCGCCGCGCGTACGAGGAGCCGCCCGTCCTGAAGAACCCCGGGCGCGCGCTCAGCCGCGGCCTCAACGCGGTGCGCCTGCCCACCACGTACCTGCTCTACTCCTTCAGCACGGAGTTCCGGGACATGGTGTCCCCGGCGCTGCCGCAGCGCGGGCCCGAGGACACGGCGCCCGCGCTCAACCAGCTGGCCGAGGGCCCGGACAAGCTCATCGGCGTGCCGCCCGGCTTCAGCGTGGTGCGCAGCCAGTGGCTCAACCTGGACCTGGGGGGCGCGGGCTCGGACTTCAGCGTGCCGGGCTTCTCCTCGTGGGGAGGCAGCGGCTTCCAGGAGCGCCGGGTGATGCTCGCCCCGCTGCCGGCGGGCACCTACGTGCTGCAGCTGGTGCAGGGCAAGGTGGAGGGCCAGGTGGTGCTCGTCGTCACCGACCTCACGGTGCAGCTGAAGCAGACGGATGGGCAGGTGCTGGTGCGCGTGGCGGGGCGGGACCAGAAGCCGCGCTCGGGCGCGCAGGTGCGGGTGTTCCTGCCCTCGGGCGAGGGCCCCACGGGCCAGACGGATGACAAGGGCGAGGTGACGCTGGCGGTGACGGAGCCGCGCGTGCTGGCCACCGTCTCGGTGGGAGGCGACACGGCGCTGGTGGACACCGACTTCTACTCGGCGCTGGCGGTGGCGCCGGACGTCTTCATCTACAGCGACCGGCCCATCTACAAGCCGGGGGACGAGGTGAAGTTCCGCGGCCTTGTCCGGCAGCCGGACACGTTCCTGGCGCGGCTGTTCACGCCGAAGAAGAAGGAAGTGGTGGTGAAGCTCGAGTCGGCCGAGGGGCGCGCGGTGACGACGCGCACCGCGGTGGACGAGTTCGGCAGCTTCCACGGCACCATGGCGGTGCCGGCGGACCTGGGCACGGGCGTGCTGCGGGTGTCCGCCTCGGTGGACGAGCAGGCGCACCAGGCCGAGGCGCGCGTGCAGGACTACGTGAAGCCCACCTTCTACCTGGAGCTGACGCCGGAGAAGGAGAACATCGTCCCCGGGCAGGTGCTGACGGCCACGGTGAAGGCGCGGCGCTACGCGGGCGGCGTGCCCGAGGGCGCGCGCTACGAGGTGTTCCTCTACCGCTCGCTGCTGGATGCGCCCGCGTGGGTGGATGACGCAGGCAAGGGTGGCGCGGGCAGCGCGGTGACGTACGGCACGGCCTCCACCACGGAGAACAAGCTCAGCGTGCCGCAGCGGCTGTACTCCTCCATCGCCGAGCGCGGCGTGGGGGGTGACCCGTGGTCCAGCGCGCCCCGCTTCGACGAGAACGGCGAGGCCGTCATCGAGATCAACGTGCCGGCGCTGGAGGCGGGCGATGACGCGCTGCCGTGGCGCTACACGCTCACGGTGCGCGCGCGGGATGATCAAGAGACGTTCGCCACGGCCACGGCGCCGTTCTTCCTCTCGGACGTGGAGGTGTTCGGCGCGGGCAGCTTCTCGGACGCGGTGGTGAAGAAGGGCGCCGAGGCGACGCTGGCGGTGCGCGCCACCACGCTGTCGGGCAAGCCCTACGGGGCCACTGGCGGCGAGGTGGAGTTCGTGCTGCGCGACGCCAGCGGCAACGAGAAGAGCCTGGGCAAGCGCACCTTCACCACGGCGGCCAACGGCATCCACCGCGAGAAGGTGCCCACGGCGGAGGTGGGCACGGTGCTGGCCCGCATCACCGTGAGCGACAAGAACGACATGACGTGGGAGGGCGAGCAGTCCATGCTCGTCATCGGCGGCAACGACGAGCCGGTGGCGCGGGTGGCCAACCTCACGCTGGCCTCGCTGTCCGGCACGCTGTCGCCGGGAGACTCGGCGCAGCTGGTGGGCCTGTTCCCTGACGGCTGGGGCCCGGGTGGCAAGGACGCGGGCCCGGTGTGGCTCACCTTCACGGGCGCGGGCCTGTACGGCACCCAGGTGGTGAACCTGAGCGGCCGCACGCTGGTGCACAGCTTCCCGGTGGAGAAGCGCTACGGCAGCGCGGTGTACGTGTCCGTGGCGTTCCCGACGAGCTCGGGCCGCTGGGAGGAGCGCACGGTGGCCTACCGCATCGTCCCCGCCGAGCGCACCCTCGCGGTGAAGCTCGAGCCCCGCCGCGTCGAGGCCGCTCCGCTCACCGAGCAGGTGATTGACTTGCGGGTGACGGACCACGAGGGCAACGGCGTGTCCGCCCAGGTGTCCGTGGGCGTGGTGGACAAGGCGGTGTACGCCATTCAGAGCGAGTTCCGGCCCAGGGTGCTGGACTTCTTCTACCCGCCGGCGCGCAACAACGTGTCCAACTTCTACTCGGCCGAGTTCCAGGGCTATGGCTACGGCGAGGCGCTGGCGCGCAAGCTGGCGGGGCTGCCGGACCACGCGTTCGCCTCCATCAAGCCGCCCACGCGCAAGGCGAAGGACGAGGAGCGGGACACGGCGCACTGGACGCCCAACGTGGTGACGGACCGCGACGGGCGCGCCACGGTGCGCTTCAAGCTGCCCTCCAACCAGACGCTGTGGGTGGTGACGGCGGTGGCGGCGGACACCTCGGGCCGCTTCGGCGAGGGCACGGGGGAGTTCGCCACGCGCGGCGGCCTCAACCTGTACGCCGCGCTGCCGCAGTTCCTGCGCCAGGGCGATGAGGCGCTGGCCTCGGTGCGCCTGTCCGCGGGCGAGGCCTCCAAGGGCAGCCAGCTGCTGGACGTGAAGCTGGCCGCCGCGGGCGTGCTCCAGGCCAACACGCACCAGCAGAAGGTGGAGCTGGGCCAGGGCGGCGAGCAGGTGATTGCGCTGCAGATCAAAGCCACCCAGGTGGGCGCCGCCGAGCTGGCGGTGGACGTGACGGGCGGCAAGGAGCCGCTGAAGGACCGGCGCACGGTGCCGGTGCGCCCCGCGGCCCTGGAGGAGGCGGTGAAGGTGTCCGCCTGGGGCGGCGGCGAGCTGTCGCTGCAGGCGGCCAGCTCGGCCACGCTGACGGACGTGCAGCTGGTGCTCCAGCCCTCGCTGGTGGACGCGGCGCTCACCAACGTGCGCGAGCTGCTCACCTACCCGTACGGCTGCCTGGAGCAGCTGGTCTCCACCACCGTGCCCAACGTGGCGCTGTACCAGACGCTGCAGAAGGTGGACGCGCTGGCCAAGCTGGACACCGACAGCCAGGCGCTGCTGGCCGAGGCGCGCAGCCGCTCGGTGCAGGGCACCGCGCGCATCCTCGCGCTGTCCACCAAGGGCGGCGGCTTCACCTGGTTCGGCGGCTACAGCACGCCCAACCTGCCCATGACGCTGATCGCCCTGGACGGGCTGGCGTACGCGGTGGACGCGGGGCTGGTGGACGCGAATGATCCGCGCATCACCGAGAGCGCGCGCTGGCTGGAGGCGCAGGAGAACCTGTCCTTCGAGTACGACGCGACGCGCGCCTACGTGCTGGCGCGGCTGTACGGCGAGCGGCAGGCGGCGCGGGTGCGCGCGCTGGTTGATCGGGCGACGCCCGGGGACCTGTACCCGCTGGCGCTCTCGGTGCTGGCGGCCGAGAAGGCGGGGGTGATGAAGGAGCCCGCGCTGCAGGCGCGCATCGACGCGCTGGTGACGGCGAGCAACGAGGGCTTCGTGCGGCTGGCGGGCCTGAACACCGAGAGCGAGGCGGCCGAGGCCTTCTTCCAGTACCCGCTGC
The DNA here is from genome assembly GCA_035296065.1 of Myxococcaceae bacterium. Taxonomy (GTDB): domain Bacteria; phylum Myxococcota; class Myxococcia; order Myxococcales; family Myxococcaceae; genus DATHBR01. Next base: position 190,007 of record DATHBR010000024.1, on the reverse strand, counting down.
GGCGCGTGGGGCTCACGGCGCTGCTGTCTCACGCGGCCTCGTTCGGCAAGCTGGACGTGGACAAGGCGCGGCGAAAGATGCTGGAGCTGCTCAGCCAGCCGGGGCTGTCCACCTTCGATCGGAGCACGGCGCTGCTGCACTCGCTGTGGCTCATCGAGCGTGACGCGAAGACCTTCAAGCAGCTGGCGCCGCCGCAGGTGAAGGGCGCCAAGGGCACGGTGAGCTTCGCGCCCCGGGGCATGGGGCTGGTGGCCACGCTGGAGCCGGGCACGCGCTCGGTGAACGTGGCCTCCTTCGACGGCGTGGCCACGCTGCGCGCCACCACGCTCACGCCGCTGAAGGACGTGCAGCCGCGCGCCGAGGGCATGAGCATCGAGCGCCGCTACTGGGTGCTGCGCGAGAGCGGCAAGGTGCCGCTGGCCGCGGGCGAGCAGGTGTCCCAGGGCGAGGAGGTGTTCGTCGAGCTGCTGGTGGACGCGCGCGGGGACGCCAAGGCGCGCTCGGCCTACTACGTGGTGGAGGACGCGGTGCCCGCGGGCTTCGTGCCGCTCATCGAGGACAAGGAGTACCGGGGCGCGCCGCACTCGCTGGCCCTGGCGCCCGAGGCGCTCAAGCGCCGCGTGCTCACTCCGGAGCGGGCCACGTTCTTCTTCGAGGAGCCGGCGCCCTGGAGCGACAGCCCGCGCATGGTGGGCTACGTCATGAGGGCCCAGTTCGCGGGCTCGTTCACCGCGCCGCCGGCCTCCATCGAGGACATGTACGTGACGAGCCTGCGCGGCCGGACGAAGTCCGACGTGCTGGCGGTGAAGCCGTCCGCCAAACCGCGGGGCGACTGGTAGCACATGGGGTGGGCCGCCATCACGGCCGCGTTGCTGGCGGTCACCCCGGTGTTCCACACGCAGGGCGACGTCACGCCCGAGGACGCCCTGCGCGCCGAGGCGGAAGCGGCCTGGAAGGAGCTGGAGGCGCGCTACACCGCCGAAGCCGGTGGCCTGCCTTCTTCCCAGGCCCCGGTGCCCATCCGCCTGCGGCGAGGCCTGGCGCTGGCTCCGGAGCGCAACGCCCAGGGTACCCCGGGGCTGGTGGAGCTGCGGCAGAACACCCCCGGTGTGCTGGATACCCGCCTGAAGTTGGCGCTGCGGCATGAGCTGGCGCACCAGCTGCTGTGGTGGGCGTGCCCGGCGGCCTCGGAGGATCGGCTCTTCCACGAGGCCTTCGCGCTGGTGGTGAGCGGCGAGCTGCCCGAGTGGCGCGAGGGGCCCTACCAGTCGCTCACGGTGGCGGCCTCGGAGCTGGCGCGGGCTCCGGCGGTGGACTCGCCCCGGGCGCGCAAGGCGCTGGCCCGCATTCTCGGAGAGGACAGGGGCTTTCCCAAGGCGCTCTCGCGCCGGCTGAGGCAGTGCCAGGACGGGGCGCGTTGGGTGGTGCCCATGTCCATCGACGAGCTGGCGGACGTGACGGTGCAGGCCGCCGCGCCGGCCACGGTGGTGGTGAGCCGGCACTCGGGCGAGGTGCTCTTCTCCGAGGGAGACGTGCAGCGGGCGCTGCCTTACGGCTCCACGCTCAAGCCCTTCGTGCTGGCCGGCAGCGCCCCGCCGCCGCTGCTCTCGCCGCGCACGGACGTGCCGGAGTGGGCGTGTGGCCCGCAGCTGCCCCGGCAGGTGGACGGACGCACCGCGCTGCTGCGCTCGTGCAACGGCTACTTCCTGGACTGGGAGGCCCACGGCGGAGCCCGGGCGGACTTCGGCCCCTGGGGCGCGGTGCTCGGCTCGGTGGGGCTGACGGGCACGCCGGGGGACATGGCGGATGCCATTGGGCTGCGCTCCACCCTGGCGCTCTCGCCGTGGGGCCTGGCGCAGGCGTACCGGCTGCTGGCCGAGGCCCGCCCCGAGCTGCTCGAGCAGCTGAAGGACAACGCCTCGCGCGGCACGCTGTCGGAGCTGCCCGCCTCGAAGGCCTACGCGGGCGTGGCCACCAAGACGGGCACGGTGCGCGACGCGGCGAGCCGCCCTCAGTACGGCTGGATCGTCGCGGTGGACGCGGACCTCGTCGCGGTGGTGATGCGGCCGGGGAAGATGCCGCGCGCCTTCGCGGGCGAGGTGCCCCAGGTGCTGGCGCGGGTACGGGAGCGCGCCGGGCTGGAAGCGGCCCAGGTGCAGGTGCTGGGCCTGGCCTCGCCCTCCGAGGTGGAGGCGGGCTGCCGGGGCGCGGGCTTCGCGGTGGAGCAGGGCGTGCCCCGCGCGGCGCCTCAGGGCTTCTCGCGGCTCAGAGACTTGACGGCGAAGGGCCCCGCGGTGTGTCTGGGCAGCCCGTGGCGGGTGCGTGTGCCCGGGCTGCCCTCGGAGGGCCGTGACTACGCGGGCACCTTCACCTGGTCCACCCCGCCGCCGTACCGGCCCCCCCCGGGAGTGCCCACCACGGAGCGCCAGCGCAGCGCGCGGCGAGGCTCGGACTTCCTCTTCCGCACCACGCGGCTGCAGTACACCGCGGGCGTGGTGGCCTCGGAGGACGCCTCGCTCAAGGGGGAGCCGCGGGTGGCCCTGGCCCGGGTGGTGGCGCACAACGAGCGGCACGCGCAGAGCCGGCACTCAGGCCGCCCCATCTGCGACACGACCCACTGCCAGGCCTTCCTCGGCACGGTGCGCGTGCAGCCGGAGGAGCAGAAGGCGCTCGCCCTGCCGCCGCTGCGCTGGAAAGAGTGGCTGCTCTTCTCGCAAGGCGGGCAGGAGCCGTGGCGAGAGGTGCGCCCCCGGGCGAAGGTGGAGGCCCTGCTGGGCCCAGGCCTGGCCTCGCTGCGCTTCGAGGCGGGGCGTGTCTCCTTCATCCGCGCCGAGCAGGAGCGCGGCGCCACCTTCGACACCACCGAGTCCCGGCCCTGCGAGGTGCTGCGCTCGGCGCTCAAGCTCCCGGCCTGCCCGCGCACCGCCTCCTTCGACGGCGCGGACATCGTCTTCGAGGGCCGGGGCCGGGGCCACGGCGAGGGCATGGACGTGGAGGCCGCCAAGACCAGCGGCCTGCGCAGCGACCAGATTCTGGAGCAGGCCTACGGCGCGCCCGGCTCGCGGGGAAGCTCCACGGTGAAGACGGAGCCCTGACCGGGGTTACTCTCCACGGCGATGGTGCCTCCCAGCGCCTGGACGATCGTCCGGGTGATGTAGAGGCCCAGGCCCAGGCCGCCATAGTTGCGCTCGGACACCGCGCGCTCGAACCGCTCGAAGATGCGGGCCAGGTTCTCCTGCTCGATGCCAATGCCCTGGTCCCGGACGACGAGCCGCACGCCCGAGGGGTACCCCTCCACCCGCACCTGAATGGGCTTGCCGGCGCCGTACTTGATGGCGTTGGTCACCAGGTTCTCCAGCACCTGCTCGAGCCGCATCCGGTCCGAGTTGACCACCACGTGCTCGGGCGCCTGCACGGTGATGGGCGTGTCCATGCGAGTGGCCTCCAGCTCGAAGCGGGTGACGACCTCGCGTGTCACCGTGGCGAAGTCCACCGGCTCCCACCGCAGCTTCAGCGGCCCCGCGCTGATGCGCGACACATCCAGCAGGTCTCCAATGAGCACCGCCAGCCGGTTGATCTGCTTGCGCCCCGCCTCCACGTGCGCGCGCACCTTCAGCACGAAGGGGGACTCGGGCTGCAGCTGCGCCTCGCGCGCCAGCGTCTGCAGCTTCAGGCTCAGCGGCGTGAGCGGCGTCTTCAGCTCATGGCTGGCCACGGACAGGAACTCGTCGCGCAGGCGCACGGCGTTGCGCACCGCCTCCTCCGCCTTCTTGCGCTCGGTCAAGTCGTGCACCAGCACCACGAAGCCCCGGACCTTGCCCTGCGCGTCCCGGTCCGGAATGTAGTTGGACTGCACGTAGAGCCTGGGCCCCTCCTTCAGCGCCAGCTCGAACTCGTAGCGCACCATCTCTCCGGCCAGCGCGCGGTGGATGCGCTCCCGGGCCTGCTCGTAGCTCTCCGTGCCGATGAGCTCCCAGGTGGTCCGCCCTAGAATCTGCTCCGGCTTCATTCCGAACCACTGCTCGTACGTCTGGTTGGCGAAGCGGTAGCGCTCCTCGGCGTCCACGTAGGCCACCAGCGCCGGCAGCGTGTCGGTGATGGTCTGCAGCTGCGCCGCGCTGCGCCGGGCCTCCTCGCGGCTGGCCTCCACCTCTTGCCGGGCGCGCACCTGCTCCGTCACCTCGAAGGCGAAGTGCAGCACGCCACTCACCGTGCCCAGCGGCGTCCTCAGGGGTTGCCAGACGAGGTTCCAGTATTTGTCCTCGGGGTGCGGCTGGGCGTAGACGATGGGAATGCGCATCTCCTGGCCAAACCGGGGCTCGCCCGTGCGGTACACGCTCTGGAATATCTCCAGCGTCTCCGGGGGCAGGTCCGGTACCGCCTCCTCGAAGGGCTTGCCCTCCAGGCTGCGGTAGCCCAGCGCCTTGCGGAACGCGTCGTTGGTGAACTCGAGCACCAGCTGGGGCCCCCGCAGGATGGCGATGGGCGCCGGGGCCTGCATGAACAGCTCATGCAGGTAGCTGCGCTGGGCCTCGGCCTCGGCGTGAGCCGCCTGCTCGCGCGCCAGCAGCCGGGCCCGCTCCGCCTCACTGGCCTCCGCGCGCTGCCGGGCGCTCACCTGCGACCAGGCGATGACGGACACCATCAAACTGAACAGCAACCCCACCGCCCCCACCGCCGGAGTCCACGGCACCAGCAGCGTCCTCTCGAGCACGGGCGTGGACTCGAGCACCAGCGTCCACGGCCGGCCCGCTACCTCCCGGTGTACGGTGGCACGGAAGGCCGGAGGCCCGGCGCGCGGCGCCCCCTCGGCCGAGTCGTACAGCAGGTGCTCGGGCCGTGGCTCCTTCCCGTCGAAGACGCGAAAGGAGACCCGCGGCTGCGGCTCCGAGGCGAGGATGCCCGCGAACAGCTCTCTGGCCCGGAAGCAGCTGAAGACGAACCCCTTCAGCAGGCGCTGCCGCTCCTCCTGCGAGGCGGGCACCACACCCCCCTCGTACACGGGGGCGTACAGCACGAAGCCCGCCTGGCGCTTGGCTTCCCCCTCCTGCCCAAGCTGCACCCGGGCCGACAGCGCGGGGGCGCCCGTGCGCCAGGCCCGCTCCATGGCTCCCCGGCGGGGGGCATCCATGAGCATGCCGTCGCCACTGGCCGCCAGGTTGTACGCCAGGCCCGCCGGCTCCAGATAGGTGAGCACGTGCGACTCCCACGAGCCGGTGAGCAGGCGCTGGCTGTAGCCAATGCCCAGCACTCCCGGCTCATGCTGTGCCAGGTCCAGCCGCTCCACGTAGATGCGGAACTCCTCGGCCGTCACCGCGGTGCTGGCGGCGAACAGCCCGGCCACTCCGCCCAGCAGCGTCACGTCCGAGTCCAGGTGCGAGATGAGGCGGTCCTCCTTCAGCCGCACCAGGCTCTCGAAGCGCGAGCTGTCACGCTCCCGCGCCGTGACGAGGAACAGCGCCGTAATGCCCCCCGTCAGCAGCAGGCTGGAGGCCAGCACTCCAAGCGGAGCCAACACGGCGCGCCTGAGCGGAGCGGCAGAAGAGACGGGCACAGGGCGAAGGTGCTGCCATGTCCAACGTCTGTCCACGGTAGACTGAGCGTGAAGTGAGCCAGTGGCCAGCGCTCAGGGCCTCTCTCAGCCTGAGAGAAAAACCACAGCGGGCCCCCTCTGCACCATCCCCCGAAGATGCAGAAGGGCAGGCCCGCTGCTCACTGCCCACCCTGATCAGGAGCGTTGCCGCGCATGCGCGACTCCAGCTCTCGCCCCCGATTTGTCCGCGTGCGACGCGGGTGGCACCTGGACAATCCCTGAAATGCCTCGGATTGTCTCATCTATTCCCCATACTAATGCTCAGGGTAAGACGAGGCAAGCCCCTGACACCTCTAACAGCGCGTTTCTCCTGCTCTTTTTCCGCATGAGCGCCACGCTGAAACTTTATGGTCATGTCATATAGCGGGGAGATCGGGTTTTCGTCGAATTAAATTTTTTCCACGGTGCTTGAAGAGAAAGGCATCCTTCTGTCCAGTGGCGTACAGGGGCGTGGGGGGCCGCGCCCGGGCACTGCCAGAGGGGCGAGCGCGCCCGGCGGCGTGCCATCATCACCGCCGCGGCGGGGCAGCGGGCCCGCCGAGCGCAGTGAGTCGGCTGTCGGGAGGGGCCTCGCGCCATGATTCTGTTCACCGAGTTCAAGGGCATCGAGGTGTCAGGCCGTAGCGTGATGGGGCTGGTGCAGGCCTTTGGCCAGTTCAAGTCGCTGGCCAGCCAGATTCTGCTGGCCGAGGGGCTGGGGAAGAAGGGCTCGGATGGCCTGGTCATCGTGGACCCTGGCGCCTGGTACCCGTTCGACGCGTTCCTGCGGGCCTTCGCGCGCGCCAGTCAGCAGATGGGCGACTCGGTGCTGCACCAGATTGGCGTCTCGGTGATGAAGACCGTGGAGTGGCTGCCCACCATCAAGGACGTGCGGACGATGATGGAGGCGATGGACGCGGGCTACCACCTGCAGCACCGCAAGAATGGCCGGCCCATGTGGGACGCGGCCACGGGGCAAATCAAGGAGGGTATTGGGCACTACCGGTGGAAGGCGCGGCCCGACGGCAGCCTCGAGGTGGAGAGCGACAACCCGTACCCGTGCGCCTTCGACAAGGGGCTGCTGTTTGGCGGGCTGCGGCGGCTCAACACCACGGGCGCCATCCTGCATGACGAGACGCACCGCTGCCGCAAGCGCGGCCACGGCTCCTGTGTCTACGTGGTGCGCGGGTAGAGTGGGCGCGTTGTCGCAGCCAGGAGCTCGAGCATGAGGTCGTTCGACGAGTACAAGAACTTCGAGTGCTCGGGCCGTATCCTCCTAGGCGTCATCCACGCCTTCGGCCAGTTCAAGGGGCTGGCCAGCCAGCTCCTGTTGGAAGAGGGGGTCGGCCGCAAGGGGCCCGATGGGTTGATCGTCCTGGAACCGGAGGGCTGGTACCCGCTGGGCCCATACATGCGCGCGTTGGCGAAGGCGAACCAGCAGATGGGCGACTCGGTGCTGCACCAGATTGGCGTGTCGGTGCTCAAAGCGGTGTGGGATCCCAACATCACGTCCCTCAAGGTGCTCGCGGAGGCCCTGGACACGGGCTACCACACGCACCACCGCAAGAGTGGACAGCCCATGTGGGATCCAGTGACGAAGCATATGAAGGAGGGCATCGGGCACTACCGGTATAAAGAGCACGGCCCGCACATGGTGGAGATCGAGAGCGGAATTCCTTACCCGTGTGCCTTCGACAAGGGGTTGCTGTTCGGCGCCCTGCGGATGCTCGACACGGCGGGCGCCATCCTCCATGACGACAGCTTGCCGTGCCGCAAGCGCGGCGCTGCCGCCTGCATCTACATCGTCAAAGGATAGGACGCGCGGGTGTTCGAGCTGGAAGGGGTGTCCAAGCGCTTCGGAGCGATCCAGGCGCTGCAGCCCCTGGGGCTGCGGCTGCCGCCCGGGCGCACCACCGTGCTGTTGGGGCCCAGCGGCTGTGGCAAGTCCACGCTGCTCAGGCTGCTCAACGGGTTGCTCCGCCCGGACACCGGCCGGGTGCTCTTCGATGGGCAGCCGCTGCCGGTGCAAGAGACGGCGATGCTCGCGGCGCGCCAGCGCATGGGCTACGCGCTGCAGGGCGGAGGGCTCTTTCCTCACCTCACCGCCGGGCGGAACGTGGCGCTCATGGCCAGGCACCTGCGGTGGCCGGAGCCACGCATCCGCGCGCGGCTGGACGCGCTGGTGGAGCTGACGCGCTTTCCCTCCGAGGCGCTGGGGCGCTTTCCCTCGCAGCTGTCCGGAGGCCAGCGTCAGCGGGTGGGGCTGATGCGCGCGCTGATGCTGGAGCCGGATGTGCTGCTGCTCGACGAGCCGCTGGGCGCGTTGGACCCGATGGTCCGCAGCGAGCTGCAGGGGGACCTGCGGGACATCTTCGCGCGGCTGGGGAAGACGGTGGTGCTCGTCACGCACGACCTGGGCGAGGCGGCCTTCCTGGGCCAGCACGTGGTGCTGCTGCGAGATGGGCAGGTGGTGCAGCAGGGAACGCTTGCCGAGCTGGAGGCGCGGCCCGCGGACCCCTTCGTCACCCGCTTCATTCAGGCGCAGCGGCGGATGCCGGAGCGTGGGGCATGAGGCCCCTGCTCGCGGCGGTGCTGCTGCTGCCGGGGCTCGTGGCCTGCGTGCCCGAGCCGGCCCAGGGCACGTCCGAGGTGCGGGTGGGCTCCAAGAAGTTCACCGAGTCCGTCATCCTCGGAGAGCTGGTGGCGCAGCTGGCCCGGAGCTCCGGGGCGCGAGCGGTGCACCGGCGCGAGCTGGGAGGCACCACGGTGCTGTGGGAGGCGCTGCGCCGGGGCGAGCTGGACGTGTACCCCGAGTACACCGGCACGCTGCGCCAGGAGCTGCTCTCCGGGCGTGCCCTGCGAGACGACGCCGCGCTGCGCGAGGCCCTGGCCGCCGAGGGCCTGGGGATGAGCGCGCCGCTGGGCTTCAACAACACCTACGCGCTGGGCATGAAGCAGGCCGAGGCCGAGCGCCTGGGCATCCGGCGCATCTCGGACCTGCGCGGGCACCCGGAGCTGAAGCTGGGCTTCAGCAACGAGTTCATGGACCGCGCCGATGGCTGGCCCGCCTTGAGGGACCGCTACGCGCTGCCGCAGCGGGAGGTGAGCGGGCTGGACCATGACCTGGCGTACCGGGGGCTGGAGAGCGGCGCCATTCAGGTGACGGACCTGTACTCCACCGACGCGGAGATCGCCGCCTACGGGCTGCGCGTGCTGGAGGATGACGTGAAGCACTTCCCCGCCTACGACGCGGTGCTGCTCTACCGCGAGGAGTGGGCGCGCGCGGACCGGGCGGCGCTCACCGCCATCCTGCGGCTGCAGGGGCTGATTCCGGAGGGGAAGATGGTGGCGCTCAACGCGCGGGCGCGGCTGGAGCGCCTGCCCGAGCCGAAGGTGGCGGCCGGGTTCCTCTCGCGCGAGCTGGGCGTACAGAGCGAGGTGCGCACCGACAGCCTGGCCCCGCGGGTGTGGCGCCGCACGCGCGAGCACCTGTTCCTGGTGCTGGTGTCGCTGCTGGCCGCCGTGGTGGTGGCGGTGCCGCTGGGAGTGCTGGCCGCCAAGCGGGCCCGGGTGGGCAGGGGGGTGCTGGGGCTCGCGGGCATCATCCAGACGGTGCCCTCGCTGGCGCTGCTGGTGGTGATGATTCCGCTGCTGGGCATCGGCTCATGGCCGGCCATCGTGGCGCTGTTCCTCTACGGGCTGCTGCCCATCGTGCGCAACACGGCGGCGGGGCTCACGGGCATTGCGGAAGACGTTCGCGAGTCCGCCGAGGCCCTGGGCCTGCCACCGCGCGCGCGGCTGTGGCACGTGGAGCTGCCGCTGGCCCTGCCGTCCATCCTCGCGGGCATCCAGACGGCGGCCGTCATCAACGTGGGCACGGCGACGCTGGGCGCGCTGATTGGCGCGGGCGGCTATGGGCAGCCCATCCTCACGGGCATCCGCCTGGATGACACGGGGCTCATCCTGGAGGGCGCCATTCCCTCCGCGCTGCTGGCGCTGCTGGTCAGCGCGCTGTTCGAAGGGCTGGAGCGGTGGGTGGTGCCGCGAGGGCTCCGGGTGTCCCAGGGACAAGGGCACTAGGGGTACGTATAGGTGGCCTGCAGCCCCAGCGGCAGCCCCAGCCCCCAGTACACCAGCAGGAACGACACCCAGATGACGAAGAAGCTCAGGGTGTACGGCAGCATCATCGACACCAGGGTGCCAATGCCGGTGCTCTTCATGTAGCGCTGGCAGTAGACGACCACGAGCGGGAAGTAGGGCAGCAGGGGAGTGATGATGTTCGTCGTCGAGTCACCCACGCGGTAGGCGGCCTGGGTGAACTCGGGCGAGATGCCCAGCTGCATCAGCATGGGCACGAAGATGGGCCCCAGCAGCGCCCACTTCGCCGACGCCGAGCCGATGAGCAGATTCAGCAGCGCCACCAGGGTGATGATGCCCACGATGGCCACCGCGCCGGGCAGGCTCAGCGCCTTGATGAGGGCCGCGCCCTTGAGGGCCAACAGCGCGCCGAGGTTGGACGCGGCGAACGCCGAGGTGAAGAGCGCGGCGAAGAACGCCAGCACCATGTAGTAGCCCATGGTGCTCATGGACTTGCTCATCCCCTGGATGATGTCCCTGTGTGATTTCACCCGCTGAGCGACGTAGCCGTAGACGATGCCCGGGATGAGGAAGAGCAGGAAGATGAGCGCGACGATGGACCGCATCAGCGGCGCGCTGAAGGCGGTGAGCTCGCCCGTCGGCGCGCGCAGCGGCGAGTTCCCGGGGGCCGACACGAACACCAGCAGGCCCACTCCGGCCGCCATCGTCAGCACGGCGGCCAGCAGCCCCCGGCGCTCGGGCGCCGAGAGCGGCTCCAGCTTCGGCGCGTCACCGCCGTCACCGTCCAACTGCACGCCGGCCAGGCGGGGCTCGACGACGCGCTCGGTGATGAACCAGCCCAACAGGACGATGAGCGCGCCGGAGGCGGCGGTGAACCACCAGTTGCACAGCGGGTTCACCTGCTTGGCCGGATCGATGATCTGCGCGGCCGACTGGGTGAAGCCCTGCAGCAGCGGATCGATGCTCGAGGGGATGAAGTTGGCTCCGAAGCCTCCGGAGACGCCGGCGAACGCCGCCGCGATGCCGGCCAGCGGGTTGCGCCCGGCGGCCTGGAAGATGACGCCTCCCAGCGGGATGACGAGCACATAGCCCGCGTCCGCGGCGGTGTGGCTGATGATGGCCACGAAGATGATCATGGGCGTGAGCAGCCGCGCGGGAGTGATGCCGAGCAGCGCGCGCAGCCCCGCGTTGATGAAGCCGGTGTGCTCGGCCACGCCCACACCCAGCAGCGCCACCAGCACCACTCCCAGGGGCGGGAAGTCCATGAACGTGCGCACCATGCCCGCCAGGAAGGTGGCCAGCGCCGTCCCGGTGAGCTGGTTCTGCACCAGCAGCGGCTTGCCCGTGCGCGGATCGATCTCGGAGAACTGCACCGAGGACAGCACGGCGGACAGGGCCCAGGTGAGCCCCAGGGCGATGACGAACAGCACGGCGGGGTCCGGCAGGCGGTTGCCCACGCGCTCGATGGTGTTCAGGAACCGATCGAGCTTCCTGGGCGAGGCAGGGGGTTGCGGCATGGAAAGGGGCTCGGCCAAAGCAGGGATCCTCAGGAGTAGCGCGGGTTGGGAAAGTCTGCCCAACCCATGCCCGGAAGCTCAAGGTGTTCCGGTCAAAAGCCGTCTGGGCTCCGCCAGGCCCGTGCTCAGCAGGCGCTCCCGGTGGGGCACCCACTCCCGGAAGCGCGCGGCCCAGCGGCGCGGCTCGACCAGGATGACCTCGTCACCCCACTCGAGCGCGTCGAATGTGTCAGCGGTGTGACGGCCAAGGAGCGGGCCGTAGTCCGAGTGGGAGTTGAGCCACCACAGCCGCGAGTCCCGCCAGGCGCCGAGGCAGACCCAGTGATCGTTTCCCCCCTCGCCGATGCAGGCCAGCGCGAAGGCGCCCTCATTCAGGGCCCGGCCCAGGCGCGTGAAGAACGCGGCGCTCGTCTCGGTGGCGCGGCGCACCAGCGGTGTTGCCCGGAAGGTGTCCTGGGCGTGGAGGAAGCGTTTGATGCGCAGGTGGTCCGTACCCCAGGGCGTCACGTCCATCCATCGCGCCAGCAACTGCTCCGGGTAATGCACGCCGCCCAGCAGCAGCCCATGCCGCACGGAGGCCGCGGCGCATGAGTACTCCTTCTCCTGACGGGCAAAGCGGGCTCGCGCCACGCTCCACTCGCACGTCGCGTGCAGTTGGGGCTCGGTCCACATGCGGAGCCGGAGAGATAACCGGCTCACCCCCTCGGCACCGCCCACCGGGCGTGCACCCTGGCGGCTGTCCGCACGGACGGCGAGTGGGACCCCCACTGATCACCACTGCGGAGAACGGTCCTGGTGCGCGGTGCGCCCGTCGAGCCAGGCGAGCACCTCGGGCCAGAGGGCCTCTTGCGCCTGAGCGCGGAAGTAGCCCATGTGCCCCACGCGCCGCAGGCCCACCTGGGCGGGAGTCACGGAGCGCAGCTCCACGCGCGTGCCTGAATAGCCCGCCATGAAGGCGGCCGCCGAGCGCGGGGGCGCCCAGCGATCATCCACCGCGTTGACGGCGACCACGGGCACGCTCACCCGGGCGAAGCGCTGGGCGAAGTCGTGTGCGGGGTCCGAGAACCAGTAGTCCGGGCGGCGGCACCAGGCGCGCCACTGCTGGTAGACGCCGAGCGGCAGATCCTCGCCCAGTCCAAAGTGCCGCGAGGGCAGGTAGCCGTAGACGCGCGTCATCACGGGGCCGAGCACGTTCCACATGAGCAGCACCTTGGGCCGCTCGAGCGCGGGCATGTGGCCGTGCCAGCCAGCGCCCGTGCCGAAGGTGTACAGGCCACGCGTGGCGTTGGCATTTGGGAGCAGGCCAAACGCATGTCCGCCGAAGCTGTGGCCCACCACCGCCGCGGGCCCCTGGGCGAGCGCCCATTTCACCACCGCCACCAGGTCCTTCTCGGCCCAGTCCAGGTAGGTGGCCTGGAAGCCCTTGAGCGGCCCCGTGCGAGAGCGGCCCACCCCGCGATAGTCGAAGGTGAGCACCGCGTGGCCGTTTGCCACCATGTACTCGGCGAAGCGGCGATAGAAGCCCTGCGGCACCCCCGTGGCACCGGCCATGATGACAAGCGGGCGCCCAGCCGTGGGGGTGCCATACAGCACGGCCCCCAGCGGGAAGTCATCGAGCGAAGCGAGCGTCAACTCTCCCATGGGGCGCGGGCTTCAGGCGGGGACTTCGGCCGAGAAGAGGTTTTCGAGGAAGTTCGACATAGGGCCTCTAGGGTCCGTAGACATCCGAGGGAGGCACCTGCCACTTCTCGTAGAGGTTCCAGCGAGGAGGGCCCGAGGAGAAGTAGGTGCCAGCGGGAGTGCTGTTGAAGCGGAAGAAGAGCTCCTCGACGACGTACATGCGGTGGTTCGTCGGCGAGACATCGAGCAGGTACCAGTTGCGGAACCTGCACGGAATGCCAGTGCACTGCTGGGTCGTGTCCAACCGGGCGGTCTGCGCATCGATCATGCTCCACGTGTGCGGGACCCGGGTGATGAGCTTCTCATTCGGAACCGAGTCACCGTCATCGATGTCGGGCTCCACGAAGAAATCCATCCGGTCCCCCGCGGAGGTCGCGCGAAGCTCGAATCCAAAGCGCATGTTCCAGGTGAGCTCGTCACCCTCCCACCCGGCCGCCATCCACGTGTTGAAGCCGGTCTGCCAGTAGGTGCCCCCGGCGGTGACGAGCAGCTCCGGGGAGAAGGCCGCCGCGGGCCTGCGCGCAATCGCCACGTTGTAGTTGGCGCTCAGGACCCGGCCCGTGGAATCGGTCCGCTCGGAGAAGAACGCCTCGAGCGGTGGCCGCGACTCCAGCCACTCGAGCTGGTGCCTGGAGCCGTCCGGGTAGGTCAGCACCAGCCTGCCGTTGGTGACCTGCCAGGTGAAGCTCGTACCGCTCTGGCGCCCGCTGCCCGTTGCATTGCCAGCGAACGAGACCAGATCCGTCGCCAGCCCCAACTCGTTGGCCGGTCCATACTGGAAGTACTGGTCGATGCCCCAGATCACCCCCGCGAACTGCGCGGACGTCAGCGTGAGTGACGGCAGCTGGTCGGCATTGCGCAGCGGGGTGGTGACGGACTCCACCAGAGCGGAGGGAGGAAGCTGCGTGCCGTTGATGCATTCGGCATACGTACGCTCGCCCGACCGGGTCAGCTGCGCCTGCTCCACGTAGGCGCCATCGGCGAGCAGCTTGTAGCGGTTCTGCTGGATGTGGAAGGTGGTCTCGAGCTGACCCTGCTCAGGGCACTGCTCCACGTAGGGGTAGGTCTTCTCGGTCATGGGCGGCGAGAAGTTCAGCACCAGGGCTCCCGAGGTGACGCTCCAGGTGAACGGGTGCTTGCCCTTGTCGTTGAGGTAGTCCCCAGTGCCTGCCAGCCTCAGGACGATCTTGGCGCCGCCGCGCGGCAGATACCCGTCTCGGGTTCCGTCGACGGCGTAGTAGGCCGACGGCACTTCGGCGAGCTTGAACTGCGCGACGGTGTCCGGGTCGGCGAGCAGCGGCGTCTCGGCGGCTTCCACCGCGGCGGCGTGCTGAGTGACGAAGCGCTTGTAGGCCTCGAGGTTCTGCACCAGGGCGAGCGTGGAGGTAACCCCAGCGGGCAGCGGATAGCGCGCCGGCTCGTTGGTCACCAGCTTGAGGACGGCGGCCCCCTGGAGCACCTTGCGGCTGTCGATCTCCTTCTCCGCGGCCCGGGTGTCCGCCCTCGTCATGGGAGGCGTACCGCCATGGGACTCGGTGAGCAGGGCGTACTGCGCGGTGGTGAGGTGGGTGAGGTACGTGTTGTTGTGCTCCTGGCGCGTCAGCACCCGGTCCGAACCCGCCGCGGCCGTGAGCTGGCCGATCTCTCCCATCGAGGCCTTGAGCATCACGGGGTGAGCGCCGGTGGCTCTGGCGGTCAGAATGACCCAGCTGGTGGCCGACGCAGTGCTTGGGCGCACGATGTTGAGCGAGAAGCTGCCATCGGCGCCGGCCGTCGCCACGTGGGTCTCGGTCCCGACCGTGGCGGTGATCTCCGCCTGAGCGCCTGGCGCGTCAATCACACGTCCCTGGATGGTGAGCGTGTCCATCACCACTCCGGCATCACCCGTGCCAGGGTTGGAGCCGCCGTCAGTCTGATCCGGACCCGCGTCATTCGGGCCCGGATCCGGATCGGGATCCGAATCACAAGCGAGAGCCAGAGAAGCAATCAGAACGAATGACAGTGCTCCACGGAGCTTCATTGATGCCGCCTGCGTAAGGGGGACAAGACGCCTGGATCCTTGGCACTGCCATGCCCGGGATGCAAAGGACTTGAGTCAGAACGGCGGCTGAAAGAGCGGGTCCAGCGTGCCGTCTGGCCGCAGCTGCACGAGCAGACGGAGCTTCTCCTCGGGAGCGCTCGACACGGGGCGATAGAGCAGCACGGTGCCGTCGGGCTTCACCGCGAGCCCGTGGATGTCCTTCACCTTCTGCGAGGCACAGGCCTCCTGGAGGCGCTGGGTGACGGCCTCGTCGATGCCTCCCTCCGGGCCCAGGCGCGCCAGCTCCACGGAGCCGCTGTAGCGCGTGTTGCCGTGGTTGCGGATCCGGGCAACGAGGACGCTTCCATTCGTGGCGGCACTCACGTGATTGGATTCGAAGGGGAGGGGTGTCGGCTGGAAGGAGGCGTCCAGGGTTCCGTCCCGGTGCAGGCGCACCACCTCGTGCTTCACGGATCGCTTCTCGACCACGACGATGATCTTCCCATCCGCCTGCAGTGCCAGGGCGTGGTTTCGATGCACGCCATGCGCACGCTGCGTCTCCAGCAGCCGCGCCTGAAAGGCTTCATCCAGCCGGCCGTCCGCGGTGAGGACCAGGAAGAGTGGCGCTTTGGCCGCGGCGTCGTAGTAGCTGATGAAGAACCGGCCGTCGGCATCGCGGGTGATTGCTTCGAGCTTGTGGAGCTCCTCCAGGCCTGGCACCTCCACGCCCGAGTTCAGGTCTGGCACTCCCTCTGGGGTGAGCCGGAGGCGGAAGCTCCGGAACGGCGTATTCTTCGCGGTGAAGTTCCCGTAGGCCATGAAGCCGCCATCCGGCTCCAGCTGAAGCTGCGAGACATAGCCCCGGACGAGCTGATCCGCCGGCAGGCGGGGGATGTAGAGCTCGCGTTCCTCTTTGCCCTCTGGACTCACCACCAGGGCCAGCTTCGAAGGGCCATACGGAGTGCTGTCCATCATCTCGCGGCTGATGAGCAGCCGCCCATCCGCCTGCGGCAGGAGGTAGCCCGCGCCCCTGACGCAGCCCGCATGGGCCTGGTAGTTCGGGTCGATGCTCCCATCGGGCAGGAGCCGGACGAGCTTGAGCCCCGACACGTGTCTGCCTGGCTTGGAGATGCCTCCCAGGATGAGGATCCGCCCGTCAGGCTGGAAGGCGTGCCTGTGGACGTAGGGATAGAAGGCCCTCCTGCGAGCCTCCCACATGGGGATGTCGCAGGGCGAAGCCCACACGGCTCTGTCCAGCCTGGCGTTGATGTACTCGCCGGGCAGGAACCAGAACATGAAGGCCAGTCTGGGCAGCTGGAGGGCGAAGAGATCCGCTGGCCGGTTCAGGGGCAGTACGGCCACCAGCAGCAGCACGCCCACCGGCACGAGCGAGCTGACGACGAGCCGCTTCACCCAGGAGAACTCGGTGAGCCACACCGGCCACGAGAGCGCGAGGTAATAGAATGCGTAGGAGAAGAGGCAGATCGCCAGGATGCGCAGCCGGCCGGACTGCCAGGCCGCGCTCTGGTTGGCGCGGACCACCACCACCAGCCCGGTGAGGGCGGATAACAGCAGCGGCCAGAACCACAGGGCACTCTTCCACATGCCCCTATTCTAGACCCTCGATGGGCTTCCCCTCTCCCCGGTGCGCCTGTGGGCGTTCAACGTCTCCGCCGCTGTGGCCGCCCCTGGCCATGTAGGCTGTGCCTCATGCGCCTGATCCCGGGTCTCTCACAGCTGCTGCTGTGCCTCATTCTCCTGGCTTCGAGTACCACCTTCGCTCAGGCGGCTGAGCCCACGCCGCCGCCCCTGGCACCTGCCGCGGAATCACCCGAGGAGCCCTCTCCGCGCGGGCAGGTCTTTCCTCGAGCGGAGCAGCAGGAGGAGGGTTCTGGTGCTGGGCTCACCGTGGGACGCCTCGTCCTTCAGTTCCCCGCCGGTGTCCTGCTCGGTGCTGTGTTCGGCGGCGCGGGTTACCTTCTAGCCGTCGTGGTTCTCGTCGGCGATTGGTTGTTCCTCGATGAGGCCCTGTTCAAAGATCATGAGGGAAGCGTCCTGATCGGGGGCACGGCGCTGGGCGCGATTATTGGAGCGGGCCTGGGCGTTGGCGCCGTGGGTGCGCTCATGAAGGGCCGGGGTGAGTTGCGAGCGGCCCTCCTTGGAGCCTTCCTGGGCGGAGGGTTGGCACTGGGTCTGGCGTGGGGGCTCGACGCATCGGGGAAGGCCGCCGTCATCAGCGGTCTGGTGTGCTCATCGCTTGGAGCCACGGTGGCCTATGCGATCTCCGGAGCTCTCGCCCCTGAGCGCACGAGCACCGCTGCCGATGAGCATGCGAATCTCTCGGTGCTACCCATGCTCGGACCCACGCGGTCGGGCGGAGTCGTGGCAGGGCTCGTCGGCCGGTTCTGAACAGGAGTTCCAGCTCTCTCCTAAACAGATGCCATAAAGAGCATTTAGACCGCGCATTGCGCCGTTGTTAACGCACTTAAAGGCACTAAATTCGCTCAGGTTCCGCATCTTGATGCATTATCCTGCATCAAGTGAATCTCACCATCGAAACGCTGATCGAGGGACGTTGGCACCAGGCCGCGCTGCTCGAATTCACCGAGCCGGACAAGGGCCCAGCCGGGGCGTGCGCGTTCGAATACGACTTCGATTACCTCAGAGAGTGGATCGGCAAGGAAACTCCACTGGCAGCGGTGAGCCTGCGCTTGCCGGTGGAATTCGGACCGAGAATGGGTCGGCGCTGGCCGAGCTTTCTGGACGACATCCGCCCGCTCGGCAGCGGCCGCCGGTGGTGGCTGCGGCGGCTCAATCTGCGCGACGAAACGGCGAGTGAGCCGCAAGTGCTGCGGCACGGAACCATCGCGCCGATCGGCAATCTCCGAATCCAGGAGGCGGTGCCGCCGAAACAGGGACCGGCCCCCCGTTTTGCACGCCACGCTGTCATCCTACGGCAACAGGAATTTCTCGAGTACGCGGCCGAGGTCGGAGCCCAGGTCGGCGGCGCCACTGGCGCGGGCGGCGACTCGCCCAAACTGCTGCTCCGGCAGGACGACGCGCAGCAGGTGTGGATCGACGCCTGGCAGGACGAACCGGCCAACCCCGACCGTTACTTCCTCGTGAAGTTCGCCCGCGGCAACACCGAGCGCGACCGGCTCATTCTGCGCTCCGAGTACGTCTACTACCGCGCGCTGCACGAGCTCGGCGTGGACACCATCCCCGTGGATGGAATGTCGCTCGAACATGGACCCAACGGGCCGAGCCTCTGGCTCCCCCGCTTCGATGTGAGCCGCCGCGACGGGCTCGAGGTCCGTTACGGCCTCGAGTCGATCTACTCACTGCTTGAAAGCCAGCCCGGTGCGTCGCTCACGCACCAGGACGTGATTGCCGCGCTGCAATGTTTCATCACCACCCGTGATTGGCGCGAGGTGCTTCTCGAATACTTGAAGAGGGATCTGCTCAACCTCGTCTTCGGAAATTCGGATAACCACGGCCGGAATATCGCGCTGCTCAAGACCACCGACGCGGTCCGGCTCGCTCCGGTCTTTGACTTCGCACCCATGAAAATGGACCCGGAGGGTGTCACCCGTACTACTCGCTGGCGCGAGTTCGAGGTCGGCGGGACGGTCGATTGGCCGGCGCTGCTCACGAGCTTCGGTCGCGACGAAGCCTTCCTCCGCGAGGGACTGCGCGAACTCGCTCTTCGACTGAAGGATTTGCCCGAGCTCCTGTCCACGCTGGGGCTACCCATCGAAACGCTGACTTTCGAGCCCCTTGGGCTGCGCGACACAGAGAAGAAGCTCCGGAGGTGGACCCTCCTATGATCAAACGCGCCGATGTAGCCCGGATGCGCCCCGCGGAACGAAAAGCGCTGCTCGAAGAGCTTGCCGCGATGGTTGTCTCGGGCGAGCTGTACCTCGGCGACGCGGCTCGCGTGCTGCGCGCAGCGGTGCTCGGGATGGACCGGCGGACCTTCGCCCAGGTCGTGAAGGTCTCACCGCGTGCCATCGCCAGGCTCGAGGATGATCCGCGCGCGAACCTCACCGTCGAGACGCTCACCCGTGTTTTCGCCCCATTTGGAGGGAAGGTGAGCCTCATCTTCCCTGCGATGACCGAGCCCGAGCCGCTGCGCGAAGAGCAGCAGCAAGTCCGAAGGACCATCCGCGACGCCCTCGACCGGACGAAACGACGGCGGCGCTCGAAGGCTCGGGCGGATGGGAGCCCTAAGAGCCCCGCGTCATGAGGCGTTAGGCGACTGACGACCCAGGAGGTAGGCTCGTCGCATGGCGATGGACATGAGGCTCCTCTCCCTGCCGCCCGGGACCCAGGTCGGTGCCTGGCGGGTGCTGGGCTTCCGAGGCCGGGGCATGTACGGCACCGTGTACGCCGCCGAGCGCACGGATGGCGAGCGGACCGGGCCAGCGGCCCTCAAGCTGGCCATCTCCCCGGCGGATGCCCGCTTCGAGCGTGAAGCGGAACTGCTCGCGCGCATCCGTCACCCGAGCGTACCCCGGCTGCTCGATGCCGGGTTGTGGCGGGCTCCCTCCGGTGGCTCCCACCCGTTCGTGGTGATGGAGTGCATGGAGGGTGTGCCGCTCTACAGCTGGGCCGAGCGAAGCAATCCGTCCTCGCGCCAGGTGCTGGCCCTGCTGGCCCAGGCGGCGGGCGCGCTGCAGGCCACGCACGAGGTGAGCAGCGTCCACCGGGACGTGAAGGGCGACAACATGCTGGTGCGTGCTTCGGACGGCCGGCTGTTCCTCACCGACTTCGGCACAGGGTACTTCGCGGGCTGACGCCTATGCCCATGCTGCCGGGCACTCCCGCCTATCGTAGCCCGGAGATGTGGCAGTACCTCCAGCGCGCGGGGCCGGACGCGAGTGCTCCGCTGATGGCCCAGCCTTCCGATGATGTGTTCGCGCTGGGCGTCACGGCCTACCGGCTGGTGACCGATACGTATCCGCCCTTCACGGACCCGTACACGCCGGAAGGGCAGTGCTGGCTTCCCGGTGGCGGTGGCGTCACGCCTCCAAGACAGCTCACCCCCGGGTGGATGCCCAGCTCAACGCGCTCATCCTGCGCATGCTGTCACCCAGGCCCGAGGAGCGTGGCACCGCGGGCGAGCTGGCCGAGGCGATGGAGCGAGGCGTGGCGCACGCCGGTCCGTCGGCGGATACGCCGCTGTTCGAACAGGCGCCCATCAGGAGGGGGAAGGCCCGGAACTGGCTGCCCTGGCTCGCGGCGGCCATGGCGCTGGGACTGTGGCCAGAGCAGCCAGGCTGGTTGCGTACCAGAGCCACATTCACAGCGGATCGAGGTGGCTCCAACGCAGAGGGCGATGCGGTCTCCCTCGGAGAGAACGCCGTGAGCTCTTCAGACGCTTCTGCAAAGGTTCCCCAGGGCGCCATCGCGAAGGATCTCCCCAGACAGCCGCAGCCTGGTCAGCTCCGGCCCGATGCGAAGGGGCAATGCCGCAAGGGCCTGGTTGTGATCAACGGCGGCTGCTGGCTGAAGTTGAATATCGAGACCAACGAATGCCGTGGGCCCGGTGCGTACCTCCACCAGGGGGGCTGCTACTTCCCCGTCCCCGCGTCCCAGCCCCTACCCACCTCCGAGCCCGCAGACAGCGAGCACTGCCGCCACTGTGGAAGGAGGGCGCGTCTGCGACTTCGTCCGGGTGGACTTCGGCAAGGTCGAGAAGAAGGCGAAGCCATGGCCGACGCGGTGAGGCGCCTCAGCGCTTCGCGGTCGTCAGCTTCTTGAGCACCAGGGGCCGGGTGAGGTCCTTGATGGCATCCTTTCCAATCCAGCGCGCGCTCTTCACACCGGACGCCTCGAGCCTGCGTGCGAGTTCCAGCGCGGCGGCATGCAATGAAGCGCTGCGCTGCCCCACCCGCCGAAGCGCCCAGCTCACCCCCTTCTTGACGAAGTTCCGGTCATCATCCGCCGCGCGCTCGATGAGCGGCAGCATCGCGGCGAGGGCCTTCTGGGCCGCGGCGTCCTTGGCGGGGATGCAGGCCAGGAGCGCGAAGGCACCGCGCTTGACGAACTCATCGTCGCTGGCGGCCCACTGGGGAATCTTCTCGAGCGCGAGGGGTGAGCGGTTGAAGAGGTGGAAGCACGCCGAGTCACACACCGCCCAGTTCCCGAACTCACGCGCCCAGCGGTCCATCTGCGCGGAGGTCACCTGCTCGGGCTCATCCACAAGACACGCGAGGATGCGCGCCTCATAACACCCCGTCTTCCAGAGCGCGGCCGCCAGCGTGTGGCTCTTGCCGATCCCCTTGGCCAGCTTCTGCATGGTAGACATGGGCACGCCCAGGGCGTTGTCCGACGGGATTCCGAAGCGCGCCATTCCGTCGAGCGTCTTCTTGGAGCTGTGCTCTTTAAGCAAGGCGAGCACCGCGGGGGCGTCCATGGTGGCGGGAGCGGTCTTCTTCCTGGCGGCCATCCGGGGATTCTCCGTCGGGAGCCGCAGACGATCCAGCTTCCGAGGGTTGCTTGAAGGATCCGCTCCCTGCTGGCCCAAGGCCGCTCCGAAAGGAGAAGACCAGCAGTGGGCTGTGATTCCCGACGCACGCGGGAGGAGACGCGGTAGGCTCGCCGCCCTTTTTCGCAAAGTCATTGTCCGAGGGGAGAATGAGCATGGAGACCGAGGTCAAAGCGATCATCAACGCGGATCGAAAGTCCGTGTGGAACACGATCGCCGACATCGAAAACGCCCCGCAGACCATCAGCGGCATCGAGAAGGTGGAGATCCTCGAGAAACCGGCGTCCGGAATGGTCGGGTTCAAGTGGCGTGAGACGCGGACCATGTTTGGCCAGAAAGCCACCGAAGTCATTTGGATTACCGAGGCGGTCGAGCTCGAGTTCTACAAGACGCGCGCGGAGAGCCATGGCGCCATTTACACGTCGACCCTTGCGCTGAATGAGAGCAACGGGGCGACGGAGCTCAGCATGCGGTTCTCCGCCCAGCCGGTGACATTCGGTGCCAAGGTGATGTGGAGGCTGACAGGCTTCCTGTTCGCGGGCGCCACGAAGAAGGCGCTCGCGAAAGATCTGCAAGACATCAAGGCGGCGGTCGAGCGGAAGCCAGCAGTCTGAAGGCAGGCTTCAAGGGAACCTGACCCGCGCGCTCAGGCGCTTACGGGCGCGGGCTGAGTCACCGCGCGGGGCGCGTCCTCGGCCAGGCCCGCCGCGCACAGCCGCACCAGGGCAATCCACACCAGGTCCGCCAGCAGCAGGTGCACCAGCTGCATCCACACCGGATCTCCCTTCCGCCCGGGACTCAGGTCGGTGCCTGGCGGCTGCTCGGCTTCCGAGGCCGGGGCATGTACGGCACCGTGTACGCCGCCGAGCGCACGGATGGCGAGCGGACCGGGCTCGCGGCCCTCAAGCTGGCCATCTCCCCGGCGGATGCCCGCTTCGAGCGTGAAGCGGAACTGCTCGCGCGCATCCGTCACCCGAATGTGCCCCGGCTGATGGATGCCGGGCTGTGGCGGGCTCCCTCCGGCGGCTCCCACCCGTTCGTGGTGATGGAGTGCGTGGAGGGTGTGCTCCGCTGATGGCCCAGCTTTCCGATGATGTGTTCTGAGACGGGCGGTAGCGCGGCGGGGTAAGCCCTGGGGCTCAGCGCAAAGGCAGTTCGCGGAAGAGAATGTCCTGTTCGTAGCCCAGGCGGCGCGTGGCCTCGACGAAGCGCTCGGTGGCGATGGGGACTGTCGGGAAGTCCTGTAGCCGGAAGAGGTCGAGGTGGCTGGGCAGGGTGGCCGCATCGAGGATGGGCTCATCCGGCAGGCTCGCGCCGAAGCGCTCGCACTTGGGACAGATGGGCGGCAGGTCCGCGGGCAGGCAGCCGGGGTGAAAGCGTCCGCGGGGCATCAACTCCAACTCGAAGAGCTCCTGTGGGTTCTTCTTACGGAAGCGCAACTGTGTGCGGAAGCCCTTCAAGCCCTGGAGCCCTTCGGCGGTCAGGCGTGCCAGCGGCTCGGGGCCGCAGAGGAGCGTCCAGGAAGGGTAGAGGCACAGGGGGCCGAACTCTCCTCGGGCCGCGCCCACCAGGGGACCGAACTTCGTTCCTGGTTCCAGCTGTGCGCCAGAGGGTGCCAGAGCGCGTACCTGCTCACGCAGCCGCTCGAACTCCGAGAAGTCCTCCTCCAGCCGGGCCGAATACTTCTCCTGCTCCGGAAGATGGGACAAATCCACGGAGGGGAAGGCGACTCCTGCCATGGACCAGATGGCCTGACACAGAGGGCAGTGAATGCCAGGCAGGCCCCATTTGTGCTCGTCGTCATACCAGCCCGAGTAACGAGGACGCTCGACGCGGCGCAGCCAGTAGAAACGCATGGCGCCTCAAGGGGACCGGAACGGCGGTGGGTGCAGCGTCCAGAGCTTGTAGGGCAAGATGGGGCCGAACAGGCGGAACTCATAGATGAGCTTTCCGGCCTGCCGGTGTATCGCTTCGCGTGGAGCCCCAGGATTATTCTCGATGAACTTGTCCCAGGCCGCATTCCAAGGACCACCATTTGCACCCCGATGGATGCGCCGGTGCTCCTCGACTTCTAGCGGCAGGATGTACTCATCGATGTCGATGCCCTTTTCGGTGAACCACCCTCGGAAAGCCCGGGGGTAGATGTGGTGACCCTCGTGAGGCTTCTTGCGGTAGGCCTCGGCCTCCACCAGTAGCTGCTTCTGGCTGGGCAGCAATTCGTGCTGGAGCCTGGGGCTCCAGGGGATGATGAACACCGGCTGCGAAGGGCCGAAGGACCCTTGAGTGCTGTCGCGGTAGCGTTCCACTCCGGGGCCTGGGCTGGGCAGCGGGTCTGGCTTCGTGCCCGTGTTGCCTGGCCTGACGCTGGGCCGTGGTAGCACCGGCTGACGGACCAGCACTACCTGACCCGCCGTCAGGCGCTCCACCACCTCGCGGCAGCGGTAGGCGCCACACTGGCGCTCGTCGCACAGCACCACCAGGCTGGCGTCTTCGGCGCACAGCTCCTCGAATGGCGCTGTTTCCGCCGCCACCTCGCAGCCATCGGAGGCGCGCTCAGCAGGCCTGGCAGCCGCACACGCCGCCAGCAGGCAGCACGCCAGCAGCCACCACCGCTGCTTCAATCCGTTCACCAAGGATCCTCCGCGCTTCCGTGCACGGTCTAACACTCCTGCGTCACGAGTAGAATCCAGGAGGGAGCGAGCAAGCGAAAGATGAAGTACTTCAAGTAGGACAGACCATCTTCGCTCAGGTGTCAGAGGCCATGCTGCCGCCCTCGGCACCTGCCTTAGCCCCACGCGGTCGGGCGGAGTCGTGGCAGGGCCTGTTGGCCGGTTCTTAAGGGAGCCTTGAGAGTCCCGCTTCATGAGGCGGTAGGCGACTGACGACCCTGGAGGTAGGCTCGTCGCATGGCGCTGGACATGAGGCTCATCTCTCTGCCGCCCGGGACCGAGGTCGGTGCCTGGCGGGTGCTCGGCTTCCGAGGCCGGGGCATGTACGGCACCGTGTACGCCGCCGAGCGCGTGGATAGGAAGCGGACCGGGCCCGCGGTTCTCAAGCTGGCCATCTCCCCGGCGGATGCCCGCTTCGAGCGGGAAGCGGAGCTGCTCGCGCGCATCCGTCACCCGAGCGTGCCCCGGCTGCTCGATGCCGGGCTGTGGCGGGCGCCCTCCGGTGGCTCCCACCCGTTCGTGGTGATGGAGTGTGTGGAGGGTGTGCCGCTCTACACCTGGGCGGAGCGGAGCCACCCGTCCTCGCGCCAGGTGCTGGCCCTGCTGGCCCAGGCGGCGGGCGCGCTGCAGGCCACGCACGAGGTGAGCAGCGTCCATCGTGACGTGAAGGGCGACAACATGCTGGTGCGTGCTTCGGACGGCCGGCTGTTCCTCACCGACTTCGGCACGGGGTACTTCGCGGGCGCAGCGAGGCTGACGCCCATGCCCCTGCTGCCGGGCACTCCCGCCTACCGCAGCCCCGAGATGTGGCGGTACCTCCAGCGCGCGGGGCCGGACGCGAGTGCTCCGCTGATGGCGCGGCCTTCCGATGATGTGTTCGCGCTGGGCGTCACGGCTTACCGGCTGGTAACCGGTACGTATCCGCCCTCCACGGATCCGGACACGCTGGAAGGCCAGTGCTGGCTCCCCGGTGGCGGTGGCGCCACACCTCCGAGACAGCTCAACCCCCGGGTGGATGCCCAGCTCAACGCGCTCATCCTGCGCATGTTGTCGCCCAGGCCCGAGGAGCGTGGCACCGCGGGCGAGCTGGCCGAGGCGATGGAGCGAGGCGTGGCCCACGCCGGTCCGTTGGCGGATACGCCGCTGTTCGAACGTGTCGGCACCATCAGGCGGGGGAAGGCGCGGAGCTGGCTGCCCTGGCTCGCTGCGGCCATGGCGCTCGGACTGTGGCCAGAGAAGCCAGGCTGGCTGCGTACCAGGGCCACCTTCACAGCGGACCGAGGTGGCTCCAACGCGGAGGGCGATGCGGTCTCTCTCGGAGAGGACGCCGTGAGTTCCTCAGAGGCTCCCGCGAAGGCTCCCCAAGATGCCATCGCGAAGGATCTCCCCAGACAGCCGCAGCCTGGTCAACTCCGGCCTGATGCGAAAGGGCAATGCCGCAAGGGCTTGGTCGCTATCAACGGCGGCTGCTGGCTGAAGATGGACCTTGAGCCCAACGAGTGCCGTGGGCACGACGTGTACCTCTACCAGGGGGGCTGCTACTTCCCCATCCCCGCATCCCAGCCCCTACCCACCTCCGAGCCCGTGGACAGCGAGCACTGATGTCAGGAGTCCTAAGATTGCTGGGCCTCTCGGAGAACTCCACGAGCTGAAGAACTCCACGAGCTGAAGAACTCCACGGGCTGTGGCGTTCAAACGCCGTTTACACGCTGTGGCGTTCGAACGCTGTTGCCGGAGCCGCAGCAATCGACCAGACGTTGGTTGCGGATCCGACGCTCCTCGTACATTTTTTAAAGCGTTGGAGACGGTGACGTGTCCCAGCAGCTCGACGTTCAGCACCGCGCGCAGTGTGTAGAGCCCCTCGCAGGCTCATGCTTCGATACTGCCTCACCGCGCGCGACTTTCGAGCAGCCAGAGGCATCATCGCTCCTGGGAGTTTTGCCGCGGGATCGCGTTCGAACGTAATCGCGTGCCTCGCGCTGGCGTGGGTTGACGTTATGGAAGTCGGGTGTACTGTCTCCAAATGACGCGCGAGGTTATCAGCTAGAAGACTCGTCACGACCTACAGATTCTTCCGACCTGACGGGTGGGGATGGCGGGTGGGGATGGCGGGAGTGGGGTGACCTGGGGGGTGGGGAGTGGCAGAGCCAACCGAAAGTGCCCAATGTTGGTTGACTCGGATCAGGCGGCAGTCGCAAGGTGGATGGGCGAGTGGGGGGCGGCCTTGTCGGCGACCGGTAGTAGCAGTGCCGTCGCGCAGGTGAACTCGAAGGAGCAACAGCAACTCAAACTCACGGGGCAAGGCCCCGACAAACTACAGGCCGGCACCCATGGGATTCGAGGTCCCATCGGGCCGGCCTTGGAACGGCGGGTCCCCGGTGGTCAGGGGGCCGTACCCTCGTTGTGGAACGAGTACGGCCATCTTGATCACCGCCATGCCCTGCCGTCAACACGAGCCTGCGGGCTCTGTGCACAAGGTGGGGGACGCCTTCTGCACACGCAGGACAGGAAGGGGCGTGAAACATGGCGAAACGTAGAAGTTCCCCGCAGTGGACGTGGAGCGATCTGCTCTCGGCCGCCCATCTGGTGATCAACGCGCTCAGGATGTGGCTCCGCAACTCAGACAACTGGTAGGCGCATTCCTGCCAGGTAGCTCTTCAAGGGGCCCGGCCGCCGCAGGGTGGCCGGGCCTCTCTTTTGGCAAGCTTGAGGCCCGGGTGCCGGGCCCTTGCTCTGTTGGTTGGTGGTCCTCCCTGCCGTACGCGTAATCGAGGCGCAGCCACCGTCCCGTGGTCCGGGCGCGCCTCTCGGCACTGCTGGCTCACATGTGAGCTGAGGCACTCCTTTACCGCACGGTAAACCTGCCCCTGCTTCAAGACATAAGAGGAGAGCCCCAACGCCCGCGTTTGCCGTTCGGCAAACCCCGACGTCCATAGAGGCGGGCCAACCACCCAGAAGAACAAGGGGACCGTCAAGCAGGCCAATGATTCCCGCAGCTAGAGGAAGAACCGTTGCGAGAACTGCGGTGTCGAGACGGTTCCTGGCGCAGCCGTGCAACATCGAGAAGAGCGACAAGGCACCGTAAAGGCAACTCGACATGACAACGCCTGAGACCAAGCAGCACGTCAAAATCCTGTTCGAACTCGAGCGAGACGAGGAGGGGTATCCGCCAGCCAGCGCGGAGACACTCTGGGCCATCAAGGCCGGTGACGGGCTCTTCAAGATCGATAACATTCCTTTCTTCGTGTTGGGCATTGCCGTGAACGACATTGTCTCTGCGGTCCCGGAAGAGAGGGCCTTCCGCTTCAAGGAAGTCGTTCGCCCCTCAGGGCACAGCACGATCCGCGTGGTCGTTTATGATCCGTCTGACGTATCGGCCGCGCGCGAGCTCTTCAAGCAACTGGGTTGCTCGACGGAGCTGAGCCATCTGCCGCGGTTATTTGCGATCGACGTACCCCCCTCAGTCTCTCTGGACACACTGAGAGAGGTACTGGACGCGGGTAAGCGCCAGGATAGATGGGGCTATGAAGAGGCTTGCCTGGCAGAGCCTTGAGTGAGCCATAGGCTCAGGGGGGGGGCTCCTCGAGCCGCCTCAGCTCCAGATACCTGGGAGAGAGCAGGCGCTCCCAGGGGCGAATGAGCGGTGAGCGGAAGACATCGCGCCAACGGCGCACCGGGGTGTCCAGCACCGTCAATCTCCAGCGCTCATTGCCGAAGAAGGAGAATTCAAGCTGGCGGTCCGAAACCACCTGGACATGCTGAAGCAGCCCGGGAACGTAAGCGGCACCCAGCTCATACATGTCCAGCAGCTTCCAGGAGCGGTCCAGCAGGTAGATGAAGAGCGTCTCCTCATGAGGGACGTCCTGGGTCACCAGCAGCAGATAGGCATTGCCGGCCTGGAACTGCCGCTCCAGCGCCTTACCGGCCAGGAACCGGCCCGTCGCCCTGCCACCAGACAACAGCTCGACGGTGGCATCTGAGTCCTCTGGGGCCAGCGGGACGGGCGCGAGCGAGAACTGTTGGAGTGGAGTCATGCGCCCCACGCGGCTCTAGTCCTTGAACCAGCCATAGGCCCAGTCAGCGCCCAGCGCGCCCGCGACTCCTCCCACGAAGACGCCGATGGTGACACACACGGGTGCGCCGGGTCCACATGCCAGCCCCGCTAGCGCGCCTCCCGCGGCGCCTCCCAGAATGCCTCCGCCCGTGGTCGCGCCCTCTCGACCCAACGCATCCACTTTGTCCTCCGCCGAGGCGACGTTGTAGACGGAGATCGCCACGCTGACGAAGACCAGGCCCTTGCCAAGCTTGCTCAGCTTCGCGACGCGCGAGGTGAACTTGGGGTTGTCGCGCGCGGAGGCCTTGACGATTTCGAGGTAGACCAGATCCTGCTGCGTCTTGGAGAGCTGCTCGAAGGGCCGCTGGAAGACTTTCTGAGCGTAGTGCTGCAGCAGCTGCGAGAGCGTCTTTCCCTCGGGCTTGAAGGACTCGGCAACGGCCCTGCCAACGTCGCTGGTCTTCAAGCGCAAGGCATTCATGACATCGTTGCGTGTCGCGTTGGCCAGCCGAGCCGCTTCCTGAGGAGTGATTTCCCCGCGGCGCATATGGTCCAGCAGCTCATTGACGTACTGTTGAATCTGCGCCTGGTAGTTACGCCGGGTCGCGTTGTCGCTGATGAAGCGCAGGCCGAACTGCGTCAGCTCCGCCTGCATGGCGCGGATGACGCTTTCCGCGTAAGCGTGATCATTGCCCGTCTGGGTCTGCATGAAGCGGCTCCCTCGGCTGTGAACGCGTCCACAGGTTAGGGAAGTCACCCATGCACCCGCCGCGCCACCAAAGTGGTACGCGGCGGGAAGCGGACCTGAGCGCTCAGGCGCTCACGGGCGCGGGCTGAGTCACCGCGCGGGGCGCGTCCTCGGCCAGGCCCGCCGCGCACAGCCGCACCAGGGCAATCCACACCAGGTCCGCCAGCAGCAGGTGCACCAGCTGCATCCACACCGGCGCCAGCAGCACCAGGTTGATGACGCCCGCGCACAGCTGCACCGCGTACAGCACGCCCACCAGCGTGGCGCCGCGCTTCACCTCGGGCGCCGGCCTCAGCCGCGCCAGCAGGCTGGCCACCGCCACCAGCACCGCGCCCATGACGACCGCGATGATCGGGTGCAGCACCCGCAGCCGCACCAGCACGTGCGCCGTCTCGGACATGTCCTGCCGGAAGCCCTCCGCCAGGCTGGAGGCCGGGAACAACGTGTCTCCCAGCGCCGCGATGGCGCCGCTCACGCCCAGCAGCAGCACCCCCGCCACCACCACGCCCACCAGCACCCCCGCCAACCCCTGGCCCCGGAGCACCACCTTCGAACGCCCACTCGCGTACCAGACCGTCAGCGCCTGCGCCCCGACGAGCAGGAAGGTGTTGATGAGGTGCGCTCCCATCCAGAACGCCCGGGCGATGGACTGGTTGTCCGCCACGTATTGCAAGAGCACCAGCCCTGCGCCGACGGCCGCCTCCGTCAGCATGAACACCAGCGCCAGCACCGAGGCCCCTCGCACCGGGTGCCCCTTGGCGTGCCCGCGCAGGCCCCACACGCACAGCACCACCGCCATGATCATCGCCAGACCGCTGGTCACCCGGTGGGTGAACTCGATCATCGTGGCCACCGTGGGCTCACGCGGAATCACTACGCCGTTGCACACCGGCCAGTGGTCTCCACAGCCCGCCCCCGAGCCCGTGGCGCGCACGAAGGCGCCCCACAGCACCACGGCCAGCGTGTAGGCCAGCACGGCGTAGCTGAAGAGCTGGAAGCGGCGGGACGAGGCGGGAAAGGTCATCGGCACGGCGACTCCGGTGGCGGAGGCCTCTGACTAACCCACTTTGGCCCGGGGCGCCTCCCCGGCCGTCTCAAAATCCGGACACCGTCCCAGAATCCGGACGGTGCCCCAAAGGGCAGCTCCGAGGGAAAACACCCTGAGGGCCAGGGCTCAGGGGCTTGGCACGCCGGATGCTCTACGCCCTGACGACACCTACGGTTGCTGCTTCCGGGTGTCTCGGGGCTGCTGACGACAGCTCCGAGGTGACCGTGGGCCAGGGTCCTTTCCCCCAGCCTTGGCCCACGGTCGCCCTTTTTTTCCCCGCGCGACAAGCCGTGGCACTCGTGGTTAGCGTCACCTCGTGGCCCGGACTCCTTCTCAGCGCGACTCGCCTTCCGACCGGCTCCACCGGCTGGAGCAGGCCCTGGCCGAGGGCCAGGAGCGCCAGGCTCAGGCCCTGGAGGAGTGGGCCCGGAAGATGGGGCGCCTGCCCACCCGGAAGGAGAGGCGCCGGTGGGAGAAGCGCTGGAGCAAGCAGGCGAAGAGCGCCATCCGCCGCTCGGAGCGCCAGTCGAAGAAGCCCCAGCGCGAGGCCCGGGAAGAGGCCTTCCGCAATCCGTTCCTCGGCTGGGTGTACGTGGCGGGGGTGGTGGTGACGCTGGTGCTGGCGCTGCGCTCCCCCCGGTTGTGGTGGCTCATCTTCATCGCCGTGTTCGTCTTCGGCCGGCTGGCGGCGGGGCAGTTCCTGCCGCGCCGGCGCACCCGGCACGAGGAGCTTGAGGCCGCGCCGCTGCCAGAGCCCGAGCCCGTCGTGGAAGAGGTGGACCCGCGCATGGCCCGGGTGGACGCGCTGTGCGACAAGCTGCTGGCCGAGGTGCGCAGTGGGCCCGCGGTGCTGCGCGAGGTGGTGCACGCGCCCGAGCAGACCGTGGAGGCCCTGCGGCGAAGCTGCCACGCGCTGGCCCGGCGGGAGCGGGAGCTGCGGGCCCTGTTCTCGCCGGAGGACGAGCGCCGGCTGGCGGATGAGCGCACGGCGCTGACGGCCCGGGTGGAGGCGGAGACCGACGCGGTGGTGAAGGAGCGCTTCAGCTCGGCGCTGGCGGTGCTGGACGAGCAGCGCGCTCAGCGCTCGGAGCTGGCCACGGCGGCCTCGCGCCTGGAGGCCGAGCACACCCGGCTGTACTACACGCTGGAGCACCTCTACACGCAGCTGCTCCGGGCGCGCTCGGCCGACGCGGCCTCCGAGGACGTGGCGGGCGCGGGCCTGCGCCGCAGCGTGGAGCAGCTCGCCACGGAGATGGAGGCGGTGACGCAGGCGCTGGAGGAGGTCCACCGCGCCCCCACAGCCCGGGTGCCTACTCGTTAGCCGAGGCCTGGGTGGGCGGCGCCGGGCTGCCCGCGCTCAGGCGCACCGTCTTGGCGTTGAGGAACTCGCGAAGGCCCTGCAGCGCCAACTCGCGCCCGTGCCCCGAGTTCTTCACCCCGCCAAACGGCAGCCGCGGATCCGAGGCCACCATCGCGTTGACGAACACCATGCCCGTCTCGATGCCGTCGATGAACTGGCGCACCTCCGCCTCGTCGTGCGTCCACACGCTGGCGCCCAGCCCGTAGGGGCTGTCGTTGGCCAGCTCGATGGCGTGGCGCGCGTCCTTCGCCTTGAAGAGCACGGCCACCGGGCCGAACAGCTCCTCGCGCGCGGCGGCGGCGCCCGGCGGCGGCTCGGCGAGCACCGTGGGCGGGTAGTAGAGCCCCGGCCCCGGGGGCAGCTTGCCGCCCACGCGCAGCTTCGTGCCCGCGCTCACGCTCTGCTCCACCTGGGCGTGCAGCCCCTGGCGGATGCTCTCGGTGGCCAGCGGGCCCACCTCCGTCTTCGGATCCATCGGGTCGCCCACCACCGCCCGGCCCATGCGCTCCACGAAGCGGCGCTCGAACTCCGGGTAGATGGCCTCGTGGACGATGAAGCGCTTGGCCGCGATGCAGGACTGGCCGTTGTTGATCAGCCGCGCCTTCACGGCCGTCTCCACTGCCAACTCCAGCTTCGCGCTGGGCATGACGATGAACGGATCGCTCCCGCCCAGCTCCAGCACCACCTTCTTCAGCGCCCGGCCCGCCTGGCCCCCCACCGCGCGCCCCGCCCCCTCGCTGCCGGTGAGCGTGACGGCCTTCACCCGGGGGTCCTCGATGACGCGGGCGATGTCCGCCGTCTCGATGAGCAGCGTCTGAAAAGCGCCCGCGGGGAAGCCCGCGCGCAAGAACAGCTGCTCCAGCGCCAGCGCGCACTGCGGCACGTTGTGCGCGTGCTTGAGCAGCCCCACGTTGCCCGCCATCAGCGCCGGCGCCGCGAAGCGGATGACCTGCCAGAAAGGGAAGTTCCACGGCATGATGGCCAGCACCGGGCCCAGCGGCTCGTAGCGCACGTAGGCCTTGTCGCCGCCCAGCTCGATGGGCTCGTCACGCAGGTAGGCCTCGCCGTGCTCCACGTAGTAGCGGCACGCGGTGGCACACTTCTGTGACTCGGCCCTGGCCGCCTCGAAGGGCTTGCCCATCTCCTGTGTCATCAGCCGCCCGAACTGCTCGGCCTCGGAGTCCAGCAGCTCTCCGGCCCGGGCCAGCCAGCGCTTGCGGTCCGCCAGGGAAGTCTGGCGGTAGGAGCGGAACGTCTCCACCGCCCGCCTCAGCCGCGCCTCGAGCTCCTGGGGCGAGTGGGCGTCGAAGGTGCGCAGCGTCTTACCTGTCGTCGGATCAATGGTCGCGATGGCCAAGCGGGGCCCTCCCGCGGGCAGTGATAGCAGACACAGGCGAGCGGGGAAGCGCAACCTGATCCCGCGTCGATTCGCCAACCAGGCCAACTCACGCTACTCTGCGGGTAGGCAGCCCCCTCGTTTCCGCGCCCGGAGTCCTTTTCATGAGCTACGAACTCGTCCGAGAGCGCCGCTTCAGCCCCATACTCGCGGGGGTGATGTCCTTCTTCATTCCCGGGCTGGGACAGCTCTACAAAGGGCAGTTCCTGGGCGCGGTGCTGTGGTTCGTGCTCACCGGCGTGGGCTACTTCCTCCTGGTCTTCCCGGGCCTCATCCTCCACTTCTTCTGTGTGATGAGCGCCGTGTTGAGCAGCGCCTCGAGGGACCGCATCCGCGTGTCCTGAGCCGAACGGGCGCGCGTGGCTCTGTGTACTACCCGGCGACAGCCTCGCCACGGGGGCTGCTCATGGGCAGGGAGTACATAGGGTAGGGCCCATGGTGCATCGCTTCTTCCAGAGGGACGCTCCGGGCCTGCGGGGAGATGGGCCGCGGCTGCTGGGGCTGCTGCTGGCGATCGTGGGCTGCTGCCTGGGCTTCATGCTGCTGGCGGATGAGATCCGCGAAGAGGAGACGCAGAGCTTCGACGAGACGGTGGTGCGCGCGATGCGCCGGGCGGACAACCCGGAGCTGCCCATTGGCCCGCAGTGGCTGAGGGTGGCCGCGCGGGACGTGACGGCGCTGGGCGGGTGGACGGTGCTGACGCTGCTGACCGGGGTGGTGTGTGGCTTCCTGGCGATGGTGCACCGCTTCCGCTCGATGGTGCTGGTGCTGGTGGCCACGCTGGGGGGCTGGGTGCTCAACGCCGTGCTCAAGGAGGTGTTCGCCCGGCCCAGGCCCTCGGTGGTGCCGCACCTGACGGAGTCGTACGCGCCCAGCTTCCCCAGCGGCCACGCGATGCTGTCGGCCATCGTGTTCCTCACGCTGGGGGCGATGCTGTCGCAGCTCACCGAGCGCCGCAGGCTCAAGGTGTACGTGCTGACGGTGGCGCTGCTGTTCACCCTGCTGGTGGGGCTGTCCCGGGTGTTCCTCGGGGTGCACTACCTCACCGACGTCTTCGGTGGATGGGTGGCGGGCCTGGGCTGGGCGCTGCTCACCTCGCTGCTGGTGCGCGCGGTGAAGCGCCGCAGCCCCGCGCTGCGCGAGGAGGTGCGCGCGGGCGCGGATCTGCCCCAGGAGCAGCCCTCGCCCCAGGGCCGGGTGCCCGGCTAGGAGTGAGCAACGGGGGCGCGAGCTGCTTGTAGCGCTCGGAGCCTCCTTCCGGGGATAGGATAGCGGCTCGCCTTCGCCTCCGATGACTACCCCGCTCAGATTGGCACCGCGCCGCGTGGCGCTCCCAGGTTTCGCACGGTGCGCCCACCCATGAGAGGTTGGCTGCAGGCGTGGAAGGAACGGCTGAGCCCGGGCCGGGCGACGGTGCCCATCTTCTATGACGAGGCCTACCGGCTGCCGTTCGCGGGGCTGGAGCTCAGCACCGGCATCGAGCCACGCCGGGTGGACTTCACCACCTGGTACCTGCTGGAGACGGGCGTGGTGCGCTCCACGGATGTGCATCGCCCGCGGCCCGTCTCCTACGCGCAGCTCGCCCGGGTGCATGACGTGGGCTACCTGGAGTCCCTGGTTCAGGCCGAGACGCTCGCCAGCATCTACGCGGTGGACCCCTCCGACGTGCCGGTGGACACGCTGTTGGACACGCTGCGGCGGGTGTGCGGCGGAACGGTGGAGGCCGCGCGGCTGGCGCTGGCCGGCGGGCGGGCGGTGATCAACATGGCGGGCGGGTTCCACCACGCCGCGCCGGGCCACGGCGGTGGCTTCTGCGCCATCAATGACATCGCCGTGGCGCTCGCCGCTCTGCGGGACGAGGGCTTCCAGGGCTCCACCGTGGTGCTGGATCTGGATGCGCACCCTCCGGACGGCACCGCGGCGTGCTTCGCGGGAGACTCCAGGGTGTGGATCGGCTCCATCTCCGGCAGCGACTGGGGCGTGCCGCTCGGAGTGGACGAGGTGCTGCTGCCAGACGGGAGCGGCGACACGGAGTACCTCGCGGCCCTGCACGCGTTGCTGAGCCGGATGCCCCGCGCGGAGCTGGCCTTCGTCATCGCCGGGGGAGACGTGCTGCGCGGAGACCGCTTCGGCCGCCTGGGGATGACGCTGGAGGGCGTGCGTGAGCGCGACCGGGCCGTGGCGCGAGCGCTGCGGCGCGTGCCGTCCGTGTGGCTGCCGGGCGGGGGCTACCACGCGGACGCCTGGAAGGTGTTCGCCGGCTCGGCGCTGGTGGTGGGCGGCCGGGGGCACCAGCCCATTCACGCGAAGTTCGATCCGCTCAGCGCGCGCTTCCGGCACATCTCCCGGCTGCTCACGCAGGAGGCGCACTCGGACTGGGAGCCCATCACCCAGGAGGACCTGGACGGGGCGCTGGGCAGCACCGTGCCGCGCGAGCCGCGGGTGCTGGGCCACTACACCGCGCACGCGCTCGAGTACGCCCTGTTCCGCTATGGCCTGCTGGCTCACCTGGAGCGGCTGGGCTACGGCCCGCCGCGGGTGGTGCTGGGCACCACGGGCACGGGGGACCGCGTTCAGCTGCTGGGGCGCGCGGCCGGGCAGGAGCACCTGCTGGTGGACTGCGTCCTGGAGCGCCGCCACCTGGGAGACGAGAGCTACCTGTTCGTGAACTGGCTGTCGCTGCGCCACCCGCTCGCGCACTTCAGCGCCGTGCGCCCCAAGCTCCCCGGGCAGGAGGTGCCGGGCCTGGGCGTGGCGCGCGAGGTGAGCGAGCTGCTCATGCTCATGGCCGAGCGGGTGAAGCTGGCGGGCGTGGCCTTCCGGCCCATGTGGTTCCACCTCGCCGTGCAGGCCCGCTTCCGCTTCCGCTTCGTGGATCCGGTGCGCCAGGGGCGCTTCGAGGCGCTGGCGAGCGCGCTGGCGCACCTGCCTTTGTTCGAAGCGACGCGCCGCGTTGCAAACGGTCAGGTTCAGCTCAACGGCCAGCCCTACACCTGGGAGGCCGGCGACATGGTGTCGCGCCTGGCTCCGGCCAGCGGCGACGCGGACGCCATCGCCGCCGAGCGCGAGCGGTGCCAGTTCACCCTCACCCCCGCGCCTGCCTGGGCCCTGCCGGACTGAAGAAAACTCAGAGTGCCTGATTCTGGGTAAGCCTGCGCTTCCTGAAAGGCAGGATTAGAGTAACCTCGTGGGTAAAGGAGGTCCCGGTGGGTGCGGAGCAGGAGGTGAAGCTCTTCCTGGCGCGGCTCGGCGAACCGACGCGGGCGAAGTTGGCCGGCTCGGAGTCGAAGCTGGCGGGTCTGGTGGAGTCGGGTCGCGGCGCCTGGCCGGGGCTGTCCGTGCCCACGGACGTGTTCCTGAGCTGGATCGTCGAGCGGCTCAACGGCGGCGGCCCCGAGGGCGGCGAGGCCCTGAAGGCCGGGGACCTGTACCTGGCGTGTGCCTGCGCGCGCGCGGAGCCCCTGGCGCTGCGCATCTTCGAGCAGCAGTTCGTCCCCGAGATGGGCGCGGCGCTGGCGCGGCTGCGCATGTCGGTGACCGAGCGCGAGGAGCTGCAGCAGGCGCTGCGCCAGAAGCTGCTGGTGGCCGAGGGGGATCAGCCGCCGCGCATCGCCGCCTACGCGGGGCGGGGAGACCTGCGGCGCTGGCTGCGGGCGGTGGCCACGCGAGAGGGGCTGTCGCTGATGCGCAAGGACACCCCCGAGGTGAAGGTGGAGGAGGAGTTCTTCGACTACTTCCCCTCCGCCGCCGAGGACGTGGAGCTGCAGCACGCCCGGCGCGAGTACCAGGTGGAGTTCAAGCTGGCCTTCGAGCAGGCGCTGAAGTCGCTGTCGCCCGAGGAGCGCAACCTGATCCGGCGGCACTTCATCGACGGGCTGAGCACCCCGCAGATGGCGACGATGTACGGGCTGCACCGGGTGACGATGTTCCGCAGGCTCAAGCAGGCGTGTGACTCGCTGACCGAGCGCACGCGGAAGTTGCTGGAGGAGCGGCTGCCGCTGTCCTCGGGCGAGCTGACGAGCCTCAACCGGCTCATCCGCAGCCAGCTGGACGTCAGCCTCGAGCGGCTGCTGCCACCCGCGGTGTCCCGCGAGCAGGCGCCCGCGCGTGGCACGGTGGACGACGAGGACTGAGCCGCGCCGGTGGGCCGCTACGCCGCGGCCACCGTCCTGGGCCGCAGCGGCAGGCGCAGACAGAACGTGGTGCCCCGGGGAAGATTGTCCTCGACCCAGATCCACCCGCCATGGGCCTCCACGACGCGGCGGCACAGGGCCAGCCCCGGGCTGTTGCTGGCCCGGGCCCCGCTCAGGGTGGGCATGGCCTCGGGCGGGTGAGGCTCGAAGACGTGTGGCCGGGCGGCGGCGGGAATGCAGGGGCCCTCGTCCCTCACGCGCACCTCCAGCAGGCCCGGCTCGGGCTGCGAGGCCTCCAGGGCCACCAGCCCCCCGCTCAGCGCCGTGAAGCGGAACGCGTTGTCCAGCAGGTGGCCCACCGCGCGCCGCAGCATGTCCCGGTCCGCGGTGATCAGCGGCTGGCTCACCCGCGCCTCGTGGGAGAACTGGCGCGGCGTGCCCTGGGTGCGCAGGGCGAAGTCCCGCGCCACCTCGGACAGCAGCGTGGTGACGTCGAACTCGCTCACGCGCGTCACCATGGGCGCGTCCTCCTGGCTGGCCTCCAGCAGGTTGGCCACCAGCCGCTGCACGCTCTCGGTGCCCTCGCGGATGTCGCGCGCCGCGCCCCGCACGTCCTCGGGCAGGTAGACGCGGCTCTGCACCAGGGCCGCGTGCGAGTGGATGGCGCTCAGCGGCAGCTGGAGATCCTTCACCACCAGCTGCAGCAGCCCGTCCTTGTGCCGCTTGAGCCGGGCCAGGGCCTCGCGCTGCGCGCGGCTCTCCGCCTCGCGGCGCTCCAGCTCCCGCTCCCGCAGGCGCAGCCGCAGCTGGGCCTCCACCTGCCGGCCCAGCACGTGCAGCGCCTGGGCCTGCTCCGCCGTCAGCTCGCGCGGCACATGGTCAATCACGCACAGCGTGCCCAGCAGGTGGCCACTCAGGCTCTTGAGCGGTGTGGCCGCGTAGAAGCGCACCCCCGGCTCACCGGTGACGAGCGGGTTGTCATGGAAGCGCTCGTCGCGGTGCGTGTCCGGCACCACGAACAGCCCCTCCTGGAGAATGGCGTGCGCGCAGAAGGCCACCTCCCGCGTCGTCTCCGGCTCCTCCAGGCCCACGCGCGACTTGAACCACTGCCGCGCCCCGTCCACCAGCGACACCAGCGCGATGGGCGTGCCACACAGGCGAGCGGCCAGCCGCGTCAGCGCGTCGAAAGCCTCTTCCGGTGGCGTGTCGAGCACCGCGTGGGCTGCCAGGGCCTCCAGGCGCGCTGGCTCGTTCGAGGGCACGTGCGCTGTCTTCATGGGGGAACCTCTCGGGGGTGGCCCAGAAGCTAGGGACGCGCGGAATTTCGGACAGTCCCCGCGGGCCGCATCCCGCCCGGCGGTAGGAGCCAGGTGTCCACTACTGAGAAGCCCACGGCGCGAAACGTCGAATACCGGGCGCCAGGCCCTGGAACTCCCCGGCTCCCGCGCGGCGGGGCGTTAGCTGGGAAAACTCTTCAAGCACGCCAGCCCCCCGTTCCGAGGAGCAGTGAGGAAATGGAGGGAGAGCCGCTCTCCTGTCTGCCGGACAGGAGGCAATTTCACCCTTCGTTGACTTTTATTCCAATCCACTCCTTTATCTTCACTGCGGCCATCAGTGGCCACTCCAGGGGTGGAGCCAAGGAGAACGCGTGGCGGATGAGAGGGGGTCTGGATCCAGGCCGACCGAGTTCGCGGGAGGGGACAGTGGCGTCTCCTTTCGTGAGCGTCCGCGAAGTCTGACCGACGTCAGGGCCCTGTCGGAGGTGGAGGCCGATGCGCTGCGCTACCGCATGATGGCGCGGCACCTGCGCACGGTGGTCTTCCAGCTGGACGGGCAGGGCCGCTTCACGCTGCTGGGCGCTTCGTGGAGCGAGCTGACGGGGTTGAAGACGGCGACGGTGCTGGGCACGCCCCTGCTCGAGGCGCTGCACCCGGTGGATCGCGAGCGCATTGGCACGCAGCTGCGCGGGCTGATGACGCGTCAGGCGGAGGACATGCGCCAGGAGGTGCGAGTGCTGACGCGCGCGGGCACCTGCTGGGTGGAGCTGTGCGCCCAGGCCTCGAGCGCCGCGAGCGGCGAGGTGCTGGGTATCATGACGGACATCACCGAGCGCCGCCGGGCGCTGGAGGCCGTCAGCAGCCGTGAGCGCTGCCTGGCCGCGGTGGTGGAGGTGCAGCGCCGGCTGCTCACGCACGAGCAGGAGGAGCAGCAGCCCTACCAGCACCTGCTCGAGCCGCTCAGCCGCGCCGCGGGCGCCAGCCGCGTCTACGTGCTCAAGGCCCAGCCGGACATCCTGGGCCGCATCGGCGTGTCGCGCGAGGCGCAGTGGTGCGCTCCGGGCATCGCCGCGCTGCCGCGGGAGAAGGACTTTCCCCTGGAGGAGCAGCTGCGGCCGGACCATGCGCTGCTGCTCAGCGTGGGCCAGCCCCTGCAGTTCCTCACCTCCGAGTGCCCCCCGGCGCTCAAGGCGCGGCTGGAGGCGCAGCAGATCCGCGGCATGTTGCTGCTGCCGCTGAGGGTGCACGGAGAGACGTTTGGCTTCGTGGGCTTCGACAACTGCGCGGAGGCCCGGCCCTGGGAGCAGGCCACGGTGGACCTGGTGGCGGGCGCGGCCGGAGCGCTGTCCTTGTGGCTGGAGCGGCGCAGCACGGATGCGCTGCGCGCGAGCACCGAGGCGACGCTGCGCAGCACCGAGGCGGGGCTGCACCTGCTCATCGAGGGCTTCCCGGATCCGGTGCTGGTGCACGCGGAGAACCGGGTGCTCTACGTCAACCCGGCCACCGTGCGCTACCTGGGCCACGAGAGCATGGACACGCTGGTGCGCCGGCCGCTGTTGATGATGGTGCCGGTGGAGGACCACCAGGCGATGCTGCGCCATGTAGCCGAGGCGCGCGACGGGCTGGCCGCGCGCGCGCAGGAGCTGCGGCTGCTGCGCAAGGACGGGCAGGAGGTGGTGGCGGACCTCGTCACGCTCACCGTCACCTTCGATGGCAAGCCGGCCCTGGTCACCCTGGCGCGCGACTACACCGAGCGCAAGCAGATGCAGGCGCGGCTGATGCTCAGCGACCGCATGGCCTCCATGGGCACCATGTCGGCCGGCATCGCTCATGAGCTGAACAACCCGCTGTCCTACGTCATCGCCAACCTGGACTTCGTCCACGGAGACATGCAGCCGGGGCCCGTTGACGCCGAGCGCGTGGCCGAGTGGAAAGAGGTGCTGGGTGACGCGCGCGAGGGCGCCGAGCGGGTGAGGCAGATCGTCCGCCAGCTCAAGAGCTTCTCGCGCGTGGACGAGAACCGGCAGGCGCCGGTGGACCTGCACCGGGTGCTGGACTCGGTGGCGCAGATGGCGGCCACCGAGGTGCGCCACCGGGCGCGGCTGATCAAGGACTACGGCCCGCTGCCTCCCATCGTGGGCAATGACGGCAAGCTCTTCCAGGTGTTCCTCAACCTCGTCATCAACGCCGCGCACGCCATCCCCGAGGGCCAGGTGGAGGGCAATGAGATACGGCTCGTCACCCGGCGGGACGAGCGCGGGTGGGCGGTGGTGGAGGTGCGGGACACCGGCGCGGGCATCCGGGCCGAGCACCTGAGCCGCATCTTCGAGCCCTTCTTCACCACCAAGCCGCAGGGGGTGGGCACGGGGCTGGGGTTGCCCATCTGCCACGCGCTGGTGCGCGCGCACGGCGGAGACATCACCGTGGAGTCCACCCTGGGCAAGGGGACGACGTTCCGCGTGCTGCTGCCTGCGTCGGCGGGAGAGCACGCGGTGCCGGCCTCCTCGCACGCCGCGCCGGTGCCCACCGCCGCTCCCACGCGCGTGCTCATCATCGATGACGAGCCCGCGGTGGCCGCCGCGCTCGGGCGGATGCTCGAGGGCCACCGGGTGGAGATCGCCCACGGGGGGCCGCAGGCGCTGAAGCTTTTGCAGCACGAGCCCGGCTACGACATCATCTTCTGTGACTTGCTGATGCCCGAGCGCACGGGCATGGACGTCTACGAAGAGGTGTCCACGCAGGCGCCGTCGCTGGCCAGCCGCTTCATCTTCATGACGGGTGGCGGCTTCACGCCGCGCGCCCGCGAGTTCATCGCCAACGGCCACCACCGGGTGCTGGACAAGCCCTTCGAGCGCGACGACGTGCACCGGGTGATGATCGAGGTGCTCTCGCGCGGCAGGTAGGCCTGCGCCGGGCTCAGTTCAGGCAGATGCCGCCGTTGAGGCACGCCCGGTCGCACTTGCGGCAGGTGTTCGCGTCGATGCCGCACCGGTCCTTCGCGGTGCCCGGGTAGCAGGTGTTGCTCTGGCAGCACCCCGGGCAGCTGGTGGCGTTGCACACGCAGGTGCCCTGCACGCACTGCTGCCCGAAGCCGCACGGCCCACCGGTGCCGCACCGGCACTGGCCCAGCACGCAGCGGTCCGCCAGCTGCGGATCACACGCCGGGCCGGGCCCGCAGGCGCAGAAGCCCTCGGGGGCACAGGCGTTCGCCGTGCTCGAGCTGCACGCGGTGCACGCCACGCCGCCCGTGCCGCAGGTGTTGAAGGTGCGCGAGGTGCACACGCCCCCCATGCAGCAGCCGCTGGGGCAGTTGGGGCAGAGCCCTCCATCGGTGCCCCCGCCCGTGCCGCCATCGGTGCCGCCGTCCATGCCCCCGCCCGTGCCGCCATCCGGGCCGCCTGTCGGGGGGACCGTGGGCTCCAGCCGCACCAGGGCGTTCACCTCATTGTTCATCCGCACCGTGGTCGCGCCCGTACCCAGCGCCACCGAGCCGCCCTCCCGCAGGCCCTCCAGGCGCAGGGTGGCCGCCGCCCCGTCCTGCTCAGGCGACAGCTCCACGCGGAAGG
Source organism: Myxococcaceae bacterium (assembly GCA_035296065.1). Taxonomy (GTDB): domain Bacteria; phylum Myxococcota; class Myxococcia; order Myxococcales; family Myxococcaceae; genus DATHBR01. The sequence goes on along the minus strand of DATHBR010000024.1, from coordinate 148,379 downwards.
TGTCTCCATTGGTCAGCAGCCGCCCGGCCTCCACCGGCAGCAGGTGGGGACCGATGCTCTCCTCTCCCACGGTGACGGCGATGAGCAGCTGATCCATCAGCAGCGTGGGCGGAAACTCGATGCTGACCAGCAGCGAAGTGCCCTTGCTGCATGAGCCCAGCAGCAGCCCCAGCCCCACCAGCCACAGCCAGCGCAGGGCTCCTGCCCGGGTGAGAGTGAGTGCCTGGCGGTGGCCTGGGTTCATGATGACCGCACGCTAGCGGTGCCAGGCGGCCCACTTGGAGAGAGCGCCCGCGAAGGATAACGCGAGGCGTTGAGAACAGGACGCTTCAGCCCCGGTGAGGGGGCTGCGCGAACACCCCCACTCAGAGCAGGGGGCAGTCCTGCTCCACCGCGGCGGGCGCCTGGGTGGCGACGGGGCGGTTGGGGCCCAGCCGGTGCAGGTAGGCGCGCAGCCGGGGCGAGGGGTTCACGAACTGCAGCCCGATGCCCTGCGGCATGCCCCAGGTGCGGGCCTGCTCGGGGTCCACGTGCCGCACCACCTCGCCCACGCACTCCACCGGCTCGCCGTCGAGCATCAGGGTGAAAGTCAGCCGGGTGAAGAGGCGGGGGAAGGGATCCGCGCAGCACATGAAGAGCCCCCCGCGGCTGAGCTCCGTGCACTGCACGTCCACCTCTTCCACGCCGTTGCGGCGGTGCACCCGGGCCGTCCAGCCGCCCGAGGGCATCGTCTGCGGCGGAGGCATGTGCGCCCGGGGCGCGCGCAGCGACACGGTGGGCATGGGCACCGGCGTGGTGCCCCGGGGAGAGGACTCCGGGTTCTCACGCATGGGCTTGGGGCGCGCGGCGCCCTGGCCCTCGTTCAGCATGGCGTGCTTGAAGTCGATGGCGCGCGCGAAGCGCTCCTCGGGCCGGCGCGCCATGGCGCGCAGAATCGTCTCCGAGAGCGCCAGCGGCACGCGCGGGTTGATCATGTGCGGAGGCACCGGCCCCGCCATCATCGGAGAGAGCACCATCTCCGCCACCTGGCCGCGCGGGTAGGGCAGCCGCCCGGTGGCCATCAGGTAGGCCGTCACGCCCAGCGCGTACACGTCGGCGCGCCCGTCCACGGGCTGCCCCGTCCACTGCTCGGGGGACATGTAGGCCGGGGTGCCCAGCACCGTGCCCGCCGCCGTCAGCCCCTCGGCGTACATCATCGGGCCGCGCGCCTTGGCCACGCCGAAGTCCAGCACCTTGAGCGAGGGCGCCTGGCCATCGCGCCGCACCACGAAGAGGTTGTCCGGCTTCAAGTCCCGGTGCACCACGCCCGCCTGGTGCGCGGCCTCGAGCGCCTCGCACGCCTGGCTCAGCAGCTGCACCAGCAGGGTGGGCTCCAGCGGCTTGGGCAGCTGCGAGAGCGGCTCGCCCTCCAGGTACTCCATGACGAAGTAGTGCAGGCCGCCGGGCGCCTCGCTGATGTCGAAGATGCGGACGATGTTGGGGTGTCCCACCACATTCACCGTCCGCGCCTCGGCGTAGAAGCGCGCGCGCAGGCCCGAGTCCTGGCTCAGCTGCGGGTGCAGCACCTTGAGCGCCACGCGCGCGCCAATGCGCGTCTGCTCGGCCAGGTACACCGTGCCCATGCCGCCTGAGCCCAGCTTGCGGATGACGCGGTAGTGGCCCAACAGCCCGCCCACCATGTCCACCGGAGGGACGGGAGGAGGCGTGAGTCCAGTCAGAGGAACGGGCGAGCGCGGTGCGGGCCGCGAAGGGCGGTCCACGGCGGTGTTCTGGCCGGTCTGGCTCCAGTACACGTTGCCGCACAGCTCGTCGTCAGCATGCTCGGAGAGGCAGAGTTCGCAGCGCATGGGGGATTTGAGAAACCGAGAGTGGGGACTCTCAGTCCCTGCAAGACGCGTGCACCTTGAAAAATGCGTCCTGCCCACATGCCCTGCCGTGTGAGGCACGGCACTTGGCGCTGTTGCGATGCCTGCTTGCCGACAGACCTACCGTGGCGCCGCAAGTGAGACGTCAATTCGTTCAATTGCGGGCCAGTCATTTCTTCACATCGTCCAATGAGCGGCACAGGCCCCGGCGTCTAGCCGCGCTTGCGCTGGGGGGTGGGCTTCCAGGGCTCGGCGTCGATGCGCACACCCACGTACGAGGGGAAGCGCGGCACCCCGTCGTTGGAGAGCTCCTGGTAGCGGAAGGTGATGATGCTGCCCAGGGCGGGGGGCTTCTCGCGCTCGGCGTCGGACAGGCCAGTGCCCACCGAGAAGCGGGTACCGTCACGCAGCTCTACCTCGAGCGCGCCCAGCCGGCCCCGGTGCTTGCCCGCGCCGGGCTGGTGGCCGATCACCCGGGCCTCGTCGTCGTGAAAGCTCTTCACCTTCAGCAGGGTGTAGGAGCGGCCCACCTCATAGCGGGAGCCGGGCTGGCGCAGCATCAGCCCCTCGCCTCCGAGCCCTTCGACGCGGGCGAGCTCCTGGCGCAGGTGCTTGACCCCCTGGCACGGCTCGTGGGGCAGCCACTCGGCATAGGGCGGCGCCACATCCTCGACGAGCTGCTGGCAGTAGGCGATGCGCTCCTCGAAGGGCGCGTCCATGGCGGGGGCGTCGAAGATGACGAAGGCCAGCTCCTTCCAGTCGTCGCTCATGTCCTGGCGGCGCACGACGCTCACCGTGCGCTGGAACTTCTTGCGCCCACCGAACAGCTCCCCGTCCAGGGGATGAGCCGGCAGCTTCTCGGTGAACCAGGCCGGGGCGTAGAAGGGGTTGCCCTGGCGCGACAGGAAGCGCGTGCCGTCCCAGTAGGCGCGCACGCCATCGAGCTTCTCGCTCATCCACCAGCCGGTGAGGTCCGTGTCGTTCTGCCACGAGTGGGCCAGCAGCACCGGCGGGGCCTTGCCGCTCTCGGAGGCGGAGGTGGCGCGCTTGCTCGTGGCCACGCCGTTGGTGGCGCGGTTGGCGGCGGGGGCAGCGGTGGCGGCGGCGCCGGTGCGGGCGTCCTCGGCCGCGTCACCGCGCACCTTGCGCAGGTGCTTGCAGGTGCGGCGCTCGATGGCCACCGACTGGTTGCGCCAGGCGGGGCAGGAGCACGAGTACACCCCGCCGGTGTTCTTCAGAATGTACGGCTTGGCGCCGGAGCCCTGCACTTCGACCTGGCCGCCATTCGGGATATCTGACACGCGTTGCCCCTCGAGAACGCCGCGAGTTCCTCGCGGCGACAACGAGAATCGTATCCGGTAGGTCTGTCGTGGACGGAGGACCTGAGAGGGCGGGAAGGAGGGATACATCCTTCAGGGTAGCGGTAGGAAGCAGGCGTGCCACACCCGGGGTGAAAACGGTTCGGAGCCCAGAGGTACGGAGCATGGTGATCATCGTCATGGGAGTGTCGGGGTCGGGGAAGACGCGCGTGGGAAAGACGCTGGCGGCGGAGCTGGGCTGGCGCTTCGTGGACGCGGACGACGTGCACCCCGCGGAGAACGTGGCGAAGATGGCGGCGGGGGTGCCGCTGACGGATGAGGACCGCGCGCCCTGGCTGGAGCGGCTGAGGGGGCTCATCGCCCAGGCGCTGGAGCGGGGAGAGGATCTGGTGCTGGCGTGCTCGGCGCTGCGGCGCAGCTACCGGCAGCGGCTCGCGGTGGAGCCCGAGCGGATGCGCTGGGTGTATCTGACGGCGCCCGCGGACGTCATCGCGCGCCGGCTGAGTGAGCGCACCGGCCACTTCATGCCGCCGGGCCTGCTGGAGAGTCAGCTCGCCACGCTGGAGCCGCCCGATGAGGCGCTGGTCGTGGACGTGACGCCCGTGCCCACCGTGGTGGTGGCGCTCATCCGCGCGGGATTGAAGCTGTGACTTCGAGCCTGCGCGCCGGTGTCAGCGGAACGCGGGCCAGACGAAGGGCTCCACGGTCCAGCGCTCGCGCAGGCGGGACTCGATGGACTCCAGCGTGCTCGACAGCGCGGGCACGGGGTGGACCAGGTCCTGCAGCGCGCGGCAGCGCTCCAGGTGGCGCAGCAGCGCGGCGCGCTCGGTGAAGCCGGGGGCCCAGTCGCGGTCGCGCTCCAGGGCCTTGGGAGAGATCCACTGAAGGACGTTCACCGTGCGCGCGGCGGCCAGCTCGGCGCGGGCTTGCGCGTACACCGAATCCACCCGCGCCTCCTCGCAGCCCTGCGCCAGGACGATGCGGTAGGTGATGTCCGCGCGGGAGATCAGCTCCTCCGGCAAGGGCACGATGAGCAGCCACATCAGCGCGTCATAGAGAGAGTGCCGCATCCCCGCGTACTCGAAGTCCACCAGGTGCGAGCCTTCGCGGGTGAAGAGCGTGTTGCTGGGCGCCATGTCTCCATGGGTGAAGGCGAGGAACGGGCCAGGGTCGGCCAGCGTGCGGGCCAGGCGCTCCAGGTCCTCGTGCGTGCCAGGGGCCACCTGCGCGCCCACCGCTTCGGCCCACCGCTGCAGCCGCCCGGCGTTGTCCAGCAGGTAGCGCGCGTTCTCGATGCGCACCCGCTCGTGGCGGGGCTCCACCGCCTGGCGCACGGCGTCGTACTCGGCCTGGGCCTGCAGGGTGCGAATGTGCAGCTGGGCGGTGAGGCGCACGATGGACAGCAGCCCGGTGCTCGCGGCGTGAGCGTCCTCGCCGCGCAGCAGTGACTCGAGGCTGTGGCCCGGGCCCAGGTCCTCCATCACGAACAGGCGCGCCTCCACGCTGCCGGCCAGGAAGCGCGGGCTGCCGGGCACACCCGCGCGGCTCAGGAACAGGGTGCCTGCCCAGTCGTCGAGCCCGCACACCGGCTCATCCCGGAAGTGCTTGAGGACGATGCTCTGCGCCTCTCCGCCGACGACGCGGGCGCGCACCACGTGGCTGCGCGGCCCGGTGCGCAGCACCTCGGGGTCCGTGAGCAGCACGGGCCTGCCCCAGGTGGCGGAGAGCGCGCGGGCCCCATCGGCCAGCAGCAGCTCCAGGTTGACCTGGCTCAGGGCACACGCTCCACGGTGGCGCCCAGCCGCTCGAGCAGCTCGCGGTACCACGTGAAGGCACGCGCGGTGCGGTCTCCCAGCGGCTTGGCGCCCCAGAGCACGGTGAGCGTCCTGCGGGTGTCCGCGTTCGTCTTGGTGCGCTGCGCGTCCTTCACCGCGTTGGCGCAGGGGCCCTCCGCGTCGAAGAGGCACAGCAGGCCCGACAGATCGATGGTCTGCCCGGAGGCGTTGAAGACGTACTCCGCGCCGGCCGGGGCGATGCCAATCCGGAACGGGGCCCTGGCCCGGTCCAGGTCCACCACGCTGATGGGCAGGCCGCTGTGCAGGGACACGGCGTTGCACGCATCCACCGCGGCGTTGATGGAGCCCAGCGAGCCATCTCCCGCGGCGCGCACCAGGTACTCGGAGGCGGGCTTGCCGCGGCCGGTGGGCTTGTAGCCGCCGTGGCGCAGCAAGTCCCTCACCACGCCGCGCACCGCATCGTCACTGGTGAGCGGGGCGGGCGCGCCGGGCTTGAGCAGCGCCGTCAGCCAGTCCGGCGCGGGGTGAGAGGACAGCGGCCCGGCGAAGGTGGTGGTGAAGGCCAGTGTGTCCAGCAGGGGGTGGGGATCGACGGTGAGCACGGAGGCGACTTTAAAGCGCGGATCGCCCGGTTGCGCGACGCTATTCGAACAGCCGGCTCGCCAACCGAGCCAGTTGCTGCGCCTTGCCGGTGTACGGAGGGAAGAAGAAGTGCGCCAGCGAGGCGCGCCCCTGCTTCAACACCGCCCGGGCATGGCTCAGCTCCCGGAAGCCGTCCTCGCCGTGGTACGCGCCCAGCCCGCTCTGGCCCACGCCGCCGAAGGGCAGGTTCGGGTTGGTGATGTGTAGCAGCACGGTGTTCACCGCCGTGCCGCCCGCGGACGTCTGGCGCAGCAGCTGCTCCACCGCCGCGTCGTCCTGGCTGAAGACATAGAGGGCCAGCGGCTTGCCGCCCTCGCGGATCGTCCCCACCACTTCTTCCGGCTGCTCGTAGCGCAGCACCGGCAGCACCGGGCCGAAGAGCTCCTCCTCCATCACCGGAGAGGCCTCCGCCACGTCCGCCAGCACCGTGGGAGCGATGTACCGGCTGGCCTCGTCCACCACGCCGCCCGTCACCACCCGCGCGCCCGAGGTGACGGCGCGATCCAGCAGGCCCCGCACGCGCTGGAAGGCCGCGTCATCCACCAGCCGGCACAGGTCCGGGCTCGCCCGCCGCGCCTCCTCCGTCTTGCCGTAGAAGCGCTCCAGCGCCTCCTTCACCTCGGCGAGGAACACCTCCTCCCGCGAGGCGTGCACGTACACGTAGTCCGGCGCGATGCACGTCTGCCCCGCGTTGAGGAACTTGCCCCAGACGATGCGCTCGGCTGCCGCCTTCACGTCCGCCGTCGCGTCGACGATGGCCGGCGACTTGCCGCCCAGCTCCAGCGTCACTCCCGCCAGGTGCTTCGCCGCCGCCTCCATCACCTTGCGGCCCACGCGCGGCCCACCCGTGAAGAAGAAGTGATCGAACGGCAGCCGCAGCAGCGCGTCGCCCACCTCGGGCCCGCCCTGCACCACCGCCACCTCGGACGCGTCGAACGTGTCCTGCACCAGCGAGGCGATGAACTCGGCCGTGCGCGGCGTCTTCTCGCTGGGCTTGAGCATCACGCAGTTGCCCGCCGCCACCGCGGCGATGAGCGGGTTGATGGCCAGCCCGAACGGGTAGTTCCACGGCGCGAGGATCAGCACCACGCCCTTGGCCTCGTAGCGCACCTCGCTGCTCGTGCCCGCCAGCAGCAGCGGCGTGGGCACCTTGCGCGGCTTCATCCAGGCCTTCAGGTGCTTGAGGGTGTGCGCCAGCTCCATCAGCGCCGGCAGCACCTCGGTGGCCTCCGTCTCGGCCCGGGGCTTGCGGAAGTCCGCGTAGAGCGCCTCCGCCAGCTGCTCGCGGCGGTTGATCAGGTGGCCCTTGAGCCGCTCCAGCCGGGCCACCCGCTCCTTGGCGCCCGTCTGGGCCTGCTCCCACCTGCGCGCCCGGAGCTTCTCGAAGGCTTCACGCAGCGGGCGGTGTGACTCCGCTCCTTCTTCGGTCCTCACGAGGCGCATGGCTTGCCTTCCTATCCGGGCTATTCAGGGAGCCCCCAACCCACGGCGGGCCCCCTGTCTTCCCGAGCAAGCACTTACTCAAGCCAACGAGTCAACCGGGCGGCAAGCCCCTTCAGGCCCTTTCCGTCATAAGGCGGGAAGAAAAGCGACGCGGCCGAGGGCAGCCGCTGCACCAGCACCGCGCGCTCGTGGCTGAACGTCTTGAAGCCGTGACGGCCATGGTAGTGGCCCAGGCCGCTCATTCCCACCCCTCCGAAGGGAAGGTTCGGGTTGGCGATGTGCAGCAGCACGTGGTTGACCACCGCGCCGCCCGACGTGGTGCGCTGGAACACCTCCTCCACCATGCTCCGGTCCTCGCTGAAGATGTAGAGCGCCAGCGGCTTTCCGCCCGCCGCGATGTGCGTGTAGACGCTCTCGCGCTGCTCGTACGTGAGCACCGGCAGCACCGGGCCGAAAATCTCCCCCTCCATGATGGCCATGTCCGGCCGCACTCCGGAGAGCAGGGTAGGCGCCAGGTACCGTGTGGCTGGATCCGCCTGGCCTCCTGTCTCCACCTTCGCTCCCGCGGCCACCGAGCGATCAACCAGCTCCTTCACGCGCCAGAAGGCCCCGTTGTCCACCAACCGGGCGAAGGAATCGCTCTGCTGCCTCGCGGCGTCCGTCTCTCCATAGAAGGAGGCCACGGTGCGCCGGGCGTGCTCCAGGAACTCGCGCTCGCGCGAGGCGTGCACGTACACGTAGTCCGGCGCGATGCACGTCTGCCCCGCGTTGAGGAACTTGCCCCACATGATGCGCTCGGCCGCGGCCTTCACGTCCGCCGACGCGTCGATGATGACCGGTGACTTGCCGCCCAGCTCCAGCGTCACGCTGGCCAGGTGGCGCGAGGCCGCCGCCATCACCTTCTGACCGATGCGCGGGCCGCCCGTGTAGAAGAAGTGATCAAAGGGCAGCTCCAGCAGCGCGTCTCCCAGCGCCGCGCCGCCGCGCACCAGCGCCACCTCGCGCTCCTCGAACACCTCGCGCACCAGCGACTCCATGAACGCGGCCACGTGGGGCGTCTTCTCGCTGGGCTTGAGCACCACGCAGTTGCCCGCCGCCACCGCCGCGATGAGCGGGTTGATCGTCAGCGCGAACGGGTAGTTCCACGGGGCGATGATGAGCACCACGCCCTTGGGCTCGTAGCGCACCATGCTCTTCGTGCCGGCCAGCATGAGGGGCGTGCCCACCCGCGTGGGCTTCATCCAGGCCTTCAGGTGCTTCACCGTGTGGTTGAGCTCCTCGATGACGGAGCGCACCTCGGTCAGCTCCACCTCCGCCTGGGGCTTGCGGAAGTCCGCGTACACCGCGGCCGCCAGCGCCTCGCGCCGCGCGGTGATGGCCGACTTGAGCTTCTTCAGCCGGGCGATGCGCTCGGCCGCCGTGGTGCGCGCCATCGTCCAGCGGTGCGCGCGCTGCGCCTCGAACACCGCGCGCACCCGCGCCACGTCCACGAAGTCCTCGGGCACCGGGGCCACGCGGGCCGCCGGGCCGGCCTCGGCTGCCCGCTCGGGCTGGCCGGGGACGGGCGCCGCCTCGGGCGTCTTCTTCACGTTCTCAAGCATGGGCACGCTCCTGTTCCTTGGGGACAATCTTGTTCATGAAACCGCGGATGCCCACCGTCTCACCTCAGGTGGGGAAAGAGCTCAGCGGGTCTCGAGCCCGCGCAGCAGGTGCGTGAGGGCCGCCGTCAGCTCGGTGGTGAAGTCCACGCGCAGCGGCTCCATGTGGGGCAGGTCCAGCACGCCGCGCGTCACCGGGGCCACGTCCGCCATCTGCCGCAACCCCGTCACCAGCGCGTGCAGGTGCAGCAGGAAGCGCCCACCCTCACCCGGCGCGAGGAACGCCAGCCGCTGCTCCACCAGCGCCCCCGTGTTCACCAGCACCGTGAGCAGCCGCTCCTTGAAGCCGCGCACCTGCTCCTGGGTGACGTTCTGCTCCAGCACCGTCTGCAGCAGCGCCAGCAGCCGCGTGAGCGTCTCCTGCCCCTCCAGCGACTCGGCCACCGTGCGCGCCAGCTGCTGCCCCGTCCACTGGCCCTCGCCGCCGCTCAACAGCCCGTCCAGCTTCTCGAACCACGCGAAGAGCAGATCCTCCAGCAGCGCCAGGAACAGCGCCTCCTTCGTGGGGAAGTAGAGGAACACCGTCCCCTTGGCCAGCTTCGCCCGCTCCGCCACGTCCGCCATCTTCACCTCCGCGTAGGAGGTGGCCGTGTAGAGCGCCAGCGCCTCATCCAGGATGAGCTGCCGCCGCGCTTCCTTGTCCTCGTCCTTGCGCGCCCTTAGAGGCAGGGCCCGCTTCGCCTTCGCCGTACTGTTGCTGACCATGAGTCATTAGTAAGCGGCGGGGGCTGGCTTGTCAATGACCCCCGGTCAGTCGCTATTCCGGGAGCGGACTCGTCACAGGGAGTGAATGTGCGATAAGGTAGGCATCATGATGAGAGCACTCGAAGCGGAGCTCCTCCAGGGCCGGGCGCTCTACCGCGAGGTGGTGCTGGGCAAGCTGGCCCAGGCGCGCGAGTCGGTGTGGATCGCCACCGCCAACGTGAAGGCGATGTTCGTGGAGCAGAACGAGAAGTACGTGCCGGTGCTGGAGGTGTTCGACAAGCTGGCGGCGCGCGGGGTGGAGCTGCGGCTGCTGCACGCGGAGCTGCCCAGCCGGCCGTTCCGCGCCGCCTTCGATGCGCGCTCGCGGCTGGTGAAGGGCGGGCTGGAGCTGAAGGTGTGCCCGCGCGTGCACTTCAAGGCGGTGGTGGTGGACGGGGCGTGGGCCTACATCGGCAGCGCCAACCTCACGGGCGCGGGGCTGGGTGCCAAGGGCAGCGACACACGCAACTTCGAGCTGGGCTTCGTCACCGAGGACTTCGACGTGATTGATCGCGTCACGGCGCTGTATCAGGCGGTGTGGGGCGGAGCCGAGTGCCGTGGGTGCAGGCTGCGGTCCATTTGCCCTGATCCGATCTTGCCCTCGGGCGCGCAAACGGCGAAGAAGCGGGCTGCTGACGGCATTCGCCTGGGGCACTCACGGCGCCTGCGGCGCTGACACGAAGAGGGAGCTGAGCATGAAGCTTTACTTCAATCCGCTGTCCCGCGCGACGCGCCCCCGATGGCTCCTCGAGGAGCTGGGCCAGAGCTACGAGCTTGCTCCGATCGATCTCATGAAGGGCGATCACAAGCAGGCCGAGTACATGAAGGTCCACCCGCTGGGCATGGTGCCGGCGCTGCAGGACGGCGGGGCCACCCTCTTCGAGTCGGCCGCCATCGTCCTGCACCTGGCCGACAAGTTCCCGGAGAAGGGCCTGGCCCCCGCGGTGGGTTCGCAGGAGCGCGGCGAGTATTACCAGTGGATCCTCTTCGCGATGACGGAGGCCGAGCCGCCGCTGGTGCAGATTCTCCAGCACACCCGCTTCCTGCCCGAGGCCGAGCGCCAGCAGGCCGTCATCGAGAAGTCCACCAAGCGGTTCAAGACGGTGGCCACCGTCATCCAGGACCGGCTGCAGGGCCGTGAGTACATCGTCGGCAACCGCTTCACCGCGGCGGACATCGTGCTGGGCGGCGTGATGCACCTGGGCACCATGCTGGGCCAGCTCGGAGATCACCCCGGACTGCAGGCGTACGCGAAGCGGCTGATGGAGCGCCCCGCGGCGAAGAAGGCCTACGGCCAGTAGCTTCGGCCCGGTTCGCGTGTCCGAAGCACTTCAGAGCGCGGCCGAGGTGAAGGGTCACCTGGCGGTGCGGCGGCGTAACTTCTTCATCTGCGCCGCCATCTTCGCCTCCAGCGTCACCATGCACCCGGTGCTGTTCGGGGGGCTGCACCTGGCCATTGCCGGGGTGCAGCTGGCGTGGGCTACGTCCTTCGTGGTGCTGGGCGTGCTGGTGGGCGGTGCCCGGATGTCCGTCGCCGCGGGCGGCGTGGTGACGAGCCTGGTGAGCACCGTGGCGCTCGGGATCGAGGTGCACCTGTCGGGCGGGGTGAGCAGCCCCTACTTTCCGGCCTTCTACACGCTGCCCCTGGTGATGGCCGTCTTCGTCCCGGACGAGCGCTCGCCCGTAATCACATCGATTGTCTCGGCGCTGGCCGCCCTGGTGCTCGTGTGCGTGCTGTCCCAGACGCCCTCCCAGATCATCGTCTCCCATGCGATGATGTTCAGCTTCGCGGGGCTGGTGTCCTTCTACGGTGCGCAGACGTACCGGCGGCTCATCGGGGCCGAGAAGAAGGCCCACCAGGAGCGGCTGGAGGCGCTCGAGCACCTGGCGGAGAGCGAGCGCCGGCGCGTGCAGGCCGAGCGCACCCGCGCCGAGCTCGAGCGGCTGGCGCTGGTGGGCCAGCTCGCCTCGGGGGTGGCGCACGAGGTGAACAACCCGCTGGCCTTCGTGAAGGCCAACCTGCGCTACCTGCACGAGGAGCTCATCGAGCACCCGGGGCCGCTCAGCCCGGCGGAGCTGCGCACCGTGCTGGAGGAGACCGAGCAGGGCGTGCTGCGCATTCAGCAGATCGTCTCGGACCTGCGGCAGTTCTCCCGCGAAGTCACCGAGGACGAGGCGTGCGCGGTGCCGGAGGCGCTGGAGGAGGCGCTGCGGCTGGCACCAGAGCGCCTGCCCGGCCTGGGCGAGGTGGTGCGAGAGCTCGAGCCGGGCCTGCCCCAGGTCCGCATGGGCCAGCGGCACCTGGTGCAGGTGGTGCTCAACCTGCTCGACAACGCCCTGGGGGCCATCGAGTCCGCCCCGGCACGGCGGCCCCCGCGCATCGTCCTGCGCGCGCGCGAGGACAGCGGCGGCGTGCGGCTGGACATCGAGGACAATGGGCCCGGCATTCCCGCCGACGTGCTGCCGCGCCTCTTCGAGCCCTTCTTCACCACCCGGTACAACAGCAAGGGGCTGGGGCTGGCGCTGTGCCGCGAGCATGCCGTGCGCGCCGGAGGCTCGCTGGTGGCGGAGAACCTGCCCGAGGGCGGCGCCCGCTTCGTGCTGCGGCTGCCGGGCGCTGGCCAGGCGCGCCGAGCCGCCGGGGAGTGACGCGGTCTTCTGCTCCGCCTGCTTCTACTCTTGCGAGCCTTCAGGCGCGGACGAGGAGCCGTTGCGATGGCGCTCCCGCCAGGTGCTGGGAGACTCGCCCACCAGCTTGCGGAACAGGCTGCTGAAGTGCTGCAGCGAGGCGCAGCCCACCTCCACCGCGATCGCGGTCAGCTTCATGTCCGTCTCGAGCAGCAGCTGCTTGGCGGTGTTGATCTGCACCGTGTTGAACTCGGCCTGGAACGAGGTGCCCAGCTCCCTCAAGCGCCGCTGAAGCGTGCGCTCGGACATGCCCATCACCCGGGCGATGACCGACAGGCTCGCGTCCATCAACCGGGTGCGCAGCACGCGGTGCAGCTCCTGCAACAGCGGAGACTGCTGCGTGGCGGCGGCCACGAGCCCCTCCAACTGGGCCGCCAGCGGCGTCGCCCGCGTCTCGGCAATGCCCAGCCAGCCCAGCGCCTCGCCCGTCTCGGTAAACACCTTGCTGGGGTACGAGGGCTGCAGCAGCCCATAGAAGCCATACACCGTGGCGCCGATGATGCCCTCGGGGCGGATGAGCGCCTGGCACTTCACGGACGCGGCGAAGTCGCGCTCGCGCTGCTGCATGTATTTGACGAAGAGCGCGAAGGCGCCGGGGTCCGGCAGCTCCAGCCGCCGCGCGTCCACCATCGAGGCGTGAGGCGCGTGAGGCGTGCGCTCCACGTCCAGCACCTCGATGAGGCGCCGCACCTGCTGCTCACCCGGCCGGCCCCACAGGAAGAACCCGCACAGCTCCGCGGACTCGTACCAGTGCAGGAACCCGTCCCCTACGAAGTAGCGGCCGAAGGGGTCCCGGAGGTAATCGTCGACGCCGTCTGCGGATCGCACGGCTTGGCAGAATAGCGCTTCGTGATGCGCGACACCCACAGAGGATTGAGCGGAGAGAGCGAGGTTTGCAGATTCGGACGAACGCGCCCCGCCGCGGCCAGCTCCCGCGTGGCTCCGGGTAGCTGCCGCCAGGGCACCTGAGGCCAGCAGTGGTGGGCCTGATGGAAGCCCGCGTTGAAAAAGAAGAAATTATACAGCCGCGACGTAGAGGTGACGGCCAGCGAGTCGCGGTGTCCCGGGTCCGTCTCGAAGTGGGCAGCCAGGTTGAGCCAGTGGATGCAGAGCTGGCCCACCAGCAGCAGGGCCCAGAAGGACAGTCCCAGCAGCGGCTGCCAGAAGACGAGCCCCAGCAGCACGCCATCCACGACGATGAAGTCCAGCACCAGCTCCAGGCGCTGGGCCCGCGTCTTCGTCGCGCGCCACACATGGCCCACCAGCTCCCACGGCCAGAACCACGGCCGCAGGGTGGAGCGCAGCAGGTAGCGCGGCACACCCTCGTGGGCGCCACGCTGGCCCCAGTCTCCCGGGCCGTCGTTGTACCGGTGGTGGTTGAAGTGGTGCAGGTAATAGCCGCGGTACGGAAAGCCACACGCCAGCCCCAGCGTGCGCGACACCACGAACCTCAGCGCGCGCGGCCTCGCGATGGGCACATGCATGTGGTTGTGCAGGACGGCGTAGTTCCAGAACAGCACCGCCCAGCCCAGCGCCAACATCCCCACGCGGCCGGGCCACCCCAGCTCGCTCCAGCTCAGCAGGAACGCGGGGAACCACAGCCACCACAGCCCGTGTACGGCAAGGCTGGGCACATCCAACTCAGGGGGCGACGTCCGGGCGGGGGGCATGGGGGCGATGTACGCCCGTGCCACCCCAGGTCGCTTCTCTCCTCGCGCCAAGACGTTGCGCCAAAGCGCAAGCCTCGGCGCGGGGTTGCTTGCTGCTTCCCCGCGAACCTCAGCGGTGAATGGCGCCGGCCACCTGGCTGATCAGCCGCAGCTGCGCGGGGTCCAGCCGGCGCAGGGCGCGAAGCACCCGGCGCACCTCGGGCCGCTCACCGTACTCGGGCGGATCCTCGGCGACCACCACCGGCTTCTCCGCGGAGGCGACCCCGAGCAACACATCCGACGAGCAGTTGAGCACCAGGCACAGGCGCCGCAGCGTCTTCACGCTGGGCAGCATGTGGCCTCGCTCGAGCCGTCCATACACTTCCGTGGCGATTCCAACTCGCTCGGCCACATCCGCCTGCGTGAGATCCAACCGCTGACGGGCCGCGCGCACCGAGGCACCAATGATGGTTGCCAGTCGCTGTTCCATGGCTGCTGACACCTTCTGAAAAGGACGTTGACCCTCGTGTTCGCGACACGCGTCACCGAGGGAGTCGTCGCTCGTTGTGAGCGGCGGCGTAAGAGGGACATTACGGAGGGCGTCTGACATCTCTGGCTCCGAGTAGCCGCCCCGGGAAGGCCTTCCGCGCACACCGCGCACACCCGCCCCGGATCGTCGCGGCAGCACGCCGCGTGCGGAACACCTGGGCCGTCGTGAGTGGCTCCCGAGCCGATTTCTCGGCCTCGGATCAGCATGCGGGTTGATCAACCCGTGACGTAGTGAACGTGTTCCGGGGCCGACCGTTCGGCCTCGGACCATCTAGCGGGTTGATCAACGCTCATGCCCCACGAAGTGTTCCGGGGCCGATTTTTCGGGCCTGGGAGCGATTCGCGCGCCGCTGATCAGCCAATCCGTCAGGGCGGCCAGGCAGCGCCGCGAGCGCCCGCGGACATTCGCGCCCCTTGCACGCGCGCCCAACCTGCGCGGGTGGTGCGGCCTTCGCCGTGCACCTCGCACCGCGCGCGTGCCCGATGAACCTTGCACGGCGTGCCCACGCCGGTGCGCGAAGTCTCCACCGGGGCACGATGGGGCGACACTTTCTGGACGACGGGCGGTGGGGGGCGGGCCTGCGAACCGGAGAGGTGGGGCCGGGTTGGGGCGCCCGGGCCGGCCTGCAAGCCCCACGGCGCGACACCCGGGCGCTGGCTCGGCGGCACACCCCTCCCGTGCGCGCGGAGGCCGAAAAATCGGCCCGCGCGGCGTTGTCAATGGGCTAGAGGGCCAATGCCTGGAAAAGCTCTAGCTATTTCGGGGGTTTACCTGCCATGAGGGTCTGACATAAGGTCCCGTCGACCCGCTCCCCGAGGTGGTTGGATGTCTGATGAAGGACAGAATCGCCGGGAGCCCAGCGCCTTGAGGGTGGAGGGCTGTTCAGGTCGTGAGTGACGAGCGTCCGGACGCGCTGCTCAAGAGCGCACTCGAAAAAATCGTCTACTTCGAGGCCCGCGCGGACCAGCTCCACAACGAGCTGGACGTGGCCCGCAAGGAAGTGGACCGGCTGCGGCGTGAGCTGGGCGAGGTGAACCAGCGCGAGATCATGCTGCGGCGCGAGCTGGCGGAGCTCGAGGTGCGCGTCAACCGCGCCAACGCCGAGCGCGACGAGGTGGCGCGGCTCAACCAGGTGCTGCGCAACGAGCGCACGCAGCTGATGGGCAAGCTGCTGGACGCCAGCCGCATCCACACCGCGGACCAGGCGCGCGACGAGGAGGACGATGACTTCGGCATCGACCTGGCGTCGTTCATCTCTCAGCTGCGCAGCGAGGCGCTGAACCGGCCCGCCTCGGCGGAGGCGCCCAGCGCGCGCACCCCGCCCACGCCGGTGCCGCTGAGGGGCGCGCAGGACAGGCCGCCGCCGCCCGTGCCGGACGCGACGGAGGAGCCCGCGCTGCCCATGCCCGGCTTCGCGGTGGCGATGGCGGTGGCGCCCAAGGTGGGCTCGGTGGTGGCCTCCTCGCCGATGGTGCAGCAGGCGCAGCGCTTCATGCAGGAGGGGCGGCTGGGCGTGAGCCCCGAGCAGCTGGCGGAGCTCAGCGGGCACCGCGGGCCCACGGGCCGGCCGGATGAGACGCTGTTCGGCTTCTCCGTGCGCGAGCTGTCCGCGCAGGACGCCGCGGCGCGCATCCGTGCCGCCGAGCGGCTCAAGGCCCTGGGGCTGCCGGCCGCCGCGCCCGCGCTGGCCACCGCGCTGCACGCGGAGACGGAGCCCGCCGTGCAGGTGGCGCTCATTCAGGCCTTCGCTGGGCTGTGCCGCGAGCAGGGCGCGTCGGTCGTCTCGCCGCTGCTGGGCTCGCCCGTGGCCGAGGTGCGCATCGTCGCGCTCAAGGCGCTGCTGGCGCTGGCGCCCGGAGAGGCCGCGCCGCACCTGGCGCAGGCGATGAAGGATCCGGACCGGGCCGTGCGGCGGCGCGCGTCGCTGCTGGCGCTGGGCCTGGAGGGAGACGCGGCGCGCAGGCTGGGCGAAGAGGCCATTCATGACGCGGACTCCGAGGTGCGCAGCCTGGCCGCGCTGGCGCTGGGCGCCGCCAACGGCGAGGGTGCCCGGGTCATGCTGCTCGAGGCGCTGATGGACTCGGAGCCGCGCGTGCGCCGCTCCGCCGCGCAGAGCCTCTCGCGCATCCTGGGGCAGGATGTGTCGGCCGTGGTGGGGCTGGATGAGCCGCAGCGCCGCCGCGAGGTCCGCCGGCTCGCCGCGCTGCCCTCTCACCCGGTGCGCACGCCGATGGGGCCCCGCCCCGTGGCTGCCGCGCCCACCGTGAAGGCCATGGCTGCCGCGCCCGTGGCTCCGGCGGCTCCCGTAGCTTCGGCGGCTCCGGCGCCCGTGGCGGCTGTCACGTATGCCCACGCGGTTCCGGCGACCGCTCCCGAGCGCTCGGGCCCGGTGCGAGCGGCCCTGGCCGCCATGGGGGCCATGCCGGCGTCCAAGCCCGCGGCTCAGCCCGCGGCGGCGGCGGCCCGGCCAGGGCCCTCTCCGCTGGAGACGCTGTGCTCGTCGCTGATGAACGACATCCGCATGGCCATCCGCGGGCGCTCGTTGGGTGAGCTGACGGCCGCCCTGGCGGCGCCGGTGGAATTGGCGCAGGAAGCGTTGACCCTTCTGGTGGCCCGAGGCGCTGTGGTACGGCGGGGACACAAATACTTCGCCGCTTGAGGCCCGATGGAAGCTCCAACCTACAGCGCCAAGCAGGTCGCCGAGCTGCTCGGCGTGTCCGCCAAGGAGCTCCCCGAGGAGCTGCGCAAGGACACGTACTCTCCTGACGACGTGTGGGAGCTGCGCGAGACGCTGCAGAAGTTCCCGGCGCCCATTGGCCACCGCCGCCAGCTGTTCCTCAACTTCAAGGGCGGCACGGGGAAGACGTCGCTGTCCACCTCGTACGCGTGGCGGCTGGCGGAGCTGGGCTACGCGGTGCTGCTCATCGACCTGGACAGCCAGGGGCACTCCACCAAGTGCCTGGGCTACGAGGGCGAGGACTTCGAGAAGACGCTGCTGGACGTGCTGGTGCGCAAGACGCCGCTGGCGAAGGTGATTCAGAAGTCCACGCTGCCCAACCTGGACTTCGTGCCCTCCAACCTCAGCATGTCCACGGTGGACCTGGCGCTGATGCCCATGGCGGGCCGCGAGTTCAAGCTGCGCAACGCGCTGAAGGAAGTCGAAGCGCGCTACGACGTCATCGTCTTCGACGCGCCGCCGTCCTTCGGCCTGCTCAACCTCAACGCGCTGATGGCGGCCAACGACTTGTTCGTGCCGGTGCTCGCCGACTTCCTGTCCTTCCACGGGCTGAAGCTGCTCTTCGAGACGGTGCAGAGCCTCGAGGAGGACCTCAACCACGTGTTGGATCACGTGTTCATCGTGGTGAACGCGTACAACGCCACCTTCAAGCTGGCCAAGGAGGCGCTCGAGGCGCTGCAGACGCACTACCCCGAGTACCTGCTGCCCACGATCATCCGCCAGTGCACCAAGTTCGCTCAGGCCTCCAGCGAGGGGCGCCCCGTGTTCGTCGCGGATGCCACCTCCAAAGGTGCCACGGACATCCAGGCGATGATTGACAACATCCTTCCGCGCATGACGGCCACCGCGCCCACCGCTGGCTCCAAGTCCACGAAGGCCAGCTGACCCCTCTCCCACCTCCGCTACCGCCCGCTGCCCGCCCATGAAGAAAGCCTTCGAACAGAACGTGTCCCGCGCCAAGCCACGCCTGCGCCTCGGTGCGCTGACGGGCCTCCTGGAGACTCCGGAGGCGCCCGCCGAGGCCGAGTCCGGGCCCACCGCGGAGGCGCCCGCCGCGCCCGCCGCTCCGGACCTGTCCTCCGAGGTGCGCGCGCGCATCGAGCGCTCGCGGGCTCCGCGTCCCACGGCCTCGGAGGCGGTGAGCGCCGCGCTGCGTGCGCCGCTGACGCCGCATGAGGCGCAGGCGCACAGCGAGGTGTTCAGTGAGCCCGCGGTGGAGGCCCGGGCGCCGCGCGTGACGCCGGTGGAGCCCGAGCCGGTGGCACCGTCCGCGCTGCTGGGCAACCCGGCGGCGGCGCCGGTGGCGCGTGGGGATGCGCCGGGCACGGAGGTGGAGATTCAGACGCCGCCGGCGCCGGTGGAGGAGCTGGATCCGGACACGCGGCGCGAGCGGCTGAAGGAGCGGCTGAAGGCGGTGCGGGAGAACCCGCGTCCGGAGCCGCTGCCGGCCTCGGTGGCGGAGGCGGGGCTGCGCGCGGTGGAGCGCATCAACGGGCTGCAGACCGAGCTGACGCGGATGAAGGCGCTGAACCTCACGCTGACGCAGGAGCTGGAGGCGGCGCGGCGCCAGGCGGAGAAGGCGACGGAGGAGGCGCGCCTGCGCATGGACGAGGCGCGGCGGCTGGCGGCCGAAGTCGAGGCGCGGGTGAAGCTGCTGGGGGACCTGGAGGGCGAGCTGTCGGCGCTGGAGGGCGAGCGGGACGAGGCGCTGCTGTCGCTGCAGGAGGCGCGGCAGGCGATGCACGCGGCGGCCGAGGAGCGCTCGCAGCTGGAGGTGGAGGTGGAGCGGGGCAAGAAGGCGCTGGCCGACAGCCTGGCCGAGGAGGAGCGGCTGGCCACGGAGCTGGAGAGCGCGCAGGAGGAGACGGCCTCGCTGCGCCGCGCGGTGGACACGCTGCAGGGCGAGCGGGACGTGCTGGCGCAGCAGGTGGCCTCGCTGACCGCCGAGCGCACGGAGCTGCTCGAGGCGCGCAAGGCGCTCGAGGCGGTGCACCGCGCGCTCAGCCACGCCTCGGCGCGCTGAGAAGCTTCCCAGCGCCCCGGAGTGCTAGGGCTTGCCGCCAGCCGCGGAGCCCTTCACCACGGAGAATCCAGAAACCCGCCCGAGCCTTCCTTCAAGGTCGCCAGCAGCGCGTCCACCGCCGTGGGCGTGAGGTCCAATCCCAGCTGCCCGCCCACCTTCTTGCCGAACTCGCGCGAGCCCAGCCGCATCTTCCGGCCGGAGACGGGGCGCCGGGGCCCTTGCGGTGTGTGAAGGTGGTCAGCGCGCTGTCGTACAGGGCGCGCTCCAGGCTGGGCAGCCACAGCCACCCCTGGTGCCAGCACACCAGCGCCACCACCGTGGACAGCACCGCGATGCCAGCATGAGCCGCAGGTGGTTGCGCAGGCGCAGCCGTAGGACCTTCCAGTTGTCACTCGCCATGCACCGCGTTTCCTCGTTCCTTATGACTGTACGTCAGGTGCACTAGACTGGTGCAGGCGAGCACACGCGTGGATACCCCGAGGCAAAGCACCGAGAAGTTCTCCGGAACCACCTTCCGGGCCTACCTCAGCGGGTTGGACACCCTGGGCCTGCTGCCCGTGGTGCGCATGATGGTGCCCGAGCACGTGAAGCGGATGATGGACAGCCCGCCGCAGCCCACCGTGTGGGTGGAGGGTGACGAGCTGCCGCTCATCTTCAACGCGGTGGTGAAGGTGCAGGGCCTGGATGGCATGCGCACGCTGGGCTACGAGGCCACGCGCGGCACCACGGGCCGCTTCCTCAAGCCGCTGATGCAGATGACGCTGTCCAAGCACGGCGGCAGCCCCGCCGCGCTCTTCTCCAACCTGGGCCCGCTGTGCCGCTCGCTCTTCCAGGGGCTGGACTTCCAGTACACGCCGGACGGGAAGAGCTCGGGCAAGCTGCAGATCCGCTCCAGCTACGCCATGGGGCTCGCGTCCTGGGCCGCCTGGGAAGGCACGCTGCGCATCTTCTTCGAGGAGTGCGGCGTCACCACCGGCACCATCAGCCCCAGCGTCCTTCGCGAGGGCGGCCACGTGGCTGTCATGCGCGTGCGCTGGTAGCTGCTAGCAGCAGGCAGCCAGCCGAGCCGTCGCCGTGCCGTCCGTGGGCCAGGCTGTACCCGGGGCGCCGTTGCCGCGTGGGGGTAGGCGACGGAGCTTTACGCGCGACCTCAGCCTTCCGCCCCAAAGGAGTCTTCCGTGGCCCTGGATATCTTCAAGGAGAAGGGTGTCTCACTGGACCGCCAGGTGTTCACCTGGAAGGACCTGGTCCGGCGCCCCTACAGCAAGCTGGATGACGATGCCTTCACGCGGGTGCGCGTCATTCTGATGAACGGCATCGAGTCGGACTCGGTGCGCTTCAAGCACATCCTGGCCCGGATGAGCCGCCAGCTGCGCGAGCCGTTGGCGCTGGTGCGGCGGGTGGAGCACCACCAGCAGACGATGATCAACTGGCTGAACCCGCCCGACCAGAGCCCGCTGGAGACGACGCTGGGCTTCGAGCAGGTGGCCATCGAGGTGACGGCCAGCGTGGCGCAGCACGAGCCGGACGCGTACATGGCCCAGGCGTACCGGTTCGGCCTGCTGGAGGACTTCGATCACCTGTACCGGTACGCGGCCCTGTATGACCGCATCGAAGGCAAGGATCCCAACTACCTCATCCAGTCCTACTCGGACATCCGCCCCGGGCGGCCCACGGTGGTGGAGCACCGCCACCCGCTGGATGATCTGCGCCGGCCGTATGACTGCCGCGCGGCCCACCCGCTGACCAAGATTCACGCGCTGCTGATCACCGCCGCGGAGTTTCAGACGCACGACTTCTACATGAACATCGGGCCCACGTTCGCCGACCCGGTGGCGCGCCAGCTCTACGCGGAGATCGCCTCCATCGAGGAGCAGCACGTCACCCAGTACAGCTCGCTCATCGATCCGGACGAGTCGATGCTGGAGAAGTGGCTGCTGCAGGAGGCCACGGAGGTCTACACCTACTACTCCTGCCTGGCGTACGAGACGAACCCGCGCATCAAGGAGATCTGGCAGCGCTTCGTGGACTACGAGCTGGGCCACCTGCACTACGTGATGGCGCTGTTCCAGCAGCTGGAGGGGCGCGATCCCGCGGAGATTCTCCCGGCCACGCTGCCCGAGCCGGTGGCCTTCAAGAGCCACCGCGAGTTCGTGCGCCGCGTGCTGAGCCAGGAGGTGGATCTGCGCACCGATGGGACGCAGTTCGTGGACAAGGGGGAGCTGGCGCCTGGCCACCGCTCGCTCGTGTACCGCGATCAGATCAACTCCGAGGGCTCGCCGTCCGACACGGCGGCCGCGGGTTACCAGTGGGCACCGGGCACTGAGCTGGCCACGCGCGTGCAACGCTCGGGCGTGACGCCGGGAGGGAGGCTGCAGTCATGAAGAAGACGACCGCGGATGTGGGGCTGAACCGGACGGGGATCCAGACGTCTCCGCTTGCCAGCAAGGAAGCCATTCAGGGCGCGCAGGAGGGCCTGCCCAGCTCCGAGGGCGACGAGCAGGGCATCATCCAGACGCGCCAGGTGTACGCCGAGGAGAGCAGCGGCATGGGCAGCGTGCCGGTGCCGGCCACGTTCAAGGGCATCCTCTCGACGGCCAAGGAGTTCTTCAAGGGCACCAAGCCCACGGTGTTCATCGACAAGCTGGGCGAGCGCCTGGGCTTCGAGCGCACCGGGGTGCGGCTGTACGAGGCAGCGCTGGGCAAGTACGACTTGCACGGCACGTGGGAGGGGGGCCCCTCGCGCGAGCAGCTCGAGAAGATCATGAACGACGAGCTGTCGCACTTCGTGCTGGTGCGCGAGGCCATCGAGAAGCTGGGCGCGGACCCCACGGCGCTGACGCCGTCGGCCAACCTGGTGTCGGTGGCTTCCAAGGGCGTGCCGGAGGTGCTGGTGGATCCGCGCACCAACCTGGTGCAGTGCCTGGAAGCGCTGATGATGGCGGAGCTGACGGACAACGCCGGCTGGGAGCTGCTGGTGGAGCTGGCGCAGAGCCTGGGCCAGCACGAGCTGGCCGAGCAGTTCGAGCAGGCCCTGATGGCCGAGGCCGAGCACCTGCAGCTGGTGCGCAACTGGCTGTCCGCCGCGGTGCTGGGCGAGGCCCGGGTGCTGGAAGAGGCCTCCGCGCCGTCGCTCTAAAAAGGCCGGAATAATCCGCCGAAATCACTCAGGGGAAGATCGCCTCGGGCGTTCGTTCCCCTGAGTGACATGAACGCTGTTGCCCTACATCGAGCCGGCCCGCTCGAGCTCTTCGCCTGTCTGGGCTTGACTGCCCAGCTCTGGGCGGGCCAGGGTGCGCCCCGCTTGGAAACCGGGTCGCCTACGACTCCCACACTGGATAGCCGGTGGTTCGGCGCCTTCGTCCGGGAGCATGAAGCCGCGCTCAACGCCACCGCGTTGAGGCTGTGCGGAAACGCCACGGACGCCAGGGACCTGGTGCAGGACACCCTGGAGCGGGGCCTGCGCAGCCTGTCGCGTTACAAGGTGGGCACGGATGGCCGGGCGTGGCTGCTCACCATCCTGCACAACATCTTCATTGATCGCTGCCGCTCGCGCACCCGGGAGCGCCGGGCGGACGTCACCACCGAGCAGGTGGAGGAGCGCGTGGCGGCGCCCGAGCCCGAGGCGATGCCCTCGTGGGCGGCGATCAGCCCCGAGCAGCTGCGCGAGGCGCTGGAGAAGATCCCCGAGGAGTTCCGCCTCGTGTACCAGCTGCACGCGCTGGAGGGCCGCTCCTACAACGAGATTTCCGAACGGCTTGGCGTTCCCAAGGCCACCGTGGGCACGCGGCTCATCCGCGCGCGCCGCCGGCTCAAGGAGCTGCTGATGCCCACACCCCCGGAGGCCGAGGCATGAGCGGGACATCCGATATGGGTGAGGACATCCATGAGCTGGTGCATGCCTTCGCGGATGGCGAGCTGGAGCCCGCCCAGGCAGACACCTTCCGCGCGCACCTGGGCACGTGCGAGCAGTGCCAGGCGGAGCTCAACGACATCCTCCAACTGCAGGCGCTCAGCGGTCGGCTGGCCACGGCGCAGGCCCCCCAGGCCGAGGCCCCGGCGGAGTCCAACGTCATTCGCCCCGCGTGGGGCAAGCGGCGCGCCGTGATGACGGTGGTGCTGGGCGGCGCGGTGGCGGCGGCCTTCGCGGTGGCCGTGCTGCGCCCTCAGCGCGGGAGCGAGGACACAGGGGGGCCCGCGACACTGGCGCTGGCGCCCACGCGCTCGCTGGAGGCGCGGCTGAGCTACGGCGCGGCCAGCAGCTGGCGGCCCTATAACGTGAAGCGCTCGGGCAACGAGCCCGCGCTGGAGCTGGTGCCGCTGGAGACGCTCTCCCGCATGGAGAAGGCGGGCGACTACCACGGCATGGCCACCGGCTACCTGCTGCGCGGTGAGCGCGAGCAGGCCGCCAGCTTTCTGGGCCGCGTGCCCACCGAGTCGGTGGAGGTGGACAGCGATCGCGCCGTGGTGGCGATCTCGAAGGGCGCGCTGGAAGAGGCGCTGGTGATTCTGGAGGGTGTGCTGGAGAAGGCCCCCCACCACGCTCCGGCGCTGTGGAACCGGGGCCTGGTGCTGCGCGAGCTGGGCCTGGAGCTGCTGGCGGCGCAGAGCTTCGCCCGGGTGGCGGCGCTCAAGGAGCCGGGCTGGAGCGACGAGGCCCGCGAGCGCCAGGCCGCGCTGGAGCGGCAGAGCTCCGCGCCCACCACGCCCGAGATGCCGGCGGTGCCCGAGCCGGTGATCCTCGACACCTGGAGCCTGGCGAGCACGCCCATCTTCCTCGACGCCAGCAGCATCTACCTGACGGGCTTCGAGTCCCCCACGGACGCCACGCGCCTGTTTGTCTACGGCGTGGACGTGGCGCAGGGACGGTTTGTCTTCGCGGGCTCGATCGCCAGGGGCTACCTGGGCCAGCTCACCCAGCGCACCGAGAGCGACATCGAAGCGCTCAAGGGCACAGGCCAGGCCCGGCCGCGCGCGGGCATCGCCTTGCAGGCCGAAGGCGCGCCTCCGCGAGCCGAGGGCACCGGCGAGCCCACCGTCCAGAGCCTCGCGCCACGCGGGTGGCAGCTGGCCCTGGAGGCCGACGAGCTGGCGCGCAAGCTGGGCCGCTGAAGCACGGTCCGAGCAGCGCGCCAGGGTAGACCCGGGGCCACGGCCGGTGAGGCACCGTGGCCCTGCAACTCAGTTGCGGAAGCGCGTGGGCTTCAGCGGGTTCATCGCCAGCATCGCGGCGAAGTAGCGCGCCTGGCTCTCGGTGGTGCAGCGCACCTCCTGCACCCGGCCGCCCATCTTCACGCGGATGAGCCAGCCGTCCTTCTCTCGAGTCAGCGTGGGCGTCTCAGTCGTCATGGCGTCCATTCCTTTGAAGGGTTGATCCTCCTGCCTCCCTTCAAAGCACTCCGCGTGCCAGCCCCCGGAGCGTGGGTTTGCGGGTGGTTGGCCGCTGGAGCTGAACAGCATCCGACAGTGGGCCTGTCTTTTTTGCAGACCGCCCTGCAAGAGTTTCAGTGTAGGTGCCGCTCCGTGGCGTGCGGGGGGTGGGTTGTTACCGCTCCCAGTGTCGGAAGTGCCACATGGAATGTAGAGCCACGGCCTACCTCGCTCTCCACCCAGATGCGGCCGTGATGGCGCTCGACGATGTCGTGGCAGATGTAGAGCCCCAGTCCCAGGCCGCCATACGAGTAGGTGGAGACGTTGCGCGCGCGGAAGTAGCGCTCGAACAGGTGCTCCTGTTGATCCGCCGGGATGCCAATGCCCGGATCGCTCACGCTCAGCAGCACCACGTCGCCGCGGTTCTCCAGCGACACGCGGATGGTGCCGCCGTCGGGGCTGTACTTGATGGCGTTCTCCAGCAGGTTGGCGATCACCTGCTCCAGCCGGTACGGATCTCCCAGCACCTGGGCGGGCGTGGCCGGGGCCTGGAACTCGATGCGGTGCCCCGAGGTGTGGCTGCCGCGCGTCACCCGGATGACATGCTCGACCAGGTTGTCCAGCCGGGTGGGCTGAGGGTGCAGCGCCAGCTTCCCGGACTCGACGCGCGAGGCGTCCAGCAAGTCGTTGATGAGCGTGGTGAGCCGCAGCAGGTGCTGGCGGGCCTGGCGCAGGCTGGAGGGCTCCACCGGCTCACCGCGCTCCAGGCGGCGCTCGCAGCTGGCCAGGCGCAGTGACAGGGGCGTGAGCGGCGTCTTCAGCTCGTGCGAGACGATGGTGAGGAAGTCCTCGCGCAGGCGCACCGCCTCCTGGGCCTCGCGGAACAGGCGGGCCAGCTCCTGCTCGGACTGCTTGCGCTCGGTGATGTCCTCGACGATGCCCACCCCGCCCGCCACCTGGCCCTTCTCGTCCATGCAGGGCGCGAAGTGCGCCCGCACGGGTGTCACCTTGCGCGCGGTGACGGAGGCGTACTCGCCCTCGAAGCACGCGTGCTCGCCCTCCAGGGTCTTGCGGATGCACGACATGATGGGCTGGTTGCGCAGCGTCAGCAGATTCAGCCCCAGCAGCAGCCGCTTCGTCGAGCCGATGAGCTGGACGAAGTAGTCGTTGCACGCGGTGATGACGGGCGTGCGGTCGAAGTGGAAGATGCCCAGCGGCGCGTTCTCCACGATGAGCTTGTAGTGGCGCTCGGCCACGGCCGGCTCGTGCGCGGCGCCCAGGTGCCCGTGGTGCCACAGCCGGATGGCCTCATCCTGCTCCAGGGGCTCGGCGCTGAAGTCCGGGGCCTCGGGGATGCCCCGCAGGGACATGACGATGCGCTCCAGGCCGGCCTCCCCCGCGCTGCCGGTGGTGACCTCCAGCAGAATCTCCTCACCGCCCCGGCGCTGAAACGGCACCAGGATGGGGCGGCCGCTCAGGCGCGAGTTGCGGCTGAGCAGGTGGCGCAGCACCGACTGCCCTTCGATGGAGTGCAGGCGCGCGGGGAGCAGCACGGTGACGGGCTTGCCCTTCAGCTCCTCGGACTTCCAGCCGAGCAGGCGCTCGGCCGCGCGGGTGAGGAAGACGACATGCTCCTGCCCATCGCAGGCCACCTGGGGGTCCGCGAGCGCTTCGAGCATGAGCCGGAACTCGCCACCGTTGGAGTTGCTCACCACAGAATCCTCCATCCTATAGAGGTAGGTACGAACCCGGGCGGAGTGGGGGACCCAGGGGACGCTGGGGGCCCAGGCGGCCATCGGAGCCCTGATACGCGATGGAATGTGCCCAACAGGCCACGTGAGCGCGTAATCTCCGGCCCGTGGTTCACGTCCTCTTCTTTTCGGACCGGCAGGTACGCGACAAGCTCTTCGCCCTGGTGGAGGGCACGAAGGGGCTGCTGCTGGTGACGGGCGTTCGCCATGGCCCGGCCATGCGGCCTCCCGAGGAGCGAGAGCCCTTCGACACGCTGGAGGCCAGCTTCGGCCATTCGCTCACCCAGGTGCTCGTGGCGGACGAGGGCACCGTGGAGGGCATGTGGAGGGATCCGCTCGGGGACCTGGGCGCGAAGCTGTACCCCCACAGCAAGCAGGACGCGTACGCGGTGGCCAACAGCTTCCTGGTGCTGAGCAACGGCCGGCCCCGCGCGGTGCTGCGCAAGCGGGGCGTGCCCCGCGAGGACCTGTGGTTCATTCAGGAGGCGCTCAGCCAGCTCTCCCCGCGCATTCCCACCCCGGATCCCGCTCGCAGGCCTGGCCCTCGCCGTGAGGCCGCGCCCAAGGCCACGCGGCAGGCTCCTGGTGGGGCGCCTCCGCCCCGGGGCGCGCGGGACTACGGCGAGCCACACGAGGCACCCCCGCCCGCCGCCCCGCCGCCTCCGGCCGCCGCGAAGGATCCCTGGAAGCTGCTGGGCATCGCTCCCGGCACCCCGAAGGACGAGGCGAAGCGGGCCTTCCGGGCGCTGGTGACGCAGTACCACCCGGACAAGGTGGCCCACATGGCACCCGAGTTCCAGGAGCTGGCCGAGCGCAAGACGCGCGAGATCCTCGAGGCCTGGGCCGAGGTGGAGAAGGCGCTGAGCTGAGCGGCTCAGCCCAGGACGAAGCGGGCAATCAGCGGCATGTGGTCCGACAGCCCGTGGAAGCGGCTGGAGAGGTCTCCAAAGGGCCGCGTCTCCTCCATGTCCAGCCAGCGCACGCCGTCGCCGGAGAACATGTGGTCCAGGTGCATGCGCAGGTGCATGAAGCCCGCGGTGGGAAAGCCCCGGATGGCGGCCGGGTTGATCTGCCCCACGGCCACCTGCGCGCAGGTGAGGCGGGCCTCGTCGCACAGGTAGCGGAACACGGGGGAGGCGGGCGGCGAGTTGAAGTCCCCGCACACGATGAAGGGCTCGCCGCTGGAGTGCTCCAGCAGCAGCTCCGTCAGCTTGCGCGCCTCGTGCAGTTGATTGATGCCGCAGCCCATCTTGTCCTTGCTGGACCAGAACTCGCGCGCGAACGGCGTGGGCAGGCTCAGGTGGGTGTTGAAGACGTGGAAGGCCTGCTCGTCCGCCACGCGCAAGAGCCGCATGTGCGCGCAGATGCGGCTCTGCTTGCGCTCCTTGAGCCGCTGCACGTGGTGGTAGGTAATCTGCGCGGGCGCCTCCACGTTGTGCCGGTCCACCCGCAGGGTTTTGCGGTTCACCAGCATGGCCAGGCCCGTGGTGTAGAGCGAGAAGTCCCCCACCTTGTAGTGGTGGGCCCGGAAGTAGAAGGCGTCGTAGGGCATCTCCCGCCCCTGCGCCGCGAAGATCTCCTCCATGCGGCCCATGAACGCCTGCAGCTGCGTCTCGCCCGGTTGGTGGGGCCGGTGCGCGATGGAGCTGCGGAACGAGCTTGTCTCCACCTCTTGCAGGCAGACGACGTCTGGCAGCGGATCCAACGAAGCGAGCGCCAGGGAGACCCGACGCTTGGGTCCCACGGTGCTCGCCAGCCCGCGCAGCGCGTGGCCGAAGTAGCGGACGTTGTAGCTGACAATGCGTAGAGGTGTGTCTGCCATACGCCGGGTGCCCTTGGGGCGAGGAGCCCTAGAGACATTACCCACGGTGTTGGCTCCTGGTGAGCCTGAAGCGGGCGGGTGTTTGCTTGCCTGGGGTGCGGGGGGACTGATACTCGGCAGCCGCCCGGGGAGCTGAGCACCCCGGAGCGTCCCCGCTGGAAGGGGACACCTGTGAGGTCCGCAATGCGTTCCATGAAGTGGGCAGTGACGGCAGTGGTGCTGAGCGGTCTGTTGGGTTGTGGGGGCAGCCAGCCCGCCATCTACCGCGTGGCCATCGAGCGGCTGACGGTCGCCAACCTGCCGCAGACCTGCTACCGCGCGGGGCAGGCCCCGGCGACGGTGCCCGACAAGACGACCAACATGGTCGACGAGGAGCAGTGGGTGTACTGGGAGGGCGTCGAGGACGTGAGCTACCTGGACATCGGCACCATCAGCTACGGCATGGGGCAGGCCCAGCGCGTGAGCATGGCCGGGGACTCCATCCGGGGTGGCAAGAAGGATGACGCGTACGTCTTCACGACCGAGCGCACGGAGACCGAGTCGGCGAACGAGGTCTACAACACGTCGGCCACCTACACGATCGACAAGCTGGGCCCGACGCTCGAGGGCCGGCTGACGCTGAGGTCGGCCTGCGTGGGCACTGACTGCCTGGGCACCCCGACGTGCGAGGTGTCGCTGGCCTTCGTGGGCCGGAAGATCAACACCGACCAGCTGAGCCTGTACGGCGCCGAAGGCGCGGACTGAGGCCTGAGCCTGCCCAGGGCCCGCTACCTTCTATGCGGGCCCTGTGTTCCCGGGCGGGGTGGGTGTTAAAGGAGGGGTAACACCATGACGCCTACCTCCCGTTTCTCCGGAACCGAGAAGTACCTGTCCAGCGAAGGCCTCCAGGCCGCCGTCAACTGCGCGTTGACGCTGCAGCGGCCCCTGCTCGTGAAGGGAGAGCCCGGCACCGGCAAGACGCTGCTGGCCGAGGCCATCTCCGAGGCGCTGGGCCTGCGGCTCATCCCCTGGCACGTGAAGAGCACCACGCGCGCTCAGGACGGGCTCTACGTCTACGACACCGTGCAGCGCCTGTATGACTCGCGCTTCGGCGACGGAGACGTGAAGGACATCCGCCGCTACATCCGCCTGGGGCCGCTGGGCGAGGCGTTCAGCTCGCGCGAGCGCGTGGTGCTGCTCATCGACGAGGTGGACAAGGCGGACCTCGAGTTCCCCAACGACTTGCTGCACGAGCTGGACCGGATGCGCTTTCGCATCGTGGAGACGAACGAAGAGGTGGTGGCCACGCAGCGCCCGGTGGTCATCATCACCAGCAACAACGAGAAGGAATTGCCGGACGCGTTCCTGCGCCGGTGCGTGTTCCACTTCATCGACTTCCCGGACACGGACCTGATGCGCCGCATCATCGACGTGCACCACCCGGGGCTGGACCAGGGGCTGGCGGACCAGGCGCTGAAGATCTTCTACGAGCTGCGCGGCTTCACCCGGCTGCGCAAGCGGCCCTCCACCAGCGAGCTGATCGACTGGATCGCCGTGCTGAAGGCCAGTGGGCTGCAGAGCTTCAAGCTGGACGAGAGCCTGCCGTTCCTCGGCGCGCTGCTGAAGAAGGAGCAGGACATGATCGCCGTGGCCGAGGCCTTCGGGCGCGGCCGCCGGACGCGGGCCTGAGAGGAGCCCCGGCGCCATGTTCCTGCCCTTCCTTTATGAGCTGCGGCGGCGCGGAGTGCCGGTGGGCGCGCAGGAGGCGCTGGCGCTGGCGGGCGCGCTGAAGGCCGGGCTGCACGACAGCAGCCTGGATGGCTTCTACCACGTGGCGCGCGCGCTGCTGGTGCACTCCGAGACGCACCTGGACGCGTTTGATCAGGCGTTCCTCGCGCACTTCAAGGGCCTGGAGTCCGCGGGGCTGGAGCTGACGCGCGAGCTGATGGAGTGGCTGCGCGAGGCGCGCGAGCGGCCCGAGCTGACGCCCGAGGAGCAGGCGCTGCTCGAGTCGCTGGACGCCGAGGCGCTGGAGCGGCTCTTCGAGGAGCGGCTGCGCGAGCAGCGCGAGCGGCATGACGGAGGCAACCGGTGGATTGGCACCGGGGGCACCTCGCCCTTCGGAAACAACGGCGCCCCGCAGCCGGGCTTCCGGGTGGGTGGCACGGGCGGCCGGCAGGGCACGGCGCTCTTCAACGCGGGCGAGCGCAAGTACCAGGGCTACCGCGACGACGTGGTGCTGGACACGCGGCAGCTGGAGGTGGCGCTGCGCAAGCTCCGGGCCTTCGCGCGCGAGGGCATCGCGGACGAGCTGGACGTGGACGAGAGCATCAACGCCACGGCGAAGAACGCGGGCGAGCTGGAGGTGGTGGTGCGCCCGCCGCGCCGGCCCAACACGCGCGTGGTGCTGCTGATGGACTCGGGCGGCTCGATGGATCCGTACTCGGCGCTGGTGAGCCGGCTGTTCAGCGCCGCCAGCCGGGCCACGCACTTCAAGGAGCTGCGCACCTACTACTTCCACAACTGCGTCTACGGCCGGCTGTACGCCACGCCCACGCTCACCGGCGGCATCACCGTGCCAGACCTGCTGGGCCAGGTGGGCAAGCACCACAAGCTGGTCATCGTCGGCGACGCGTACATGGCGCCCTACGAGCTGGGCATCCGCACGGACGCCAACGGCAACTACTCGCAGGACGGGGTAGAGGGGCTCGTGTGGCTGATGCAGCTGTCGCAGCACTTCGAGCGCAGCGCGTGGCTCAACCCGGAGCCGCCCCGGCTGTGGCCCAACTCGACCATCGCGGCGATTGCCCGGGTGTTCAACATGTTCCCCCTCACGGTGGAGGGGCTGGGCGAGGCGGTGCAGCACCTCACCCGCGGCCGCACTCCCCGGGGCACCGCGGCCCGGCGCTAGGCCGGTGCGAGTCTTGATAAAGGAGGTGTGCCAACGTGCCCCCTGTCCCACTGGAGCCTCGAAGCCACGTCTTCGCTCATCAGGTATTGGACCGGCACCAGCGGCGCAGGGATGAGCAGGGCATCCCCACGCTCACCATGTTGGTGGGGCCTGCTGGCCGCGCTATAGGGCTGCTGCGGAGCTGGTTGAGTTCACGCCAGCGACCGCTCTGCACACTGGCCGCCTACACCGAGGCCGAGGCGGTTCGGGCCTGGGTTGAGGTGCTGGCCCGCACGAGAGACCTGTGGGCCGATGCGGCGGACTTTCTCGGCTCCTGCGCTGGCTTTGCTCCAGGAGAGCTCCGTGCCCGGCTGCAGCGGAAGACCGCTCACGAGCGCGACACCCTCCTGCAAGAGCTCCTCCCGTTGGCCACCCATGAGGATGCCGTGGCGGTGTGCCGCGAGCTCCTTTGCGGCCCGGTGCATCCGGCCCCAGCCTTACCCCTCGGCGCGGTGCTGGCCTCATGTGGTGGGGAGCCCTCCCGCGTGCTTGCGGCGCTGTGTGCGCTGGTGCCAGCAGGCACCGCTCCAGGGCTGCTGCTGACGGGCACTGGACTGGATTGGCTCACTCACGCCGCGCGGACGGCGGCCCGGCTGTGCGCCGCGGTGCCAGCGCTTCCGGTGGCACTCACCGCTGAACGACGCTGCGTGGACACGTTTCTAGCGGGTATGGAGAGCCGGGCCCAGGCGCTGGTGCGCGAGGGGCGTGTGGAACTGGAGGTCCCTTCGCCCGAGGAGCTGAGGCGGCGTCTGGAAGCACTGGGGGTGCGACAGTCTCAGGAGCTGTCGGCGTCATTGTCGCAGCTCGCCGAGGATGGTGCTTCGGAGGAGTTGCTGAAGCGCTTCGCCCAGGCCGCCCAGGCCGCCCAGGACAGCGAGGCCGCGGCCGCTGGCGGTACCGAGCAGGTGGACCGGGCACGCAGCGCGGCTGAACGCTTCCTGCGGCTGTTGCTCGAGGAGCTTCCAGACACTCAAGGCCTCTTCGAACTCAATGAGCGGGCGGAGTTCCGCATCAACAACCGGCCCGTCGAGGTGGACTTTCTCTCGCGCAGTCTGGGCATCGCCATTGAGATTGACGGCTACTACCACTTCCGGGACATGGAAGCGTACCGGAGGGATCGACGCAAGGACGTGGCGCTGCAATGCCACGGCTACCTGGTGCTGCGGTTTCTTGCTGAAGATGTGGTGAAGCGCTTCAGGGAAATTCGAGATACTCTCCAGGAGGTTGTCGCCCAGCGGCGCGACCTGGCACGGCGGCCACTGCCGCCCGGGGAGGATGCAGATGGAGGGGCGTGAAGTTTCCCGCGTTGGAGAGCTGGCGCTCATGTGGCTGGTGACGCGCTCTGACGGCAAGGGCGCTCGCAGTGACCTGGCCCGCGCACTGAAACCCTTCACTGACCATCGCTGGAGCAGTGGGGAGTGGGGGGGAC
The DNA here is from genome assembly GCA_035296065.1 of Myxococcaceae bacterium. GTDB lineage: Bacteria > Myxococcota > Myxococcia > Myxococcales > Myxococcaceae > DATHBR01. The sequence continues at coordinate 115,964 of DATHBR010000024.1, read as the reverse complement.
GGCTGGACGAGATGCTGGCAAAGCTTTGCCAGGAAGGGCTCGTGACACAGAATGCGCGTAAGGGATTGACGCTCACCGCCGGGGGCCATGCCCACGCGCTGCGTGTGCTGGGCCTGGAGCGGTTGCCCAAGGGCACCACGTGGAAGCAGCTCAAAGGCACGTACTTGGTGGTGCTGGCGCTGGGGCTGGCGCCCTCGGCAGCCAACCTGAGCCGTCTGGGCCGTGCGGACGGAATGCGCGCGGCGCTCGTGCAGAGGCACCTCGGGCTGGAGCCCTCCGGCCCTCGAAGCCTCATTCAGGTGCGGGACATGCTGTGCTGGCGCCAGCTTGGCGTGGAGACGGACAAGCCATTCACCCTGGCCGCGGTGCAGGCGGTGCTCTTGAGCCGGACGCTGCAGGCCACGCGCGAGATTGCGGCCCCTCATGCGCTACAGCAACTGGCTGCCCGGAGCGTGGGCGCCCGCCGTACGGACACGGAGAGCCTGCGCCTGGCGGCCTTGCGCGCCTGGGCCTTTCCGGCCGAGGAAGCTGCTGCTCCCACCCCAGCTCCCGCGTCTCACGAGGAGACGCTGCGCACCTTCGCCGAGCACGTGGTGCGGGCCGCCCGCTCCGCGACAGCCGGGCGCTTCGGAGACGACCGGGTCTTCATCTCTTCTGTCTGGCGCGCCATGCAGGGCCAGGGCCTGGATGAGCAGGCCTTCAAGCGCCGCCTCCTCGAGGCCAACCAGCGTCGGTTGCTGTCCCTGAGCCGCGCGGACATGGTGGAGCTGATGGACCCCAGGGAGCTGGCTGCCTCGGAGATCCAACACCTGGGCGCCACCTTCCACTTCATTGCCTTGTAGTTGCCGCGCTTTCCTCGCCTTTCCCCAGCGAGCAGCTTCTCATGACGACTGATCTGCGCCTTGCGGCGTTTCTCTCCGACTACGACGTCTTTCACCCGATTCAGCACCGCCACGATGTGTGGCGGCAGGACCCCTTCGACGTCGAGACGGTGCATCAAGAGGCCCGCGCCGCCTTCGAGCGCCTGCTGGTGCGAGCGACCACCTCTCCGCGCCCGGATTCGGGGCGTATCCTGCTGCTGCTGGGAGATTCGGGCTGCGGCAAGACGCACCTGCTGCGCGCCTACCGCTCTACCGCTCACGAGCGCTCGCTGGGCTTCGTGGGCTACATGCAGATGACGACAGCCTCGTCGAGCTACGGGCGCTATGTCCTCGTCAACCTCATTGACTCGCTGGATCAGCCCTACCTCGAGTCAGCCGAGCCCCGCTCTGGGTTGGAGAAGCTCTCCGATGCGCTGCTCGCCCGGTGCGGCAAGGTCGCGCCCGTGGCGGCGCTCCTGGCGGACCCCGAGCAGGATGCCGACGAGGTGCTCAGATTGGTGGAGATCGCCGCCGATGGGCTCAAGGAGCAGCCGCTCTTCCAGCGCGTCGATCTGGACCTGATGCGCGCGCTGCTGTTTCTGCAGCGCAATGACACACGCATCAAGAGCCGGGTGCTCAAGTACCTGCGCTGCGAGGACCTGTCCGAAAATGATCGCAAGGTGCTCGGAGGCCTGGTGCCACGCATCCACGATCACCATCCGCAGGAGATGGTGGAGCACCTGGGCCGGCTGGTGGCGGCGCTGGACCACTCGCTGGTGCTCTGCGTGGACCAGATCGAGGGCTTCAACGACTTCGAGGACAACCAGGTGCCGCACTTCCGCCGGGCGATGACGGCGCTGTGCGATCTGGCGGACCGCGTGCCCTCGGCGATCATCGTCATCAGCTGCCTGCACAACTTCTGGCAGGGGCTGAGCAACAAGCTGACGCAGTCGTTGCGTGACCGCATCGAGAAGGCGCCCCCGTTCATCAAGCTGGAGGCCCTGCGCACCGCGGAGGAGGCGCGCATCATCGCCGAGCGCCGATTGGAGCACCTCTATGAAGTCAAGGACGCGCCCTTTGATCCGGCGGAGCCCACATACCCCTTTCCTCACGACGGTTTCGATGCGCTGGCGGGGATGAGGGCGCGGGATGTGCTCGACACGTGCCGGCAGTGGCGCGAGCGGGCCATTCAGGAGGGGGCGTTGCCCGCGAGCTTCCCGCTGAACGGTGTCAGTACGCTGCCGCCAGTGACCGTGGACGAGGCGAAGAGCGTGGCGCTGGACCAGGTGTGGAACGACTTCCGCGTGGCGCACTCCCAGCCACCGCCCGAGGCGGATGCGGACCTGGCGGAGCTGCTCGGGTGGGCGCTGCACCACTCCATGGCGGAGCTGGAAACAGGCTACCGTCTCGAGGTTCAGGCCGAGGGCGAAGTCCTCCACGTGGCCATCGCTCCAGGAGAGCAGCGGCTGCGTGTGGCCTTCTGCAACCAGGGCTTTCAGCGCGGAGCGCTCGCGCGACAGCTCGAGCAGGCGCGCAAGGATGCCCGGGGCAAGACACCCGTGGTGGTGCGCACCAGCTCATTCCCCACCAGCCCTAAATCGGAGGCGGCCCTGGAGCTGGGCAAGCTGCTGAGCAAGGGCGGGCGCAGCGCTGTGCTCGAGGACAGCGACGCCCGTCTCATCGTGGCGCTGCGCATGTTCCGTGAGCATCACCAGTCCCACCCGGACTTCGCGGCCTGGGTGCGCGCGGCCAAGCCGCTGACTCAGCTCAAGCCCGTGCGCGACATTCTCGACCTGGAGCGCCTGCGGGCTCCACAGGGTGGAGCACCCCCGCTCGCGGCAACGGCGGCGGCTCCCGCCGCGGCGACGGGCCCCGCCACCGTGCCCGTGCAGCTGCCGCTGACCGCGCGGCCCGCGCCCAGCCCGGCGGCACCCTTCATTCCCATCGCGGCGCCCGCGCAGCCCCAGGCGGCGCGTGAGACCGTGCCCGCGCCGCAGGCGCGTACGCCCGTGCAGGTCGGCGTGATGGACAGCCTTCTGAAGGAGCCCGTGGTGCTGCTGCCCGATGAGCTCACCAAGCACGCGGCGTTTCTTGGCGGCTCTGGCAGCGGTAAGACGACGGTGGCGCTGAACGTGGTGGAGCAACTGCTGCTGCAGGGCATTCCGGCCATCCTCATCGACCGCAAGGGGGATCTCGCGGGCTACGCGTCCGAGGGGCTCTGGACGCGGACGCTGAAGGAGGAGGAGCGCACCGAACGCCAGGCCCGCCTGCGTGAGCGCGTGGACGTGGCGCTCTTTACTCCGGGCCACCCTCAGGGGCGGCCATTGTCCATTCCCATCGTGCCGGATGGGCTCGCCCAACTCCCGGACTTCGAGCGCCAGCAGGCGACGCGCCATTCCGCGGATGCGCTGGCGGGCATGCTGGACTACCGTCAGAGCCCTCGTGACAAGTCATGCCGTACGCTGTTGAGCCAGGCCATTGATCAATTCGTCCAGCTCTCTCAGGAGAGCGTCACCCTGGACCGGCTCATCCGCTTCATAGGAGACAAGGATCCCCGGCTCGTCAGTGCCGCGGGCCGACTGGACACCAAGCTATTCGACAAAGTGGCCGATGACCTGGACCGGCTGCGCATCGACGCCATGCAGTTGTTGGGCACCGGGGCCGAGAAGCTCGATGTGGAGCTGTTGCTGGGACGGGGTGCGCATGCACTGCCGGGCAAGACACGCCTGAGCATCATCAGCACCCGCTTCCTGGGAGAGACGCACAGCGTGCTCTTCTGGGTGGCGCAGCTCCTCATCGAAGTTTCCCGCTGGCTCAGCCGCAACCCCTCCAGCGCCCTGCAGGCGGTCCTCCTCTTCGACGAGGCGGACATGTACCTGCCCGCCACACGCCAGCCTGCCACCAAGCAGCCCATGGAGAACCTGCTCAAGCGGGCGCGCTCTGGAGGATTGGGCATCATGCTGGCCACCCAGAGCCCGGGAGACTTCGATTACAAGTGCCGGGATACTATCCGCTCCTGGTTCGTTGGACGTGTCAAGGAGAAGACCTCGCTGGACAAGATGCGGCCCATGCTCAGTGAGGCCCGGGTGGACTTCACCTCGAAGATTCCCCAGCAGGCTACCGGCGAGTTCCATCTCATCCGCGAGGGCAAGGTGGATCGGCTCAAGGCGGCGCTTTCGGTCCTCACCACGGAGCAGCTCTCCGAGGATGAACTGCTAAAGCTCGCGACACGAACGCGGCCAGGCTCCTGAGCACCGGAGCCGGGGCTACCGCGCCGGCTTCATGCTCACCTCACCCGGCAGTTGCTGGCCGGTCGAGGCCTGGTGGAACCCGGCCAGCTCGGTGAGGCCGCGGTAGTCCTCGTGGCGTCCTCCGGCCTGGATGAGGGACGTGGCCACCTCGTCGGGGCTGGCGGCCGTCGCCAGCGCCCAGATCAGCGGCTGCGTGGCCGAGTTGAAGGTCTGGTTGTTCTGATTCTCCCAGTCCGCCACGTACTTTTGCGCGATGCTACTCAGCTTCGTGGCCTCCGCCTGGGTGAGCTTGACCTCCAGGTTCTGAGGGCCCTGCACGACGGGCGGTTCCTTTACCGGTGGCGCGGGGAAGCTGCGCTGGAAGCCCTCGGCCACCTCCTGGGGGGCACCCTGGACGACGTAGCGGGTGCGCGTCTTCATCGGGTCGATCTTCCCGGCCGCGTCATACGACTTGTTGATCTGCAGCGTCCGGTCCCCATCGTTCACGGTGAACCGCGGTCTCGAATTTCGACTCCTGCTTCACCTCGAAGGTGACCGTCTCCACGCCCGTGCCGGGCTGGAGCCGGGGCGCCGAGGCCTTGAGGCTTCGGTGAGACTCCACCGTTGCGTCGACTCCGACGCCGAACGCATAGCTGCCCTCGGGCTTGTTCCGCTGCGCTAGCGAGAGGACCGGTTGCTCCTGGATCCAGCCCTGTTTGACTTCCACCTCACTCGCGCCAGCCAGGCCTCCAGCGGAGAAGTTCCGCGGGAAGGGCTCATGGAACGGCTTCACACCGCGCTCGCCCTGCTCCAGCTTGCGCTCGCGCACCAACTCCAGGCGCTGCTCGGCGGGCGTGAGCGACTACCCGTGAGGTGTCTCCCACTCGGATTCTTATGAGGCGACAATGTAGGTGAAATGGATCCTTTTGTAGGTGAACAGGCAACTTCCTCCGCCATCCCCCGACAATCATTTCACAAGCTTTTTGACTCCGAAATCAATCGCGAGGTTCACCGCCATGACGACCATCTCCAAGCTCCCCACCCCGTCGCAGACGCCCCGCACCCAGGAGACCGCCGCCAAGCCCGCCGCCACCCCGGCCACGCCGGCCGCCCCGGCCGCCCGCGCCAGCCGCCCGGTGGACGCTTTCGACTCGGGCCGCGCCGCGAGCACCTTCGTGGATCGCCCCGGTCAGAGCTCCTTCGTGGACCGCCCCACGGGCCTGCGCCCCGGCTCGCCGCTGATCAACCCCTCGGAGAACCTGTTCGTCCGCCCGGCGGCCACCCCGCGCCTGGCTGGCGCCACCGAGACGCTGAAGGCCGAGGCCACGCCGAACCTTGCCATCACGGACAACGGGAAGGTCACCTCCACGGTGAACTTCGACAAGGACGTGGCGATCGACTCGCTGAAGCTGTCGTTGGATCTGCCGCACACGTACCGGGGTGACCTGGTCGTCACGCTGACGAGCCCCTCGGGCAAGTCGGCCACGGTGCACAACCGCACGGGCGGCAGCGCGGACGACCTGAAGGGCACCTTCGATCTGAGCGCCTTCGCGGGCGAGAAGACCAAGGGCGCCTGGACGCTGACGGTGGAGGACAAGGCCAAGGCGGACACGGGCACGCTGAAGAGCTGGGGCCTGGAGGCCACGGGCAAGGTGGGCGGGGTGGACCCGAAGCCCACGCCCAAGGGCGAGCCGGTCATCGCGGTGTTCGACGGCGGGGTGGACTACAAGCACTCGGACCTGGACAGCGCCATGTGGGTGAACCCGGGTGAGGTGGCGGGCGACGGCATCGACAACGACGGCAACGGCATCAAGGACGACATCCACGGCTTCAACGTGGGCACGGGCTCGGGCGACCCGATGAAGGGCGCGGGCACCGACCACGGCACGCACGTGGCGGGCATCATCGCGGCGGAGGACAACGGCCAGGGCAACACGGGCATCGCGTCGGGCAAGGCGAAGATTCTCTCGGTGGGCGGCCTGTACGACGGGGCGGACCTGCTGACGAACTTCGAGCGCTCGGTGGACTACGTGGTGGCGATGAAGGGCCAGGGCGCCAACATCCGCGCGGTGAACGCCAGCTTCGGTGACGAGTACAAGGACGCGGCCTCGCAGGCGCGCTGGAAGACGGCGGTGCAGAAGCTGGCCGACGCGGACATCCTGCTGGTGGCGGCCACCGCCAACGGCAACGGCAGCAACATGAACAACGTGCAGGACTTCCCCGCCAACGTGGACATGCCGAACGTGATTACGGTGGCCTCGATGGACAAGAACAACGACAAGCTGGCGCGCTTCTCGTCTCACGGCGACAAGGTGGTGGAGCTGGCCGCGGTGGGTGAGGACGTGCTGAGCACGGTGCCGGGCGGGCGTTGGGAGAAGATGAGCGGCACCTCGATGGCCACCCCGACGGTGGCGGCCGCCGCGGCGCTGATGTTCGCGGAGAACCCGAAGCTGACGGCCGCGCAGGTGCGCGACATGCTGGTGAAGACGGTGGAGGTGGACCCGGACCTCAAGGGCAAGGTGAGCACCAGCGGCAAGCTGGACATCACCGCCGCCGTGGCCGCCGCCAAGGCCTCGGCCGCCGCCGCGGAGGTTGCCGTCCGCTGATTGCGAGCTGAGAAGTAAGGTACACGAGGAAACGAAGGCCCGGCTCTCTGGGAGGTGAGCCGGGCTTTCTCATGTCTACTGTAGGGTCCGTATGAGAATGACCGACAGAACCTTGCTCCCGCTCGTGCTCGCGCTGCCCCTGCTGCTGGTGGGGTGCTCTCAAGCGCTCTCGGTACCGCCGACCTCCTCCGAGGATGGCTTCGTCACCCCGGCCGATCCGCTCCTCCGGTACACGGGCCGGTTCGACTTCAGCGACCCGGCGCAGGCGGTGTCCTTCGACTGGCCGGGCACCACCCTGGAGGCGGCGTTCGAGGGCACCTCGTGCACGGTGCTGCTCACGGACGGCAACAACGACTTCAACGTCTACGTGGACGGCCAGCCCACGGGCGTGCTGCGCACGACCGCGGCGCAGTCCCGCTACGAGGTGGCCCAGGGGCTGCCCGAGGGACGGCACACGGTGCGGCTCACGCGGCGCACGGAGTCCGGGTTCGGAGAGACGGTGTTCAAGGGCCTGCAGCTGGACAAGGGCCGCAAGCTGGTGGAGCTGCCCCCGAGGCCCGAGCGCTCGCTGCTCTTCATCGGAGACTCGTTCACCACGGGTTATGGCAACGAGGGCCAGCTGGGCTGCCCGTTCTCGCGCGAGACGCAGAACCTGGAGCGCACGTACGCGGCGCTGGTGTCCCGGGAGCTGGGCGCCGAGTATGAAGTCGTCGCCAAGTCCGGGCGCGGCGTGGTGCGCAACTACGGCGAGCCGACGGTGACCTCCGCCAGGCCGATGCCGGCCTACTTCGGCCAGGCGAAGGCCGAGAAGGAGCAGCCCGTCTGGGACTTCCGCCGCGCCGTGCCGGACGCGGTGATCATCAACCTGGGCACCAACGACTTCTCCACCCAGCCCCACCCGCCAGAGGCGGTGTTCGCGCAGGGCTACGAGGCGCTCATCGCGGACGTGCGCCGGGTGTACCCGGACGTGCCCATCTTCGCCGTGGCGGGCCCGCGCATGCAGGGCCCGGCCAACGCGTACATCCAGGCCATCGTGGATCGCCAGCGCGTGAAGGACGCGGGGCGCACGCACTTCGCGCTCATCCAGGACACGCTGGTGCGACCCGAGGACTATGGCTGCGACATGCACCCGGGCCTCACGGGCCACCGGAAGATGGCGGATCAGCTCGAGCCGCTGCTCTCCTCGGTGTTGGGCTGGAAGTAGGCAGGTGGGTATAGGAGACGTTTCTGGCGGGATTCGGTTGCTTGCGGGCGTGTTGCCCACTACGTCGGGAGCGCTTTCATCACCCGAAGTCGACCGAGGATACGAACCATGGCTCCCGTCACCATCTCTCCGCTGTACACCGCTTCCGCCACCGCTCAGGGAGGCCGTACCGGCCGCGTCCGCTCGTCGGACGGCGTGGTGGACATGCCGCTCGCGATGCCCAAGGAGCTGGGCGGCGCGGGTGGCGCGGTGACCAACCCCGAGCAGCTGTTCGCGGCGGGCTACGCGGCGTGCTTCGAGAGCGCGCTGCGGCTGGTGGCGGGCAAGGCGGGCAAGAACGTGAAGGACGCGAGCATCACCGCGTCGGCCACCATCGGCAAGACGCCGGACGGCGGCTTCGGGCTGTCCGTGGAGCTCAAGGGCAAGATGCCGGGCCTGTCGCAGGACGAGGCCCAGCAGCTGATGCACACGGCGCACACCGTGTGCCCGTACTCGAAGGCCACCGCCGGCAACATCGATGTGAAGCTCTCCGTCGAGAGCTGAGCGGTGGACGGGGAGGGTGCCTGAGCACCGGCACCCTCAGTCGTCCGTCTCGAAGCGCGCCGTCTCGGTGAGCACCTGACGGCGGGCCCGGGTGACGTAGCCAAACTTGCGGTCCGACTCTCCGCGCAGGTGCTTGGCCGCATCGCTGGCGGCGTAGCGCTCCAGCGCCGCCAGGTCCGTCAGCTCGTAGTTGCACACGTAGCGCACCCACCCATCGTCCGCGGTGGCGGTGTCCCGCCACTTGCGGCACGAGAGGAAGCCGGGCTCGCGCAGCACCTCGGGCACGTGCACCTGCTCGTGCCACGTGTTCCACTCCGCCTCGGAGCCCGGCGCCACCTCGATGGTGACGACGTAAAGCGCTGGCTTCACTTCGTCCCGCCGGCCCACACGCCCCAGCCGGACAGCTGCGTGGAGGCCTCGGGGGTGCGCTTGCCCGCGGCATCCAGCTTGTCCACGCCCTCGGTGAGCGCGCGGAAGCGGGCCTCGAGCGGCAGCCCGGAGAGCGAAGCGTCCCACGGGTTGGCGGCGAAGGTCTCGAAGCGCACCCGGCGCGTGGTGCCCTCGTTCTCGGGCGTCTCCAGGGTGACGGCGGGCACGCTGCGGCCGGCCACGGAGAAGTTGCCGCGCGAGCTGGTGCCGGTGGTGGCCGGAGGCCAGGTCTGCGTGCCAATGGCCTCGGAGATCACGCCGAGCACGCTCTCCTCCAGGGGCACCACCTCCGCCTCGGCGAAGCTTGCGCACGGCGCGGCGCCCGCGGCGGGCACGGGCCCGAAGGTGCGCAGCACGTGGCCCTGCTCGGCGGAGAAGCACGAGCGCTGCACGTCATTGTTGCCCGGCATGTTCATGCGGATGTCGAACCAGGCGCCGGGGCCGAAGGGGCGCTCCAGCGCGGGCGCGGCCGCCGAGCCACCCTCGGCACCCTGGCGGGCCTCCACCAGCGTGAGCTGCGAGCCACCGTTGCCGCCAAAGCCGGACAGCGTGGTGCTGGCGTCGAGCAGCCCGTTGGTGAGGTACAGCGGGCCGGGGCTCACCGCGTAGAGGCGGTTCTCCAGCGGGCCGTCGGCGGGCCGGTTGTCGCGGATGTAGCGCTTGGCGTCCCAGGTGCGGCCGGCGGCCGAGGGCTGCTCCACGCTCTCGGTTCCCTCGCGGGGCACGTTGAGCTCGCGCGTGGCGTCCATGCGCACCGGCAGCAGCATGTCCTGCGCGAGCCGGGCGTTGCTCAGCGCCTTGCCCGCGTCATCGGTGAAGGCGAGCCGCAGCCACACCCAGGGCTGCTGCACGGCCACCACCTCGAGCGACACGCGCCCGGCCAGCGAGCCCGTCTGCCCGATGCCGCGGCCCGGGCTGCGGTTGACGGAGAAGGAGTACACCACGCGGTCACCCACGCGGGCGCCCTTCCACGCGGCGGCGGAGGTGGAGCCGTAGGTGGAAGGCTTCGTCACGGGCCCCTCCTGGGTAGGGGTGGGGCCATTGGAGCCCTGCTGCGAGGTTGAAGCGCAGCCAGCGCTCAGGGCGAGGGAGGCGCAGCCGAGGACACAGAGAAAGGAGGTACGCAGACGCATCTCAGTTCACCTGACACGGGTTGAAGTGGGACATGAAGGAACGGATGGCTTCCGGGTCCACCGGAGTGCCCTGAAGCTCGAGCTGCTCCAGGGGCACCTCGGGAGAGGTGTCCGGAGCGGTCCAGATGCCCATACGGACGTCGGACTGGGTAGGGCATTCAAAAAGGACGAGGGCGTTGAGCCCAGGCCCCTCACTCTTGCTGTTGCCGCCGAAGCGCAGCTCGCCGCGCTGGGCGAGGTAGAGCAGCTTCTGGCCATTCTGGAGCTCCAGCTGGCCGCGGCCGACGAGCTGCTCCGTCTTCATCTGGAGCCTGCTGCGGGCAAATACGCTGGCGTCGTCCGTGCGCCCCTCGAGGTAGTCGCGCATGCCCTGCGCGTCCCGGGGGGTGATGACCTTGAAGCGGACGTACATGAACGTGCGCCTGGAGGGCGCGGCGTCCCGGGTGGAGATCACCGTGGTGTCCATGAGCATCGGCATGCTGACGGTCATGATGGCGTGGTAGCCCTCGGGCAACGCCCGAGCCCCGAGCGCCCGCTTCACCTTCTCGGCGCGCGCGACGGGGTTGGCCAGGTCCTGGTTGAGCTCATCGGACTTCTTGAAGACGAACAGGGCTCCTGCGGCGATGGCCAGGCCCCCCAGCACCACCAGGCCGCCGCAGCCGATGGCGACATAGAGCCAGGGTGAGGTCTGCTTCTTGGGTGTAGGGCCGGGTTCTGGCGGCATGGTGTGCTCCCCTCTGGGGAGGCTTGATACACCGACACCGGTCGAACCCCAATCGAGTCTTCGTTCTTCTTGAGGCCGCTCAACCCTTCACGATTCGCAAGGTCACCGTGGACTCCTGCTGCGCGGTGATGAGCACCACCGTCGCGGCCTCCCCCACGAGCTGGTCCTCCTTGAAGGCGACCACCTCCACGCGGATGCGCTCGCCTGTCTCGGAGCCCGGCTCCAGGCCCAGCGTCAGCGGGAAGCGCTGCTCCGAGGTGAGCGGGTACTCCTTCTCCAGGAGCACCTGCGCGCTCTCCGGGTTCGTCACCCGCACCAGCACCTTGTCCACCTCATCGGGCACGCGCAGCACGCCCTCGGGACCCACCGCCTCGATGGTGAGGAACACCGCGCCCTTGCCGCACGCGGTGAAGAGCAGCAGCCCGAGCGCCAGGGCCACTCCGCTGACTCGTGACGCGTGCTTCACTTGAGCGGCTCCATGCCCAGCGTGCCCGGACGCACCTGCGCGCTGCGGTTGATCAGCACCGGCGTGGCCACCGCCGCCGCCGCGCCCACGCCCACCGCCGTCCAGAACACCCAGCTCTTGTAGAGCGGCTGGGACGACACCAGCTGCACCGTCTCGATGGTCAGCTCCAGCGGCGCCTCCTCCGAGCCCACCGAGGCCAACAGGCCTCCGCTCGTGTCACGCGCCCGGACGAAGTAGTCCAGCGTGCGCTTGCCCGCCGGGCCCGGGAAGGCGTTGGGCACGTTGCCGGAGAAGGCCCCGTTCTCCCCACGCGCCATGGACAGCTGCGAGAACCCGCTGGTGCTGCCCCGGGGACGGTAGTGCAGCGTCATCGCCGCCACGCGGTCCATGCCCGCCGCCACCGTAACATCCACCGTGGTCGTCTCGCCGTGCGCGCTGGGCTTGGGCGGCGCGTGCTGCAGCTTCACCGCCTGCCGCGCCCGGTACGTCTTCTGCGCGCCTCCGAAGTAGGCGCGGATTTTTGGCGAGGCTCCGCCCGTCAGCTCGTAGTCCGGCTTCAGCTCCAGGATGCGCAGGAAGGCCTCCTCCGCCTGGGCCGCATCGTCGAAGGCCGCATGGGTGAGCGCCATCAGCTTGTAGATTTCGATGCGCTGCGCGGCCGTCACGCCCTTGACCGCCAGCGCGAACTCCAGCTTGGGGATGAGCCCCTCGAACTGGAAGCTCAGGTAGAGCTCGCGCGCCTCGTCCAGGTACGGGTTGGGCGGGCCCTCCTGCGCCACCGCGCTCTGGGTGGCGGGAGCGGGCCTGGGCGTCTCGGCCGGCTGCGGCAGCACGGGCGCGTCCGGCGTCACGGTGGGCTCGGCGGTGACTGCCGGCTCAGGCTCGGCTGCCGGGTCCAGCGTCTCCTCCGCGAGCGTCTCGAGGGCCTCTTCCATGGGGGGCTCCTCGATGGCCTTCTTCTTCTTCTTCTTCGAGCCCTTCGCCGGCTTCTTGGCCGTCACCTTCTTCGGCGTCTGCTTCTTCTTCGGCTTGAGCTGCGTCTTCTCGGCCGCCGCGCTCGCGGTGCTCGGCACTCCGGCCAGGCCCAGGGTGAGCAGCACGGCCAGGACCCGGGCCGCGAGGCTCCGCGCGCCGCGCAGCACCGCGGCCCGCCGCCCCTTGCCCACCCACAGCAACAGCAGGGCCGCCAGCGGCAGCGGCGCGCCCGGCCCACTCCCACAGCCCAGCCCGCCCTTGTCACCCGAGCGCACCGTCACCGTCACGTACGAGGGCGCGCTCATCAGGTCTCCGTCCGACACGCGCAGCCGGGCCGTGTACGCCCCCGGCACCGTGGGCATGAACGAAGGCGTCAGCGTGGTCGCATCCGTGAGCGCCGGCTCGTTGCCCGTGGGGAAGCCCGCCAGCGTCCACTCGTACGAGAGCCTGTCGAGCGGATCCGGATCCGCGCTGCCGTTGCCATCCAGCACCACCTTCTCACCCAGGTTCACCTCGAGGTCGGCGCCCGCGCGGGCCACCGGCGTCTTGTTGTCCGCGCCGTGCGTGCTCACCACCACGTCCACCTCGTCGGAGGCGCTGGGCACCTCGCCGTCCGACACCGTCAGCCGGAAGCGGTAGCGGCCCTTGCCGGGCGGCTGGAACTCCGGGCGTGGGCCCTGGCCCACCAGCACCACCGGGCTGCCCCAGATCTGCTCCCACGTGTAGCGCAGCGTGTCTCCGTTCGGATCCGACGAGGCCGAGCCATCCAGCGTCACCGTGCCGCCGATGATGACCTGCTGGTCCGAGCCCGCGCTGGCCAGCGGCGGGTTGTTGGTGCCCGTCGTCACCTGCACGAGCACGCTGGAGGCCACGGACGTCACCTTGCCGTCCGACACCGTGAGCCCGAAGCGCAGGAAGCCCGAGCGCGTGGGGGTGAAGCTGGGACGGGCCGAGCGATCGTTGTCGAGCATCACCCGGGGCCCCGCCAGCTGCGTCCACTGGTAGGTGAGCACGTCTCCGTCCGGATCCGCGCTGCGCGTGCCGTCCAACTGCACCTCGGAGCCCAGCAGCGCCGAGCGATCCGAGCCCGCCCGGGCGATGGGCCGGCTGTTCACCGCGGGGTCATCGATCTCGAAGGTGACAAGGTCCTCGGGGCTCGTCACCCGGCCGTCGCTCACCGTCAGCCCGAGCACCACCGTGCCCGCGCCCGTGGCCCGGAACGTCGGCGTAGCCGAGGTGGCGGGCACCGGCGCATCCGCCGGGCCGGAGACCTTCCTCCAGGCATACGTCAGCGCGTCGCCGTCCACGTCGAAGCTGCCCCGGCCCTCGAGCGTGACGGGCTTGCCCAGCTCGCCCACGCCATCGGCGCCCGCGTTGGCCACCGGCGCGTGTGTCGTCACCGCCGGATCAATGGCGATCACCTCGGTGAGCACGGCAGCGCTGTTCTGCGAGCCGTCGTTCACCACCAGGGCCACGCTGTAGCGGCCATCCGCGGCCGGAGTGAGCCGGGCGGTGGGCTGCGTGTCGTCGCTCAGCGTGGCGTTGGAGGCGCCCAGCTCCACGCTCCAGCGCCAGGTGAGCGCGTCTCCGTTGGGATCGTTGCTGCCGGTGCCATCGAGCGACACCTCCTGGCCCGCCTGCACCACCCGTCGCGCGGGCGCCGAGGCCCAGGGCGGCAGATCGAGCACCGTCACCGTCGTCCTCACCGGATCGCTCGGGCTGGTGTCCGAGGTGGCCACGAGCTCGAAGGTGAAGGTGCCCGCGCGCATGCCCAGGAAGCGCGCCGTGGGCTTGTCCGCGTCGATCAGCTCCACCGGCGCTCCAGCCACCTGCGTCCACTGGTAGCCCGGAGTGCGGCTCAGCGAGTCCACCGCGCTGCCCGTCAGCACCACCCGGCCCGGAGGCACGGTGAAGTCCGCGGGCGCGGTGGCGGTGGGCTTCGGGTCCGGAATGTCGATGAGCACCTCGTCGGTGGTGAAGTCCTCGCCGTCACGCACGGTGAGCGTGAGGGTGTGCGGGCCCACGGGCAGCTCCACCGTGGTGCGCACGCCCCGGCCCAGGTCCACGTTGCCCTCGGACCAGGTGTAGTCCAGCACGTCTCCGTCCGCGTCCCGCGAGCCCGAGCCGTCCAGCATCACCCGCATCACCCGCTGCGTGGGGAGGATGCGCTGGTTGGCGCCCGCGTTGGCCACCGGCGCCGTGTTGCCGATGAAGACCGGGCTGGACACCTCGGCGGTGCCGTAGTCCGTGCCGTCCCTGGGGCGCACGCGGTAGTACCAGACCTCGCGCTTGGCGGTGGCCGTGGCGGGCACCACGCTCTGGTTGAGCAGCGAGGCCTGCTCCAGGCCGTTGCGGTACCAGCGGATCTCCGAGCCGTTCTGCGCGTCCCCGTCCGCGTCGGCGTAGGTGAAGACGGCCTGCAGCGCGTCCTCCGTGCGCGGCTGCGCGGGGCTGACGGTGGCCGCGCTCGCCGACGGCGCCGTGTTGGCGATCGTCACCGGAGCGGACGTCTGCCGCGCGCCGAACCCGAGGCCATCGTTGGGCCGCACGCTGAAGCTCCACGCCTCGCCCTTGTGCGCCGTGCCCGCGGGCACCGTCCTTCTGCCCGTGAGCGTGGCCACCGCCACGCCGTTGCGGTACCACTCGAGCTCACTGCCGGACTCGGGCGCGCCGTCCGGATCGCTATAGAGGTAGTTGGCCACCAGCGCATCGAACGTGGTGGGCGCGAACGGCGTAATCTGCAGCGCCGTGGCCACCGGGGCCGAGCTGCCCACGATGACGGAGGTGGACGTCACCTTGCCGCCGAAGGCCACACCGTCCTTGGGCTCCACGGTGAAGTACCAGGTCTCTGTCGCCTTGGCGGTGCCCGCGGGCAGCGTCACCTGGCCCGCCAGCGCCACCTCCTCCACCCCGTTCTTGAACCAGCGCAGCACCGTGCCCTGCTGCGCGTCTCCGTCCGCGTCCGTGTACGAGTAGCTGGCCACCAGGGGGTCCGTCGCCTTGGGCGACAGCGGAGAGAGGTTCACGTTGGTCGCCCGCGGCGGCGTATTGAGGATGAGCACCGGCGCGCTGGTGATGAGCTGCCCGAAGTCCGTGCCGTCCCTGGGGCGCACCGTCACGTACCAGCTCTCGCCCTTGGTGGTGGCGCTGGCCGGCAGCGTCTTCAGGCCCGCCGAGGCGGTGGATTCCACGCCGTTCTTGAACCAGCGCAGCTCGCTGCCCGCCTCGATGTCGCCGTCCGAGTCCAGGTACGTGTAGTTGGCCACCAGGTTGTCCTCCGTGCCTGGCTGGGCCGGCTGAATGGCCAGGCTGCTGACCAGCGGCGCGTTGTTGGCGACGGACACCTCGGCGGACGTCAGCGGCGTGCCGAAGTCGGCCCCGTCCCTGGGGCGCACGAGGAAGGACCAGCGCTCGCCCTTGGCGGTGACGCCCGCCGGCACGCTGAGCGCGCCGAAGAGGGTGGCCTGCTCCACGCCATTCTTGAACCAGCGAAGCTCACTGCCGCTCTGCGCGTCCGAGTCCGCGTCCGCGTAGGTGTACGAGGCGGTGAGCGCCTCGCCCGCGCTCGGCGTGCTGGGCGTAATCGTCAGGTTGCCCGCCACCGGAGACGAGTTCTGAATCGTCACCGTCGCCGAGGTGGCCACGGCGCCATTCACGGTGCCGTCCCGGGGCGTCACGGTGAAGCGCCACATCTGCCCCTTGGCCAGCTTGGACGGAGCCACGGTGAGCGCGTTGCGCAGCGAGGTGTCCTCGGTGCCATTGCGGAACCACGCGATGACGGTGCCGCTCTGCGCGTCTGCGTCGCCGTCGGTGTACGTGTAGGAGGCCGTCAGCGTGTCGGTGACACGCGGGTTGTTGGGCAGCAGGGTGAGCTGCGTGGCGGCGGGCGCCGTGTTGGCGATCGTCACCGTGGGCGAGGTGATGAGCGCGCCCAGGTCCGTGCCATCCCGGGGCGCCACGGTGAAGTACCAGTTATGGCCCTTGACCGCGTTGCCCACCGGCACGGTGCGCAGGTTGAACAGCGTCGTCTGCTCCACGCCGTTCTTGAACCAGCGAATCTCACTGCCGCTCTGCGCGTCGTTGTCCGCGTCGGCATAGGTGTAGTTGGCCGTCAGCGTGTCACTGGCCCTGGGCGCCGCAGGAGTAATGGAGGGCGCGGTGGCCGTGGGCGCGGTGTTGGCGATCACCACGGTGGGCGCCGTCTGCGGCAGGCCGCAGACCGCGGTGCTGTCGCACGGGGTGACAGTGAAGTACCAGCTCTCGCCCTTGGTGGTGGCGGTGATCGGTACCGACTTCATGTTGTTGTAGGCCGTCTGCGCCGCGCTGTTCTTGAACCAGCGGATCTGACTGTTGGTCTCCACCTGGTTGTCGGGGTCCGCGTACGTGTACTCGGCCCGCAGAATGTTATCGGTGCGCGCCGGGCTGGGGTCGATGCGCACGTTGGTGGCCGTGGGCGCCGAGCTGCCCACCACCACCGAGGTGGACTGCACCAGCGCGCCCAGGTCCGAGCCGTCGCGGGGCCGCAGCGTGTAGTACCAGACGTCATTGAGCATCAGCGGCGCGGGCGCCGTGCGCATGTCATTCAGCCCCGGCTGGAGCATGTTGTTGCGGTACCACCGGATCTCCGAGCCCAGCTCGCCGTCCCCGTCCGGATCCGCGTAGGCGTAGGACACCGAGAGGCTGGAGGTGGAGCTGGGCGAGGCGGGGTTGATCTGCACGTTGCCCGCCGAGGGCGCCGTGTTGGCGATGGTCACCACGGGCGAAGTCACCAGGGCGCCCAGGCTCGTGCCGTCACCGGGGCGCACGGTGAAGAACCACACCTGGCCCTTGGTGGTGGCGCTGGCGGGCACGGTGAGCTGATTGAGCAGCGCGGGCTGCTCGGTGTTGTTGAGGTACCAGCGCACCTCGCTGCCGCTCTGCGTGTCCTGGTCCGCGTCGCTGTAGCCATAGCTGGCGGTGAGCGCGTCATTCGTGCGCGGCGGCGAGGGCGAGAGCGTGGGCGCGGCCGCCACCGGCGCGCTGTTGCGAATGGTCACCACCGGCGAGGTCTCCAGCCGGCCGTGCTCCAGCCCGTCCCGGGGGCGCACGGTGAAGTACCACTGCTCGTCGCGGGTGGTGGCGCTGGCGGGCACCGTCAGCAGGCCAAAGAAGGCCACCTGCTCCTGGCCGTTCTTGTACCAGCGCACCTCGGTGCCGCCCTGCGCGTCTCCGTCGGTGTCCTGGTACGCGTAGGTGCCCACCAGGTTGTCCAGCGTGGTGGGGCTCGCGGGCGTCAGCGTCAGCGGCGTCGCGGTGGGGCGGTTGTTCGCCAGGTAGATGACGACGCGGTGGTTGCCGTTGTCCGCCACGTAGAGGTTGCCCACGGCGTCCACCGTCACCCCACGCGTGCCGCACTGCGAGGAGGCGCCCAGGCCGCCGCCGTTGCACGAGGTGCCCGCCAGGGTGGGCTGGCCGAAGAGCCGGTCCGCGCTGGCGTCCATCGTCCGCGGCGAGTTGAACTGCAGCACGCGGTCGTTGTCGTTGTCGCCCACGTACAGGTTGCCCGCCGAGTCCACCGCCACGCCCTGCGGATCACACAGGCCCGTCTGGCCCACCGCGCACACGGAGGCGGTCATCGACGTCTGGCCAATCACCATGTCCGCGGTGGTGTCCGAGCTCAGCGGCGCGTCGTACTCGAGCACGCGGTTGTTGATGGTGTCGCCCACGTAGAGCCGCATCGCCGGCAGGCTGGTGTCCAGCGCCAGCTGGTAGGGCTCGCACAGCGAGTTCTCCGAGCGCCCGCCCTTGTTGCAGACGCCCGTGGTGAAGCTGCCACCCTGGCCGAACACCCGGTCGGCCACGCCATCGGTCGTCCACGGGTTGGTGAACGCGAGGATGCGATCGTTGTCCTTGTCGCTGACGAACAGGTCCATGCCCGGGCTCACCGCCAGGCCGTAGGGCGCGCACAGCGTGTTGTCACCCGGGTTGTTGAGGCCGCGGTTGCACGAGGTGCCGGTGAAGTCCGCCTGGCCCACCACGAGGTCCGCCGCCGTGTCGGTGGCGAAGGGCCGATCGTAGAGCAGCACGCGGTCATTGCTGTTGTCGGCCACGTAGACGCGGCCGTTGGCGTCCACCGCCACGGCGGTGGGGCCGCAGAGGCTGGAGGCGGACACGCCCTGGCTGTTGCAGCCCGAGGTGAGCAGGTCCGGCTGGCCCAGCACCAGGTCCGCCGGGGCGCCCGTCTGGAAGGCCGTCACATCCGCCCAGCCGAGCACGCGGCTGTTGCCGTTGTCGGCCACGTAGAGCCGGTTGGGCGTCACCGAGGTGTCCACGGCCACGGCGAACGGCGAGGACAGCCCCGCGCCGTCCACCAGGTTCTGCCCGTTGAGGCGCGGGCTCAGCTGGCCCAGCACCGCGTCGGCCGCCTGGTCGCTGGACAGCGGCGCGTCATAGCGCAGCAGGCGGTGGTTGCCGCTGTCCACCACGTACACCTGGCCCGAGGGCGCCACGGTGAGGCCGCGCGCGGTGCACAGCGACAGCGCGGACACGCCGCCCGTGTTGCAGGTGCCGCTGGTGTACACCGTCTGCCCGAAGACGCGCTCGGCCACCGAGTCTCCGCCAGAGAAGGGCGCGTCGTACTGGAGCACGCGCGAGCCGTTGTCGGAGATGTAGAGGTTGCCCGCCGTGTCCGTGGTGATGTCGATGGGCGTGCACAGGGTGCCCGGGCCCACGCCGCCCGCGTTGCAGACGCCTCCGGCCAGCGACGTCTGGCCAAAGACACGGTCCGCCGGCTGGCCGTTGGCGAAGGCCACCGAGTTCCACACCACCACGCGGTGGTTCAACGCGTCCGCCACGAAGAGCCGGTTGGGCGAGGCGTTGCGGTCCACGTGCAGGTGCACCGGGTTGTTCAGGCCCATGCTGTCGATGGAGTTGCGCGCGGTGTTGAACACGTCCGGCTGCCCCAGCACCCGGTCCGCGGCGCTGTCAGCACCCGTGGCGAACGGGTTGTTCACCCCCAGCACCCGGTTGCCGGTGGGGTCGGCGATATAGACGTTGTTGGCGGCATCCAGCGCCACCGAGGGCGCGGAGGTGAAGATGCAGGTGGAGGAAGCGGCGCCACACGCGGTGCTCGTGGTGCTGCTCTTGCCCACCACCCGGTCCGCCTGGAAGTTGTTGCCGGTAACCGGCGTCTGGTAGCCCAGCACGCGCGAGTTGCCCTCGTCTCCCACCCACACGTTGCCCAGGCTGTCCACCGCCACCGAGCCCGGGTTGCAGAGCGAGGCGTTGTTGACGCCGGTGGTGTTGCACGTGCCCACCGTCATGCCCGTCTGGCCAAACACCCGGTCCGCCAGCGTGTCCGCGGGCGAGGCCAGGTACACCAGCACGCGCGAGTTGCTGTAGTCGGCCACGTAGGTGTTGCCGCTCGCGTCGAAGGCGATGCCGCGCGGGCTGCACAGCGACTGCCCCGACAGGCCACCGGTGTTGCAGGTGATGGTGAGCGGATCCGGCTGGCCCAACACCAGGTCCGCGCCGGTGTCCCCGGTGCGGCCTCCGTTGAAGCGCAGCACGCGGTTGTTGTTGGTGTCCCCCACATAGAGGTTGCCCGCCGCGTCCAGCGCCACGCCCCACGGGTTGCACAGCGTGCTCGCGCCCGCGCCGCCGTTGTTGCACACCGTGCCGGTGTCACTCGGCTGGCCCCACACCTTGTCGGCCAGCGCATCAGCGGTGAAGGGCGTGTCGAAGACGAGCACCCGGTGGTTGTTGGAGTCGGCCACATAGAGGTTGCCCGCGCCGTCCACCGCCAGCCCGCGCGGGAAGCACAGCGTGCCCAGGCCCACGCCCCCGGTGTTGCACCCGGTGGAGGTGGGGCTCGGCTGGCCCAGCAGCTTGTCGGCCGGCGCCCCGTTGGCGAACGCCGCCGCGTTGGTCCACCCCAGCACGCGGTGGTTGTCCGTGTCCGCCACGTAGATGCGGTTGGGCGTGACGCTGCGGTCAATCGCCACGCGCGAGGGCGAGGACAGCCCGCGCTCGTCCACCAGGTTGGCCAGGTTGCCCGTCATGCTCGTCTGCCCCACCACCGCGTCCGCCGTCGCGTCCGTCAGCGGCGCGGTGAAGCGCAGCACGCGGTGGTTGGACTGGTCCGACACATAGAGGTCCCCCGCGGCGTCCACCGCCACGCCCGCCGGAGTGCACAGGGTGACGGCGCTGGGCGCGCCGCCCTGGTTGCACAGGTTCGCCAGCAGGTTGCCGCTCTGGCCAAAGACGCGGTCGGCCACCAGGTCCGTGGTGAAGGGCGACAGGTACGCCAGCACGCGGTGGTTATTGGTGTCCGCCACATAGAGGTTGCCCGCGCCATCCACCTCCACGGCCCGGGGGCTGCACAGCGAGCTGGCGTTCACTCCCGTGGCGTTGCACACGCCGCGGTTCGGATCGATCTGGCCAAAGACCTTGTCCGCCGGAGCCCCGTTGGCATAGGCGGTCGCGTCCGCCCACCCGAGCACGCGGCTGTTCTGGGTGTCCGCCACGTAGACGCGCGGCGGGGTGACGCTGGTGTCCAGCGCGATGCCGTCCGGTGCGTTGAGCGAGCGCCCATCCAGCAGGTTCACCGCGTTGAACACCGGCTGGGTCTGCCCCAGGAACACGTCTCCCACGTTGTCGATGGGCTGGCGCAGCCCCTGGCGGGTGGTGGCGAGCTCGGGCGGCGCGGCGGGCTCGGCTGGCTGGCTCTGCGTCTGCTCGCAGGCGGTCTGCGAGCAGGCCGCGGCGAGCAGCAGCGTGAAGACAATCGAACGCGCCCGGAAGGGAGCGGGAGGGGGAAGGGCGGCCATGGGGGGGGCCTCAGGTAGGACGGACGGGCCTTAACCTACCGCAACTGGCCACCGCCGCGCCTAATCGGCCCGGATTGTGATCCTGGTGCCCGCTTCCGCTACAGTGCGCGTCAATGACCCAGCAGTTCGGAAAGTACCTCCTCCTCAAGCGCCTCGCGGTGGGTGGGATGGCGGAGATCTGGCTCGCCAAGCAGCTAGGCGTGCAAGGCTTCGAGAAGCTGGTTGTCGTGAAGCGAATCCTCGACCAGTACGTGTCCGAGCGGGAGTTCGTTCAGATGTTCCTGGACGAGGCACGCCTGGCTGCCACGCTCAACCACCCCAACGTCGTTCAAATCTATGATCTGGGGCAGGAGGGGGCCTCCTTCTACATCGCGATGGAGTTCATCGCGGGCCACGACCTGCTGGCCGTGCTGCGCAAGTGCAAGTCCGCCCAGGGCACGCTGCCTCCGCCCATCGCCGCCCGCCTGGTCGCCGGAGCGTGCGAGGGACTTCACTATGCGCATACCCGCACGGACAACGCGGGCCAGCCGCTGAACATCGTCCACCGCGACGTGTCCCCCTCCAACATCCTGGTCACCTACGACGGCGGAGTGAAGGTGGTGGACTTCGGCATCGCCAAGGCCGAGTCCCAGAGCACCAAGACGGAGGCGGGCAAGCTCAAGGGCAAGTTCGCCTATATGTCCCCGGAGCAGATCCGCACGGTGCCGCTGGATGCGCGCAGCGACGTGTTCGCCCTGGGCATCGTGCTGTGGGAGATCCTCGTGGGGCGCCGGCTGTTCAAGCGCGACAACGAGCTGGCCATCATGACGGACATCCTCGAGGGCGAGGTACGTCCGCCCTCCGAGCTGCGTCCGGACATCCCCAAGGTGCTGGAAGAGATCGTCATGAAGGCGCTGGAGAAGGACCGGCGCAAGCGCTACGCCAGCGCTCAGGAGCTGCACCTGGCGCTGGAGAAGTACCTGGCCAGCACCCCCGAGCCGCCCACCAGCGTCCAGGTCTCTCAATTCATGAAGCGGCTGTTCGCCCAGGAGTTCACCGCCTACCAGGCGCTGCTGCGGGAGCTGCCCACCGCTCAGCCCGAGCAGCTGGTGCAGATCATCGAGGCGGGGCACCGCACGGGCAACTCGCAGGTGTCCGGGTTCACGGATCCGCGGGGCAAGGGCGCTGGCGCGCCCGAGGGCACGCGCGAGAGTGAGGTGGAGTCGGTGCGCCGCCCCGCCAAGCGCAAGGGGTTGGTGGCCGCGGTGGCGGGCGTCGCCGCGCTGGCGCTGGTGGGGCTGCTCACCTTCACGCTAAGCCGGTCGCCCGCCGAGCCGGCCGTGGTGGATGGCGACCTGACGGTGGAGAGCGATCCGGCTGGCGCCTCGGTGGCGGTGGACGGGGTGCTCTTCAAGGTCCAGACGCCCGGCACGCTGCGCATGCTGCCGCTGGAGAAGGAGCTGCTGGTACGGGTGGAGAAAGAAGGGCACGAGCCGCGCGAGGTGACGGTGCGCCTGAGCCGGCAGGGGCCCAGTAAAACCATCTCGGTGCTGCTGCCGGCCCAGCAGGCCAAGCCTGGCACCATCGAGCTGGTGACCGAGCCGCCCGGGGCCACGGTGGTGCTGGACGGCAAGCCGCAGACGGGCGTGACGCCGCTGACGCTCACCGACGTGTCCTCCGGCGTGGAGCACCTGATCCGCGTCAGCCTCGAGGGCTACCAGCAGGAGGCCACCTCGGTGAAGGTGGAGCCGGGGGCGAGCCTGCCGGTGAAGCTGGCGCTCAAGGCCGTCGCGCCGCCCGAGCCCGAGCCGGCGGCCGCCGTGGCGGTGGATCCCAAGGGCAAGAAGGGCAAGAAGGACGGCTCCACCGTGGACGTGCAGATCTCCAGCACTCCGTCGGCGGACCTGTTCCTGGGCGCCAAGAAGCTGGGGCGCACGCCCACCACGGTGAAGCTGCCCGCGGGCAAGGTGGCGCTCACCTTCGTCAACCGCGAGCTGGATCTGCGCCAGACGGCCTCGGTGAGCGTCGACGCCAAGGGCAAGAACCAGGTCTCCTTCGCCTTCGGCAAGGGGAAGATCGCCGCGGACGCCACGCCCTGGGCGGACGTGTACATCGGCGAGAAGAAGCTGGGCACCACGCCGCTGGCGCCGCGCGAGGTGTACGAGGGCAGCTACACGCTGCGCCTGGTGAACAGCGAGCTGGGCGCCATCAAGGCCGTGAAGGTCGTCGTCGAGGCGGGCAAGACGACCGTGGTGCGCGAGCGGCTGGAGTAGCCCCCACGCACCTGGTGTGCGCGGACGTGTTCCGGCACGGGTTGGATTGGCTTTCACCTGGGTGGTAGGGTCGCACGCACATCATGACTGCGCTGATGAGCAAGGCTACCCGCGGGCTGTGGGTCCTGGCAGGGCTGCTACTCGTGGCGGGGATCGGTTCGTTCTTCTACCGGCACTCGTCCCGAGGGCTGACGCCGCTGTTGGACCTGGGCGAACTCTACCTTCAGAACGCGGTGACGCCGCTGCTGCTCGGCAGCGCCCTCATGGCCGTGGTGTTCAGCCTGGGGGCCGCCGCCGCCGCCACTGTCGCGCGCCGCGCGCCGCCGCCCATGGCCAAGCGCCCCGCGCTCTCTCCGCTGGAGGTGGTCAACGAGGACGTGGCCATCGCCGTGCGCGAGATGCTGGTGGAGCTGGGCCAGTACCTGCGCGGCGTGGCCTCGCAGCCGGACCCGGACATCATCGACTTCATGGGCACGCTGATGGACGGCGCCATCCGCGTGGGCGCCAGCGACGTGCACGTGCACCCGCTGGAGTCCGGCACCCGCATCGCCTTCCGCGTGCACGGCGTGCTCGAGGAGGTGCTCACCATTCCGCGCGAGCACCACCCGCGGCTGATCAACCGCGTGAAGGTGATGGCCAAGCTGACGCTGTACAAGCTGGACACGCCGCAGGACGGCCACTTCCCCTTCTCCACCCAGGAGGGGCCCGCGGACATCCGCGTGTCCATTCTGCCCACCAACCACGGTGAGGCGGTGGCGCTGCGCATCGCCCGCACCGGTGTGCAACTGCCCAAGCTCACCTCGCTGGGCTTCCCGCCCACGCTGCACGAGAAGTACAAGCAGTTTCTGGGCATGCCCCAGGGCGTCATCTTCGTGGCCGGCGCCACGGGCAGCGGCAAGACGACGTCGCTGTATGCCTCGCTGGGCTACATCAAGGAGTCGCGCGGCGCGCTCACCCGCATCGCCACCATCGAGGATCCCGTCGAGTTCGACGTGCCCCTGTTCGCCCAGACGCAGGTGAACGCCGAGCAGGGCTTCACCTTCGCCCAGGGCCTGCGCTCGGTGCTGCGGCAGGATCCCAACGTCATCATGGTGGGCGAGATTCGCGACCCGGAGACGGGGCGCACGGCGATCCAGGCGGGCCTCAGCGGCCACCTCATCCTCACCACCATTCACGCCAACTCGGCCTCGGGCGTCTTCAACCGCCTCATCGAGATGGGCGTGGAGCCCTTCCTGCTGGCCTCGGCCACGGTGGCCACCGTGTCCCAGCGCCTGGTGCGCTCGCTGTGCCCGCACTGCCGCACCCCCTCGCCCATCAGCCCCGAGGAGGTGGCCCGGCTGGACGCGGCGGGCCTGGCCAGCGGCAACTTCTACGCGCCGGTGGGCTGCCAGCGCTGCGACAACAGCGGGTACCTGGGCCGCACCGCCATCTACGAGATGCTGGCGGTGACGCCCGCCATCCGCGAGGCGGTCAACGCCAAGGTGCCCACCAACAAGGTGCAGGAGATCGCCATGCGCGAGGGAATGGTGCCGCTGCTGGCGGCGGGCGTGGAGCGCGCGCGCGCCGGGGTGACGACATTGCAGGAAGTCTTCCGGGTGGTTGGTGGCTGAGCCTGAGGGGTTGGGAGAAAACCAGTGAGCAACGCGAAGCAGCCCAAGCCAGAGCGCCCCGCCGAAGAGGAGCAGGGCTCCGACGACATGAAGCAGGCCCTGCTGGGGCGCGACCAGGAGCTGGAGCACATCCAGGGCCGCGTCACGCAGAACACCTACTTCAACCCGGATGGCACCCCCATCACCACGCCGGGCGGCGAGCAGCCCGCCGGGCGCAGGGAGCGTGTCGAGACATTCCTGCCGACGACGGAGGGCGGGGCGTGGAAGGTGGCCTCGGTGCTGCGGTTCGCGGCGGCGGGCTTCGCGCTGATGACCGCGGGGCTCTTCGTGCTGCCCGAGCTCAGCGGCGCATTCCAGGCGCCGTCCAACGAGCAGCTCGCGCAGCCGACCTACACCACCATCGCGCCCACGTTCGACACGCCCGAGCCCTCGGAGAAGCTGGACCAGGCGATTACCGAGCAGACCTCCTCCTTCGATGGCGCGGCCATCCTCATGGTGGACGCCGACATGTCGGGCGTCAGCGTCGAGGTGGACGGCAGTGATCAGGGCGGCACGCCGGTGTCGCTGACGCTGGACTGTCTGCCCGGCAAGCCCATCAAGGTCGAGGTGACCAAGCGGGGCTATGAGCGGGCGCAGCACACGACGCTCTGCCGGACGAACACGATGATCAAGCTCTACGCCCGGATGAAGAAGATCGAGAAGAAGAAGCCGGGCGGCTCGGGGACGAAGTAAGCCTCAGCGCTTGGGTCCCCGCGTCTTGCCTCCGCGTCCGGTGCGGCCACCGTGGCCTGGCTTGCCACCGTGGGACCGTCCGCCACCTTGAGTCCGTCCGCCGCCGCTTCGGCCTCCGCCCCGGCGGCCTCCATCGCCTCCTGACTTTGCCGCCCCGCGGTGCCCAGGCTTGCGAGGCGCGGACCCGTGGGGGCGTGGGCCCTGCCCGTGGCGCACCATCGGGCGCCCGCCTCCGCGCCGGTCATCGCGGGGCCGCTCCAGCTCCTCGGGCATCCACGGCTGGTCGAGCAGGTCCTGCAGCTCCAGCAGCGTGTTCGCGCTCGCATTGCCGCGCCGGCCCCGGGGCACCATGAAGCGCAGGGGCCGGTCCATCAACGGCAGCTCCTCCTCCACCAGCGTGCGCGCCAGCTTCTCCGGCAGGTGCAGCCGCACCACTCCGAACGGCGCCCCCTTCTCGTCGTGCTCCACCTCATAGGCCAGCTCCACGTCCCGGTCGCGGACGAAGACCAGGTTGGGCAGCGCCAGCAGGGGCTCGCGCGTCTCGCGCGGCACCATCGCCTCCAGGTCCAGCTCCAGCGGGCGCTCGATGAACTCGTCCATCGTGGACACCCCTTCGAGCTGCGGCTCGTAGAGGGCGGTCAGCTCCGCCAGCTCCAGCTTCGCGGTGCGGCCCCCCGAGCGGCGCCAGACCTCGCGTACCTCTTCGATCTCCTTCTGGTTGCGGCGCACCGATGGGTGCCGGGCCTCACCGCGCGCGGCCGCCTCGGCGAGCACGTGGCGGGCGCGCTCGGCCAGCTCCGGCTCCCACGCGCGCAGCACCTGGAGCTCCCGGTCCAGCTCGAAGCCGGAGTGCTCCAGCTTCCACGCGAGCACCAGCGACATGCGCGCCGTGTCGTACACGAGCCGGGACTCGGTGCGGCGCGCGTACCGGTGCAGCAGATCCAACGGAACCTGGGTGCCCTCGATGGCCGCGTGCGTGTTGCCGTGGCGGTCCGCGAAGTAGCGCAGTGAGCCGGCGATGGCGCCGTGGTTGCCGCACACGCTCGTCTTCGAGACGCGGGCCTCCTCGCCCCAGTAGGTGCGCTCGTCGATGACGAGATCGAACGGCATGAAGCGCGCCAGCAGGTCCGCGAAGCGGTGGTGCACCCGGTCCCCCGCGAAAGGCATCCGGGTAGGCAGGCTGATGCCCACGCTCCGGTACACGCTGGCCATCGCCAGCGCCGCGTCCTCCACCGCCTTCACCAGCACGCCGCGCTCCTCGGCCCACTGCTTGATCTTCTCCGCGTGGAACAGGTGGCGCGCCAGCCCGTACACCTCGCCCACGTAGCCCGCCTTACGGAAGGCCTCGGCGTAGAGGTTGTACGCGGTGAGGTGATCACTGCCGGGCACCAGCACCCCGTCCAGGTCCCGCTCCTCGCGCGTCATGCGGTGCAGCGACTCGATGGCGCTGGCCACCGAGAGGTAGGGCAGCAGCGCGTCCTCGCCGTTGACGATCAGCTCCGCCCAGGCGCGCTCCACCGGCAGCGCCTCGATCGCGCGCCCGTAGTCCGAGAGCTTGCCCTGAGCGTCGATGATGTTGCGCGCCTGCAGCTGCTGAACCGCGCGGCGGTAGGCGATGCGGTCCAGCGGCACGGGCAGGTCCAGCGCGTCCACCCGCACCCCGAGCGCCGCGGCGGTGAGCGCCACGCGCTCCGAGTCTCCCGCGAGCTGGAACTCGGGCGCCGTGGGCCGCAGCGAGGAGAAGTGAATGGCCCGGTCGCTGAGGATGAAGACGCGCCCGCCCTCCACGCGGCCGTGCACGCGCCCGGCCATCTGCAGCAGCTCGTTGTTGCCCAGGTGAACGCGGGTGAGCACGTTGCGCCCGCGCTCGATGAGGTTGGCGAAGCGCGTGTCGTCGATGACGACCGTGTCCAGCCCCTGCACGTTGAGCGCGCTCTGGCCCGCCGCCGTCATCGCGAGCACGTAGGGCCGCGTCTCCGTGCCCTCGAGGAAGGGCCGGATGGCCCGGATGGGCTCGCCTCCGTGGTAGTACGCCGAGTGGATGTGCGGCCAGTGCGTGCGCAGGTGCGCGGTGGCCTGCTCCACCGCGGCGCGCGTAGGTAGGAACAGGCCCACGCCGCGCTCCTCCTTCTCCACCGAGCGCAGGAACGCCTCATCCAGGAACGCCAGCGGCTCCTTGCGCTCGATGACGACGCGGGCCTGCTTCTTCGAATCGAACGCGTGCACCTGGAGCACGTCCGCGCTGTTCAGGTAGCTGGCGTACAGCGAAGGGTCCACCGTGGCCGACAGCCAGATGAAGCGGCAGCCCACGCGCTTGCCCAGCGCCAGGCACAGCTCCAGCTCCGCCGACGTCTGGTGAATCTCGTCGATGATGAGCGTGTCGCGCGGGACGATGTCGCCGTTCTGGAACCAGCGCCGGGCGATACCCGTCGTCACGATGATGACGTTCCAGGTGGGTGTCTCGGGCGTGGCCTCGCGCTCCCGGTTCACCACGCCCACGCGCAGCGGCACCGTGCCGCCCTTGCCGACGATCTCCTCGGCGATGGGCCGGATGGCCAGCGTCTTCCCGGTGCCCGTGCCGGCGACGATGCCAAAGCCCTTGCCGGCCCTGGCCAGCTCCCGCACCCGGGCGCCGTGGTGCTTCTCCAGGTACGTCTCCAGCGTCAGCCCGATGGCCAGCTCGATGGTCTCGCAGGCGGCGCGGGTGGGGGCGATGATGATGACGCGCCCGGTGTCCGGCTCGGCGGCGAGGAAGGCACCGGAGTCGGTGGGCAGGTAGCGATCGGTCGGGGTACGCACGGCGGCTAATCACGCACGAGAGGCGCCAGCACGGAAGGACGAAGGTGCCGCCAAGCGTGAAAGTCAGCAGAAAATCCGAATTAATCCCGCGCCCGCTCTGGAGCGGGGCTGATCCACGGGTTCACCCGGTGTGCAGCCCGAGCCCTCACGCGCACCTTCCATGCGTGTTGTATTGCGAGCCATGAGGGCCCGCGCCGGGGCCTGTTTCGCGCTCTGCCAGCAGGGGCCGCGCGGCTCCCGGGGGCGTGCACGGTGGCCGCGCAACCTATTGAAACCACTGTTTCTTGGGGCAAGAGAAAGCGAGGGGCCGCACAACCGCCCACAGTGGCTCCCGAGAATGGTGCAAGTCGTTTCTCTCTCTCCCCAATCACTCTTCCCCCCGGAGCTCGCGCCATGTCCGCCGACCGCATCCGTTCCTCTTCCAGCCCCGTTTCGTACGAGTCCTACGCTCGTTCCACCGCCACCCATGGCACCCCCGCCGGCGCGCCTGTCGCCGCGGAGAACACCGCCGTGCCGAGCGGCGTGCCCCAGCAGAGCCCCTATGGCCAGAGCGGCTTCGACGCGGGCGCCACGCAGTATGCCCAGGCCACGGCGTCCGGCTCGTACGAGTCCACCGTCGCCGAGACGCCGGCCCCGGCTCCGGCCGCGACTCCCGCGCCCGTGGCGGATCCTCACGCGCAGCTCAACGCGCTGAAGAACATGTCGCTCGAGGAGAAGAAGGACTTCCTCAAGCAGTTCGGCGTCACCGACAAGGCGCTCAAGAAGTCCAAGCCCCACGAGATCGAAAACGCCTTCAACCAGATCGTCGATCAGCTCAAGCAGACCGGCGAGGCGAAGCTCAAGTTCAAGATCGGCGGCAAGAAGTTCGAGGCGAAGATCAAGAACGACCCGACCAACGGCATCGACATCCAGATCAAGCAGAAGAAGGGCTTCTTCGGCAAGGTGTGGGACGGGGTGAAGAAGTACGGGAAGATCGCGCTGACCGTCGCGAGCTTCATCCCTGGCCCCATCGGCGTGGCCGCGCGCATCGCCAACGCGGTGATCAGCGCCGTGGGCGCGTTCAAGAAGGGTGACATCCTCGGAGGCCTGGCCGCGGCGGCCGGCGCCATCGCGGGCGGCGCCAGCGCCATCGCTGGCAAGGCCATCTCGGGTGTGGCCAAGACGGTGGCCACGGTGGCCAGCGCGGTGGAGAAGGGCGCGACGGCGGCCAAGGGCATCGCCGAGGGCATCAAGAACAAGAACTGGGGCTCGGTGCTCACGGCGGTGGCGAGCGGGGCCTCGGGTGTGGCGGGCGCGCTGGGCGAGGGCGCCGCGAAGCTGGCCAACACGATGAACGATGTGGCCACGTGGGCCACGCGCGGCAACACGGCGCTGCAGGTCGCGGCGGCCGCGAAGAACGGCGACATCATCGGCGTGCTGAGCGCGGGCTCGGAGCTGGTCTCGGGCATCTCGCCCAACAGCCGGGCGGCGGACACGTTCAAGCGGCTGGCGTCCGGAGCGGCCACGGCGCAGACGGCCTACAACGCGGTGCGCAGCGGTGACGTGCTGACGGCGCTCTCGGCGGGCGCGGAGTTCGCGGCCGGGCAGGTGAAGGAGGACTCCAAGGCGCAGAACACCCTGGAGGACGTGTCGGTGTACGCCTCGGCGGCGAACAAGGCGAAGAGCGGCGATGTGCTGGGGGCCCTGTCGCAGGGAGCCACTCACGCGGCCAGCCGTCAGAGCCAGGGCTCGAAGGCGCAGAACACGCTGAATGATGTCTCCAAGTACGCGAAGACGGCGGACACGGTGCAGAAGGCGGTGCGCGGCGGTGACTACATGGGCGCGGCGCAGCTGCTCACCCAGTTCGCGGCGGGCGAGGTGAACAACCCGGCGGCGCAGCGCAAGCTGAAGAAGGCGTCCGAGGTGTTCGAGGGCGCCAACGTGGTGGAGAACGCCATCCAGGGCAAGGACTACCTGGCGGCGGCGACGGCGGCGGCGGCGCTGGCGGGCAAGCTGACGGGCAAGGGCGAGGAGACGGACGCGCAGAAGCTGCTGAAGTCGGCGGGCGAGGTGCGCACCGCGGTGAAGGGCGGGGACCTGAGCGACATCCTCTCGGCGCTGGGCCGGATGCGCAAGACGGTGAAGGAAGTGACGCAGGAGACGGGCAAGCGCGCGGTGCCGGCGCCGATGCTGCCCACGGGCAACGACGCCTTCCAGCAGACCCGTCGCAGCCCGGTCGTCTTCTAAAGGGCCACGCTGTCTGAAAAGTATCGGGCCGGAGCTCGCTGAGCACTCAGCGGACTCCGGCCCTTTTTCATTGGCGCGCTCTGCCTGGGACATGTCGATGTTTGAGGAGGGTATTCGGGTGGCCACCTCTGAGGTAGGGTGCCGCCCCGAGGGCTCCTATGAAGAGGAACGCTGTGCCTGGGTTGGACCCTGTCTCACTTCCGGTGGGAACCGTGGTGGGCCCGTGGCGAGTGGAGGGCTGGGCGGGTCGCGGCTCCTACGGGGTGGTCTACCGGGCGGTGAGGGTGGGGCAGGAGGAAGCGGGCCTCGTGGCGCTCAAGCTGGCCATGCATCCGGAGGATCCGCGCTTCGAGCGTGAAGTGACGCTGCTGTCGCGGCTGCGTCACCCGAATGTCCCTCGCTACCTGGGCCATGGAAGCTGGCGGAGCCCTGCGGGAACGGTGCATCCCTACCTGGCGATGCAGTGGGTGGAGGGAAGCCCGCTCTACGACTGGTCCGCCGAGAGGAACCCCAGCTCGCGCCAGGTGCTGCGGGTGCTGGCTCAGGCGGCGCGTGCGCTCGAAGCGGTGCACGCGGCGGGAGCGGTCCACCGGGACGTGAAGGGAGCCAACCTGCTGGTCAGGCGGGGAGATGGGCGTGTGTTCCTCTCGGACTTCGGCACGGGTCACTACGCGGGTGCGGCCACGCTGACGCCGAAGGCCTTCGTGCCGGGAACGCCGGCCTACCAGAGCCCCGAGGCCTGGCGGTTTCCTCTGCGCTTCCTCAACGCGCCGGCCGAGCGTTACGAGGCTACAGCGGCGGATGATCTCTTCGCGCTGGGAGTCGCGGCCTACCGGCTGGTGACGGACGAGTACCCACCGTCACCCTCGCCGATGGAGGACACGGCGGGCCCGAGGCCTCCGGCAACGCTCAACCCCCGGGTGGTGCCGAGGCTCAACGAGCTGATTCTGCGGATGCTGTCGCTGCGGCCCGAGGCACGCGGTTCCGCGGCGGAACTGGCGGCCATGTGCGAAGAGGCCGCGGAGCAGCTGGGCCCGGAGGCGGACTTCCCGCTGTTCGAGTGGGACGTCGCCATCACCCCTGGGCATCAGCAGTGCCCACGCCGCCGTGACAGGAAGGTGGTGCGGCAGGCCGAGCGGCGCGATGCCGTCGAGAAGGCCGAGCTCGAGCGCCAGGAAGCCGAGGACTTCGCACGGGCCAGAGCGCGCACGGAGCGGGATCCAGAGCGAACGCCCCGCTCTCCGTGGGTGTTCCGGCTCATCGCCCTGGCTGCGGGAGTTCTGTTGATGGTGGGCAGCTGGTGGTTGGGGGCTCAGTACGCCGCGCTTGCGGAAAAGGGTAAGCAGGATGGCGGTACGGTAGGGGTAGCCGACGAAGCATGGCCACTCTTCGTGCCACCCATGCCGCTTACCTCGCACTCTGCTGGGATCCGAAAGGACGTGCCGCCTGAGCCCTTCAAGAATCAGGGTAAGCCCCCTTGTGCGAGAGGCTATGTGGAGATTCAAGGAGGGTGTTGGGTCAAGCTAGATGCCCGGCCGCCGGATTGTCCGGCAGGTGCCTACGAGTGGAAGGGAGGCTGTTACCTGCCCGCTCTCGCGTCTGGGCCACCTCCAGCCACTTCCGAGCAGCCATAGCTCACTCAGGGCTTGTAGGTTTGAATACGTGCCGAGGGCACGCGCTGGGCCAGCCGATCCATGTGCTGGGCCACCTCGTTGAGCACGCGGTCCTTGTCGATGGTGAGCAGGTGACGGTCACGCATGATGACGCGGCCGTCCACCATCACGGTCTGCACGTCGCTGGCGCGGGCGCTGTACACCAGCCCAGCCGTGAGGTTGTGCGGCGGCTGCCAGTGCGCGCCACGGGTATCAACCAGGATGATGTCGGCCAGGTAGCCCGGAGCGAGCCTGCCGAGCCGGTCGCTCATGCCCAGCACCGACGCGCTGCCGGTGGTGGCGATCTCCAACGCCTCGGAGATGGGCATCACCTCGGGATTGGACGCCTCGTGCTTCTGCATCATCGCCATGAGGCGAAGGCTCTCGAAGATGTCGAGGGTGTTGTTGCTCACGGCTCCAGCGGTGGCCAGGCCCACGGGAATCCTGGCCCGGCGCAGCGCGGAGATGGGCGTCATACCCATGGCCAGCTTGAGGTACGTCTTGGGCGCGTGTGCGATGCCCACGTGGTCGCGGTAGCGCGACAGGCGCTCCGTGTCCTCGGGCAGCAGGCCGCAGCCGTGGGCGATGATGACGGGGACGCTGAGTACCCCCGTGTCATCCAGCACCTGGATGGGCGTCATGTTGCGCCGCTCCAGGCTGGCGTTCGTCTGATTCATTTCCTCTGCAGCGTGGATGTGGATTCCCACGCCCAGCCGCTTCGCGTGCTCCACCGAGGCCCGCAGGAAGCCGTCGTCACAGGTGTACGGCGCGTGCGGAGCCATGCAGGTGGTGATGCGGCCCCCGGCGCCACCCTTCCAGCGCTGGGCGAACTCGGCCGTCTGATCGAGCGCGGCCCGGCCCCGGCTGCCGAACACGGCCCAGCCCAAGTGTGCCCGGGTGCCAGCCTCTTCAACGGCGCGGGCTACGTGGTCCATGAAGAAGTAGTGGTCGGCTACCGTGGTGACGCCGCCCTCGATCATCTCGATGAGGCCGAGGAGCATTCCCCAGTAGACGGTCTCCTCGCTGAGGTTGCTCTCGAGTGGCCAGATGAACTCGTTGAACCAGCGTTCGATGGGCACGTCTTCGGCAAGGCCCCGGAAGATGACCATGGGCACATGCGAGTGCGTGTTGATGAGCCCGGGCATGGCCAGCTGCTGTTTGGCCTCGATGACCTCGAGCCCCTCCTCGGGTGGCTGCCCCGTGGGTCGGATCGCGGCGATCTTGTTGCCGCGAATCACGATGTCCTGGTTGCGCGCCACGGTGAGCACGCCGCGCTCGTCGGGCACGAGCGCGTGACAGTTACGGAGCAGGGTGTCGGTCATCAGAGCCTCAGGGCAGCGGGCGCGGGAGCGTACAGTATCCCGCGCGAACCCCAGGCCATGCACCGCTTCCAGCGCGGACTGCACAACAGCAGGCACGAAGCCGCACGGTGCGTGGCCCACCAGCAGGCTCACGAACCGTGGGCCGTTAGCGCTCAGGCGCCCGGTAGACCTCCGCGCCTCCCACCACCGTGAGCCGGACCTGGCCGGTCAGCAGCTGCGCGGGCTGGGCGTCCACTGGGTCCACCGAGAGCACCACGAAGTCCGCGTCCATGCCCGGCTGCAGCCGGCCCCGCTGCTCCTCGGCGAACGAGGCGTACGCGTTGCCCACCGTGAAGCCCTCCAGCGCCTCCTGCCCGCTGAGCCGCTGGTCCGGCAGCCACCCTCCCGGCGGCTGCCCCGAGGAGTCCTGCCGCGTGCGCGCCGCGTACAGCCCCGCGATCATGTCCGGCTGCTCCACCGGGAAGTCACTGCCCAGCGCCAGCGTGGAGCCCGCCGCCTTGAGCCGCTGCCACGCATACGCGCCTTGAATCCGCTCGGCTCCCACCCGCGCCTCGGCCCATGGCATGTCGCTGGTGGCATGCGTAGGCTGCACGCTGGCGATGAAGCCATGGGCCCCCAGCTTCGCGATGTCCTCCAGCCGCATCACCTGCGCGTGCTCCACCCGGTGGCGCCCTCCGCGCACCGCCTGCGCCCCCGCCACCTTCAGCACCGTGTCCAACACCAGCGTGTTCGCCCGGTCTCCAATCGCGTGCGTGGCCACCTGGAAGTTCTTGCCGATGAAGGCGCGCACCCGTGCCTCGTACTCCTCGGGGGTGAGCAGCAGCAGCCCCTTGTGGCCCGCCTCGTCCGCGTACGCCGAGTGCAGCGCCGCGCCCCGGCTGCCCAGCGCTCCGTCCACCGAGAACTTCACCGCCCGCGCCGTCAGCTTCTTGCCCTGCACCGGCCCCATGCGCAGGAACGCCTCGCGGTCCGGGCCCATCCCATCCACCATCACGTAGACGCGCAGCGGCAGCCGGCCCTCCGCGTCCCAGCGCCGCAGCAGCTCGAAGGTGCGCAGGTCCATGCCCGCGTCATGCACCCCCGTCATTCCTCCCTGCGCGCAGCGGGCCAGCGCCGCCTCGAGCTGCGCCGCGAACTGCTCGTCCGTGGGCGGCGGCAGCACCGCGAACACCAGGTCCATCGCGTTGTCCACCAGGATGCCCGTGGGCTCGCCGTCCGCGCCCCGGAGGATGCGGCCTCCCTCCGGATCCTTCGTGTCACGGGTGATGCGCGCGCGGCGCAGCGCCTCGCCGTTGACCCACAGCGCGTGCCCGTCGATGCGTGACAGCGCCACCGGCGTGGAAGGGAAGCTCGCGTCCAGCTCGGCGCGGGTGGGGAACGCCTTCTCCGGCCAGTCGTTCTGATCCCAGCCCTGGCCAATGAGCCAGTCCGCCTGGAAGGCGGAGCGCGGCGCGTCCTTCAGGCGCTCGAGCGCCTCGGCGCGCGAGTCCGCGCCCACCAGAATCACCGACGAGAGCGCCCGGCCCAGGCCCGCGAGGTGGCCATGCCCGTCGGACAGGCCCGGCACCACGGTGGCCTCTCCCAGGTCCACCACCCGCGCGTCCGCTCCGGCCGCCGCGAGCACCTCATCCCGGCTGCCGGTGGCCAGCACCTTGCCGTTTTGAATCGCCAGCGCCTCGGCCAGCGGGCGCTGTGGGTCGAGCGTCCGCACGCGGCGGGCGACGTACACGGTGGTGGAGGCGGGGGAGGGCGCCGCATCGGGCGCGTGGTGGGCGCAGCCGGTGACACAGGCCAGCAGCACCACCGCGAGGCAACGGAGGACACTTCGCATCGAGAACACCTGCCATGGTCCCGCCCCGGACGTCGGGGCGTGGGCGCGGCACTCTGGCGCACCCACGCTCCGCTGGCTATGGCATCGATGGAGCGCTCAGGGGTGGTTCGGGTGCAGCCGGTGCCGCCCCGCGGTGCGCTCGGCGGTGTAGCGCCGGTTCTCGAACAGCTTGATGAGCACCACTCCGGCCACGAAGCCGCCGATGTGGGCCCACACCGCCACGCCGCCGGAGATTTCAGGCCGCAGCGTCATCAGCTGCGGCAGCCCGGTGATGACCTGGAGGACGAACCAGTAGATGAGCACCACCCAGGCCGGCAGCGAGATGAAGGTCAGGATGATGAAGATGGGAAACAGCAGCTTCACCCGCACGCGCGGGTAGAGCACCAGGTAGGCCCCCAGCACGCCCGAGATGGCCCCCGAGGCCCCCACCGTGGGCACCGGAGAGGACGGATCAATCAGCACATGGGCCCCGGCCGCCACCAGCCCGCACAGCAGATAGAAGATGACGAAGCGAAAGCGGCCCATGCTGTCCTCGACGTTGTTGCCGAAGACCCAGAGGAACAGGCAGTTGCCGATGATGTGGCCCCAGCCGCCATGCAGGAACATGGAGCTGATGGGCGTGAGGCGGTTGATGGCCTCGTTGTCGATGAGGCAGTCCATCCCCTCGCCCAGCGGCACCGCGAAGCCCAGCGGCGCCAGGCCGGTCAGCTCTCCGGGCACCATGCCCCAGTTGCACACGCTGGCGGCCAGCGCGGCCGTGTTGAAGCCCGCGCCCTGGAACAGGAGCCACACGGAGGCGCAGCCGCCCAGTATCAGGTACGTCACGATCGGGGTGCGCAGCGTGGGGTTGTCATCGCTGATGGGAAACATAGGTGGCGCCCAATATGGCCATGGGTAGGGTGGGCGTCCATGGTTGCCATCGCCTCGCTCTCCCTATCGTTGCCCGCCCTGCGAATGCAGGCGCTCGAGGCGGGCCCCGCCGACGGGCCGCTCGTGCTGCTGCTGCACGGCTTCCCGGAGCTGTCCGAGAGCTGGCGCGACGTGCTGCCCGTGCTCGCCCAGGCGGGCTTTCACGCCGTGGCGCCGGACCTGCGCGGCTATGGCGGCACGGACCGGCCCCGGCGCGGGTATGATCTGGACACGCTGGCGGAGGACATTCACCAGCTGGCGCGCCACCTGCAACCCCACCGGCCCGCGCACGTGGTGGGGCATGACTGGGGGGGCGCCATCGCCTACCACCTGGCCGCCATGCGCCCGGAGGTGGTGGACCGGCTGGCCGTCGTCAACGCGCCGCACCCCTCGGTGATGGCCAGGCGCCTGTGGCACCCGGCCCAGTTCGCGCGCTCCTGGTACATGTTCTACTTCCAGCTGCCCGTGCTGCCCGAGCGGAAGATCTCCGCCAACGGCGGCGCCGTCATCCCCTGGGTGATTCGCCGCAACCTGGTGAACAAGGACCGCGTGCCCATGGAGCGGCTGCAGGCCTACGCGAAGAACCTCTCCCACCCGGAGGCCGTCAGCGCGGCGCTGGCCTACTACCGCGCCTCCCTCCGCGGCGCGATGACGCCCCAGGGGCTGCGGAGGCTGATGCGGGGCTACCCGCGCATCCGCGCTCCCTTCCGGCTCATCTGGGCGGAGGAGGACACCGCCCTGCGGCGCGAGCTCACCTACGGAATGCAGCCGTACTTCGAGCAGCCCGTCGACATTCACTACCTGCCCGGCGTGGGGCACTTCGCGCCGCTCGAGGCCCCCGAGCAGGTCGCCGCGCTGCTGCTGGAGCACCTCAGTCCCGCAGCGGCAGCTCCACGGTGAGCCCGTCATGGGCCACTTCCACCTGGCCCTTGTACTCCTCGCGCGCCTCCACCAGCAGCTTCGAGGGGTCGGTGTCATGCCGGCTGGACAGGTGCGTGAGGATGAGCCGCCGCGCTCCCGCCTCGCGCGCCACTTTCGCCGCCTCGCGCGCCGTGGAGTGCCGCGTCTCCAGCGCCCGCTCCTGCTCCTCGTCGCTGAAGGTGGATTCGTGGATGAGCAGGTCCGCGTCCCTGGCCGCCTGCACCACCGAGGCGCACGGTCGCGTGTCTCCGGAGATGACCAGCCGCCGGCCCGGGCGCGCCGTGCCCAGCACGTCCTCCGGCCGCACCACCGCGCCGCTGTCCAGCGTCACCGCCTCTCCCTTCTGCAGCTTGCCGAAGCTGGGGCCCTCGGGCACGCCCAGCGCTCGCGCCTTCTCCACGTTGAAGCGCCCGGGCCGGTCATCCTCCGCCAGCAGGTACGCCAGGGCGTTGATGCGGTGGTCCACGCCCACCGCCTGCACGCTGTAGCCGCCCCGGCGCACCACGTCCCCGTCCTTCAGCTCGTGAATCTCCACCGGGTAGGCCAGCGTTTCCACGCCCAGGTACACCGCCTGGTGCAGCACCCGGCGCGCGGTGGGCGGGCCGTACAGCTGCACCGGGTGCGCGCGCCCCTGCATCCCCAGCGTGCGCAGAAACCCGATGATTCCCAGGTAGTGGTCCGCGTGGAAGTGGGTGAAGAACACCGCGTCCACGTTGAAGCCGGTGCCGTAGCGCACCATCTGCCGTTGGCTGCCTTCGCCACAGTCGAACAGCAAGAGGTCCGCGTCCGCTTTCACCGCCAGGCCAGACAGGTTGCGGTGCAGCGTGGGCTGCGCGGCCGAGGTGCCAAGGAAGGTGAGCCTGAGCAGGGACATACCGGCGCTTCCCACGAAGAAGTGGCCTTTCGCGTCCGCGTCCCGGCCTCCCTATAGGAGGGAGGGCACCTCGGGCGCGCGCGTGGCGGCCATTTAGCAGGGTTCGACGCCCGCGTGGTATGCAGCCGCGCTCCTGTCCCATGGCCGACTCCCTGAACGTTGCCCCTACCTCGGACCCGCGCCGCGTGCGCGCTCCGGATGGCTCCCTGCTCACTCCCCCCGCTGGCTGGGCCCTGCTGCCCCCGGGCGACGCGGGCCTCACCCGCCGCGTGAAGGCCGCCGGCCCCAGCTGGACGGTGGTGGAGAAGAAGGGCCGGAAGACTTTCTCCCACGGCGTCTGGGCTCCCGAGGCCCACATCCTTGCCGCCCGCGCCGGGCTCGAGGCCGAGCGCGCCACCCCCGCCTACGCCAGGCGCCGCGCCGCGGACCACTCCCGCCGCGAGCGCGAGCAGGCCGAGTACGAGGTGGACTTCGCCAACGCCGTGCTGCGCTTCCTGGCGTTTGCTCCCGCTTTCAATGCCCACGCCAAGCGGCTGGCCGTCATCGTCACCTCGCACGCGGCCCCCGTGGGCAGCGGCACCGTGGCCCGCACGGAGCGCATCCCCCTGGAGCGCCGCGCCGAGGCGGCGGTGATCGCCTGGCTGCGCCACCAGACCACCGCGTATGACGACATGCGCATTGCCCGGGTGAAGGGCGCCCGGCGCGAGGTGCGCCGCGAGCTGGCCGAAGTCTCCCGCGCCCTGCTCGACGTGCACCGCCGCGAGGGGGCCCACCCCGCGGCCTCCTGCCCCCTGTGCCGAGCGTTGGAAACCCCTCGGGTGTACTGATACTGCAGAAGGTTGCTTGTACTAAAAAACCACAACCTGTGTCCTTTTTGTGGACAGCAACCTGAGAGTATCTAAGCCACCAACTTTATTGGGCTCAATCACGCGGGTGTAAAGGTTTGTGACAAACAGATTTCGGGGCGTGGAGCGCGGGCGCACCAGGATCCACCGGAAGCCCTGTGCAAACCTTCGGTTTCCTTGGTTTTCAGGGGTGGCCTGGAGATTGCTCCTGGAGAGAGGGACCGTCGGACGGGAAGCCATCCCCCGCCCGCCCGACGAAGTCGCCCCCGCGGTCCTACAACTCTGATGCCGTTCCCCGGGCGGTTCTCCCCTCATGGAGACCGCCCGTTTTCCTTTGCGGGCCTCAGCGGTACAGCGGCGTCATCGCATCCAGAATCGAGTTGAACAGCCGCTGGCCGTCGGGCGTGTCAGGGCACAGCCCGCCCCACACCAGCGTGGTGCGGTCGGCCACGGGGCGGAAGTACATCTTCCCGCGCATGCGCACCGGCTCGTAGCTCTCGCGCTGGCTCGACAGGTAGCGCTCCTCCGGCACACCGAAGACGGCGTAGTACGTGAGGTCCGGCGAGACGGCGTCCTTCATGCGGTGCAGCCCGCTGGGGATGACGCACGAGACTTCC
This sequence comes from Myxococcaceae bacterium, assembly GCA_035296065.1. Taxonomy (GTDB): domain Bacteria; phylum Myxococcota; class Myxococcia; order Myxococcales; family Myxococcaceae; genus DATHBR01. The sequence continues at coordinate 76,397 of DATHBR010000024.1, read as the reverse complement.
GCCGTGTGCCACGGCCCCTCCTTGCCGGGAGTGGCCTCCTCCACGCGGAAGCACATGCGCGAGGGCGGACAGCCCAGGCACCCCGCGGTGAGGAAGTTGTAGTCCAGCCACGGCACCTCGATGAGCTCGTCCAGGTGCGGCTGGCCGTCGCGGCGGAAGCCCCAGGGGCTGCCGTCCTGCTTGTACGAGCGGATGCCGTAGGCGCCGTAGAAGACGTTGTACCAGGGGCTGTTTGGATCGAAGTAGCTGGAGCAGCTGTCCCCGTCCGCGAAGTCGCCGATGGTGAAGACCACCAGCAGATCAAACAGCCGCTTGAGCTCTCCGGCCATGAAGGGCTCGTGCGCCGCGGCCCCAATGGAGCCCTGCAGCACCGGCACCCGCGTGGCGATGCCGCTCTCCGCCAGCCAGTCCTTCTGCCCTGGCAGCGGCGTGGCACGCATGGCCAACGCCGCCAGCTCCCGTTGAAGACCCATTGAGGCTCCTCCTGGAAAAGCTATTAGAGGGTATACTGGGTCCATGCAGCAGAAGCTGGTCTTCGACCAGACCCTCGAAGGACTGTTCATTCGCGGGCTCTCGGGGCAGGTGACAGCAGGGTTGAAGGGCCAGCTGCGCGGCGTGGGCGTGGATCTGGACCGCAAGCTGCTGCCCGCGTACCCGTTCTCCACCTGGTGCTCGTGCGTGGCCGTGGTGGCGCGAGAGCTGTACGGCCGCGAGCCGCCCGAGGTGGCGTACCGCCTGCTGGGTGAGCGCATGGTGGACGGCTACCGCGCCACGGTGTGGGGGCGCTCGCTGTTCAGCGTGCTGCAGCTGCTGGGGCCGCGGCGCGTCATCGGCCGGGCGCAGCAGAGCTTCCGCTCGGGCAACAACTACACGGAGATCCGCACCCGGGAGCTGGGCCCGCAGTGCCGGGAGCTGTGGGTGAACGAGGAGGGCCTCACGCGCCACCTGATGCAGGGGGCCCTGCTGGCGGGCCTGCGCGGCAGCGGAGCGCGCGAGCCCCGGGTGGAGCTGAAGTCCTTTACCCCGCAGGACGTTACCTTCCACGTCATGTGGGAAGAGGACCCGGCTTGAGCCTTGCGGGGCATTAGAGGACCCCCGAACAGCCCGTTCGTGCAGCAGGCGACCCGGCGTGAAGTCTTGAGGGACTGACCCAAGGGCTCAGTGATAAGCACGGCTTTCCTGTTCTCCAGAGCCAGGCCTAATTACCCATGCCCAGCATCCTCAACCTGCGAGCCGGTATCGCCCTCTCCCCGTTCCGGCGCGACAAGCTGCTCGCGCAGTGCCGCGAGCGGGTGCCCGAGGTGGCGTACGTCCACGGCGAGCTGATGCACTTCATCGACGTGGAGAGCCCTCTGTCCGAGGCGCAGCTCAACGTGCTCTACAAGTTGGTGGAGTACGGCCCACGTCACCCACCCGGTGGGTGGGAGGGCAGTCGGCTGGTGGTGATGCCGCGGCCGGGCACGGTGTCGCCCTGGTCCTCGAAGGCCACGGAGATCGCTCGCAACTGCGGCCTGCTGCGCGTCAAGCGCATGGAGCGGGGCATCGTCTTCTTCATCTCGGACAAGGACGGGCTGCCCCTGTCGGCCGAGCAGCTGGACCGCGTGAAGCCGCTGCTGCATGACCGGATGACGCAGGTGGTGGCGGGCCACATCGACGATGCGCGGGTGCTCTTCGCCACGCACATGCCCAGGCCGTTCAGCTCGGTGGACGTGCTGGGCGGCGGCCGGGCGGCGTTGGTGAAGGCGAACGCGGCGCTGGGGCTGGCGCTGGCCGAGGACGAGATTGACTACCTGTGCTCGCGCTTCGTGGAGCTGGGCCGCAACCCCACGGACACCGAGCTGATGATGTTCGCCCAGGCCAACAGCGAGCACTGCCGGCACAAGATCTTCAACGCGAGCTGGACCGTGGATGGCGTGAAGAAGGAGCGCTCGCTGTTCCAGGCCATCAAGAACACCTACGCGGTGAACAGCGCGGGCGTGCTGTCGGCGTACAAGGACAACGCGTCGGTCATCGAGGGCTTCGAGGCCAACCGCTTCTTCCCGGATCCGGAGACCGGCGAGTGGCGCTTCACGCGCGAGCCCACGCACATCTTGATGAAGGTGGAGACGCACAACCACCCGACGGCCATCTCGCCCTACCCGGGCGCGGCCACGGGGGCGGGCGGAGAGATTCGCGACGAGGGCGCCACGGGGCGCGGGGCCAAGCCCAAGGCGGGGCTGACGGGCTTCAGCGTCTCGCACCTGCGGATTCCAGGCTACGAGCGCCCGTGGGAGCACGCCTACGGCAGGCCCGGGCGCATCGCCTCGGCGCTGGACATCATGCTCGAGGGCCCCATTGGCGGGGCGGCGTACAACAACGAGTTCGGCCGGCCCAACCTGTGCGGCTACTTCCGCGGCTTCGAGCTGCAGGTGCCCACGCCCGAGGGCGTGGAGGTGCGCGGCTACCACAAGCCCATCATGATCGCGGGCGGCCTGGGCAACATCCGCGCCTCGCACGTGCAGAAGGGCAAGCTGGCGGCGGGGGACAGAATCGTGGTGCTGGGCGGGCCGGCGATGCTCATTGGCCTGGGCGGTGGGGCGGCGTCCTCCATGGCGCAGGGCGCGAGCGCGGCGGACCTGGACTTCGCCTCGGTGCAGCGGGACAACGCGGAGATGCAGCGGCGCTGTCAGGAAGTCATCGACCGCTGCTGGGCGATGGGCGAGGCCAACCCCATCCGCTCCATTCATGACGTGGGCGCGGGCGGGCTGTCCAACGCGGTGCCGGAATTGGTGCACGACAACGCGCTGGGTGGGCGCTTCGAGCTGCGCGAGGTGCCCAGCACCGAGCCGGGCATGTCTCCGGTGGAGCTGTGGTGCAACGAGGCCCAGGAGCGCTACGTGCTGGCCATCGCGCCGGCGAACCTGGAGCGCTTCCAGGCCCTATGTGAGCGCGAGCGCGCGCCCTTCGCGGTGCTGGGCGAGGCCACCGCCGAGCAGTTGCTGAAGGTGGGGGACAAGCACTTTGGCAACGCGCCCATCGACCTGCCCATGGATGTGTTGTTCGGCAAGCCGCCGCGCATGCACCGGGACGTGAAGTCCCGGCCGCTGAGCTTCGCGGCGCTGGACCTGAAGGGCGCGGAGCTGGGGGACATGGTGGCGCGGGTGCTCGAGCACCCCACGGTGGCGGACAAGGGCTTCCTCATCACCATTGGGGACCGGACGGTGTCGGGCCACACGGCGAGGGACCAGATGGTGGGCCCGTGGCAGGTGCCGGTGGCCGACTGCGCGGTGACGGTGTCGGACCTGACGGGCTACACGGGCGAGGCCATGGCCATGGGCGAGCGCACGCCGCTGGCGCTGCTGAGCGCGGCGGCCTCGGCGCGCATGGCGGTGGGCGAGGCGCTGACGAACATCGCCGCGGCGCGCATCGCCAGGCTGTCGGACGTGAAGCTGTCGGCCAACTGGATGGCGGCGGCGGGCAGCCCGGGCGAGGACGCCAGCCTGTACGAGGCGGTGCACGCGGTGGGCATGGAGCTGTGCCCGGCGCTGGGGCTCACCATCCCCGTGGGCAAGGACTCCATGTCCATGCGCACGGTGTGGGAAGAGCAGGGCGCGCGCAAGGCCGTCACGGCGCCGGTGTCGCTCATCGTCTCGGCGTTCGCGCCGGTGCAGGACGTGAGGCACTCGCTCACCCCGCAGCTGCGCGAGCTGAGCGAGGACACGCGGCTGCTCTTCGTGGACCTGGCGGGCGGCAAGCAGCGGCTGGGCGGCTCGGTGCTGGCGCAGGTGTACTCGCAGCTGGGCGCGCAGGCGCCCGACGTGGAGGACCCGGCGGTGCTGCGCGGCTTCTTCGCGGCGATGCAGGAGCTGAACGCGGCGGGCCTGGTGCTGGCCTACCACGACCGCTCTGACGGCGGGCTTTTGGCCACGCTGTGCGAGATGGCGTTCGCGGGCCACTGCGGCGTGGAGGTGGACGTGGCGGGGCTGGGCGCGGACGCGGTGGCGGCGCTCTTCAACGAGGAACTGGGCGCGGTGCTGCAGGTGCGCGCCGCGGAGCTGGGCCGGGTGCGCGAGGTGCTGGCGCGGCATGGGCTGGGCGCGCAGGGCCACGAGCTGGGCCGGGCCCGGGCGGAGCTGGAGGTGCGCCTGCGCCAGGGGGACAAGACGCTGCTGGCGGTGCCCACCATGGCGCTGCGCCAGTACTGGTCCCGCGTCAGCTACGAGCTGCAGAAGCTGCGCGACAACTCGCGCTGCGCGGAGGAGGAGTTCGCCGCCAAGTGCGACGCGAGCGATCCGGGCCTGTCTCCGAAGCTCACGTTCGATCCGGCGCAGGACGTGTCGGCGCCCTATGTGTCCAAGGGTGCCAAGCCCCGGGTGGCGGTGCTGCGCGAGCAGGGCGTCAACAGCCAGCAGGAGATGGCGGCGGCCTTCACCCGCGCGGGCTTCACCGCGGTGGACGTGCACATGAGCGACATCCTGGCCGGGCGCGTGTCGCTCAAGGACTTCGCGGGCCTGATGGCGTGCGGTGGCTTCTCCTACGGCGATGTGCTGGGCGCGGGCGGCGGCTGGGCGAAGTCCATCCTCTTCAATGAGCGGGCGCGCGAGGCGTTCGCCGCCTTCTTCGCCCGCTCGGACAGCTTCGGCCTGGGCATCTGCAACGGCTGCCAGATGATGTCGCAGCTCAAGGAGCTCATCCCGGGCGCGGAGCACTTCCCGCGCTTCGTGCGCAACACCTCGGAGCAGTTCGAGGCGCGGCTGTCGCTGGTGGAGGTGGCGCCCACGCCCTCGCTGTTCCTCAAGGGCATGGAGGGCAGCCGCATGCTCATCGCCGTCTCTCACGGCGAGGGGCGCGCGGAGTTCGCCAACCCCGAGGAGGCCGCGCAGGTGAACGGCTCGGGCCTGGTGCCGCTGCGCTACGTGGACAACCACGGGCGGGTGACGGAGAGCTACCCGGCCAACCCGAATGGCTCGCCCTTCGGCATCGCCGGGGTGACGACGAAGGACGGGCGCTTCACGCTGCTCATGCCGCACCCGGAGCGGGTGCACCGCACCGTGCAGCACTCGTGGCACCCGCGCGAGTGGGGCGAGGACGGGCCGTGGATGCGGCTGTTCCGCAACGCCCGCGCCGCCCTGGGGTGAGCGCCGCCGCTGGGCCTCAGCTCAGCGGCAGCTCCACTGTGAAGGCCGTGCGCACCCCTGGCTCGCTCTGCACCCGGATGGTGCCGCCGTGCGCGTGCACCAGCTCGCGGGTGATGTAGAGCCCCAGCCCCAGGCCGCCATAGTGGCGATCGGACACCGCGCGCTCGAACCGCTCGAAGATGCGGCCCAGGTACGCGGGCTCGATGCCGATGCCGTGGTCCGTCACGGTGAGCACGGCCTGCCCCGGCTCCGCCCGGAGCTGGAGGAGGATGGGCTTGCCCGGCCCGTACTTCAGCGCGTTGTCCAGCAGGTTGGTCACCACCTGCTCCAGGCGGCCCGGATCCCACTGCCCGCGCGGGGCCCCGTCCAGCTGGAGCTCCAGCGGCGTGCCGGCCTGCGTGGCCGTGGGCTCGAAGCGGCTGACGACCTCACGCACCAGCGCCGCCAGGTCTACCTCCTGCTTCTCCAGCCGCAGGCGCCCCGCTCCAATGCGCGACACGTCCAGCAGATCCCCGATCAGCTCCGTCAGCTTCTTGATCTGCCGGTGGCCCAGGTCCACGTAGCTGGCGACATGCTGCTTGAGCGCGCTGTCGGGGTGGCGCTTCAGCTCGCGCTCCAGCATCTGCAGCTTCAGGCTCAAGGGCGTCAGCGGCGTCTTCAGCTCGTGGCTGGCGACGGACAAAAACTCGTCGCGCACCCGCACCGCCTTCTGCAGGTCCGCGTAGAGCCGGGCGTGATCGATCGCCAGGGCGGCGCGCGAGGCCAGCTCCTCCATCAGCGCCACCTCGTCCGGTGGAAAGGCGCGGCCCGGCTGCGTGGACAGCACGGAGAGCACGCCCAGCATCCGGCCCGGCACACGCAGCGGCAGGATGCAGACCGCCTGGATGTTCAGCTCCCGCAGCAGGCGCAGGTGCTCGGCGTCGCGGGCGTGCTGGGCGAGCACCTCGTCGGGCGGCTCCGGGCAGACGAGCGGCTTGCCCGCGCGCAGCACCTCGAGCCGCAGGCCCAGCGTGGCGCTCAGGCCATAGCGGCCGCGCAGCTCCTCGAGCCGCTGCGTGCTGGCGGCCTCCCGGTGGATGGCGAACACCTGCTCCAGCTTCCCGGAGTCGTTCACCAGGTCCACCAGGCAGAGCTCCGCCAGCGTCTCCACGATCAGCCGGGCCACCTGCTGAATGATCTCCGTCTGCTCCAGGGGCGAGAACAGCCGCTGGCCCGCCTGGGCCAGCACCGCCATGTGTTGGCGGGCCCGGACCTGCTCCGTCACCTCGATGGAGGCCGCGCCCACGCCGGACACGCTCCCGTCCGGCCCCTTCACGGGAAAGAAGCTGGCCAGGTAGTGGCGCAGCGCTCCAGGCCGGGCGGCCGTCTCGGCCGAGCCCTCCACGTTGATGAGCGGCAGGCCTGTCTTCAGCACCTGCCGCAGCGGCGGCTCCAGCATGTTGGCGGCCAGGGGCAGCGCCTCGTGCAGGGACCTGCCCAGGTGGGCCTCGACCGACAGGCCGTTGATGGCGGCCAGCGCGGGGTTGATCCTCAGGTAGCGCAGCCCGGTGTCCATCAGGGCGAAGCCCACGGGCGCCGAGGAGATGAGCGAGTCCACCAGCGACAGCGCCTGCTCCATCTCGGCCCGGGCCTGCTGCTCGCGCTCCATGCGCAGCTTCAGCTCGGCGGCCAGCACCTCGGTGCGCTTGTGGGCCGCCTGCTCCGCTTCGTACAGCCGGGCACTCTGCAGCGAGAGCGCGGCCCGGTCCGCCACCTCCTGGATGACGCGCAGATCCTCCTCCGTCAGGGCAGGCCCCACCGTGTGCCGCCCGACGATCAGCGCGCCCAGCGCCGTGCCCTGCACCTGCAGCGGCGCCATGATGAGGCTCCGCGCGGGGTTGCGCTCGAGGAACGCGAACCCCGCCGGGTGCGCCATGGCCCGCAGGGCGTCGAGGTCCACCTGGGTGAGCAGCAGCGGCTTTCGCGTGTCGGCGACGCGGCCCACCAGGCTCTCTCCCGGACGGAAGCGCACTCCCTGGAGGTTGCGCCGGAAGTCCTCGGCCGTCTCCGGGTGGGCGTGGTGCGAGGCCAGGGGCACCAGGTCCCCCGTCTCCTCCTCCCGAAGGAAGATGACGCACCCGTCACCCAGGCGGCCGACGATGCTCTGGGCAATGGCCTTGAAGATAGCGGGCAGCTCCAGTCGGGCCTCGGCCAGCGTGCGCGACACCTCCTCCAGCAGTTGGAGCCTCGCCTCGGCCCGGCGCGCCTCCGTCACGTCGGCAATGTGCGCCGCGTAGCCCGCCACCGTGCCGTCCTCGAGCACATGGGGGATGTACTCCCCCTCCACGCGGCGGGCGCCGCCGTGCTGGTAGGGCAGCACCCGCTCGAACCGGACGCGCTCGCCCGAGAGCGCCCGGCGGATCATCGGGCGGATGTGCTCGTAGCTGGCCTCGCCCAGCAGCTCGCGCACCGTCTTGCCCACCACCTGGGAGCGGGGCAGGCCGAACCACCGCTCATAGGACTGGTTGATGAAGGCGTAGCGCTCGTCCTTGTCCACGTAGGCCAGCAGGGCCACGGTGGCGTCCGCGGCGATCCACAGCTGCCGGAAGAACTCACGTGCACGGGGGTCAGGCACGGACTCCGGAGAGAATGGAAGGCCAGGCTCGAACACGGTCACCTCGACCTGATGTCCCAGAATGCGAGCCGTTGCCACACGGACGCAACAAGCCGTGGAACCGGTAGCGGTGGACTGTCCAGAGTGCACCACTGCGCCCGGTTTCGGGGGGGGGCGGCTCAGGCGCGGTGGCTGCTCTCGCCCGTCACCACCGCCGAGCCGATGAGGTGGGCCAGCCGCAGCGGCTCGGGCACCCGGCCGCGATCGGTGACGCGGGCGAGGGCGTCGGCCACCTCCGCGGGCTCGGCGCCCTGCACCTGGAAGGTGAAGCCGCCCAGCTGGTGAATGGGGCCCGCCCGTTGGATCAGCGCCAGCCGCCGCTCGGGCCTGGGCAGCCGCCGCAGGGCCAGCTCCACCGCGCCCAGGTCCGGCATCCGCCGCATCACCGCCACGCACGGGCGCTTCAGGCGCGTGGCCAGCGTGGGCAGATCCACCACGTTGAAGCCTCCGAAGGCGATGCCATCCAGCAGCACCAGGTGGAGCTGGGGAAGGAACTTGCCGCCCTCCAGCAGCCGGCACACCTCCCGCGTGGCGCTCCACCCATCCTTGCGCACGCGGCCCCAGACGAGCCCCTCGAAGCGTGTGCCACCGCACACCACGCCCACCACCGGCACCACGGCGCCCGGACGTCGCGGGAAGGGCCCATCGTCGAAGCCGATGACGCGCGGAAAGCGGGGCAGACGCATGGCCAACAGCCTGCGCGCTCCGCGCGCGGGGGGCAATGATGGACAGTCAACGCCGCCCATACCTCCTGGCGGGGCAGTGCCTAACTTCGCAAGTTGAACCGCTCGCTCGAGGAGCCACGGATGGCCGAGTCCACGACACTTGAAACCGCAGCCACGCGCAGAGAGCCCCTCTCCGCTTCCGTGCACCGCACGCTGCACCACCTCATCGACCGCAGCAACGCGGCGGGAGTGCTCTCCCGGCCGCTGGCCGGAGGCCTGCCGCTGCGCCGCTGGGTGCCGCAGGGCGTGCACTCGCTGGCGGAGCTGGCCCTGGGGGCCACGGTGGCGGTGGCCGGAGGGCTCTCGGAGCAGGGCACCGCGCGGCGCGTGGGGCTGGGGCTGGGGCTGGGGCTGGCGGGCGTCACCCTGCTCACCGACAGCCGGGTGAGCCTGTCGCGGCTGATTCCCATCGAGCTGCACGAGCTGACGGACTACGGCTGGGGCGTGGCCGCCATCGCCGCGCCCTTCGTGGGCGGCTATGCGCGCCGGGCCCCTGTCACCGCCGCGGTGCAGGTGCTGGCGGGCGCGGCGCTGCTGCTGGGGGCCTTCTTCACCGACTACCGCTGCCGCAGCGGGATGCACCTGGGCAAGGAGCGGATGACCGATCCCGGCCCCATCAGCGCATGAGCCGGCCCGGCCCTCAGGCTCGCGCTACCACCGTGCGCGCCGCGCTCGAGGCGGCGCTGGCCGAGGCGCCCGAGGCGGGCCTCACCGCCAGGGAGCTCTCCGGCGCGGTGGGCATCCCCGAGAAGGACGTGGCCGAGCACCTGCTGCACCTGGACAAGTCCCTCAAGGCCCTGGGCGGCAGGCTCGAGGTGCTGCCCGCCGAGTGCCTGGCCTGCGGCTTCGTCTTCCGAGACCGCAAGCGCTTCACCCGCCCAGGGGCCTGTCCCCAGTGCCGGGCCACGCGCATCGATGCGCCCGCCTTCCGGCTGGGGGCCTGAAAACACGAACGGCAGGGCACCCGGAGGTCCCCTGCCGCTCGGTGCTGCTTTCCGCGTGAGGCGAAGGCTAGGCCTTGGCGGCCTCGGCCTCGGCCGAGCTGCGCATCGGCGTCTCGATACGCATACCGTAGAACGACCGGTAGACGAAGAAGACCGACAGCGCGAGGAAGATGACCGACAGCGCCCGCACCAGCGTCGTCTGGCCCGCGGCGCTCAGCTCCACCGACAGCTCCACGGCCAGCAGGCCGAACAGCGTGGTGAACTTGATGACCGGGTTGAGCGCCACCGACGAGGTGTCCTTGAACGGGTCGCCCACCGTGTCGCCCACCACCGTGGCCGCGTGCAGGTCCGTGCCCTTGGCGCGCAGCTCCGTCTCCACCAGCTTCTTGGCGTTGTCCCACGCGCCACCCGCGTTCGCCATGAACACCGCCTGGTACAGGCCGAAGATGGCGATCGAGATCAGGTAGCCGATGAAGAAGTACTCATCCAGGCACGCGAAGCCCAGGGTGCTGAAGAACACGCCCAGGAAGATGTTGAGCATGCCCTTCTGCGCGTACTGGGTGCAGATCTCCACCACCTTCTTGGAGTCCGCCACGCTGGCCTTCTCCACGCCCTCCAGCTTGATGTTCTTCTTGATGAACTCCACCGCGCGGTACGCACCGGTGCTCACCGCCTGCATCGAGGCGCCCGAGAACCAGTAGATGATCGCCCCGCCCGTCACCAGGCCCAGCAGGAACGGAGCGTGCAGCAGCGACAGGTTGGCCAGCTTCGCTGAGTCCAGCAGCGGCACGCCGTTGGCGCCCAGCAGCGCGTTGCCCGCCGCGTCCTTCGAGCCCACCAGGAGCACGATGATCGAGAAGATCATCGTCGTCGCGCCCACCACCGCGGTGCCGATGAGCACCGGCTTCGCCGTGGCCTTGAAGGTGTTGCCCGCGCCGTCGTTCTCCTCCAGGTACTCCTTGCCCTTCTCGAAGTCCGGCGTGAAGCCGAAGTCCTTGTTCACTTCCTCCTTCACGTTGGGCACGTTCTCGATGAGCGACAGCTCGTACACGCTCTGCGCGTTGTCCGTCACCGGGCCGTAGCTGTCCACCGCGATGGTGACCGGGCCCATGCCCAGGAAGCCGAACGCCACCAGGCCGAAGGCGAACACCGCCGGGGCCAGCATCAGGTCCGTGGGCACCTGGTTGCTGAAGTAGTAGGCGATGCCCATCAGGCCCGCGATGATGATGCCCATCCAGTAGGCGGAGAAGTTACCCGCCACCAGGCCGGAGATGACGTTGAGGCTGGCTCCACCCTCGCGGCTGGCCGTCACCACCTCGCGCACGTGGCGGCTCTCGGTGGAGGTGAAGACCTTGATGGCCTCGGGGATGATGGCGCCCGCCAGGGTGCCGCAGGTGATGATGGCCGACAGGGTGATCCACAGCGAGCCGTCACCGCCCAGGTCCGGGATGAGCAGGTAGCTGACCACGAAGGTGAGCACCACCGACACGATGGAGGTCAGCCACACCAGGAACGTCAGCGGGTGCTCGAAGTTCATCTTGTCGACGCCCTTGTACTTGGCGCCCTGGATGAGCTCGTTGATGTAGTAGGAGGCCAGGCTCGCCAGCACCATCACGATGCGCATCATGAAGATCCACACCAGCAGCTGCACCTGGAACGCCGGGGGCACCGCCAGCAGGATGAAGGTGATGAGCGCCACGCCCGTCACGCCGTAGGTCTCGAAGCCGTCGGCCGAGGGGCCCACGCTGTCGCCCGCGTTGTCACCCGTGCAGTCGGCGATGACGCCGGGGTTGCGCGCGTCGTCTTCCTTGATCTTGAAGACGATCTTCATCAGGTCCGAGCCGATGTCGGCGATCTTCGTGAAGATACCGCCGGCGATGCGCAGCACCGAGGCGCCCAGCGACTCGCCGATGGCGAAGCCGATGAAGCACGGGCCCGCGAAGTCCGGGGGGACGAAGAGCAGGATGATGAGCATCAGCAGCAGCTCGGTGCTGATGAGCACCATGCCGATGGACATACCGGCCTGCAGCGGGATGGCGTAGGTGGGGTAGGGCTTGCCGCGCAAGCTGGCGAAGGCGGTGCGGCTGTTGGCGAAGGTGTTCACCCGGATGCCGAACCACGCCACGCCGTAGCTGCCCGCGATGCCCACGAGGCTGAAGAACAGAATGGCCATCAGCTTGAGCGGCGCCTCGCTCAGCATGTGCTGCAGGAAGCCGAAGTAGCCAATCATCACCGCCAGCAGCAGCGCCCACAGGCCGAGGATGAACTTGCCCTGGGTGATGAGGTACGTCTTGCACGTCTCGTAGATGAGCTCGGAGATCTCCAGCATCGACCTGTGCACGGGCAGGTTCTTCAGCTGTCCGTACTGGAGGAAGCCGAAGACCAGGCCGAGCACGCTCACGGCGATGCCGCCCATGAGCAGCTGGCGGCCGTTGAGCGCGTCGTTCATGAACGTCTTGGAGGCGAAATCCGGCAGGACGAGGTCCGCCTCGCTGGCGCTGGCGGTACCGGCGGCCAGGAACGCCAGGACTCCGAAGACCTGGGCGACCGTGCCGGTGATGCCCTTCCGGAGGGCATCCATCCGTGAAACGGTGGGTGTCATGTGGGGTGCAACTCCTCAAGCAGTTAAAGAATGTCGAGGGGTTGGCCGCCTGCGAGCGGGAAATCCGCGCGCCGACGCTTCAGCACAGCCTCGCCCTTCAGAGCAACAAAGAGCCCAGAAGGCGGCGCCCCTTAACATGGGCGAGGTGTGGAAGTCGAATTCAGAGTGTGACACTGTCCGGTGTCGACCCTTGGTACAGCCCGCTCAGGGCCGCAGGCGCAGCACAAAGCCGTCCCGGGCGTGAGCCGCCCCCGGCTCCCGGGCCCGCGCGAGGCTGCCGGCCACCACCGCGTGGCCGCCCCCGTCCACCTCCAGGGTGCTGGCCCCCGGCGCTCCGGAGCCCACGAAAGCGCGGGCCCACACGGAGGTGCCATCGTCCGGCAGCAGCTTCGTCACGTAGAGGCCCGCGGCCAGGCCCTGTGCCCCCACGTCCCGGCCACCATCATGCGCCCCGGCCACCAGCACCTGGCCGGCCCCATCCGTGGCCAGGGCCGTGGCGGAGGCGGCCAGGGTGCGCGCCCACCGCGACTCTCCCTCGCCGCTGTAGGCGGCCACGAAGCCGTCCTGCCAGTCCGACTCGAAGCGCTCCAGCCGGAAGAAGAAGCGGCCCGTGTAGGTGCCAGAGACGAAGACGCGGTCCGGCCCCACCGCCACCGCCTGGGCCACGCCGTTGGCGCCGGACACCTCGCGGCTCCAGCGGTGCGCCCCCTCGCGCGAGAGCTTCAGCACGAAAGGGGTGCGCGGCTTCACGGTGACGAAGGTGGCCCCCCCCAGGCTCACCACGCCCGAGTAGCTGCCCGCCACCACCACCTCGCCAAAGGAGTCCACCGCCACCGCCCGGGCGGACACGTCTCCGCCCCGCGGGCCATAGGCGCGGCTCCAGCTGGGCGTGCCATCCGCGCCAAAGCGCGCCACGAAGGCGCCCAGCCTGTCTCTGGGCACCGAGTGCTCCTCGAGGCCAAAGCCCCGCCGCCCGGCGAACTCCCCCGCCACCACCACCGCGCCCGACTCCCGCTCCACCGCCATCGCCGCCACGGTGAGCGGGCCCTCGCCCGGAAAAGCGCGCGCCCAGCTCAGGGCGCCTTTGGCCGTCAGCCGCGCCAGGAACGGGCCCTGGGGCAAATGGCCCTCGGCCCACCGCAACCCCGCCGAGGTGCCACCCAGCAGCACATCCCCCGTGCCCGGGTCCACCGCCAGCGCCCCCACCTGCGTGCGCTCCACGCCGGTGGGCACCAGCCCCTTCACCCACCGCAGCGTGCCCTCTGGCCCATACCGGGCCACCAACAGGTGCTCACCGCGTACTTCTCGGTCGAAGGGCAGGGGCCCACCACCGAGGTCTACCGGCCCGCCGTAGGCCGCCACCAGGAGGACGTCCCCGTTGGGAGCCACTGCCGCACGTAACGCCTGGCTATTCCCCAGCACGAGCGCCCGCGACCACTCCACAGCCCCCACGCCCTCACCGGCGACAGGCCCGGCTTCCTCGATGCTGGGCCCCCGCGGCGCCCCAGTGGGCCTGTCCTCGCATCCCGCGAGCAGACACCCCACCACGCAAACGCCGCTTGCCCAGCTCCCCCACCCCATCCCCACCCCCGCCCAACCCCATCCCGCCCAACCCCACCCCGAACCACCCCACCCCGAACCACCCTGTACCGCCCCCTGCCCTTCAACCGCAGCACTCCTTCTGCAATCAGGCTGCCAACGCCATGGCGGGGAGCATTTCCCCGGGGTTACGGGCGGTGGGACGCGGCGCGGGCCGAAAATCCGGCCCCGGAGCGGAAAAAACTCCCGCCCGCAAAGCCTCCCGGGGCAAGTCAAGAGCGAAAAAAGAACGCGCCCGCCTGCTGGGAGCCGAGCTTCCCAACGGCGGGCGCGAGCAGGCAGCCGTCCACGAGCGCGGACGGCCCAGGCCAGTGTGGACTAGTTCACCTTGACCTGGATCTCCTTGAGGGTCTGGTCTCCGCGCATGACGCTCACGGTCCAGCTGCCCGGCTTGTTCAGGCGCACGCCGGTCCACTGACGGGCGCGCCAGCCCTCGCCCTTGATCTTCACGTCCTTCGTCTCGCGCACGGTGGCGCCCTGCTTCACCTGCACCTGCAGGTCCTCGTAACTGTCGTTCTGCGGCACCAGGTAGGCCTGCCACAGCATCACGGTGGTGTTGGCCTTCACGCCCGCGGCGGTGTCCACCTCGGTGGTGCACTCGAACTTGTTGGGGCCGTCCTTGGCCACCTCGGTGCACAGCTTGGCCTCGACGAGCACGGGGCCCTGGGTCTGCCCACGGTAGAAGTAGTCCCACGTGGCCTTCACCGCGGCGGCGTCAGGCTTGTTCACCGGCGTGGTGGGCGCGCCGGCGGCCGCCGCGTCCTGATCCTGGGCCAGCGCCGCGGACGACAGAGAAAGGGCGGCAATCACCACGCCGCGGGTCAGCATCTTCTTCATTGAGAGTCCCCTCCGATTGAGAGCCGGACTCACACGCCGGCTCACCCGCAGCGTGTAGCACGAAAAAGTGCCATGTCCAGGGACCTGGGAGGGCGGGGGCCTCAGGCCCCAGCGCCGTCCGCGCTGGGCGGGGCGGGGTTGATGGGCATGTCCAGCACGAAGACACAGCCGCGGCCCTGCAGGTTGTGCACGCGCAGCTCGCCGCCGTGCGCCTCCACCGCCTGCTTGGCGATGGCCAGGCCCAGCCCGAAGCCGCTCCGGTCCTGGCCAATCTGCATGAAGGGGTTGAAGAGCGACTGGAGCCGGCCCTCGGGCAGGCCGCCGCACTCGTCCTCCACCTGCACCGTCACGCGCTTGCCGCCGGCCTTGGCGCGCAGCTGCAGCTGGCCACCCGAGCGGGTGAACTTCACCGCGTTGCGCACCAGGTTGGACAGCGCCGAGTACAGCAGCTTCGGGTCCGCCTGCATCACCAGCCCGGGCGTCACCTCCACGCCCAGCCGCTGGCTCTTGAGCTCCAGCTCCTCGGTCATCTCCACCGCCAGCCCTTGAAGCAGCGGCTCCAGGGCCACCTCCTCGCGATGGGGCTCGGGGACCGACCTCATGCGCATCTCCACCAGCGAGCTGTCGATGAGGTGGCTCAGCCGCTGCAGCCCCTGCTCGAGCCGCTGCGTCATGCGCCCGGGCTTCAGCTCGCCCTTGCGCAGCATGACGTCCACGGTGAGGCGCAGCGAGCTCAAGGGGTTGCGCAGCTCGTGCGCCAGGAAGCCGATGTGCCGCGAGGCCTGCCGCCGCACCTCCGCGTCGCGCTCCAGGCCGTACTGGCTCGCCGCGTCCGCGATGCCGTTGATGAGGTACTTGGACAGCACCCGCAGCTCGCGCATGCTGGTGATGCCGCCCGCCTCCTCGATGGTCTGGAAGAGCACGTCGCGCAGCGTGCCGTACTCCCGGATGACGGCGCCCAGATCATAGCCCAGGTTGAAGCGCTGGCGGCCGTGGCCCTTGGAGATGGCGCTCGACTCGGTGGTGTGCAGGTGCTGCTCGAAGCCCTGCTCCCGGCGCAACCCCTCGATGAGCTCGTCCAGGAACGGCTTCATGTTGTCGATGACGTCCTCGCGCCGGATGGACTCGGGCACACCGCTGGCGAAGAGCTGATCCGACCACCGATGCACTATCTCTTCGCGCCGCGCTTCGATGATGTCCGCCAGCTTGTTCACTCGGGTCCTCCGAGGGGGGGACGCCAGGGTTTTCACGGTCCGCCCGTCCGACAAGTGACAGACCGGCACCGCGGGTGCGGCTGTAAGCCAGGCAACGTTTCCGACGGCACGGGGAGGAGCCCAGGGCAGGCTTGCGCAGCTTCCACCACCGCGGGGGCCGGGGTGGGCCTCGCGGTGGCCGTGAATAAGGGGCGCAAGCCCGCGTTTGGCCGGGCATGATCCGACCGCTCGTCGTGCTGGCAGCGTTGGGGCTTCTTGCCGGTAGCACTCCGTCCGCCCATGCGGCCAGGCCGGCGGCAGGTGTGGCAAGCGCTCAGCCCGCGGCACGCAAGGCACCCGTGTCGCGCCCCTCGCGCGGCGCCGGAGAGCGCATCGCCGCCCGGGCCTCGCGGCTGGTGGGCGTCGCCTCGCTGAGCCAGGTGGACGGCTCGGTGCCCGATGACTGCACGGGCGTGGTGCGCCTGGCGTACCAGAGCGCGGGCATCCAGGTCATGCCGCGCGATGGCCGCCGGGGAGACAACGGCGTGACGCACATCTACAAGAACGCGCGCCGGCTGGGCGCGCTGCACAAGGGCAAGCCCCGGCCCGGAGACCTGGTCTTCTTCCGCGAGACGTATGACAGGAACCGGGACGGGCGGCGCAATGACGGGCTCACGCACGTGGGCGTCGTCGAGCGCGTGGAGCCCAACGGCACCGTGCTCTTCGTGCACCGGGGCAGCAAGGGCGTGGCGCGGGTGCGGATGAACCTGCGCCAGCCCACCGTGCACCGCGCGCGCAAGGCAGGTGACGTGGTGAACGACTACCTGCGCGCCGCCTCGCGCAAGCAGCGCGCGTACACCACCGGCGAGCTCTTCGCGGGCTTTGCCTCGCCCGGGCCGCTGGCGCGCTCGGGCACCGGCACCTCGTCGCGGTGAGCGCGCTTCGGGTTTCCCTCGAGTGCATGGCGCGGGGTTTGCCGCTCGAGTGCGGCCCATGAGCTGTCCGATGCAAGGCGTGAATCGGTCGTTGAGCGTGCTGGCCTGCCTCTGGGTCGTGGTGTCCCTGCTGTTCATGGAGGCTTGCCATTAGAGGGCCGCAATGAGGTAAGAGCGCGCTGGAGGCCCCATGTTCCACGTGCTCAAGCTCGGTCCCGTGCAGCTCTCTCAGCACACCACCAACGTCTACCTGCGCGTGACGGCCGGGGGGGACTTCTCCTCGCCCGTCTTCGAGCAACAGGACGAGGCCGGCATCCGCGCGCTGCTCGAGGGCGTGGAGCCCGAGCAGGTGCGCTGCGAGCCCGCGCTGGCCGAGGCCGCCGACAGCCTGGGGCTCGAGGTGGAGGAGCCGCCTCAGAAGGTGCTCGCCGCGCGCGCCGCCATCGCCATCTACATGGCCTGGGAGCAGCGCGGCGTGGCCGGGCTGGGGCCGGACAAGGCGCTGCTCTTCGTCGAGGCCGCCACCGAGTTCTGGCTGTCGAAGCCGTGGACGCACTGGGATGACAGCCAGCCGTTCCAGGTGACCATCTCCGGCCCGCTCAACCGCACCTACGAGGGCAGCATCTTCGGCGGTGAGGACGGCGGCGAGGGGCTGGCCCTCTACGAGCAGGCCGGCGCGCTCAAGCTGCTGATGGATCTGCAGAACCGGGGGCAGGCCAACGCCGCCACCTCGCTGCCCGCCATTGGCGTCACCCTGGACAACCGGCCCGATTATGCCGTGGCCGCGCTGGCCGCCGCGGGCAGCGTGCCCCGTCTGCCGCTGCCGCTCAAGACAGGGCCCGCGGGCATTCTGGTGCCCTCCACCGTGGAGGCGCTGATTCTGGTGGCCTCCCTGCGCGCCATTGCCCGGCTCGCACCGACTCGCCGTGAAGCTCTGAGCACCCTGGTGGCCGGCGACGCGCAGATGTCTGTACGCGTGCTTGCCCCTCAAGCACGCGTGCGGAACTGACGCTCGGCCCCCCCACGGGCGCTTCAGCGTCCGAGTAGGCCCGGACTTCACGCCTTGTACGGCCCTACAGGGCAGCTGTCCGATTTTTGACGTTCAGGAGGCAGCTCTGTCCTCTACCCAGCAGCCGATCGTGACACGGGGGCTGGCGTGTTGGCTCGTAATCACAGAGAACTCGCTACCGCACAGTATTCCCGTGCCCGCGGCGAGGGACCGTCTTCACCGCCGTGGGCCAGCCAGGGGTTCGAATGCCCACGCAGACAAAGCCAGCGCGGAAATCTTCCGCGAAGGTCAGTGAAATCACTTCCGACACGCTTGATGCGCGTCAGCTGTTGCGCATCCTCGCCGCCGTGCAGCGCGGCGACTTTACCGTTCGCATGCCGGTGGACACGGTGGGCGTGGCGGGCAAGGTGGCCGATACGCTCAACGACATCATCGACCTGAACGAGCGCATGGCGAAGGAGTTCGAGCGCATCGGCAACATGGTCGGTAAGGAAGGCCGCATCACCCAGCGCGCCACGCTGGCCGGCGCGGTGGGCTCCTGGGCCGACTGCGTCGAGTCGGTGAACACGCTGGTGGCGGACCTGATTCAGCCCACCACGGAAATGGGCCGAGTCATCGGCGCCGTGGCCAAGGGCGACCTGTCCCAGACGGTGGCGCTCGAGGTGGACGGCCGTCCGCTGAAGGGTGAGTTCCTGCGCACCGCCCGGCTGGTGAACGGCATGGTGGAGCAGCTGGGCTCGTTCGCCTCGGAAGTGACCCGCGTGGCCCGCGAAGTGGGCACCGAGGGAAAGCTGGGTGGTCAGGCCAAGGTGAAGGGCGTGGCCGGTACGTGGAAGGACCTCACCGACAACGTGAACTCGATGGCGTCGAACCTGACGTCTCAGGTGCGAAACATCGCCGAAGTGACCACGGCCGTGGCCCGTGGCGACCTGTCGAAGAAGATCACCGTGGACGTGCGCGGTGAGATTCTCGAGCTGAAGAACACCATCAACACGATGGTGGACCAGCTGTCGTCCTTCGCCTCCGAAGTGACGCGCGTGGCCCGCGAAGTGGGTACGGAAGGAAAGCTGGGTGGCCAGGCCGTCGTGAAGGGCGTCGGTGGTACGTGGAAGGACCTCACCGACAACGTGAACTCCATGGCCACCAACCTCACCACCCAGGTGCGCGGCATCGCCAAGGTGGTGACCGCGGTCGCCAACGGTGACCTGAAGCGCAAGCTCGTCGTGGACGCCAAGGGCGAGATCGCCGAGCTGGCCGACACCATCAACGGCATGATCGACACGCTCGCGGTGTTCGCCGACCAGGTGACCACGGTGGCCCGCGAGGTGGGTATCGAAGGAAAGCTGGGCGGTCAGGCCCGCGTGCCCGGCACCGCCGGCATCTGGCGCGACCTCACCGACAACGTGAACCAGCTGGCCGCCAACCTCACCACCCAGGTGCGCGCCATCGCGGAAGTCGCTACCGCCGTGACGAAGGGTGACCTCACCCGGTTCATCACCGTGTCCGCCCAGGGCGAAGTGGCTGCCCTCAAGGACAACATCAACGAGATGATCCGCAACCTGAAGGACACCACCCGCAAGAACACGGAGCAGGACTGGCTCAAGACGAACCTGGCCAAGTTCACCCGCGTCCTTCAGGGGCAGCGCGACCTGCTCACGGTGTCCAAGGTCATCCTCTCGGAGCTCGCTCCGCTGGTGGATGCCCAGCACGGCGTGTTCTACATCTCCGAGCGCGTGGAGGGAGACCAGGTCCTCAAGCTGCTGGCCTCGTACGCCTACCGCGAGCGCAAGGGCCTGGCCAACGTCTTCAAGCTGGGCGAGGGCCTCGTCGGCCAGTGCGCCCTGGAGAAGGAGCCCATCCTCCTCTCGGACGTGCCGGACACCTATATCCGCATCAGCTCGGGCCTGGGCGAGGAGGTGCCGCGCAACATCGTCGTGCTGCCGGTGCTCTTCGAGGGTGACATCAAGGCCGTCATCGAGCTGGCCAGCTTCCACAAGTTCAGCGACGTGCACCTGGGCTTCCTGGAGCAGCTGACCGAGTCCATCGGCATCGTGCTCAACACCATCGCCGCCAACATGCGCACCGAGGCGCTGCTCAAGCAGTCCCAGGCGCTCACCGAGGAGCTCCGCAAGCAGCAGGAAGAGCTCACCGAGACGAACAAGCGGCTGGAGCAGCAGGCCACCTCGCTGCAGCAGTCCGAGGAGCTCCTCAAGAGGCAGCAGGAGGAGCTGCGCCGCACCAACGAAGAGCTGCAGGAGAAGGCGCGCCTGCTCTCCGAGCAGAAGAGCGAGGTGGAGCGCAAGAACCTGGAAGTGGAGCAGGCCAAGCGCGCCCTGGAAGAGAAGGCCGAGCAGCTCTCGCTGACCTCCAAGTACAAGAGCGAGTTCCTCGCCAACATGAGCCACGAGCTGCGCACCCCGCTCAACTCGCTGCTCATCCTCAGCCAGACGCTGTCGGACAACACCGAGGGCAACCTCAGCGCCCGTCAGGTGGACTTCGCCAAGACGATCCACGCCTCCGGCGCGGACCTGCTGGAGCTCATCAACGACATCCTCGACCTGTCGAAGATCGAGTCCGGCACCATGACGGTGGACGTGGGCGCGCTGCGCTTCAGCGACCTGCGCGAGTTCGTCGAGCGCACCTTCCGCCAGGTGGCCGACAAGAAGGGGCTGGACTTCAAGATCGACGTGGCCCCCGACATGGCCCTGGAGGCGCAGACCGACTCCAAGCGCCTGCAGCAGGTGCTCAAGAACCTGCTGTCCAACGCGTTCAAGTTCACCGAGAACGGCCAGGTCACCCTGCACGTGCATACGGCGCGCAGCGGCTTCACGCCGGACCACCCCATCCTGCGCACCGTGCCCACCGTGGTGGCCTTCACCGTCAAGGACACGGGCATCGGCATCCCCCGGGAGAAGCACCAGATCATCTTCGAGGCGTTCCAGCAGGCCGACGGCTCCACCGCGCGCAAGTACGGCGGCACGGGCCTGGGCCTGTCCATCTCTCGCGAGATCGCCCGGCTGTTGGGCGGCGAGATCCGCCTGGAGAGCGAAGTGGGCCGGGGCAGCACCTTCACCCTGTTCCTGCCGCTCAACTACGTGGCGCCGCGCAACGAGCAGGGTGGGGTGGTGGACAAGGTCATCGCCGGCGTCAAGGCGCTGCCCTCCCCGCTCGTGCTTGCCGAGATGATGCCGCCCACGCCCACCGTTCCCCGGGTGGAGATCGAGGACGACAGCGCCTCCATCCTCCCCGGAGACTCGGTGCTCCTGGCGCTGACCCACGCGCCGGACCACGCGGCCCGGCTGCGCGCCGCGGCTCAGGGCGCCGGCTTCAAGGTGCTGGTCTCCACCGATGTGGAGGAGGCGCTGGAGACAGCGCGCAACGCCCGGCCCGTGGCCGTGGCGGTGGACCTGGACCTGCCGGACATGGCGGGCTGGGTGGCGCTGGACCGGCTCAAGCATGACGCGTCCACCCGGGCGCTGCCGGTGTACACCGTGTCCGAGGCCGACCACCGCGACCGCTCGCTCACCCTGGGCGCGCTGGGCCACCTGGTGGCCGCCGCCGACCCGCAGGCCGCCGCGCAGGCGCTCAAGGATCTGCGCGAGTTCGTGGACCGCAAGGGCCGCAGCCTGCTCGTCGTGGAGGATGACGACGTGCACCGGCAGAGCCTGGTGGAATTGCTGCACAGCGACGATGTGCAGATCGTCCCGGTGGGCACCGCCGCCGACGCCATGACGGCGGTGGCGCAGCGCAGGTTCGACTGCGTGGTGCTGGACCTGGGGCTGCCGGACATGCCGGGAGCCGACCTGCTCAACAAGCTGCACGCCGAGCATGGCATGTCCACCCCGCCGGTCATCGTCTACACGGGCCGCGAGCTGACGCGCGCCCAGGAGACGGAGCTGCGCCGCGTGGCCGAGGCCATCGTCATCAAGGACGCGCAGAGCCCCGAGCGCCTGCTGGAGGAGACGAGCCTGTTCCTGCACCGCGCCCCCGCGCTGATGCCCGAGCAGAAGCGCCGCATGCTGGAGAAGGCCCGCCAGATGGACCCGATGCTCATGGGCCGCAAGGTCCTGGTGGTGGACGACGATGTGCGTAACATCTTCGCCCTGAACACCCTGCTCGAGCGCTACGGGATGAAGGTCGTCTTCGCCGAGAACGCCAAGGAGGGCATCAACCTGCTGGAGCGCGACGGGGGCGTGGAGCTCGTCCTGATGGACGTGATGATGCCGGAGATGGACGGCTACCAGGCCATGCGCACCATCCGGCGCATGGAGCGCTTCGCTTCGTTGCCCATCCTGGCGCTCACCGCCAAGGCGATGAAGGGAGACCGCGAGAAGTGCCTGGAGGCCGGCGCGTCCGACTACATCACCAAGCCGGTGGACATCGACAAGCTGCTGAGCCTGCTGCGCGTGTGGCTGCACGCGCCGCGGGGCACCACCCGCAATCCGCGTGTGGAGGCCGCTGAGTGAGTGCGCTGACGCGTGGCGCGGAGCTCGAGGCGCTCGAGCTGGAGCTGCTCCTGGAAGGGGTGCGGCGCCAGTACGGCTTCGATCTGCGCCACCACTCGCGGCCGCTGTTGCTCAGGCGGCTGCGGCGGCACCTGCGGGAGGAGCGGCTGGAGAGCTTCTCCGCGCTGCAGGCGCGAGTGCTGCATGACCCCGAGGCGATGGAGGAGCTGCTGCGCGCGCTGACCGTGCCGCCGCAGCCCCTGTTCTCGGATCCGGCCTTCTTCCAGGCCTTCCGCACCCGGGTGGTGCCGCTGCTGCGCACCTACCCCTCCATCCGCGTGTGGCACGCGGGGTGTGGCTCGGGTGAGGAGACGTACGCCCTGGCCATTCTGTTGATGGAGGAGGGGCTGTGGGGGCGCTGCCGGCTGTACGCCTCGGACTCCAGCGAGGGGCTGCTGGCGGACGCGCGCACCGGCGTGCTGCCGCTGCCGGGCGAGGAGGATGTGCGCAACTACAAGGAGGCCGGCGGCCGGCGCCTGCTGTCGGACTACTACACGCGCGACGGCAACTGGGCGGTGCTCCAGCCGGCGCTGCGCGACAACATCTTCTTCACCCAACACAACCTGGCCACCGACGGCTCCTTCAACGAGTTCCAGGTCGTCGTGTGCCGGGACACGCTGCTGGCCTACAACCAGGCGCTGGCCCAGCGTGTTCATGACCGGCTATACGAGAGCCTGACGCGGTTCGGCTTTTTGTGCCTGGGGCGCAAGGAGACCGTGGCGCGCACTTCCCACGCGGCGGAGTACGAGGAGCTCGAGGGCTCTGGCCGCGTCTTCCGGAGGGTGGCATGACTGCCGTGGGGCTGCTGGTGGTAGGTGGGCCGCGCAATGCCTCGGCGGACGTGGAGACGCTGCTCTCCACGCTGCCCGCGCGGCTGCACGTGCCGGTGGTCGTGGCGCTGCACCGGGGCCCCAATGACTTGCTCACCGGCCCGTTGGGCCGCCGCTGCCTGCTGCCGGTGGTGGAGCCCGACGACAAGGAGGGGCTGGAGGCGGGCCGGGTGTACCTGGCGCCGGCGGGCTACCACCTGCTGGTGGACCGTGGCAGCGTGGTACTCTCGCGCGAGCCGGCCGAGCATGGCCATCGCCCCGCGATGGATCCGCTCTTCGAGTCCGCCGCGGACGCCTATGGCCCGGGGGCCGTGGGGCTGCTCTTCGGTGGGCACGAGGACGGGTGGGCCGGGTTCAATACGCTGCGCGAGCGGGGCGGGCGGGTAGCGCTGATTGGAGAGGGCGAGCCGGTGGATGGCGTGGAGCGGGTAGCAGTGGGTGACGTGAAGAGTTGGCTGACGCGGTTGGCATACGCGCCTCGTATGAAGGTGGAACCGTGAGCAACCCCCTGCGGGACAAGGTGGCCATCCTCCTGGTGGATGATCAGCCCGAGGGCCTGATGGCGCTGGAGGCCACGCTGGCGCCGCTGGGGCAGACCCTGGTCACCGCGCGCAGCGGGCGCGAGGCGCTGCGCCACCTGCTGCACCAGGACTTCGCCGTGGTGCTGCTGGACGTGGTGATGCCGGACATGGACGGCTTCGAGACGGCCCAGCTCATCCGCGAGCGCGAGAAGAGCCGCAACACGCCCATCCTCTTCCTCACCGCCCTGTCGCGCGGCGAGGTGCCCGAGTTCCGCGCCTACGCGGTGGGCGCGGTGGACTACATGCTCAAGCCCTTCGAGCCGGACATCCTGCGCTCGAAGGTGAGCGTGTTCGTGGACCTGTTCCGCAAGACGGAGCTGGTGCGCAAGCAGGCCGAGGCGCTGCGCGAGGCCCAGCAGCGCGAGCACGAGCGGCAGCTGGCCGAGTTCCACCAGCGCATGGAGTCCGAGCGCTCGCGCGCCCGCGAGGACCTGCTGCGCAAGGAGATGGAGGCGGGCCGCAACCAGCAGCGGTGGCTGGAGGCCGTGCTGGCCGCGCTGCCCACCCCGCTGGCCCTGCTGGAGCCCGGCAGCGGGCAGACGCTGTTCGCCAACCGCGCCGCCCAGGGCCTGGCCAACGGGTGCCTGGTGTACCGCGAGGCGCGGCTGCTGCACCCCGAGGCCCTCTTCACCGATTCAGAGGGCAAGGCCCTGCCCGAGGAGGCCCTGCCCTCGGCGCGCGCCGCCCGCGGCGAGACGCTCAACGGCCTGCCCGTGGAGTGGCGCTTTGGCGAGCAGCGCGGCGTGGCGCTGGCGTTCTCCTCGCGCCTGCCGCAGATGCACGGCCGCCCCGAGACGGTGCTCCTGGCGCTGCTGGACGTGACGGCGCTGCACCTGACCGAGCAGAACCTGCAGCGCGCCATCCGCGTGCGCGACGAGTTCCTGTCCATGGCCAGCCACGAGTTCCGCACCCCGCTCACCTCGCTCAAGGTGCACATTCAGGGCGCCCTGCGCGTGGCGGCCCGCGGAGATGGCTCGGCGCTGCCCCTGGCCCAGTACGTGGCCAAGCTGGAGACGCTGGACCACAACGTCAGCCGGCTGGCGCACCTGGTGGACAACCTGCTGGACATCACCCGCATCAGCGCGGGCCGGCTGGACTTCGAGCTGACGGACGTGGACCTCACGGCGGTGGTGCGCGAGGTGGCCTCGCGCTTCTCCGAGGACGCGGAGCGCGCGGGCTGCGCGCTCACGGTCCGGGCCGAGCGCCCCGTGATTGGCCGCTGGGACCGCGGCCGGGTGGATCAGGTGGTGACCAACCTGCTCACCAACGCCCTGAAGTACGGCGCCGGCACGCCCGTGGAGCTGGTGGTGGGGGAAGAGCCCCACCACGCCACCCTGAACGTGAGCGACAAGGGCATTGGCATTCCCGAGGACGCGCGCCACCGCATCTTCGAGCGCTTCGAGCGCGCCGTGCCGCACGAGAACTACAGCGGCTTCGGGCTGGGGCTGTGGATCGTCAATGAGATCGTCACCGGCCTGGGAGGCGCGGTGTCCGTCGAGAGTGTGCCTGGCCAGGGAGCGACCTTCCGGGTGTCGCTTCCCCGCGTCCGGGAGACCCGCTCGGGCGAGTGGCGAAAGGCCGCTCAGGCGTGAACACCCTCGCTTAAAACCTTAAGGAAATAGTTGATTTACAAACCGTCGTGGGCAAGGTGGGGGTGTGAGTGACGCAGTCATCCCCCCGCGCGTCCAGCGCTTCATCGCGACGCACATCGACTCCATCGAGAAGCTGGAGGTCCTCCTGTTAATGAGGACCCACGCGGACCGGGAGTGGACCGCGCGGGATGTCAGCCTGGAGCTTCGTATCGCCGAGACGTCTGCGGCCACGCGCCTGGCGGACCTGGCCGCGCGGCGGCTGGTGACGGAGCGCGGCAGCAACCCCGTGGCCTACCGCTTCGGGCCCGCCAGCGCCGAGGATGAGCAGGACGTGACGGACCTGCAGGCCACCTACGCCACCCGGCGGGTGAGCGTCATCTCCTTCATTTTCTCCAAGCCCCTCGACAAGGTCCGAGGGTTCGCGGACGCGTTCCGGCTGAAGCGGGACAAGGACGATGGCAATGGCTGAGGCGGTCTACATCCTCTGCGCGTTGACGAGCCTGGCATGCGCGGCGCTGCTGCTGCGCGGCTTCAAGCGCTCGGGGCTGCGCCTGCTGCTGTGGAGCGGGCTGTGCTTCGTGGCGCTGGCCATCAGCAACATGATTCTCTTCGCGGACCTGGTGGTCTTCCGGGGAATCGACATGTCGCTGTGGCGCAGCTCCATCGCCCTGGTGGGCATCGCCATCCTGCTCTATGGCCTGATCTGGGACGCGCAATGAACGACGTGACGATGACGCTCAAGCCGATGATCAACGGCGCGCTGGTGATGGCGTGCGTCGCGTGCGCGCTGTTCTTCCTGCGCTTCTGGAAGGCCTCGCGCGACAGGCTGTTCGCCTTCTTCGCGCTGGCCTTCACGGTGATGGGCTGCAACTGGCTGGTGCTCACCCTGGTGGATGTGAACAACGAGCGTCGCCACTACGTCTACCTCATCAGACTTGTGTCCTTTCTGATCATCCTCTACGCCATCTGGGACAAGAACCGGGCGGGGCGCAGCACCCCGTCGTAGCGGCCCACCGCTGTCGGAGCCGTGGGGTACTTCTGGAAGGTCCCTCTGATAGGGCCGCGTCCAGGAGGCGGGCATGAGGCTGAGCCGCTGTGGAGTGGTGGTGCTGCTGCTCCTGCCGGCGGGCCTTGCCGGCGCCCAGGAGCCCACGCCCGGGTGGCATGTGCTGACGCGGCTGGAGGCGGCAGCGCTCACCTGGCTTCCGCGGGAGGACATGGCGGAGGGACTCGTCCAGGTTGAGCCCACGTTGATCATCGAGCAGGGCCCGGGGTTCAGCCTCCACCTGGGAGCACCCGTCAGGGTGCAGCTGTGGGGAGCGGAGACGGAACGCGGAAAGGTACGTGCGGAGGACTGGGACAGCCGCTCGGACTGGGGCCAGTGGGTGCGCGGCCTGAAGCTGGGCTCGGCCGAGGCTCCGCTGGGGGTGTGGGTGGGCGAGCTGGAAGGCCACAGCCTGCTCTCGGGGCACCTGGTGCGGCGCTACTCCAACCGCACCCACCCGGACTACCACCCGGCGGGCGCCTTCCTCACGGGGACGCTCGGGCCGCTGTACGTGGAGGCGCTCGCTTCGGACGTGCTGAGCGCCCGGCTGCTGGGGGCGGAGGCGGCGCTGGATGTGGAGCACCTGCTGGGAGGCCCGCCGGAGCAGCCTGGGCGCTACATGCTCTCGCTGTCGGCGGCGCATGAGGCGGGCCGGGGAGAGACGGAAACGCCCCGGCTCACGCTGGCGCATGTGGACGCCACGGCGGTGGTGGTGGCGCGCCCGGACTTCGAGGTGCACCTGTTGGCCGGCTGGGGAACGCAGCCGGGTGTGAGCGGCGCCTGGGGCGCGGTGGCGGGGGTGGGGCTGGGCGTGGAGGCCCCCATGCTGCACCTGAAGCTGCGGCTGGAGGGGCGGCGGCAGCGCGGCGGCTTCCGCCAGGGCCTCTTCGGCCCGGATTACGAGCTGGCACACTCCTGGGCATCGGGCCCCGAGGGTGTTGCGCTGGCGCGAGCGCACTTCCCAGCGGGGTACTCCCTGCACGCAGAGGCGGTGGTGGGCTGGGATGCGCAAGGCTACGGCGGGCTGCGGCGGCACTTGAAGCTCTCGGTGGGCGCCGAGGCGTTCAGCTGGGGCCGCGTGGACGTGGACGGGCAAGTGGTGGCGCAGCTGCTGGGCCGCACCGTGGAGGTGGCGGGCAAAGGGTTGGCCGTGGGCCTGGGGCAGCCCGGGGCGCGCTCCCTGTACGAGGTGCAGCTGCGCTGGCGGCCGTGGGGAGGCGGGGTGTACGCCCTGGGCGCGGGAGGCACGCGGCTGGCCCTGGCGGAGAACGGGCTGCTGCGCCCTGGCCGGTTCGTCTCGGTGGGGCTGGGGGTGGACCATGCGCGCTGAGGCTTCGTGGCGGCGGTGGAGCGGGCTGCTGCTGGCCCTGGCGCTGGCGGGCACGGGCTGCGCTTCGGTGAAAGCGACGAGCGCGGGCGGAACGCTGAGCTACACGCCGCGCGAGGCGAGGCCCGAGCCCGTGGAGCACGGGGCGCCAGCCACGGCGCGTGCCGAGAGCGCCTCACCGGAGAGCGAACAGCAGCCCCGGCCGCGACAGCGGCTGTACCGGCGGCACGAGGCGCGCGAGCCGCTGTTGGGAGCGGGCCCGGCCGTGCGAGGACTGACTGAGGTGGCGGGCCTGGTGGTGGGCGGCACCCTGCCGCGGGAGGACGCCTGGGAGCAGCTGCTGACGAGCGCGGGGTTGGAGCAACGGGACGAGCGGCCCGTGCCAGGCAGCCCGCTGACACCCGCTCAGGCCGAGCGGCTCCTGAAGGCGCTGTTGGAGAGGCCGGTGACGCGGGGCACCTTCCCGGGGCGAATGGCGGTGGGGCACGTGCTGCGCCGGGTGCTGGCGCACGGCGAGCTGTCGCGCGAGGAGCTGAAGCGGTGGGGCCAGTGCTTCGAGCGGGCGGCGGTGCTGCGGCCGGACGGGTACCTGGCGTGGGTGAGAAACGGGCGCACGCAGCAGCGGGCGGACTTTGGCGGAGTGCGGTGGCGGGACGGCGCGTTCCGCGCGGGCCCGCTGGAGGTGGGGCGCTTCTACGTCAGCAATGGCTTCGTCTTCCGGTTGGCGGATGAGCACCTGGAGCCGTTGGAGCAGCCGGTGCTGGTGCAGGTGTACGACGACGCGGACTACCTCAGCCGCTCACTGGACGGCGCCGAGGCGGCCATGGTGGCCATGGCGCTGGCGGTGGGCCAGCTGCTCACTCACCCGGTGGACAGCCTGGTGGCGCTCCAGCACCTGCCGGCGGGGGTGGCGGAGCTGATCGCCTCCTCGCCCGAGTACCTGGATCGCTTCCGGTACATGACGCGAGGCGAGCAGGTGAAGGTGGTGGCGGAGCTGGTCACCACGCTGCTGGTGACCAAGGGCACGGCCACCGGCACTACGCGCACGCTGACCGGAGCGGTGGTGGGTGCGGAGGCAACGGTGCCGGTGTTGGCGCTGTCAGCGGACGGGGTGCTGGTGCTCGAGCGGGTGGCGGTGCCGGTAGGGCAGGCGACCCGGGCGCTCAGCGGCGGGCCGGGCGCGGCACTGCTGCTGCACCGGGCCAACACGGGCGCGGGGGGCACCGGTTCGGGGGACGCGCGAGGCCCGGGTGAGTGGGGCCCCGCTCAGGAAAAGAAGGAGCGCGGTCGGGACCGGGTCTACCAGGAGCAAATCACGGGGCGCTCGGCGGACGAAGCTTACTGGGTGGGTGGCGTGGGCAAGCAGAGCGGGGGCACGAAGTTCGATGGTTTCAAGGACGGGGTGCTCATTGAGGCCAAGGGCCCCGGCTATGAAAGCTTCTTCCACGACAACTATGACCCCAAACCATGGTTCAGGCTCACGGGAGCTCAGAAACTCATTGAGCAGGCGGACCGACAGTGTAGAAGGATCCGAGGCACAGGCTTTCGCATCGAGTGGCACGTCGCGGAGGCGAAGACAAAAGCAGCCATCGAGAAGCTGTTCGAAGGCGAGCACTTCCCCGAGATTACCGTCATCCACACGAAACTGCGCGAGGTTAGCCCACCGTGAGAACGACGTCTTATCTCAGCGATGCCCCTGAAACCTACTACGTGGGAGCCTATTGGGGGCCTCGCAAAGAGCCGCCCGAGGAGTGCGCCCGGCGCACAGCGGAACTCCTGCGCCTCTTGGTGGGATGTGACCCACTGCTGGCCGAGTGGTACAAGCCCACCAAGCGGCTCAAGGACGCGCGCAACTTCCCGCTGATGCCACCCGATGTGGCCACTTTCACCGAGATGTTCCGGCGCGGCGTGAACCGGGAGAAAGGCGGACCCATCATTGAGGATCTGGGTTTTCGCGTTGTTTTTAGCAACGCCAGGCCCCAGCACGACTACACCAGCCTGAGCATCAAATGTGGAGATTACTGTGGCGCGACTCCCAACTCGTGTCTACTGAGCTTGCCAACGCCCGGCTACGGAACCACCGCGGAGCGAGTGATCACCGCCTCCGTCTTGACCGGCGTGGTGCGCGCCATGGCCCTCGCGTATGAGCCAGATTGGGCGGTGGCAACGTCCCATTTGCATCGAAGCTTGCTGTCCGAACAAAAGGTGTGGGCTGGCGAATTCGTGGGCTGGGTCACCTACCACTCGCGCGGACGGGGCGCGCTGCCACCTCTGCCCGCGCCCGCGCGCATCGAGCCGGTGGAGGACAAGGGCTCCCTCATCGTTCTCATGGAAGAGCGGCTGACGGGGAGAACCCCCGAGCATGTCGAGCGAGCCCTGCGCGTGGGCGAGGTGCTGGCCAGCGCTGGGTGTATGCAACCGGTGATCGCGCCTTGGGAGTACCCAACTCCGCTCACGGAAAGGCCACCCCGGTGAGCGTGAAGCTGCCGGGGTCCTGGGCGTTCCACAGTTTCAGGGTGAAGGTGCCGCCAAACTCCGCGCCAGTGGCCTCCGCCTCCACCACGACGCGCAGGGTGGGCTGCTCGAGGTCCAGCACTGGCTCCAGCCACACGGACAGCACGCGCAACGGTGGGTGAGTGGGCCTGGAAAGCTCCGCACTCGCTGACGCCCAGAGCGGCGTCCCCTCGGGGAACGAGAGCTTCACCTCCACCGCCACCACCCCGTTGGCACGGTAGCTCCACGCCTCCAGCACCGCCAGCGCAGTTGGCGGCTGAGGCTTGATGTCGTACTCAATGTTCCGAGCGGTCACGCCCTCCTTGCCGAGCAGCCCCGTGGTGATGAGCCCGGTGAGTCCAGGGGGCTTGCCCGCTTGGGCGCGCAGCAGCCCATTCTCCTCGCGGCACTGCCGAAGCTTCTGCGCCTGCTCCTTCTCCGCCTGTTGGTACGAGGCGAGCGTGCGCTGGTGGCGGAACACCTCCACCTGCCGCGTGGCCCGGGCCGGGTGCACAACCAGGAGGAAGGTGGCCATGGAGGGCATCTCCGCTCCCGCGAAGCGTACCGTCAGCTTCAACTGCTCTCCAGGCTTCAGTTTGTCCGAGGGCAACATCGACAGGGTGCGCTTGTTGGTCTCCACCACCGTGAAGCGCCCCGCGCCCTCCAGCGCCATTCCCTCCGGCTGGAGTTCCCCTCCGAAGAAGACGAAAGTCGTGGTGAGCCCCGGGCTGATGCATACCTCGCGCACCTGGGCACTGGGCTCGGCGGCCAACTCAAGCCGCGCTTGTACCTCGTCGCACTCGGGCAGCGGAGTTGGCTCGGCGGCGGCTGGGGCTTGCGCGAGCAGGGTGAACGCCGCGAGGGCCATGGGGGCTGAGAGGAACACGGGGCAGAACCTCCAGGGTGAGGCGAGGGAGTGGTTCCCTCGGACGTTGCCTCTACCATGCCTTCCCGAGGTGTGGCCCTGCTCTCAGTCCCTCGTGGTAGGGCCCGCTACTCGAAGCGCTCCACCGCCTTCACTCCTCCAGAGGACCCCACCTTTACGTCGCTCTCGGTGGAGCCAGGTCGGTATTCGAGGCCACGGTCGTCACCAGAATCCAACAACTCGAAGCACACCGGCACCGTGCCGCCGCCCACCTTCTCGGGAAGTGTGGCTTGTGTGAAGCGGCCATAGACACGGTCCCCGAAGATGAGCCTCCCGGACAGCCGAGTGGTTTGTGGCAGCTTCTCGAAGCGAGAATAGAGCCAGAGCGTTGTCCATCCCTCCTTCACGCTGATGATCTGGGCGCCCCAATTAGGGGGCGGTTTCAAGGTGGCGCTGTCGCCAATGCTGCCTGGGGTGATGCCAAGCTTGGCCATGCTCTCCACGGCCCCCTTGGGACACTCCTCGGGTGGAGGCGAAGGCCGCACTTGAAGCGCGGGCGCCGAGCACCCCACGGCCCCTGCCACCAGGCAGCCCGTCATCGCCACCTTCGTCAACGCCCCGGCCTTCTTCTGCTGCTTTGGATTCTTCACGGAAGTCCCTTCGCTCTCTGTCGCGGCGGGCACTACCTGAGCGGGGAGCCCTCCCGCCTCACCGGCCCGCGCTCCGGTTGCAGTGTCCGGCGGCCTCCACGGCGGCGCTACTTTCCCATCCGCTTCCGCTTCCCACCTTAGAGGCTGCACGGGCCGCGTCGCCTCAGGCTCCGGGCGCGACCCCAACAGGGCCACGCCCAGGCCCAGCGCGCCCGCGAGCATCGGCCCTCCCGCTGCGGCCAGCAGCCACCTCCGGGCGCTGCCCGCACGAGAAGGCGCGGCGACCGAAGCGCCGCTGGGGTCCGGAGGAGGCACGAGGGGCGGCGGGAGCGCGCTCGCTGGAACCTCTGGCGCTGAAGCCGCTGGGACTGCCACCTGGAGTTCAGCCTCCGGCGGGGGCGCGGCGTCCGGCACGTGCTCCTCCGGAGAGGCGGGCAGGGGCTCGGGTGGCGCCGCCGCGGGCAGCGGTGCCTCGGGCCGTTTGCCGCGCCGGGGCTTGCCCTCATCGTGCCGCCCCCGCCTCACCCAGCGCTCCAGGCCCCCGTCATGCGCTGCCTTCTGCGGCTCCTCGCCCGTGGTGACGTTGTCCGCCGCGTGGGGCTCGCACAGCGGTTGGCTCCACTCCTCTGCCGCCTCGCCCAGCGCCTCCTCCAGTGCCTGGCACAAGGCCTCCGCGCTCGCCTCGAAGCGCTCTTGAGGCTGCTTGGCCAGCAGCTTCATGCACAGCGCGCTGAGCCTCTCCGGCACCCGCGCGTTCACCTCGTGCGGCGCGGGCGGCACCCGCTCCAGCGTCAGTTGCGCCTGCTCCGCCTCGGTCTCGCCCTCCGCCGGCAGCCGGTCCGTCAGCAGCCAGTACAGCACCACCCCCAGCGCATACAGGTCGTCTGCCGGCCCCGCCTGGTACCGCTCCCCGGGTACGAACGCGCACTGGCGCAGCCACCGCCACGCCTCGGGCGAGCGGTAGTGCGGGGTGCCCGGCGGCATCCGCCCCCGCGTCACCCTCCCGCCCAGGCCCTCGCCCCCCGCCGCCCCGAAGTCCACCAGCACCGGCTGCTCGTCCTCCTGCCTCACCAGGATGTTGGCCTCCTTCACATCCCGGTGCAGCACCCCCTCGCGGTGCAGCGCCTCCAGCGCCTGGCCCAGCGCCAGCACCACCCGCCCCACCTGAAGCGCGCACGGGTTCTCCTCGGAGGCCCACACGTCCAGCCCCCGCCCCTGCACGTACTCCATGAAGACGACGACGAACTCGCGCGTCTCCTCGGGCCAGAAGCCGAACCCCTCCAGCTTCACCACGTGCGGGTGCGAAACCTTCATGAGGCTGGCCAGCTCGCGCCCCGCCCAGTGCCCCACCTCCCGGTGCCGAAGGAACTTCAGCGCGTAGGGCCGCCCCTCCCGGTAGCCCCGGTACACCGTGCCAAAGCCCCCCGCCCCCAGCTTGCGCTCCGTCACGAAGCCGCGCACGTCCGTGCCGGGCGCTACCTCCACCGGCGCCCGTAACGTCACAGCCTCGCTCCACGGCGCTGAGGCGGGGGGGAGCATGAAGCGGTGCCGCGGTGCATGGTGGTTCTACCTCCTGGGTCGCCGGAAGGTAACACAACCCTATTGGCCACTGGGGTACTCAAGGCCCACACATCACCCAAGGAACGGCGGCACTGGGCAGGCCGACAGCTGCGCCCTCACTTGGCGAATTGAGGGGCTCTTCTCTCAACTCCTGGCAGGAACTGTCCGCGTCGGCGGACAGTTCCTGGCTGGCTCGAGGAGTCGTCACCGGTCCTGACTTCGTCGGCAGTGGCCATTGGCCGGTATAGACCGGTAGGCGTGTACACTTCAGTGTCGGATACTTGGACGCGGCGATCCACTTGCAGTGTCGAGGCTCAATCCCCATCTGGTACGGGCTCCATGCCCTCAGGTGGGGAAATCCGCGCATGACAGAAGGGCTTCCTGTCGCGAGCATTCTGCTGGTCGACGACCACCCGCCCAACCTGCTGGCGCTGGAGGCCGCGCTGGAGCCGCTTGGGCAGAAGCTGGTGAGGGCCCGTTCGGGCGCCGAGGCGCTGCGCCGGCTGGTGAACGAGGAGTTCGCCGTCATCCTGCTGGATGTGCAGATGCCGGAGCTGGACGGGTACCAGACGGCGCGGCTCATCAAGGCGCAGGAGCGCACCCGCCACATTCCCCTGCTGTTCCTCACCGCCATTCACCGTGACGACGAGCAGGCGCTGCGCGGCTATGCACAGGGCGCGGTGGACTTCCTGGTCAAGCCGTTCGATCCGGACGTGCTGCGCGCCAAGGTGTCCACCTTCGTGGACCTGTACCGGCGCGGCGAGCAGCTGCGGGCCCGCGAGGCGCGGCTGCGGCAGCAGGAGCGCGAGCTGCTGGTGCGCCAGGGCGAGGCGCACGCGCGCGCGCTGCTGGACGCGATGCCACAGGCGGTGTGGGCGGCGCGCACGGATGGTTCACAGGCGTGGTGCAACCCGGCGTGGACGGCGCTGCTGCGGGGCCGGGGGCCCGGAGAGCCGGACGCCTCGTTCCTGGATGTGGTGCACCCCGAGGAGCGCGAGGGGGTGCACGCGGGCTGGAGCGACGCGATGCGCTCGGGGCGGCCGTGGGAGGGCCAGCACCGCCTGGGCCGCCCCGACTGCTGGCGCTGGCACATCCTCCGGGTGACGCCGCTGCCCTCGGGTGAGGAGAGCTTCAGCGGCTTTCTGTGCACGGCGACGGACATCGACGACGAGCGGCGCACGCAGCAGGTGTCGCAGATCCTCTCGCACGCCAGCGTGGTGCTCTCCTCCTCGCTGGACTACCACGCGACGCTGGCGCGGCTGGCGCAGCTGGCGGTGCCGCGCTTCGCGGACTGGTGCGCGGTGGACGTGGTGGACGCGTCGCGGCCCGGGGCCGGGCCCAGCCGCGTGGCGGTGGCGCACGTGGACTCGGCCAAGGCCGAGCGGGTGCTGGAGCTGCACCAGCGCTACCCGCCCCAGGACGATGACGTGTCGGGCGTGGCGCGGGTGCTGGCCTCGGAGGTGCCGGAGCTGCTGCCCGAGGTGCCGGACACGCTCTTGCGGCGCATCGTCCGGGACTCGGAGCACCTGGCGCTGCTGCGCGAGGTGGGGTTCCAGTCCTGCATCCGCGTTCCCATGCGCGCGCGCGAGCGCACCTTCGGCGTCATCACCTTCGCCATCGCCGGGCGGCGCCACCGGTATGACCGGCGCGATTTAGCCCTGGCCGAGGAGCTGGGCCGGCGCGCCGCGGTGGCGATGGACAACGCCCTGTTGTACCTGGAGGCCCAGCGCGCGCAGGCGGAGGCGCAGGAGGCCAACCGGCTGAAGGATGACTTCCTGGCCACGCTCTCGCACGAGCTGCGCACGCCGCTCACCTCCATCCTCGGGTGGACGCAGATGCTGCTCAAGCGCGGCGACCTGGACGCGGCCGGCCAGCGCCGGGGGCTGGAGACCATCGAGCGCAACGCGCGGGTGCAGCGCCAGCTGGTGGAGGACCTGCTGGACGTGTCGCGCATCACCACCGGCAAGCTGGTGTTGGACTTGAAGGAGGTACCGCTGGCGGAGGTGGTGCACGCGGCGCTGGAGAGCGTGCGGCCCACGGCGGAGGCGCGCGGCGTGCACCTGGAGGCGCAGGTGGAGCGGCTGGGCGAGAGCGTGCTGGCGGATGCCACGCGGCTGCAGCAGGTGCTGTGGAACCTGCTCACCAACGCCATCAAGTTCACCGAGCGAAACGGCCGGGTGTGGCTGGAGGCGCGCAGCGAGGGCGGCGCGGTGGTGCTCACGGTGAGGGACACGGGCAAGGGCATCGCGCGCGAGTTTCTGCCCCACGTCTTCGAGCGCTTCCGGCAGGGAGAGCTGGGCCACGGAGGCCTGGGGCTGGGGCTGGCCATCGTGCGCCACCTGGTGGAGCTGCACGGGGGCACGGTGGGCGTGCACAGCGATGGGCCGGGCACGGGGGCCACCTTCAAGGTGCGCCTGCCGATGCGCGCCGAGCGCGATGAGACTCTGGCACCTCGGGAGCCCTCGGGCACCGGGGCGCCGGGCGCGGGGGGCAAGCACCTGGCCTCCGAGGGGCTGGCGAGGGCCGTCTGCGCGATGCTGGCCCTGCCGGCGCCTTGAGCGGGCTTTAGCCGCGCACGAAGAAGGCCACCGTCATGGCCCAGCCCACGGCGATGACGAAGCGGCGCACGTGCACCGCCGGCAGGCGCCGGGCCACCGAGGCGCCCAGGTAGCCCCCGGTGATGGCGCCCCCCACCATGGGCAGCACGATGGCCCAGTCCACCACCCGCGCCACGATGAAGGTGGCCACCGCCAGGCCGTTGATCAGCGCGCCCAGCAGCGACTTGAGCCCGTTCATCCGGTGGATGTCCGTCATGCCCATCAGCGCGAACGCCGCCAGCATCATCAACCCCATGCCCCCGCCGAAGTAGCCGCCATACACCGCGATGACGGCCTGCAGCACCAGCGCCGGGGCGCGCCCGCCGTGCTCACCGCCCCGGGCCCCCAGCGCCGTGCGGATGCGCGGCCCGAAGGTGAAGAACAGCGTGGCCGCCAGCAGCAGGAACGGCAGCAGCCGCAGGAACACGTCCGCCGGCGTCCACACCAGCAGCAGCGCTCCGGCCACGCCTCCCACCGCGCTCACCAGCGACAGCTCCAGCGCCATGCGCCGCTCGGCGGCCACCTCGCGCCGGTAGCCCCACGCGCTCGCCAGCGAGCCGGGCCACAGCGCCACCGTGCTCGTGGCGTTGGCCACCACCGGGGACACTCCCAGAAAGATGAGCGAGGGCACCGTGAAGAAGCTCCCTCCACCCGCCACCGCGTTGAGCGCTCCGGCAAGCAGCGCGGCGCCGCTCACCCACAGGACTTCCAAGAGGGACATGGCGAAGGGCAGGGGATTGTAAATTCTTCGTTACCGGGGCCGTAATTCTTACCGCTCTTCTCACCAGGCAACTTCCCGCCCGCGAGCCGATCGGTTCTCAACACTGTCCAAAATCTGAATGCATTCAACTGTTTCGAGATCGAACCTTCGTACCAGATGCTCCAATGGTTTGAAGGCATGTTTGTCGCATAGGGGCGTGCTGTTGATCGGCCGTCCACCCCCACCTGAGAAGCGCTCACCCCCCGTGCTCGCCCAAGCCAGCGCCTGTCACTGCGAGACGCCGCATCACGACTCCACCCACTGTGCGACCCTGATTCGCTCTGCGACGGGGGCAGTGGAAGAGGCGAGGCGCGAGCTGTCCACGCCCCCGGCCGCCCCGGCCTCCGGGGACGAGGGGCTGGCGGGCCAACGCTTTGGCAGCTTCCGGGTGGTGCGCGAGCTGGGCCGCGGCGGCATGGGCGTGGTGTGGCTGGCCGAGCATGAGCTGATCCGCAAGCGCGTGGCGGTGAAGGTGCTGCATGAGCACCTGGCGCGCGACAAGCGGCTGGTGTCGCGCTTCCTGTCCGAGGCGCGCACGCTCACGCTGGTTCAGCACGAGAACATCGTCGCCATCTACAACCTGGACATGCGCCAGGGGCGCCCCTACCTCGTCATGGAGTACCTGGAGGGCGAGAGCCTGGCCACGCGGGTGGCCGAGCCGCTGGCGCTGCCGCTGGTGGTGGACCTGCTGTGCCAGGTGTGCGACGCGCTGACCGCCGCGCACGCGCACGGCGTCATTCACCGCGACCTCAAGCCCGGCAATGTGCTGCTGGTGCCCGGAGGCGAGGGGCGCCCGCGCGTGAAGCTGCTGGACTTCGGCCTGGCCAAGAGCCTGCTCTACCCGCCCGAGCGCACGCCCACGCAGCACGGCGTGCTGCTGGGCACCCCCGAGTTCATGGCGCCCGAGCAGTGCACGGGCGAGCCGGTGGACGCGCGCACCGACCTCTACGCGGTGGGAATCATGGCCTACCAGCTGCTCACCGGCCAGCTGCCCTTCACCGGGCACCCGGCGGAGCTGCTGCTGGCGCACCTGCAGCGCCCCCCGCCGCTGGCCCACGAGGCGAAGCCGGGCCTGCCGCAGGAGCTCTCGCGCGTGCTGCTGCGCGCCATGGCCAAGCGCCCCGAGCACCGCTTCGCCACCGCCGCGGAGCTGCGCCAGGCGCTCCAGGCCGCCGTGGCCCCCCGGGCCGCCGCGGCCCCCGCGGGCGCACCGGCCGAGGCCGTGGCGCCCAGGCCCGCCCCTCAGCTGTTCAACGCGCGGCTGCGGGTGAGCGGGGTGAGCGGCTCGGTGGAGCTGCGCTGTGAGCGGGTGGGCCGCGCGGGCCTCTTCCTGCACACGGACGCCGCGCCGCCCCGGCTGCTCGAGGACGTGGGCATCCTGCTGCGGATGCCGGGCGGAGAGCTGGCGTGCACCGGCCAGGTGGTGCGCCACGTGTCCGCGCAGCAGGCGCGCGAGTGGCGCATGGCGGCGGGCTTCGGCGTGCAACTGCGCGACAGCGCCCCGGGCTTCCTCGAAGCGCTGGACCGGCTGATGGCTGGCGAGCGGGTGGCTCCCCAGACGCCGCCGCTGAGCGACCAGCACGAGAACACCCGGGCGGACAGGGTGCTCCAGCGCTTCCGCGGCCGCATTCACGGAGACCACTACCTGGTGCTGGGAGTGGCGTGGGACTCAGACTTCGACGCGATCCGCGTAGGCGCGCGCGAGGCCCGCCTGGCGCTCGAGCCGCTGGCGAAGCTGACGCTCTCTCCGGGCCAGCGGGCCCAGGTGGAGCGGGCGCTGGACCGGGTGACCGAGGCCTTCACCGTGCTCAGCCACCCCGAGCGCCGCGCCGAGTACGACGCGGGCTTGCGCAACCTGGGGGGCCTGCTGCGCTGCCTCTCCGGGGGCCTCACCGTCACCGCCCTGGAGCAGTGCCGCCGCCGCTTCCTGGCGCGCCACCACGTGCCCGAGGGCCACGCCACCCTACACATGGCTACCGGCGCCGCCTTCGCCGCCCAGGGTAAGCTTCCCGAGGCCCTGGCCGCCTACGAGGCCGCGCTCCGCGCAGACCCGCTCCACCTGGAGGCGCTCAAGGCCTGGCGCTCGCTGCGCGCCCGGGTGCGGGCCACCCCCACAGACGGCAAGGGTCTGTAAAGCCCTACGACACCCGCCTGGGATTTTTTTCCGGGCCCCGAGAGCCCTGGCTCTCAGGTGCCGAGAATTCCTTGGGGTTCTCCTGGCATGGCACGTGCTGAGGCAATGGCAGCGAAAACGCCATGCTCCGTTCCTACACCCGAGTCGCCGGCCCCTACCGTGTCACCTTCTCGCCCGAGGCGTGGAGGGAGATTGGCCGTCTGTCCGGGGGGACGTTCCTGGCGCTTCAGGAGACGCTGGACCGCATCGCCCAGCAGGGCCCGAGCACCGGGCCCGCCGAGAGCGCTCCCCAGGAAATCACCTTCAAGCTGCGCACCCTGGTCATTCAGTGTGAGCGCGATGACACCTCGCGCACCCTCACGGTGCAGCGCCTCATCGCCGTGAAGGAAAGCAGCCAGGGCGCGGTGGGGTAGGCAGGAGGCTTGCGTCCAAGGGCAGGCTCCCCGTTAATCATCCTGTCCACATGGCCTCCGATACCGACGACAAGCTTCCGCCTCAGGGCCGGCTGCACCGGCTGCGCAAGCTCGCGGGGCTGTCCGCCCAGTTGGGCGCGGATGTGCTCAAGAGTGGCGCCAAGCGCCTGGCCGGGCAGGACCCGGACCTGTTGAGCAAGGGCATGGCCGAGAAGCTCGTCGCCACGCTGGGGGACCTGAAGGGCGCGGCGATGAAGTTCGGCCAGGCGGTGTCCATGGACCCGGACCTGCTGACCCCCGAGGTGCGCGAGGTGCTGGCCCGGCTGCAGAACCAGGCGCCCGCGATGGGGTACGACACGGTGGCGCGCGTCATCCGCGAGGAGCTGGGGGCGCCGCCCGAGCAGCTGTTCCGCCACTTCGAGCGCGAGGCCATGGCGGCCGCCTCGCTGGGGCAGGTGCACCGCGCGGTGCTGGAGGACGGGCGCGCGGTGGTGGTGAAGGTGCAGTACCCGGGCGTGGGGGACTCGCTCAAGGGCGATCTGGACAACCTGGGCATGGTGGTGAAGACGGTGTCCAAGGCCACCAAGGCGATGGACGGCACGGCGTACTTCCGCGAGCTGCGCGAGGAGATGATCCTCGAGCTGGACTACCGCCGCGAGGCGGAGCTGTGCCAGGGCTTCGCCAAGAGCGTGGCGCGGCTGCCGGACCTGAAGGTGCCCGCCGTCATCGCCGAGCGCTCTTCGGGGCGGGTGCTGACGCTGGAGCTGCTCGAGGGCAAGACGCTCAAGGACTGGGTGGTGGGCGAGCACTCACCGGAGGAGCGCTTCCGCGTGGCGCGCCAGCTGGTGCGCGCCATCTACGGCCCGTTCCTGTGCGCCGGAGAGATTCACGCCGACCCGCACCCGGGCAACTTCATGGTGATGGCGGACGGGCGGATGGGGCTGTTGGACTTCGGCTCCATCAAGCGCTTCTCCTCGCGCTTCGTGGACGCCAACCGGCGCATGTTCCTGCAGGCCACGAAGCTGGAGTCCATGGACGTGCTGGGGCTGAGCCGCGAGGTGGGCTTCACCATCGAGCTGCCCGAGGAGGAGGCCGAGACGCTCATCCGCGAGATTCTGCACATCGCCGGGCGGCCCATGCGCTCGAACGCGTATGACTTCGCCACCTGTGAAATCAATCGGGACATGAAGCAGCACTTCGCGCGCAACGCGGTGCGCTTCCTGAAAATCCGGCCTCCGCCCGAGGGGGTGATGTTCTTCCGCTCCACGGGCGGGCTGGCGCAGAATCTCAAGTTGATTGGCGCCAAGGGAGACTTCCGCCGGGTGTACCAGGAAGTGGCGGACCTGTTGGTCTGAGGACCGGAGTGCTGCCTGGCGGGCCGGCCGTGGGCTGCCTGTCTGCTCGAAGACGGGCGCGGGGAGCCCAGCTTGTAGGCATGAGGAACCAACGGCTCCTATACACACGGGCCGCGCGGACGCGGCTGCACGGGCTGCCCCACGAGCTGCGGCTGCACGTGGAGACGCACCTGGAGAACCTGGCGCTGTTGGCTGCGGCCACCTCGCCAGAGCGGCTGTCCTCGGTGCTCACGCGCACCGAGGAGGGCTTCATCACCGAGGTGAAGGGCGTGCAGGTGCACTTCGTGATGAACGCGGTGGGGCGCACGCTGCTGGTGTACCGCCTGCTCCAGGAGCCGGGCTTCAACTGGGTGCCCGAGGAGCACCGCGCTGGACACGAGTAAGCGGGGGCTCCACCTCGGCGAGATGGCACCGGCGGGCCAGCCCAGGTGCCGCGTACAGGCTTGCGCCGTGGCACGTTGAGCTCCGCCAGCCTGTCGGCTCCTTCAGCTTGCGAACGGTGGCTGCCCATCAGCCTATAATCCCACGGCATGAAGCTTTCGCGGCGTCACCCGAGGTGGTGGACACTGCTCGTGCTGAGCCTGGGCTGGGCGTGCATGGGCCTGAGCTGCGCACGAGGCCGGAGTGGGTCCAATCCTGTCGTCGGCGTCATCACCCCCGAGTACTTCCGCTTCCGCCAGACGGTCGCGGATAATGACCCACGACAGCCTGGTGGCGGGTGGCGTGCGGTCTGCATCCATGCCCAGCTCAATCAGGGCACATCAGGTGCCAAGACAGTGTGCAAGTTCGAGGTGGGCCTGCCACTCAGAACGGAAGACCAAGGGGTGATTACCCTGGAAGAAGCCCAGTTTGCCGCCGCCGCCATGGCCAACCGGGCTGTACGCGACGTCATGGGCCGCGCACACCCGGGAGAGATGCTCTTCACTCTGTGCGAGGACTTCAAAACAATCTACGAAGCGATGCTCAACACAAAGTACGCGAGTTCACGTGTCGGTGCCTGTCTGAGTGCAGGAATCGAAACTGTACCCTTTGGTATCGAGCTCGGCGAGGAGCCCGGACCATGATGGACCTGACAGAAGCAGGCCTGGTGAAGCTTGTCCTGAATTTCTACTCCCCGGGCCATCCAGTCAGGAACGACGAGTACGACGCGGAAGGACTGCTGCCATACCAGCGCACGCCTGAGCACGCGCGCTGGCGTGAGGCCTGGGACAGGGCGATGAACTGGCCTGAGTGGCAAATACTGCGTCAGGAGATCACGCGTGTGCTGCCTGTCTACGCGGACAACACTCAGCCCTGGGTCGCTGCCTGTCGCAGGTACTGTGTGTACCTGGATCGCTCCTTACCCAATGGTACGACTCTCCACACGAGAGTGGCGGTGGCGGTGAGTGTTCTTGCTCCCCTGTACCTTGTCTATTGCACCACGGACATCCGGGTGGGGAAGCGCTCACAGGAGCATCAGCTCCTGCTGGAGGTGCCGGAAGAAGTCAAACCGCAGGCATCTACGCTGGCAGGCCTGGTGGAGCGCGTCCTGGGCTATCAAGCTTTTCCCCTCCAGTTCGCCCAAGTGTGGGTGCCAGGCATTCGGGTTGGCAACGGCATCAGGGGGGGCGCCACCTTGCTCGACGCGCTCTTCGATCACAAACTCGACAGCCTCTTCTGAATCCCAGGCGCGCATCGAAACTGTGCCCTCTGGCATCGAACTTGAAGCCTGGGGCAAGGCAATGGACTGGCCGGAATGGCGAGCCCTGCGTCAGTAGATCAAGCAGGTGCTGCCCGTCTACGCGGACTGCACTCAACCCTGGAACTCGGCCTGTCGCAGGTACTGCGTATACATCCGGCGGCCCTTGCCCAATGGCGCCAGTCACCTCACGATTGTCGCCGCGGCCGTAAGTGTTCTGGCGCCCTTGTACCTTGTCTTCTGCACCACGGACATCATGGTGGGAAAGCGCTCCGAGGAGCATCGGTTCCTGCTGGAAGTGCCGGAGGAAGTCAAACCGCAGGCGGCCACGTTGGCGGCCGTGGTGGAGCGCGTGTTGGGCTATCAGGCTTTCCCCCTCCAATTCGCCCGGGTATGGGTACCAGGCATTCGCGTCGGCAACGGTGATGGAGAGGGCGCCACCTTGCTCGATGCCCTCTTCGACGATGACCTCGACAGCCTCTTCTGAACCCCCCTGCCTGGACCTGGGTCCAGCCCTGCTGTCCGCTATCCATCTCGCGCGGTTCCCCTGAGCGGAGGGTGGCTAGACGCGACGCCCCGGCCTGCCCATTGACGAGGCATGACGCCTCGCGTGGCCAGGCTCCGGGAGCACCTCAAGTTCAGCCTCTGGTTCCAGCCCATGCTCTTTCTGCTCGGGGGGCTGGTGCTCGGCCTGGTGCTGCCCGCGGTGGAGCTGGGTTGGCCGGCCCTCAGCCACGCCCTGCACGGCGCCTGGTTCAGCCGCTATCTGCCCGGCACCCCCGACAGCGGCCGCGAGATGCTCATCGCCATGGCCGCCGCCCTGGCTACCATGCT
Source organism: Myxococcaceae bacterium (assembly GCA_035296065.1). GTDB lineage: Bacteria > Myxococcota > Myxococcia > Myxococcales > Myxococcaceae > DATHBR01. The sequence goes on along the minus strand of DATHBR010000024.1, from coordinate 33,564 downwards.
CGCCGTGGCCGCCTCGATGACCATGGTCACCGTGCAGCTCGCCTCCGCGCAAATCACCCCGCGGCTGCTGCGCCGCTTCCTGTCGGACCCCATCACCCAGCGCATGCTCGGGTTCTTCCTGGCCACCGTCACCTATCTGCTGCTGGTGCTGGGCACCCTCGGCTCCAGCCAGGAGGGCCAGGCACAGGCCCCGCTGCCCCTGCTGTCGCTGGCCGTGGCCATGGTGCTGACCCTGGTGTGTCTCATGCTGCTGCCAGGCCTGCTCCACCACGCCGCCCGCTCCGTCGAGGTGGCCTCCGTCATCTCCTCCGTCGGCCGGGAGATCATCTCCGCGCTGCGCGGCATGCGGTACCACCCCGACGCGGAGCTGGGCCCCGAGCGGCCCGGCCCCGACGAGCCGCCCACCGTGCTCACCGCCGAGCAGACCGGCTACCTGCAGCTCATCGACGAGCCGCGCCTGCTCTCCGCGCTGCCTCCGGGCACGCAGACCGTGCGCCTCGAGGTCCGCCCCGGGGACTTCCTCTTCCCCGGCCTGCCCCTGGTGTCCATCTGGCCACGCGTGAGCCTCGAGCCCCGCCAACACGAGCGGCTTCATGCCGCGCTGGCCGTGGGCCGCGAGCGCACCCTGCAGCAGGACGTGCTCTACGGCGTGCGCCAGCTGGTGGACATGGCCCTCAAGGCGCTCTCGCCGGGCATCAACGACGTGACGACCGCGCTCATGGTCGTCAACGAGCTGAGCGCCGTGGGCTGCGCCGTGATGCACCAGAGCGTGCTCGGCCGCGGCTGGTGGATGCACCGGCGCGCGGAAGTCACCCTGCTCACCAGCGGCTTCGGCCTGGGCCCCTTCCTCGACGAGGCCTTCACGGAAATACCCCGCGCCGCGGCCTCGCAGCCGCGCGTGCTGGCCCGCATTCTGGAGGTGCTCGCGCAGCTGGCCAGCCTGGAGACGCGCAAGCCTCTGCTTCAGGCACTCGTCCAGTGTGGACAGGCCGTGCGGGAGGCTTCGGGGCTGGAGCGGCTACGCGAGGTGGACGCCCGCTTCGTCGAGCAGCGCTGGCAGGAGCTGCAGCGGGCGGTTCACCACCCGGGAGCGTTGCCCGTGCCCGAGGTTCACTGAGGCACAGGGCTCACCCGCCGGGCGAGTACTACTTGGCTGCCTGGGGCGGGGTGCCCGCCGTACGGCCGCGCTTGTAGAGGTCCGTCAGCTTCTTGGCCAGGTCCGCGCCCTGAACGCTCTTGCTGATGTAGCCGTCGGCTCCGGACGACAGCGCCAGCGAGCGCAGCTTGGACTCGTCCGAGGCCGAGTAGAGGATGAACTTGGTGCCCAGCGGCGCCTGCGCGCGCGCCAACGACAGCACCTTGTCTCCGCTCAGCGCGGGGATGTTCACATCGAGCAGCACCAGGTCTGGCGCCACCGAGCGCACCAGGTTGGACACGCCCAACGAAGAGCGGTGCGTGCGCACCTCGAAGCCGTACGAAGAAAGTGAGCGCTCTGCGAGGACGAGCTGATCCTGATCGTCGTCGACAACGAGGATTCGGATCTTGGTTTCCGACATGGTTCCCCCGGGGGGCAGGGTTGGACTCAGGGCCGGGATTATGGCCCCCCTGACCCACGATGTTGAAGGGGGGGCGTGTAGGAACCCTTAGAAACCAACCAGGCAGCCAGGCATTCCGAACGAAAGCAGTGTGGCTGTCAACACGAACATTCCGGATAGTCCGCCAGCCATGTGCCCAAAAGGGGAGGCAGACGGGCAACAGGGGCCCCAGGCGTGCCGGGAGGTGAGGGAATGCCCACAGTTGGAGCGGCGGCAAACGTGAAGGGACAGGGCTTCATGGCGCGGCGGCTCACCCACGACATCATCGTCATCGGTGCCTCCATGGGAGGGGTGGAGGCGCTGAGCCAGCTGGTGGCGCAGCTTCCGCCGCGCCTTGCGGCCAGCGTCTTCATCGTGCTGCACGTGTCGCCGGACAGCCGCAGCCTGCTGCCGGAGATTCTCTCGCGCATGGGCCCGCTGCCGGCCGTTCACCCCGTGGACCACGAGCCGCTGGAGCACGGCCGCATCTACGTGGCGCCCAATGATCACCACCTGCTGGTGGAGCCCGGCCACGTGCGGGTGGTGCGCGGGCCGCTGGAGAATGGCCACCGCCCGGCGGTGGATCCGCTGTTCCGCTCGGCGGCGCGGGCCTACGGCGCGCGCGTGGTGGGCGTGGTGCTCACCGGCGCGCTGAGCGATGGCACCGCGGGCCTGGTGGCGGTGAAGTCGCAGGGAGGCATCGCGGTGGTGCAGGACCCCGAGGATGCGTACTGCCCGGACATGCCGCGCAGCGCGCTGGAGTACGTGAGCGCCGACCACCGCGTGCGCCTCTCGGAGCTGGGCGCGCTGCTGGGCAGGCTTGCGCGCAAGCCCGTGCTGGCCGCGCGCAAGCGGGCGCCCTCGCGAAGGCTGGAGCAGGAGGTGAAGGTGGCGGCCGGCGCCCAGGTGCCTACGGATCAGGCTCCGGCGCAGGCGCAGCCCTCGTACTTCTCCTGCCCGGACTGTGGGGGCGTGCTCTTCGAGATGGATGAGACGGGGCTGTTGCGCTACCGCTGCCGGGTGGGCCACGCCTACACGGGCGAGATGCTCGCGCATGAGCATGTGTACGCGGTGGACTCGGCCCTGTGGGCCGCGGTGCGCGCGCTCGAGGAGAACGCGGTGCTGGCCTGGCGCATGGCCAGCAACGCCCGCGCGCGCAACCACCCGCTGGCCGCGCACCGCTACGAGGTGCGCGCGCAGACGGCCGAGGGGCAGGCGCGGGCCGTGCGCCACGTGGCGCTCGCTCATGCTCCGCGCCCGCCGGGCTCCCCCGTGGGGGACGAGGATGAGCGTCACGAGCAGTCCTCATGAACCGGGGGGGGGCCTGAAGGCGGCGTACCGTAAGGGAGCCATGGCGAAGCGCACTTCGACTCACCGCAGGGATGTCATCGTCGTCGGTGCCTCGGCGGGAGGCGTCGAGGCGCTGCAGCAGCTTGTCTCGCGGCTGCCGCACGAGCTGGACGCCACCCTGCTCGTCGTCATGCACCTGGGGGCCGAGAGCCGCAGCGTGCTGGCGGACATTCTTCAGCGGCAGACCGAGCGCCTGGTCACCGCTCCGAACGACGGCGAGCCCATGCGCCGGGGCCACATCTACGTCGCCCGGCCCGACCACCACCTGCTGGTGGAGCCCGGGCGCATCCGCGTCACGCGGGGGCCGCGGGAGAACCGCACCCGCCCCGCGGTGGACGCGCTCTTCCGGTCAGCCGCCTACGCGTACGGCAGCCGCGTCATCGGGGTGGTGCTCAGCGGCACGCTGGACGATGGCACCGCGGGCCTGTGGTCGATCAAGGAGCGCGGGGGCCTGGCGGTGGTGCAGGACCCGGAGGAGGCCAGCCACCCGGGCATGCCCCAGAGCGCGCTCGAGCACGTGAAGATCGACCATGTCTCGCGGCTCAGGGAGATGGCGCCCCTGCTGCTGCGCCTGTCGAGCCAGCCCGCGGCACGACAGAAGATCGCCGTGAGCCGGGAGCTGCTCGTGGAGACGGCCATCGCCCGGGAGAGCCGGGCCCTGCAGCTAGGGGTGATGGAGCTGGGGCCCGTCACGCCCTACACCTGCCCGGAGTGCCACGGCGTGCTCGTGCAGCTGAAGCAGGGCGGCGTCACCCGCTTTCGCTGCCACACCGGGCACGCCTTCACCATCAGCAACCTGCTGGCGCAGGTGACGCAGGGCGTGGAGGACATGCTGTGGGGCAGCATCCGCGCCATCGAGGAGAGCGTGCTGCTGCTCGAGCAGCTGGCCCGTCAGGCGCGCCAGGACAAGGACACCCGGAGCGCCCGGCTGCTGGCGAAGAAGGCGAAGGAGGCCCAGCAGCGCGCGGACCACGTGCGCCAGGCCACGCTCGAACACCAGGTGATCAGCAGTGAGAGCATGCGGGGCCAGCGCCGGGGCGACTAGCGGCGAGGCCGCCGCGGCTTCGCGCCGTTCTTGCCGCCCGGGTTGCCACGCTTGCGGCCCGGGGCGGGCGGGGCAGGGGCCTGGGGCGGCGCCGCGGGGACAGGCTCCGGCAGGGGAAAGCACAGCGTGAAGCAGGCGCCCCCCTCGGGGCGGTTGGCCGCGGTGATGGAGCCGCCCAGGCGCGACATCACCCCGTAGGCCATGGACAGGCCCAGCCCCGTGCCGTGCTTGCCCTTGGTGGTGAAGAAGGGCCGGAAGAGGCTGTGCAGGTGCTCCTCGGGGATGCCGGTGCCCTCGTCCTCCACGGTGACGACGGCCTTGCCGTCTTTCACTCCCCCGCGCACGCGGATGGTGCCCCCCCGGGGCATCGCGTCGCGCGCGTTGAGCAGCAGGTTGATGAAGACGTAGCGCAGGTCCATGGCCGAGGCGCTCACCGGCGGGAACCGGGTCAGCTCCACCTCGAAGCGCACCGAGATGCCCTCGCGGACCGCGCGGTGCTCGATGTCGCTGCGGGCGATCTCCACCGCCTCGGCGATCACCTCCTCGAGCTGGGCCTGCTCGTGGGTCAGCTCGGTGCGCTGGCGCGAGAAGTCCTGGAGCCGCCGCACGCGCGTGCTCGCGTCGGCCACGATGCGCACCAGCGCGTCCAGGTGGGCCGTGTGGTCCGGTGCGGCCTGGGTGCGTCGGATCAGCTCCAGCCGCAGCTTCATGGCGTTGAGGGTGTTGTTGAGATCATGCGCCACGCCCGACGCCATCTCCCCCAGGGCGCGCAGGTGCTCCTGCTCGACCAGCGCCGCCTGGGCTTGCGCCAGCGCCCGCTCGGAGTGCACCTGCTGGGTGACGTCGTGCGCCACCACGAGCACCGTCTTGGGGGCCGGGAGCTTGCTGGTGCGCTGGACCCGCTCGATGCGCACCTCCAGCACCCGGGGCTTGCCCTGCTCCTGGTAGCGCTCCACGAGCGGACCGGGCTCGCCGGAGCCAAACAGGTGCTCGACCATGGCATTGCCCACCTGCGTCAGGTTCACCCGGGCCGGGGCGGAGGGCTTGTCCAGCGGCTGCCAGGGGCCACCATGGCTCAGCTCGTGCCAGCGCGAGGTGGCCAGCAGCACCACGTCATCTCGCATCAGCGCGAACGCGCTGGTGCTCGTCTCCAGCGCCCAGAGTGACAGCCGATAGGTGGAGAGGTGCTCCTCGGTGCGCAGCTCCAGCTTGCGCACCAGCGTCTCATGCTTGGCCACCAGCTGCTGGTACTTGGCCAGCAGCGTCTGCGCAGGCGGGTCCTCCGGGGGGGCCTGGCGGGGCCCCACGGCTTGGCGTGCGGAAGTGCGGCGGCGCGGGCTCATGGGGGGTGGGAACCTGCTCAGCGCTTGAGGCGCTCCTTGAGTTCGCGATTCTCCTGCATCAACGCCGCGGCGCGGGTGGTGTCCTCGAACAGGACGATAGCCCCCAGCAGGTTGGTGTCCATGGCCAGGGGGGTGGCCACCAGTGTGGCCTTGCCGTGGCCTCCATGGGGGAGCTGATAGCTCACGTCCTCCAGGCGCAGGGACTGGCTGTTGGCCAGGCTCTTGCGGATGCGCAGCTGCAAGGAGCGCTTGAGGGCGGGGATGCGCAGCGTCCACAGGGACTGTCCCACCGCCTCGCGCTCGGGCAGGCCCAACAGCCGCTCGGCGGCCAGGTTCCAGGTGGTGATGCGCCCGGAGGCGTCCAGCACCATCACCCCCGCCGACAGCGTGCGGATGATGGTGCGCTGGCAGAAGCTCATCGCGTCCATCTCCTGGGTGCGGTGGGCCAGCTCCCGGTTGGTGGCGTCCAGCTCGGCGTTGGTGCTCTGCAACTCCTCGTTGGTCGTCTCCAGCTCCTCGTTGGTGCTCTGCAGCTCCTCGTTGGTCGTCTGCAGCTCCTCGTTGGCGCTCTGCAGCTCCTCGTTGGTCGTCTCCAGCTCCTCGTTGGAGGCGCGCAGCTCCTCGTTGGAGCTCTGCAGCCGCAGGTTGGTGGAGTGCAGCTCCTCGTTGGCCTTCTGGAGGTTGAGCTCCAGGCTGCGCAGGCTGGTGACGTCATGCGCCAGGTACACCAGGCCCTGCACTTCGTTCGTCCCGTCCTTGAGCGGGACGACCTGGGCGCGCAGGGCCACCGGCTCCGTGCCGGCCACCTCCATCATCCCGTCGGCCGCCTCGCGCTCGGAGCGGCCGGCGCGCACCCGCGCGGTCAGCTCCACCAGCAGATCCTGGCTCAGCCCGGGCAGCCCCAACGTGGCCAGACGCTTGCCCAGCATCTCGCCCTCACTCCGGGAGAACAGCCGTGTGGCGGCATGGTTGGTGAGCGTGACGATGCCTTCCGTGTTGGTGACGATGACGGGGCACGCCTGTGAGTCGATCACCTCGCGCAGGAAGGACTGCTGCATGTCCAGGCTGGGCCGGGGCTCTGGTTTGGAGACCAGCAGCTCCAGGGGCGGCAGGGTCTCCTTCGCGGCCAGCACCGGGCCGTCCTGCCGGCCATCCTTGCGGTAGATGCGCCGTGTCAGATCAATCGGCTCGAAGAGCCGGGCGGCGAAGGGGATGAGCTCCGAGCGGCCCATCACCAGCAGCCCGTCGGGCCGCGCGGCGAAGTGGAAGCGGGCGAGCACCCGCTTCTGCAGGTCCGCGTCCAGGTAGATGAAGACGTTGCGGCACAGGATGAGATCGATGCGCGACACGGGCGCATCGGACACCAGGTTGTTCACGCCGAAGACGACCGAGCGGCGGATCTCCTTGCGCACCGCGTAGCCGCCGCTGGTGGGGACGAACCAGCGGGCCAGGCGCTCCTTGGAGCAGCCCTCGAGCTGCTGAGCCGGGTAGACGCCCCGGCGAGCGAACGCGATGGCCGCCTCGTCCACGTCGGTGCCAAAGACCTTCAGCTCCGCTCCCGGCAGCCCCGGGCCCAGCGCCTCGGCCGCGGCGATGGCGACGGAGTACGCCTCCTCGCCCGTGGCACAGCCAGCGCTCCAGATGCGCAGCTCCTGGGTGGGGCGGCGCCGCTTCACCAGCTCGCGCAGCACCTTGTCCAGCGTGCTCCACACCTCCGGGTCCCGGAAGAAGGTGGTGAGCTTGATGAGCATCGAGGAGACGAGCGTGTTGACCTCGCCTGCATCCCGGTCGAGCAGGGCCAGGTAGGCGGCGCGGGTGCGGCTGCGCGTGGCCTCCACGCGGCGGTCGATGCGGCGCTGGAGCGTGGCCCGCTTGTAGTTGCGGAAGTCGAAGTTCCGCACCTGGCGGACCTTCTCGAGGATGGCCTCTAGCTCGTTGTCCCGGGGTGACTTGCTGGCCATGGGGCAGACCTAACGCATTGGCCGCTAGCTCAGCAAGAACAGACACACCTTGCCAGGTGGTTCGTTCCACGAGTGACTCAGGGAGAGCTACTACCCCCCGGTACAATTCATCTGTGGGCTCGGGCTCACCAGCTTCGTTTCGGGTGGAAAACAGTTCTCCCCTCCTCTCCACTCCGAGGCGCCCATGCCCTACTCCATCCACATCCCCAACATGTTGTTCTCCATGATGGAAGAGCTGCCGCGCCGCACCTGCGCGAGCATTCACCTGACCCTCTCGCGCATGGCGGAGCTTGCGCCTGAATGGCCGCTGGACGACCCGCGGTGGGAGCGCCTGGCCCGGCGCGATGCCGAAGGCCTGCACTTCTACGTGGACGGGTGCTGCGTGCGGCTCGAACTGGAGGCCGCCACGCAATGCCTCTCGGTGCGGGAGATTGGCCGTGTCCTCGTGCACCTGCCTGCTGGGCTGCTCAATCTGGAAAGCACCTCCGTCGCTTCCGCTGTTGAACAGTGAGTTGGCGGGGCTTCCAGAGGACCTACCCATCAGGGTACCCCCAGGCCTTAGATTACCCCCTGTAGGCCAGACCCAACCCCAGCAGGGGGTAGTCGGTGCAGCCCGGGAGAACACCCATGGAGTCCAGGACGATTCGAGTCGGTATTCTGGAGGATCAGCAGGTCTTCATGGAGAGCATGTCGGCGCTGCTCGAAGGAGCGGGCATGGAGGTGGTGGTCCGCTGCTCCACGGTCGAGGACTTCCTGGCGCGCACGCAGCAGCGGCCCCCGGACGTGGCGCTGGTGGACCTGCGGCTGGAGGCTGGGGCGGAGCAGGTGGACAGCGGCTTCCGGGCGGTGGAGCTGCTGCATGACTTCCATCCGGGCGTGCGCTCGCTGGTGCTGTCGGCCAACCGGGAGACGGACGTGGCCGAGCGCTGCTTCCGCGCGGGGGCATCCGGGTACCTGTGCAAGATGAACGTGAGCTGCGCCACGGTGGTGGAGGCGGTGACCCGGGTGGCGCGCGGCGAGCGGCTGGTGCCCCCGGAGCTGTTTCCGGGCCCCGCTGGCCGGGAGCTCGAGTCCCCCAGCAACGGAGTGCTGGGCCGGCTCACGCCCCGCGAGCGCGAGGTGCTGGGCTTCATCGCCTCGGGCGCGGACAACCTGAAGATCGCCGCCTGCCTCAACATCACCGAGCGCACGGTGAAGGCCCACATCACCAGCATCTACCGCAAGCTGGACGTGGAGAACCGCACGCAGATGGCGATGCTGGCCTGCAAGCTGGGCCTCGAGCGCCCCGTCAACGTCTGACCTGCCCACTCAGGGCTTGATGGCCATCACCAGCTCGAAGGGGCCGGGCAGCACCTCGGGCGTCTTGAAGCCCAGCTCCCGCAGACCCTGCAGGTAGTACTCCACCTCGCGCAGCCGGCTCACGCAGCTGTCCACGCCCATGAGGAAGTAGGACCAGAAGAACTGGGCCGTGAGGCGCTCGGGGGTGCGGAACTCCTCGCAGATGAAGATGCGGCCACCGGAGGGCAGCGCCTGGTAGGCGGCCTTCATCAGGTGGCGCGCCGTCTCCGAGGGCCAGTCATGCAGCACGCGCACGAAGGACAGCGCGTCATAGCCCTTGGGTAGGGGCTCGGCGAGGAAGTCTCCGCCCACGAAGCCCAGGCGCTTGCCCAGGCCGTGCTTGTCGCGGGTGCGCGCCACCAGCGGCTCGGTGGCCGCAATGTTGTACACGTCCACGGTGAGCCCGGGGTTCTGCTCCAGCAGGTGCGCCGCCAGCGTGCCGTCTCCGCCGCCCACCTCCAGCAGCCGCTGGCCGGACTGCCACAGCTTGGCGCCGTGCACGCGGAACACCTCGAGGATGGGGCCCAGCCCCGCGGCCATGCTGGCCTCGAAGCCCGCCACCTGCTCGGGCGTGGCCGGGGGCCAGTCGAAGGACTCGCGCGGCATGCTGTGCTCGCCGCGAAGCACCGCGGGAAGCCGGCCGTGCAGCTCCTTCCAGGCGTAGCGCTCCCGGTCGCGCTCGAGCGAGGCGGGGCCGACGACTTTCTCGGCCGCCGCGCGCAGGCCGGGCACCGCGGTGTAGCGCGCCTCGACGAGCGCGTCCGTCGTCTGCTCGCGCCGCACCAGGCCCAGGCTCTCCAGGCAGTCGAGGAACTTGTAGAGCCTGAGCGGCACCATGCCGTACTTCTGGCTCAGCGCGCCCAGCGTCACCGGGCCCGCCTCCAGCGCCTCGAGCATGCCCAGGTGGTAGGCCGTCTCCACCACGTCCACGGCGCGCGCCCCGTTGAAGATCAGGTGCAACAGCCCTCGCGGCGTCAGCTCCACGGTGCTCATCTGGCCTCCCTGCGGGCCTCTTCCACCAGCGCGTCCATGAAGCGCTCCACCTCTTGCAGCGTGTTGTAGAAGTGCGGCGCCACGCGCAGCGCGCCCCGGTGGCTGCACACGAAGCCGCGCGCCACCAGGCGCTTGCACACCTCCACGTCGCCGGGGAAGCGCAGCGCCACGATGCCCGCGCGCCTGGAGTCCTCGCGCGGCGTCACCACCGTGAGCCCCGCCTCGTCCGCGCGCTCCATCACCCGGCGGGTGAGCCGCAGCGAGTGCGCGCGGATGGTGGGCATGCCCACCGAGGCCAGGATGTCCAACCCCACCCGCGACAATTGCGAGGGCAGCACCGCGGGGGTGCCACTGGCCATGCGCCGCGCGGTGGGGGCCCACTCCTTCGCGGGCGCGAAGGTGAGCGGGTTCTCTCCGGCGATCCACCCGGTGGCCGCCGGCTTGAGCGTGGGCAGCAGGTCCGGCCTCACGTAGAGGAACGCACTCTCGATGGAGCCGCACATCCACTTGTGCGCCCCACCCAGCAGGAAGTCCACGTTGAGCGCCTTCATGTCCAGCGGCACCACGCCCACCGACTGGTACGCGTCAGCCACCACCTGGGCGCCCACCTGGTGCGCGCGTTTGACGACCGCGGCCAGGTCCACCAGGGCGCCGCTGGCGAAGTTGGCGTGAGAGATGCTCACCAGCAGCGTGCGCTCGTCGATGGCGGCGCACAGCCGCTCTTCATCCACCCGGCCGTTCTCGGTGGGCACCACCACCGTCTGCGCGCCGTAGCGCCCGAAGCCGCGCCACAGGAAGGGCACGGTGGGGAACTCCAGGTCCGTGAGCACCACGCGGTTGCGCGCGCCGCCAAAGTCGAAGCACGTGGCCAGGCGGCCCAGCAGCGTGGTGAGGTTGGTGTCCGTCACCACCGAGCCGTCCGGCGCGCCGATGAAGCGGGCGATGGCGTCCATGTAGCCCAGCCACTCGCCCCACCAGCCCTCCCACGCCTCGTCACGCCAGCGGTGCAGCGTCTGCCCGTAGCGCTGGAGCACCCCATCCATGCCCCGGGGGAACGCTCCGGTGGAGTTGCTGTTGAGGTAGGTGCACGTGGAGAGCAGCGGGAACTCGGCGCGCACCGCCTCGAGGCTCACGTCCCCCATCAGTAGGAGCCCCCCGTCTTGGGCGGGGCTCCCGTGGCGGACTGCTCCTGCTCGGCGATGCGGCGCGTGGGCGGCTCGGGGCGGGACCAGGGGTCCTCACCCGTGGGCAGCATGGACGCGGTGTGGAAGTCCCGGCGCGAGGTGGGCGGCTCGGGCTTGGACCACGGATCCTCCGGCGGAGCCTGCGGGGCCGAGAAGGGCGCGGGCGTTGGAGCCGCCGCCGCCGGCGCGGGAGCAGGCGCGGGCGCCGGAGCCACGGGCGCTGGAGCCACCGGGGCCGGAGCGGGCGCGGGAGGTGCCGCGTGAGCCGGAGCGGGCGCGGCCGGTGCCGCCTGGGCCGCCGCCGCCAACGCCGCGGCCGGCGAGTGCGAGGGGGCCTGAGCCGCGGCCGCCAGCGCCTGCGCGGGGGCCGTGGCGTAGTAGTGCGCGCCGAGTTGCGCGGCGGGGGGCTCGGCGGAAGGCGTAGCGGCAGGCGCGGCGGGAGCCTGGGCCTGGGTGGCCTCTGGCGCCGAGCCGTACTGGCCCGTCTGCCGGGTGGTGCCGGGCGCGTAGCCACCATCGCGCTTCCACGCGTTGGTCATCTCCACGCGCACTTCCCACAGCTTGCGGAACAGCGGCAGCGTCATGCGGCCCGCCAGCACCTGCGTGGGCAGGCCGTCCAGCGCCTTGATGGAGCGGTCCACGCCGATGATGCGCCGCACCATCTGGTAGTGCGTGTAGAGCCACGTCTGGAACAGCTCGTCCATGTCGACGAACTGCTCGCACACGCGCTTCAAGTCCTCGGCCGCGTGCCCACCTACTTTGTACACGTCCAACAGCCGCAGGTTGCGCCGCGTCAGCGCCCGGTCCAGCGCCAGCTCCATCGCGTCCGCCGACAGCCGGATGGCGTTGTACCCCGGAGACTCCTGGCCGCTGCCATTGCCCAGGCTGCGCCGGATGATCTGGTAGGTGTCCGGAGTCATCGACTCCAGGATGTTCATCTCCGCCACCAGGCAGCGCATGGCGCGAAGGATGCGCTCCAGCCGCCCGGTGGCCGGCCAGAACAAGTCACCGTCCATCTCCGCCACCACCTCCACCGCCTCCATGGACACCAGCTTCATCCACAGCTCCTGGGCCTGGTGGGTGATCTGGAACAGCAGCTCGTCATGGTGCACGAGCTCCGCCATGGGCGTTTGCAGGTTCAGCAGCGTCGGGGTCTTGATGTAGACCTCGTAATCGAGCTCGCCCTTTCCAACCCACTTCTTGAGTAGGGGGTTGAAGATGGGCGACTCGAGTTGCCGCCGGAGCTTTTCGGCCTCACTGTAATCGGGGGTGCGCACGGCGGATCCCTCCGGAGGGCAGTCAATTCGGGAGAATTGAGACAGCCAGGAAAAAGGAGATGGTGGAAGAAGAAGGTGAAGAAAGACTTAGGCGGGCACGGGCGTAGGTCGTGGCTGTTGGCGGAATGAGACAATCTTCCGCGCGAGCTCGGCGCCTTGAACGCTCTTGGACAGATAACCATCGGCGCCAGACGCTATTGCAAGCGAGCGCAGGCGGGCCTCATCCGAGGCCGAATAGAGAATGAACTTGGTGCTCATGGGCGCGATTTGACGCGCCAACGAGACGACCTTGTCGCCCTTGAGGGCCGGGAAGTTCACGTCGATGAGCACCACATCCGGGACAATATCCCGGATGCGGTTGGAAACGCCCAGGGCCGAGGTGTGAGTCTCCACCTCGATGTCATGAGCGCTTAGTGAGCGAGCGACCAGGTCCAGCAGGTCCGGGTCGTCATCCACGACCAGGACGCGAAGCTTCGCGTCAGGCATGGGGCTTCCCCAGGTGCTTGCGGATGGTGTCCAGCAGCTGGTCGCGGTCCAGCGGCTTGGTGAGGTAGGCGTCGCAGCCGGCCGCCAGGGCCTTGTCCTGGTACTCGCGGCCCGCGTGCGCCGTCACGGCGATGACGGGGACCTTGGACACCGCGGCGGGCAGGGCGCGCAGGCGGCGGGTGGCCTCCCAGCCGTCCACGCGGGGCAGCGACAGGTCCATCAGCACCAGGTCCGGCGAGTCGCGCTGGACACGCTCCAGGCCGTGCTCACCGTCCTCGGCCTCGATGAGCTCGTAGGTGTTGCCGATGTAGCGCCGGACGATGTCGCGGTTCTGCGGGTTGTCCTCCACGTAGAGGATGCGGGCGGCGCGGTTGGCCACCGCGCGCTGCTGCAACAGCAGCGTCTTGGCCTGGCCGATGACGTCCTCGAGCGCGTGGCCCCCCTTGCGCACGAAGGCGATGAAGCCGTCGCGCAGCGTGGCCTGCTCCTCGGCCGAGAGCGTCTTGCCGGTGAGCACCACCACCGGCATGGTCAGCTTCTCCGAGCGCAGCCGCCGCAAGACTTCGAAGCCGTCGAGGTTGGGCATCATCAGGTCCAACACCACCAGCACCGGCGGAGACACGCGCGCCTTGAGCAGCGCGTCCTCACCGCTGTGGGCCTCGGAGGTGGAGAAGCCGGCGCGGCGCAAGCTGCGGCTGACGAGCTCGCGCGTGCTGGCGTCGTCGTCCACCACCAGCACCTCGCCGCTGGCCAGGGCCACGGTGCCCAGCGTGCGCGTCACGACTTCCACCAGGCGCTGCGGCTCCACCGGCTTGATGAGGTACTCGCACGCGCCCAGCGAGTAGCCGCGGGCGCGCTGCTCCTCCACGGACACGAGGATGACGGGGATGTTGGACAGCGCCGGCTCGCTCTTGAGCTGGCTGAGCACGGACCAGCCGTCGAGCCGGGGCAGGTGAATGTCCAGGATGATGGCCTGGGGCTTCTGCTCGCGCGCGATGCGAAGCGCGTTCACGCCGTCGTCGGCGGCCAGCACCTTGAAGCCCGCGGGCTCGAGCTGACCGGACACCAGCTGCTGCATCAGCGGATCATCGTCCACCACCAGCACGGTGCTGCCGGCGGCCAGCGGCGCCAGCTTCGCCGCCACGTCCTCCACGGCGACCAGCTCCGCCTGAGCCTCGGTGCCGGGCATGGTGGAGGAGGGCGCGTCCGACTCGAGCACGCCGGCCAGGCGCACCGTGAAGGTGGAGCCGCGGCCCAGCACGCTGGTGACGTCCACGTTGCCGCCCAGCACCTTGCTCAGCTCGCGCACGATGGCCAGCCCCAGGCCGGTGCCGCCCACCTTGCGCGTGGACGAGCCGTCCACCTGGCGGAACTTCTCGAAGATGAAGGGCAGCTGATCAGCGGGCATGCCGGTGCCGGTGTCCTCCACCGTCATCACCAGCTCGTTGCCCTCGGCGCGGGCCCCCAGCGACACCTCGCCCGAGTCGGTGAACTTGGCGGCGTTGCTCAGCAGGTTGAGCATCACCTGCCGCAGCTTCAGCGCGTCGGTGCGCAAGAAGCGCGCGTTCTCCGCGATGTTCATCGTCAGGGCCACGTCCTTGCCCTTGAGGTACTCGCGCACCGTGGCCAGGCACTCCTCGGCCAGCTCCTGAATGTCCACGCGCTCGGTGACGACCTCCACCCGGCCCGCTTCGATCTTCGACAGGTCCAGGATGTCGTTGATCAGCGCCAGCAGCGTCTTGGCGTTCGTCTTCACGACGTTCAAGTCACGCCGGCCGTGCGCGGTGAGGCGGCTGCCCTCCTCGCGCATCAGCAGATCGCAGTAGCCGATGATGCCGTTGAGCGGGGTGCGGATCTCATGGCTGAAGTTGGCCAGGAACTCGCTCTTGAGGCGGGCGGCGGCCTCGGCCTCGCGGCGGCCCTCCTCCTCGTTGCGCTTGGCGATGGCCAGCTCCGTGGCCAGCCGGTCCAGGTCGTCGTTCTGCTGACGGATGATCTCCATCTGCAGGGCGCGCTGCTGGTAGCTGGCCAGGGCGCGCGCGGACACCGAGCGGGTGCGCTTGATCTCCTCCAGGTTGGCGGCCAGCTTCTTGTTGGCCGCCTCGAGCTCCGCCTGCGAGGAGCGCAGCACCGTCTCGCTGTGCTTGCGCTCGGTGATGTCCTCGGTGACGCCCATCACGTAGAGCACGTTGCCCTGCTCATCCAGCAGCGGCAGCTTCCGGGTGCCGAAGACGCGGTCCTGATCGACGACGCGGGCCACCTCCTCGAACTTCTTCATCTGCTTGCTGGTGATGACCTCGCGATCATCGTTCACGAAGGCGTCGGCCTGCTCCTTGGGGAAGTAGTCATGGTCCAGCTTCCCGGTGAGCCACTCCTTGGAGACCTTGAACTTCTCGGCGAACGTCTTGTTCGCCACCCGCAGGCGCAGCTCCCTGGCGTCCTTCACGAACAGCACGAAGGGCAGGCTGTCGATGATGGTGTTGAGCAGCAGGTTGGTGCTCTTCAGCTCGGCCTCGGAGGCCTCGTGGCGGCGCACCGAGGCGCCCATGCGCTGCTCGCGCGCGATCACCAGCCCCAGCCGCCCCAGCTGCTCCTCGGTGAGGAAGTCGCTGGCGCCAGCCTGGGTGGCCGCGGCCAGCGCCTCGGCGCTCCACTGCTTCGAGAGCACGACGAAGGGCGCGGCAGCGCCAGTGTCCTGCCACACGCCCTGCACCTGCGCCAGCGGCAGCGCTGGCGCCTCGGTGCCGATCACCACCAGATCCCACGGGCGCGACAGCGCCGTCTTCAGCGCCGCCGCGGTGGTGACGCGCTCGAGCTCCGCCTTCGAGGCGGTCTGTCGCAGCGCGAGGTGGACCTGCTCGGTCTCACGCTCCGTCGTGAGCAGCAGGATGCGTGGGGTAGGGCTTTCGGTTTGAGCGGTGGGGTGGTGAGTCATCAGTTGGATCCGAACGCCAGCACGGTCAGCGTGGTGTTGATGTGGAACCCCGAGTAGATCTCGAAGTGCACAGTCATTCCAGCCGCCGTCGGCGCCGAGCGCAAGGTCTGGGCCAGTTCGTCGACCTTACCTGTAGCGCTGGCGTACCACATGCGACCACCGCACTGAAACAGGAGGGTAGCCTGGGGGTTCTGTACTCGCCTGGGCAGCTCCTCGGTGAAAAACTGCTTGGTCATCCCGACCATGTCGCCGAGCTTCATCAGCTCCAGCTCGCTGCCCTCTTCGAGCAAGTTGGCGAAAAGAATGGAGTTATCCTCGAGGATGGGCTTCCACGGCGCGCGGATGAAGTACTCGCGTCCCACTTTGAGTGCGGTCGGGCGGACGGCGAAGCCCTTGGGGGTGCCGAACTCCAGCTCGGCCGGCTGGCACCCGAGGATTTCAGCGTAGCGCAGGGCCGCCGGCTTGCCGTCGATCTCCAGGGCGCGGGTGTGCGTCTCGTCGACCTTGGTGATCGTCATGCGCTCGTTGGTGGGGATGTACCAGTGCGAGCGAAGCGCGGCCCACGGGGCGTTGGTGCGGAACAGCGCCACGAGCACGCCGTCGGTGGCCACCTCTCCATCGACGTGGAGCATGGCGCTCTGCTGCGCGGGGTCCCGGTTGTCGTCGCTGGCGCCGCCGCCCACGAGCACCAGCGTCTGGTTCTTCTCGAGGATGCCCAGCAGCAGCTCCTCTTTCTTGTAACGGAAGCCGTCGTCGATCACGAGGCCCACGTACTTGCGCGGATCCAGATCGGCCTGGCGCACGCCCAGATCGTCACAGGCCTTCTTGATGGCCTGGCCGCCGGCGCTCACCGCGTCCACGGACAGGCCGACGCCCAGGCCCAGGCCCACCTCGAAGTCACCGGTGAGCGCGGCCAGCACCACGTTGCCGTAGTAGATGCCGTTGTTGTCCAGCTCGCCCGCGGTGGTGGCGCCCACCAGGCGGCAGCCCTCGGGCAGCCTGGCGCGCACCGCCTTGTTGATGGCCTGCTGATCCCGGTCCCGCGACACGAACATCATCACCAGCTTGGGGATGGTGGCCCCCAGCTGCTGCATCAGGTCCTCCGCGGCCGCAGCCGGCTCCTTCTGAGTGGTTCGAGCCGTCTGCATCTTTACTTGCGCCATGAGAGGACCTCCGAGGGGTAACTATCGGAGCGGGCTCAGAGCCCGCTCTGAGGGTGGGTGTTGTGGCAACTGCCGGTGCACTGCTGGAAGGACTCGCGGCCGCCGCCCACGTAGATGCTCTGGATGGGGCCAAACTGCTCTTCATGCTGCTTCGAGTAGCTCTTGTGGCAGGAGAAGCACGCCGCCTTGCTGGTGCGCTGGATGCTCTCCTTCGTCTGGTGGCAGCTGCTGCACTGGGCCAGCGACGCATCGTAGCGGTCCGAGCGCGAGTGGACGAAGTGCACGCGCACGAAGATGGGGCCCTCGAGCTCGAAGCCCAGGGGCGCGTGGCAGCCGCTGCACGCGGCGCGGTTGTCGTTGCCGTGCAGCACCTGAGCCAGCTCGCCGCCCTGGCTGTGGCAGCTGTTGCACGGGCCGGTGGTCAGCGGCGCCAGCGTGCGCTGCGCGGTGCCCACCTGGATCTCGATGGTGCGCGAGTAGGGAAGGTCCTCGCCCAGGTAGGTGCGGCGGCCCTTCACCGTCACCAGGTAGGTGCCCGGCAGGGCGTTGGCGGGCAGCTGGTAGGTCCACGTGTCGCTGACCGGGGCGGCCCAGCCGGCGTGGGTGGGATCAAACGCGCCGCCGAACAAGTCGTTGGACGGGGGGAAGGTCTGAAACTGCGAGAAGACGCCGTCACGCTCGAGCGTGCCAATGGTCTGCACGTCCGAGTTCGGATCCAGGAACGCATCCAGCTCGACGATGGAGCGGATGGGCTGAATGCGCTGAGCAGGCCCCATGATCTGCGTCATCAACATGCGCTCGCGGTGCTTCCTCCGATAGTACGTCGCCGAGGGATCGAAGAAGGCACGGTAGTACTGGATGCCGGCCTCGTTCGAGCCGAAGACGACCTCATTATACGTGGGAAGCGAGCCCTGTGGGTGCAGACGGTTGCCAGAGCCATCCTTCAGGGTGAGCTGGAAGCTCACCGCGCTGCCGGGGGCGTAGGTGCCGTCATGGCGGGGGGGCGTCACGGTCTGCACGTCGATGGAGAAGCCGTAATCGTACGCGGGCGAGGCCACCTGCTCCACCGGCACCTCGTACGGGGCGCTAGGACGCAGAGACCAGCGCACCAGCAGCTTGGCCGTCTGGGGACTCAGGGTGAGAGTCTTACTCTTACACGGGGTACGGGCGTAGCGCAGCTCGACCAGGGCCTCTTCCATGAAGTTGGTGGCGGTGGAGCAGTCCGCGTGCGAGGCGCAGTCGTACGTCCACTGAATGGCGCGGAAGCGGCGCACGAAGAAGTCGTCGTCGTTGCGGCGGTGCTTGTTGGAGCCGGCCTCCAGGCGGATGGCGCGGCCGGTGGGGTTGCCCTCGGCGTCCACCGGCTGCACGGTGAAGTGGCTGGGCACGTCCATCCACGCGGCGTCGCGGTAGAAGCGGCGGCGCTTGTAGCCCTCGGGCCCGGGCAGCACCTCGAACTCCTGCTCGGCCAGCTTCACCCCGCCCCAGCCCAGGCTGGCGAAGTCACCCGCGGTGCGCAGCCCGCCCATGCCCTGGTCGCTAGAGGTGGCCACCGAGGCGCGGATGTCCAGCTGGTTGATGTACAGCGTCTGCCCGGCGCGCACGCGCAGGGCCTGGCCCAGGCCGTCTTCGATCTCCAGCGCCACGCCGATGGGGCGCATCGCGGCGGGGCTGACCACCGGCTGAGCCTGCTCGCTCAGCTCCGCGGCGGCGCCCTCCGGCTGGCCCTCGCACGCCAGCGCAAGGCTGACGAGCGCGGCCCACAGAAGAGCTCCACCTTGCGACCCAACCCCACGAGTGGTGTCACGCTTCATCATCTCGGGTGCAGTCGTCCCACGCATGGTGGCCCCTCCTGTTATGTCCGGCGGGCGGAGGCGCCTGCCGGTGAATCATGCTCCCCTGATGCCCTTCACTTCTTTTCCTAGAGTACCAGGGAATCATTCTTTCCGGGATTCGCCGGAAGAAGGATTTTAGAGCGAAAAAAAGGATATCCGCTTTGAACAGAACACTTCAATAAATAAGAAAAATGTCTCGACGCAGCGACTTCGCCTGCTCTAATGAGAAGGCCCAGTCTGCAGTGATACAGGAAAATAAGAGTCGTTCTGAAACGGGGAAAGCGGCCTTTTGGGTACTTGACCGTTGACGAAAGCCAGGAAATCATGCCTTCCCCGGCTGATTTCAGAATCAATCGTGGGATCAGGGACACTTCCCTGGAGGGGAGGTGGGCAGGTGAGGGAGCGCTTTTCCAAGGTTGGCCAGGTGACTTAATAGGTCGTCCTGAAAACACAACGTGTCGGCGCCCGCGCCGGGGCGGCCCCCAAGCGCCAGCGGCGAGGGGTGTGCGAGGGGGGGCTGAGAGCGGGATGGCCTTCGGGCGGGAGCGAGGTTAAGAGGCGAGCCCCTTTTTTTCCTCTGTCCCGCCCACTGCCTATGTCCCTCGTCCCCGGTATCAAGGTTCGTTATCTCCCTCAGCCCGAGTGGGGCGTGGGGCACCTCGCGCTGTTGCAGGAGGAGGGCGCCAAGGCGGTGGTCTTCTTCCCGGCGCGGGAGGATGCGCCGGTGCTGGTGTCCACCAAGGGTGGGGCGCTGGTGTCGTATGCGCTGCCGCCAGGTGAGCCCATTGTCACCGCGAAGGGGCAGCGGTGCACGGTGGTGCGCGAGGAGCCCGGGGCGCGAGGCCTGCGCCGCTATGTCATCCGCTTCGAGGACACGGGCGAGGAGGACGAGCTGCCCGAGTCCGAGGTGCGGGCGCTGCCGCCGCGCTCGGATCTGCTCACCACGCTGCGCGAGGGGCGGGTGGGGGACGCGAAGGCGTTTATGCTGCGCAAGCAGGCGCTGGTGCTGGACGACGAGCGGCGGTGTGACGCGCTGGGGGCGCTGCTGGCCAGCCGGGTGATGGTGAAGCCGCACCAGGTGGGCGTGGTGCAGCGGGTGCTGTCGGCGCGGCGGCCGCGCTTCGTGCTGGCCGACGAGGTGGGCCTGGGTAAGACAATCGAGGCGGGCATGGTGTTCAGCGCGCTGCGGCTGTCGGGGCTGGCGCGGCGGGTGCTGGTGGTGGCGCCCAGCCACCTGACGGTGCAGTGGCTGGTGGAGCTGTTCCACAAGTTCAACCAGCTGTTCACGCTGATGGACTCGGACCGGTACGCGCAGTCGCTCAAGGAGCAGCCCGAGGTGTCGCCGTGGGCGCGCTTCGCGCTGGTGGTGACGAGCCTGGAGATGCTCTCGCGCACCGAGGAGCACCGGCGCGCGGTGGCCCAGGAGGAGGCGTTCTGGGATCTGGTCATCATCGACGAGGCGCACCACCTGAAGGGCGAGAAGGCCTTCGAGGCGGCCGAGGGGCTGGCGGGCAACAGCTGGGGCCTGCTGCTGCTCACCGCCACGCCCATGCAGCTGGATCCGGCCGAGTACCACGGGCTGCTCACGCTGATCGACGCGGCCACGGCGCCCACGGTGAAGGGCTTCGAGGAGCGGCTGGCGCGGCAGGAGGAGCTCTCCGCCGCGGTGCGCGCGCTGCTGGAGGGTGACAGCCCGGCCTCGGCGGTGAAGGCGCTGGCCAGGCGCTTCCCGGAGGACGCGAAGCTGCAGGCGCTCAAGGATCGGGACGCGCTGCTGGGGCACCTGGCGGAGACCTACAGCCTGTCGGACCGGCTGGTGCGCAACCGGCGCGCGGTGGTGGGTGGGTTCTCGTCGCGGCGGCTGCACCGCCACCCGGTGCAGCTGCCCGCCGAGGAGCTGAAGACGCGCGACGCGGCGCTCTCGGCGCTGGCGGGCTCCACGCTGCGGGGGGCTCCGCTGGCCAACGTGCTGCGCCGGCTGGAGTCCAGCCCCGCGGCATTCGTGGGCGCGGTGAAGGCCAACCCGGCGCTCCAGGGGCTGGAGCTGAAGCTGCCCGCGAGGGATGCCAAGCTGGTGGCGTTCCTCGGCGTGCTGCGTGGCATCTGGGCCGCCGAGCCCACCGCGAAGGTGCTGGTGTTCACCGAGAGCCGGGACACGCTCGAGGCGCTGCAGATGGAGCTGGGGCGCGAGGGCGTGGAGGCGCTGGGCTACCACGGTGACTTGCCGCTGGTGGAGCGGGACCGGCAGGTGGCGCGCTTCCGCGACCCCGAAGGGCCCAAGGTGCTGCTGTGCACCGAGGTGGGCGGCGAGGGCCGCAACTTCCAGTTCGCCCACCACCTGGTGAACTACGACTTGCCGTGGAGCCCCTCGACGGTGGAGCAGCGCATTGGCCGCCTGGACCGCATTGGCCAGACGAAGCCGGTGGAGATCCACGTCTTTGATCCGAAGGGCACGCTGGCCTCGGACGTGTTGATGATGCTGGCGGACGCGGTGGGCGTGTTCGGCGAGACGGTGGGCGGCCTGGACGCGGTGCTGGAGGAGGTGGAGGACCGGCTGGCGGACCTGGCGCTGCTGCCGCGCGAGGCGCGCGTGGCGTACGCGGCGGAGCTGAAGGCCAAGGTGGAGACGGCGCGGGCGCAGGTGAAGCGGGCGTATGATCCGCTGCTCGACTTGCGCTCCTTCGACAAGCCGGCGGTGGAGCGGCTGGTGACGCGCGCCCAGGCCCGCATGGGCATGGAGGAGGAGGACGAGGAGGAGGAGCAGGCGGTGGAGGACGGGCTCTGGGGCGTGGCCAGAGACCTCGACGAGCGGCTGGAGGAGACCGTCACGGAGCTGGCCAAGCGGGTGGGCATCCGGGTGGACACGGACGACGAGGTGGATGCGTTCCAGTGCGCGTTCCACTTTGGCCACGCGCTGAACGTGGAGGGGCTGCCGGGCCTGGACGTGATGGAGGACCGGACGCTGCTGGGCACCTTCTGGCGCGACACGGCGGTGGAGGCCGAGGAGCTGGAGTACTTCGCCACCGGGCACTCGCTGGTGGAGGCGCTGTTCGGCTTCTTGCGCGACGGGCCGTATGGGCGCAGCGGCTTCCGCTTCATCGAGAAGCGCGGGACGCTGAAGGCCAAGGGGCTGGAGCTGCTCTTCCACGTGCAGCTGCCCGAGCCGGAGGACACCTCTCCGGGCGCCCGGGTGCCGAGCCGTCAGCTGGCGCGCTTCCTGGAGCGCACGCTGCTGCACGTGGCGGTGGCCGAGGGGCCCAATGGACCCAAGGCGGACCCCAGCCTGCTGTCCTCGCTGGAGGTGGACGGGCGCGCGCTCAAGGGAGACGAGGTGCAGCGGGCCATGCCGGGCATTGGCCCCTTCGTGGACGCGGCGGTGCCGGTGGCCCGGAAGGCCGCCGAGGCGGAGCTGGGCAAGCTCGCGGCCAAGGCGAAGAAGGCCATCGAGGCCGAGCGCGACGCGGCGCTCGGGCGGATGCGGCTCTCGCTGGGGCACCAGGGCTTGAGCGCCGAGGCGCTGGAGGCCCAGCTCGACGCCGAGCGCGCTCATTATGAGCGGCTGCTGCAGGCGCTGGCCGGAGCCAAGGTGACGCTGGACTCCGCCTGTGGGTTCGTCATCAACCGCTGACGCACCCCTGCCTACCCTGTTCAGAGGGGTAGGCTTTGGGGGTGAGCGAAGAGAATGGTTCCCAGGATGGTGCGGCGACGCTCGCGTTCCTGCGCGAGCTGGCCCATGTCTCGGACTTGCGGGTGGCGGCCGTGTCCGACACGGTGGTGCCGGGCAAGGGCGAGCTGGTGCGGGACTGGAGCTCGCAGCGCTTCGTGCTCCAGCGCCAGCTGGGCGCCGGAGCGTTCGGCGCGGTGTTCGAGGCGCATGATCGCGAGCGCAACGCACCGGTGGCGCTCAAGCTCATGCGCCGCAGGGATCCGCAGGCGCTCTTGCTCTTCAAGCAGGAGTTCCGCGCGCTCACGGACGTGGTGCACCCCAACCTGGTGCAGTTCTACGAGCTGCACTCGGACGGAGAGCAGTGGTTCTTCACCCTGGAGCTGATCCGGGGCCGCTCCTTCATGGAGCACGTGCGCTCGGCGGAGGGCTCGCGGCTCGCGTTCGACGAGGAGCGGCTGCGCGCGGCGCTGAAGCAGTTGTCCGAGGGCCTGTGCTTCCTGCACCGGGCCGGCAAGCTGCACCGGGACATCAAGCCGTCCAACGTGATGGTGTCCGAGAGCGGGCGGGTGGTGCTGCTGGACTTCGGGCTCGTCACGGACATCGCGGAGGGGCTCCAGGAGGCGAAGGGCGCGGGCACGCCCCGGTACATGGCTCCGGAGCAGGCCGCCGCGCTGCCCATTGGCCCGGCGGCGGACTGGTACTCGGTGGGAGTGCTGCTCTACGAGGCCCTGGCGGGTAAGCCGCCGTACATCAAAGCTCCCGCCCACGCGCCGCCGCCTCCACCGAGCACGCTGGGGCCCGGCGTGCCAGAGGACCTGGAGGCGCTGTGCCTGGAACTGCTCGCGGTGGCGCCCGAGCAGCGGCCCTCGGGCGCCGAGGTGCTCGAGCGGCTGGTGAAGCCGGATGCCCGGGCCCGCACGGGGGAGCGGCTGGTTCTTCCGCGCACGGCCTTCGTGGGACGCGCGGGGCACCTGCGCCAGCTGGAGGCCGTGCTCGCCGACTGCCGCGCCGGGAGCACGGGGGTGGCGCTGCTGCACGGGCCGTCCGGCATGGGCAAGAGCTCGCTGGCGAACCGCTTCCTCGAGCAGCTGCAGGGGCAGGGCGCGGTGGTGCTCTCGGGCCGGTGCTTCGAGCAGGAGTCCGTGCCCTACAAGATGCTCGACAGCCTGGTGGACGCGCTCTACCGCCACCTGCGGCGGCTGCCGCACGCGGAGCTGGAGGCGCTGGTGCCCCAGGACGTGGGCGTGCTGGCGCGGCTCTTTCCGATGCTCGGGCAGCTGGCCACCGGCTCGGCGGTGGCTGTGCCCGAGGCCGGGGATCCGGCGCAGCTGCGGCGGCGGGGTGCCTGGGCGCTGCGCGAGCTGCTCGCGGGCCTTGCCCAGCGCGCGACCCTGGTGCTCTTCATCGATGATCTGCAGTGGGGAGACCTCGACAGCGCGGCCCTGTTGCTGGAGGTGCTGCGTCCTCCATATGCGCCCGCGCTGCTGCTGCTCGCCTCGTATCGCGAGGATGAGGTGGGGACGAGCCCCGCGCTGGCCACGCTGCTCCAGGCGCTGCGCGCCGAGCCGTATACCCGCCTGACGGTGCGCGAGGTGGCCGTGGGCGAGCTGGAGCCCACCGAGTCCGAGGCGCTGGTGCGCACGCTGCTCGGCGCGGACGGGCCTGGGCAGGCCTCGGCGCTGATCTCCGAGGGGCGCGGCAGTCCGTTCTTCCTCACCGAGCTGGCCCGGTACATCGAGGAGACAGGGCCGGAGGCGGGCCAGAGCGTGGAGGGCTCGGTGCCGAAGGGGCTGGACGCGGTCATCCAGGCGCGGCTTCACCGGCTGCCGGAGCCGGCGCGAAAGCTGCTGGAGGTCATCTCCGTGGCGGGCCAGCCGCTTGCCCGGCAGAGCGCCTCGCACGTGGCCTCGGGGGCGGCGGGAGGCGAGGAGCAGCTCCAGGCGCTGGCCCTGCTCCGGGCGGGGCAGTTGCTGCGCGTGCGGCGGGTGGAGGGGCGCGAGGAGCTGTTGCCCTACCACGATCGGATCCGCGAGGCGGTCGTGGCGCGGCTGGAGCCCGGGGTTCGCCGGGGGCACCACCGCGGCCTGGCCCAGGTGCTGGAAGAGTCCGGCAAGGCGGAGCTGGAGCAGCTCGTCTTCCACTTCCGCGAGGCCGGAGAGCTGCCGAAGTCCGCGCGCTACGCCGTGCAGGCGGCCTCGCGCGCCCACGAGGTGCTGGCCTTTGATCGCGCGGCCCGCTTCTACCGCGCGGCGCTGGAGACGGGCGCCCTGGAGCCCACCGAGGCTCATGCGCTCAAGGCCCGGCTGGCAGAGGCCCTCACTCACGCGGGCCGGCCCCGCGAGGCGGCCCAGGCCCACCTCCAGGCGGCCGAGGTGGCCGTGCCCACGCAGGCGCTGATGCACCGGCGGCGGGCCATGGAGCACCTGCTGCTCGGCGGGTACACGGAGGAGGGGCTCGAGGTGCTCGACCGCGTCCTCCGGGAGGCGGGCGTCTCCCAGCCCTCCACGTCCGTGGGCGCGGTGCTGTCGCTGGTCACCCGGCAGCTGCGGCTGAAGGCGCGCGGGTTCGACTTCCGCTCGAGGCCCGCCGCCGAGTTGTCCGAGGAGACGCTGCGGCTCATCGACACGTACTGGGCCGCAGCGCAGGGGCTGAGCATCACCAACCCGGTGCGCGCCGCGGACTTCCAGACGCGGCACATGCTCCTGGCGCTCGAGGCGGGTGAGCCCTATCGCATCGCCCGGGCCCTGGCCTTTCAGGGAATGATCCTCGCGTTCCGGGACACCCCGGGCGGGGAGCAGAGCCAGCGCCTGTTGCGCACCGCCCGGGAACTGGCCGAGCGCGAGGGGTATCCGCACGCGCTGGGCATCAGCCAGATCGGCTTGGGCGTCCACGCGATGATGCGCGGGGACTACCGCCAGGCCGAGCCGCTGCTGCGCGAGGGCACCACCATTCTCCAGGAGCGGTGCGCCGGAGTGCCCTGGGAGCTGGACTTCGGCCGCATCCAGTGGGCCACGTGCCTGTATCAGCTGGGAGAGCTGCGGCGGCTGGCCACGCTGGTGAGCTCGCTGCTCGAGGAGGCGCGGGAGCGCGGCAACCTGTACTGCGAGACGATGCTGCGGCTGACCAGCGAGTACCTGGTGCACCTGGCGGGAGACGAGCCCGAGCGCGCCCGGGACACCCTGCGCACGGGCATGCAGCGCTGGACGCAGCGCACCTACCACGTGCAGCACTACCGGGAGTCCGCCGCTCAGATACGGCTGGCGCTCTATCTGGGAGACGGTGCGCAGGCGCAGTCCGTCTCCCGGGCCCGGCGCGGGCGGCTGCTGCGCTCGGGGCTGATGCGCGTGCATGCCTTGCGTGTCGAGGCCCGGTACTGGGATGCGCTGGCGGAGCTGGCGGCGGATCCTCGCGGTGAGGGCGCGGTGGTGCGCCAGGCCCTGGGAGCCGCCCGCGCGCTGGAGCGTGAGCAGGTGAGCTGGGCCGCCGTTCCCCTGGGCGCCATGCTGCGCGCCGCCGTGGCGCGCAGAAGGGGAGCGGATGCGGAGGCGCTCCGGCTGCTCACGCTGGCGGAGGAGGGCGCGCGGGCCCACGGCATGATGTTGGTGGCCACGTTCATTCAGCGCCGCCGCGGCGAGGTGCTCGGAGGCGATGAGGGCCGGGCGCTCACCGCCCAGGCCGATGCGTGGATGACGGCTCAGTCCGTCCGCAACCCCGAGCGGATGGCGGCCCTCGTCGTGCCGTCCATGAGCAGGCCCGGCGGCTGAGGCGCCCAGGGCTACTCGTCCTTGGGAAACAGGCCCTCGCGCCGGCCCTGGTCCACGAGCCGATCCTTCAGCAGCTGGAAGCGCTTGCGCAGCCGCTGGGACTCCTTCGTCAGCTCCGCGTCGGACACCTCTGTCTCCTCGCCGAGCATCACCCGCGCCAGCTCCTTCCACTCCAGCTGCTTGTCGATGCGCAGCACCAACAGCGTCCGGTCCTCCTCGGGCAGGCTGTCGCGCAGCGCCGCCAGCTTGCTCTTGGCCTCGGTGCGCAGGTACGGCTTCGTCTCGGTGCGCACCTGCAGCGCGATGCGTGACACCACCTCCGACTCCGGCAGGGGCGGGTGCAGCTGGTCCCGGAACCGGGCGTTGCGGTGGAAGCTGATCGACGCGTTGCGCGCCAGCGTGTACGCCCACGTCCGCAGCGAGCACGACCAGGTGAACGCCGCCAGCCCCCGCCACAGCCGCTCGCTCCACTGAGCGAATACCTCTTCGGCGGCCTGCTCATCCCGGTGCGAGGAGACCAGCACGCCGAAGATCTCCGGGCCGTACCCGCGGATGGCCGTCTCAGCCGCGCGGGCCTGCGCTCCCTGCTCGCACAGGCGGCGGACCTCGCGCTCCAGCGCTTCGCGCTCATCAGGCGTCATGACAACAGGCTGCTATCAAACCTTCAGCTTCTCGCGCAGCGTCTTGGCCCGGCCCTGCATCTCGGGGTCCATGCTGGTGATCTGAATGGACTTCAGCCGCTCATCCAGGCTCTTGGGCACCTTCGTCTTCAGCTTGCCCTCGGTCTCCATCACCTCAAGCTTGGCCAGGGCCTTGTCGGCGATGCGCTCGCGGGGGTGGTCCAACAGGCTGTCCAGGAAGTACGCGTCCTCAGGCAGCTCCGGGTACTTGTCCAGGTAGTCGATGACGCCCTGCACCCACTCCTGACGGCTCTCGGACTGCTGCAGCTTCTGCAGGGCCTGCTTCTGCGTCTTGCGCTTGCCCTCGGGGTCGAACTTGTCGGCCAGCCCCTGGGGCAGCTCGCCGCCGGTGAAGAGCGCGTCCGCGGCGGCCTTGTACTTCTGATACGAGGCGCTGCGCTCAATCCGCTGCTGCGCCGGGTCATCCTGCCGCGAGTGGCTGCGGCTCTTGCCGCGCTGGGCGTCTATCTCCCTCCAGCTCTTGTTGCGTTTGCCGGTGAAGCCGCCGCCGTCGTCGTCCTTGTCTCTTGCCATCCGTCAACTTCCCTTCCGAGCGCCCCACAGCGCCGCCAACCCGCTGCGCACCAGGGTGCGCACCCGCGCGAGCTCCTCGGCGGACAGGGGCTGCTCCTCGTCCTGCTCCGCTTCGAACAACGCCTCCTCCGCGTACGCGGCGAGCGCTTGCGGCACGGGCGGAACCTCCGTGCCTGGTTTCTCCAGTACCGCCGGATCCACACGGGCCAGTCCCGGCGGCCAGCCCAGCTCCAACATGGCGTGCAGTTCGAAGAGCAGGTAGCGGGCTACCGCATATCCTTCGTCCGTGAGCCCCGCGGCGTCAAGCGTGCCCAGCATCGCATCCTGCCGGTTCTCGAAGGAATGCTGGCGCCGGGTGCGCTCTTTTTCGTCGTCTTCCAGATAACGCCAGGCAGCCTCGACGAATTCGGCGCTCGGCTCGCCGGGAGCGAACGGGGCGGGCGCGGGGGCTTTTACTTTCTTGGGCCGGGGAGGCCGGGGCCCCTCGTCCAGGCGCACGGTTTTCCCCTCCTCCACCAGCTCCCACAGCCCCAGCAGGTTCTGAAACAGGCGCCGGGCCACCTCCGGAGAGGAGAAGCGGGGCTCGCCCTCGAAGAGGGTGGGAATCACCGAGTCGCGCGACTCGCCCTCGGCGTGGGCCTCGCGCATCCGCTCCAGCACCTCGGCGGTGTCACACGGGCTGCCCGCCAGCTCCAGCAGCCCGTCGAGCGTCGGGGGGCCTTCGAAGTGGGGGGTGAACTCAGGGCCTTTTCCACGAGAACGGCTCATGGCGCGAAAGCTAGCCTTGCGAGCGAGGGGACGCACGGGGGCTCGTCAAGGCATCCATCGCTGAACAATCCACGGAAGGCCCCATGGCGCCGGGCGCCTGCTACGCTCCCGTGACGGATGAACAACCCCTCGCCAGAGAAGCTGATGAATGCGGTACAGGCCCTGCACCGGGTGCGAGCGGTGGAGGGGCCACCGGGGGACAATGGACAGCGCTCGGTGTGGCACATGTGCCCCGAGGGCGCGGACCTGCTGACGCTGGTGGACATGGAGGGCCGGATGCAGCGCCAGGAGCTGACCCTGCTGGAGGACCACTATGTGTGGACGGCCGGCGAGGGGCTGAAGACGGGGCGGGTGGAGACCGGAGGCAGCGCGAAGGTGAACCCCGCCGCGGCCATTGTCCACACGGATGTGCAGCTGGTGCCCGCGCGGCTTTTGCGCGCGGCGGTGGCGCTGGAGACGTACGACGGAGAGGACCGCTACATCCTCCACATGAAGCGGGTGCTGTCGCTGGCGCGCGAGGGGCTGTCGCTGCGCGACTCCTCGGGCATGGCCCCGATGGACGAGCGGCCCGTGAGCGCCGTCACTACCGGAGGCCTGAACCCCTTGGAGCCCGAGCTGGTGCCGACCGAGCCCCAGACGCCCAGGCGCGAGGGGCTGTTCATGATGCTGGTGCTGGGCCTGGGGTTCATCCTGGGCGTGGCGCTGTTCATCTGGCTGCTCTGAGCGGGCGGCGGCACGCAGGCGCGCGGCTCGAGGCCCTGGAGCCGCGAGGCCTGCTCGTGGCGCAGCGACCCGAGCGCCTGCAGCTGCGCCTGGGCCACGCTGTGGAGCAGCTCGGGCGAGAGCGCCTCACGCCGGGCGGAGCTCTGCACCGTCTTCGTGCCCCCCAGGCCGGGCGGGGCCTTGCGCGCCCCGGAGCCCAGCATCACCACGGGCGA
Organism: Myxococcaceae bacterium; assembly: GCA_035296065.1. Lineage (GTDB taxonomy): Bacteria > Myxococcota > Myxococcia > Myxococcales > Myxococcaceae > DATHBR01. The sequence goes on along the minus strand of DATHBR010000024.1, from coordinate 4,729 downwards.
GGCACCCGCCATCCCCAGCACCTCCACCGCGGCGCTGAGCTGGGTGAGCGAGACGTTGCGCGACAGCTCCAGGCCCACGAAGGTGCCCGCGAGCACGTCCGGCACCTCGGCCGGGGACGCGCCCAGCGACAGGGTGAGGCTCTCACCGCCCTGGGTGGAGGACAGCCGCAGCTGGCCATTGTCCCCGAAGTGAGCGCTCCAGGAGGGCACGGTGGCGGCGGGCAGCGCCGCGGGCAGCAGCAGCCGCTGCATGCCGGGGCGCGCTGCCAGCAGGGAGAAGAAGGGGAAGCGCTCCTCGAGCTGAGTGAGGACGGGAGGCTGGGCGGCGTCGGGCTGCTGCCCCACCAGCTGCACCGAGTGCACGCCCGCGTGGGTGCTCGCTTCGATGAGGCGCTCGAGCGCGGGCCCGGAGAGCCGGGCATCCGCCAGCAGCGACAGCTGAGGCTCCACGGTGAGGCCCGTGGGCGCCGCGGCCTCCATCTCCTCCGCGTGCATCGCGGTGGAGAAGGTGCTCGCCAGCGCCCGGGCCGGCGTAGTCCAGGGCAGGTACAGCCCGCTGGGGAGCGTGAGGCCCTCGGGCGTCGCGCGCGCCGTGAGCGCATGGGGCTCGCCGGCCAGCGAGGTGCGCAGCGCCTGGAAACCCTCGGGCACCCAGAGGGGCGCCAGGCCCGCGGCGCGTGCGCCCTGGAGCGCGGAGCGCAGCGGGTGCCCGTCCAGCACGAGCAGCGCGGCGACGGCGGCCAGCAGGATGGCGCTCTCGGTCCACCCGTGCTCGGCCTGCGTGTTGCGGCGGCTCTGCCACACCGAGGCCAGCACCAGCGCGACGAGCAGCCCGGCGCTCGCCCACCGGATGGGCTGCAGCCGCGCCACCTCGTGCGTGGCCTGCACCAGCAGCTGCGCGCGCTCGGCCACGGGCACCTGCTCCAGGCGCGTGAGCAGCTCGAACAGCTGATAGGCCTCGACGACGCCCACCACCGCGATGGCCGCCAGCGCGAACGCCATCAGGCCACCGAACAGCAGCCCCGTCTGGCCGCGGCGGGACACCCGCGTCACCTCTCCACTGGCCCGCGCCAGGTGCAGCCCCAGCCCCAGGCCGCCCAGCAGCGCCGCGCTCGTCCACGCGCCCAGCACCCGCGAGGCCATGGCCTCTCCGACGCCCAGCGCCAGCGTGGTGCGCGCATCCATCGCCTCCAGCGTGCTCAGCGCCGCCACCGTGCGGCTCACGTACACCTCGGTGCCCAGCAGCCCCATCGTCCACGGCAGGGTGGCCACCCCCAGCAGCACCGTGATGGGCACCTCGCGCCCGACGCTCACGTGGCAGAGCATCATCGACAGGAAGGCCAGCTCCACCAGGCCCCAGATGATGACCAGCGGGCCAAAGGCGCCCGAGGCCTCCACCAGCCGGCTGAGCGTCTCGGAGCCCCCGGCCCAGGGGACCAGGAGCCAGGAGCTCAGGACGATCAACAGTGGCGCGGCGGTGGCCGCGAAAACACCTGGAGCCAGGCTCGGTCGGGCGGTAACGAGCATTTCCAGGAAAGTAGGTACGGCCTATTTTCTCGGGAACTCAGGCCGGTGGGCGACCGACCAGCCAGTAAACGACTGTGAACAACAGGCCGACGACGGGGGCCATGAGCGCACCCAGGATGACCAGTCCCATGCACTTGCCCGGCTCGCAGCCGATGCGGGCGGTGGCGAAGAATCCGAAAGCGAACATGGGGATGTGGAAGCCGAGCACGAACAGGCCCAGCCCGCGCACCACCAGGCCGCGGTACCATGAGCGGGTGAGCAGCCGGAAGACGACGGGCAGCAGGAAGAGGGTGAGCGTCGCGGCGGTGGCCAGGGTGGCCTGACGCACCGCGACAGCCCAGCAGGCCAGCGCCGCCAGGGCCAGGGCGGGCACCAGCAGCAGGGTGTTGAGGTTGATGGGCGGTGGCTCGCGCGGCGACATCCCTCCCGAACGGTGACAAAGCCCGGAGGTGGGGGCAAGGGCTCAGGTAGCCAGCGTTAACTCTTGCCCGGTGGATTGTGCCGCTGTTCCCAGGAGTAGAAGTGCCCGAGCGGATCCCAGACGTACTTCTCGATGGGGACAAAGGAGAAGTGGCTCAGGGCGTGACGCTGGGCGAAGTGCATGAAGCGCTCGGAGACGAGCACGAGGCCCGATAGGCCGCGAGGACGGAAGACATCCTCGCCGCTCCAGGTTCCTTCTTCCAGGGTGAGCCCGTCGATAGCGTCAACGCCGGTGCTGCGGCACCAGGTGCACGTCACGGGGGCAGAGGTGTGGAGGCGGCTGCGCTCCAGGTCGAGCGCTGGCTGGCCATAAGTCGGAGTGACGAAGAAGTATCGGGGTGGCGGACCAGGCTTGCGGCCACGGCGTTTGACGCGCAACACCTCGACGGGATGAAAGCCGCTGAGCCCCGTCAACCCCTCAGCTGTGAAGGCGGCCGCAAACTGCTCCGTCACCAGGAGATCACCGCCAGCGCCCTCGACGAGATCGCCGAAATCCTTGCCATGGAGTTCCAACTCACCCTGGTAAGGCGGTAGCCAGGTCAATGCGCTGACGATGTCCCCGCAGCGGGGGCAGCGCGCCGCGGGCCCCACTTGAAGGTTAACCGTGCTGAACTCGGTGGCATGTACGCCGTCGTTCAGCTTCTCCAAGACGAAGAAGCGCATGCGGGGCGAAGCAGTATTAGAACCCATTCGGGAACCTCGCGCGCAGGTCAGGCTGGCGGTAACGCTGACGCAAATAGGCTTCGAACTGTTCTGGGCTTACTTTCCTGTTGGCCCTGAGCCATCTGATGACTTCATTATCCAGATCGATGTGCCACTTCTGATAACCATTGTGCGAGTCCCTGTCGGCGGCGCGTGTCACGAAGCGCGGATCCCTCTCGGTGTAATGACCTTGAAGTGTGGGATGCCGATCCAGTTCCGTCGCGATGCGCCTGGAGATGGGGTGGTGGAGTTGCCCAGTGGGCTGTGGCTTCGCCGGGCCGCCTGTCAGGCGCTCGGCCACCATGGCCAGCGCCGAGGAGGGCAGGGAGATGATGACGGAGGTGCCGGTAACGGCCACCGAGCTCACCTGGCCCACGCTGGCCGCGTGGAGTCCAAAGCGTGAGGCCCCTGCCGAAGTGGCCTGCGGAAAGTGGGGCAGCATGGACAGCCGGGAAGCCAGCCCTGCGGCTCCTCCGACCAGACCCTGGCTGACCACCACCGTTACCGCGAGCACGAAGACGCGAGCCACCCGGGGGCCCACCCTGTGGGCGAAGCGCTCTCCGGCGTCTTCCAATTCCTGGGGAGTGGTGGCCCTGTCGGTGGCCCGCTTCAGCTCCCGGCTGGCGTCCACCACTTCCAGGAAGGTCTCCACGCCCAGGTAGAGGAGCATGAGCGCGGAGATGAGCGCGGCGCCCTTGGTGAAGACGGGCTCGGGGTTGGCGGCCAGGATGACCCAGGTGACCAGGCCGGTGGCGATGACGGCGTAGAAGAGCTGAGGAGCCAGGGTGTCCTGCACCGCCTGGGAGATGCTCTGCTTGAGAGGCTCGAGCGACAGGGCGAGGGCCACTCCCAGCTTGTCCCACGGGCCCAGGCCCATCACGTCGTCGAGCAGCGAGAGGCAGTGGTTGCTTCGTTGGCCTGGCTCACAGAAGCCGCCGAAGCTCTTGCTCATCAGGTGCTGCCAGCGGGCGTCAGGCTGGCTGGGATAGGAGACGCGCACCAGCCAGTCCTGCTGTGGAGCACGCAAGGCCAGGGGAGTCGCCAGCACCAACCGGGTGAGAGCGTCCTCGAAGGCGTCGGCTCCCACGGAGATGGGTTGGTGGGAGGAGGCGTGCGGGGACTCCCGAGGAGTGCCTTGTCCGGTGTCCAAAAGCACGCGGTGCGTGGCGCCACAGCCGGTGGACAAGGCCACCACCAGCACCGAGGCGATGAGACGGCGGACCATGAAGGGCTCTCCGAGGCAGGGCAGGTTCAACGGACTCCCTCCTCCAGGGTACTGCTATAGCGGAGGCTTCTGGGGGGTTGTCCCGCTGGTGTGCTTCGATTGTGCTGGCCCGCTTCGAAGAGGAACGGGGGAGCACGCGAGCGCATCGGTGGCGTGTGCTGGAGACCTATGAGGTAGGATGGCGCGAGCGGGCGTCAGGAGCCGCGCCACACGGGAGAGGGCCTGATGGGGAGGAAGCGAGACTTGCGGGAGGTGGATCCGCTCTGCCTGCCAGCGGGGCAGCGGGTGGGGCCGTGGCGGGTGAAGAGCTGGAGAGGCCGGGGCGCGTACGGCACGCTGTACTGCGTGGAGCGAGCAGGCCACGAGGCGGAAGGCGAGTTCGCGCTCAAGCTGGCAATTTCGCCGGCAGATGAGCGCTTCGCGCGGGAGGCGGAGCTGCTCTCGCGCATCGCCAGCCCGTACGTGCCGCGTTTCCGCGAGCAGGGCGAGTGGGCGCACCCGGCCGGAGTGTTTCCGTATGTGGTGATGGAGTGGGTAGAGGGCGAGGAGCTGTACGAGTGGGCGGGAAGGCGCAACCCCAGCTCGCGCCAGGTGCTGAGGCTGCTCGCGCAGGTGGCGCGGGCGCTGGAGGCCACGCACGCGGCGAAGGGGGTACACCGGGACGTGAAGGGCACCAACGTGCTGGTGAGGGCGGGGGACGGGAGGGTGTTCCTCACCGACTTCGGAGCGGGGCACTACCAGGGGGCGGCGACGCTGACCACGAAGCTGCTGGCGCCGGGGACACCTCCGTACCGC
>DATHBR010000023.1:0-77893 GCA_035296065.1 Myxococcaceae bacterium | reverse complement strand
GGGCTGGTGTTGCCCGCCGCGTCCGTGGCGGTGGCGCGCACCGTGTGCGGCCCCTCGGCCAGGGCCACCACGGGCGTGAACGTCCAGGTGCCCGCGAGGGTCGCCGTGGTGGTGCCCACCGGGGCCCCATCCACGATGACGGTGACGGTGGTGCCAGGCTCGGCCGTACCCGTGTAGTCTGGCGTGGTGTCATTGATGAAGGAGTTGTTGGCTGGCGTCACCACCACCGGCGCGGCCGGAATGCCCGTGTCCACCGTGAAGGTGTTGGTGTTGGAGCTGGGGCTGGTGTTGCCCGCCGCGTCCGTGGCGGTGGCGCGCACCGTGTGCTGCCCATCCGCCAGCGCCGTGGTGGAGGTGAGCGTCCAGGTGCCCGCCGCGTTCGCCGTGGTGGTGCCCACCGGGGCCCCATCCACGATGACGGTGACGGTGCTGCCCGGCTCGGCCGTACCCGTGTAGGCCGGCGTGTTGTCATTCGTCGTCGAGCCGTTGGCGGGCGTCTGCACCACCGGCGCGGCCGGGGCCATGGTGTCCACCACGAAGGCGTTGATGTTGGACGGAGGGCTGGTGTTGCCCGCCGCGTCCGTGGCGGTGGCGCGCACCGTGTGCGGCCCCTCGGCCAGGGCCACCACGGGCGTGAACGTCCAGGTGCCCGCGGCGTTCGCCGTGGTGGTGCCCACCGGCGTGCCATCGACGATGACGGTGACGGTGCTGCCCGGCTCGGCCGTACCCGAGTAGTCCGGCGTGTTGTCGCTGGTCGTCGAGTTGTTTGCCGGCGTCTGCACCACCGGGGCGGCCGGCGCCGTGGCATCCACCGTGAAGGTGTTGGTGTTGGACACCGGGCTGGTGTTGCCCGCCGCATCCGTGGCGGTGGCGCGCACCGTGTGCTGCCCATCGCTCAGGGCCGCCGGCTGGGGGAAGGTCCAGTTGCCCGCCGCGTTCGCCGTGGTGGTGCCAATCGCGTTGCCATCCACGATGACGGTGACGGTGCTGCCCGGCTCGGCCGTGCCGGAGTAGTCCGGCGTGTTGTCGTTGGTCGTCGAGCCGTTGGCGGGGGTTACCACCACCGGAGCGGCCGGAGCGGCCGTGTCCACCGTGAAGGTGTTGGTGTTGGACACGGGGCTGGCGTTGCCCGCCGCATCCGTGGACGTGGCGCTCACCGTGTACTGGCCATCCGGCAGCGAGGCCGCCGGAGTGACGCTCCACGCGCCCGCGCCGTTCGCCGTGGTGACGAACGTCCGGGTGCCGATCGTCGGGCCCGTCACCGTGATGGTGAGGACGCTGTTGGGCTCGGCCGTACCGGAGTAGTCCGGCGTGTTGTCATTGGTGATCGAGCCGTTGGCCGGCCGCTGCACCACCGGAGCCACCGGGGCCACCCTGTCCACCGTGAAGGTGTTGGTGTTGGACACCGGGCTGGTGTTGCCCGCCGCGTCCATGGACGTGGCGTTCACCGTGTACACCCCGTCCGTGAGCCCCGCGACCGGCAGGCTCCAATTTCCCGCCGCATCGGCCATGACGGGAACAGCCGGCGCGTTATTGAGGACGACAAGAACAGTGCTGCCCGGCTCGGCAGTACCGCTCAGCACCACCGTGGGGTTATTGGTCGTCGAGCCGTTGGCGGGCGTCACCACCACCGGAGCGGCCGGAGCGGCCGTGTCCACCGTGAAGGTGTTGGTGTTGGAGACGGGGCTGACGTTGCCCGCCGCGTCCCTCGCCGTGGCACTCACCGTGAACTGGCCATCCGGCAGCGAGGCCGCGGGCGTGTAGGTCCAGCTGCCGCCGACAACGGGAATGCCGGTGATGACCCGAGCCCCCCCGGGGCCCGTGACAGTGAGGGTGACTTCAGTGCTGCCGGGGTCGGCCGTGCCACTGAAGGTCGGCGTGTTGTCATTGGTCGTCGAGCCGTTGGCCGGCGTCTGCACCACCGGAGCGGCCGGAGGCACCGTGTCCACCGTGAAGGTGTTGGTGTTGGACACCGGGCTGGTGTTGCCCGCCGCGTCCGTGGCGGTGGCTCGCACCGTGTGCGGGCCCTCGGCGAGGGCCGCCGGCTGCGCCAGGGACCAGGTGCCCCCCGGAGTCGCCGTCACGGTGCCAATCGAAGTCCCATCCACGAACACGGTAACGGTGCTGCCCGGCTCGGCGGTGCCCGTATAGGTCGGCGTGTTGTTGGTGGTCGTCGAGCCGTTGGCGGGCGTCAGCACCACCGGAGCCGCCGGAGGCGTGGTGTCGATGATGAAGGCGTTGGTGTTGGAGCTGGGGCTGGTGTTGCCCGCCGCGTCCGTGGACGTGGCGCGCACCGTGTGCTGGCCATCGGCCAGCGCCGTGGGCTGCACCAGGCTCCAGGTGCCCGCCGCGTTCGCCGTGGTGGTGCCCACTGGGGCCCCATCCACGATGACGGTGACGGTGGTGTTGGCCTCGGCCGTGCCCGTGTAGGTCGGCCGGTTGTTGGTGATGGTCGAGTTGTTGGCGGGCGTGTTCACCACCGGAGGAGCCGGAGGCGTTGAGTCCAACGTGAAGGTGTTGGTGTTGCTCAGGGGGCTCTGCACCGCCTGCGCCGTGTTGATGGCGATGGCGTTCACCGAGTGAACACCGTCGGCCAGCACCGCGACGGGCGTGAACTCCCACGCTCCAGTGGCCAGCGGCGCCACGCGCCCCACCTCGGCGCCATCCACGTAGATGACGATCTCGGTGCCCGCGGGGAACGGCGTGGCCAGCGTGCCCGAGTACGTGGGCGTGTTGTCGTTGATGGTGGCGCCATTGGCCGGCGTCACCACCACGGGAGCCGTCAGCACGAACGGACCCTGGGCCAGCGTGGTGACGCTGCCGTTGGCGCCCGCCGCCGCGCCGTAGGGCGCGCCACCCGGAGCGCCGGGGTCCGGCTGCTGACCCGGGTTCACGCCAATGACCGAGGTCCCCGTCGTGGTGCACGTGCCGCTGCCGCGCTGGAAGAGGATGCGGCCACCGCCGCCGCCGCCGCCCGGGCCCACCTCGATGTTCGAGTTGCCGCCCACGCCGCCCTGCGCCTGGAGCAGGCCGCACGCGGCGGCGCCATTGACGCGCAGGTAGAGGGTGCCGCCCGCGCCACCGCCGCTGGCCGCCTCCTGGCCCACGGAGGAAGCGCCGGGCGCGCCGTTGGTGATCATCGCGCCCGCCCCCACCAGTGAGCCCGCGCGAATGAAGATGACGCCGCCACCGGCTCCGCCCGCCGGGAAGGGCGACGCCACGTTGAAGGCGTGGCCCGCGCCGCCGCCGCCACCCATCAGCATGTGGTTGATGGAGTTGAAGGTCAGCGCCGCGCCGCCCTCACCGCCCACCGGCCGGTTGCCGTCCGTGTCCAGGTCGGTGTTGCCGCCCCGGCCACCCGCGCCTCCGTTGCCGCCTCCGCCTCCGCCCGACCCGTAGCACACGCCACCACCACCGCCGTTGGCCACGCGCCCACGCCCTGTCTGCGTTGGCCCGTAACGCGTGACGGCGATGCCCTCGCCCTTGCGCCCGCCCAAGGGGGCCGGCTCATCCAGCCCACTGCACCCCAGGGTGCCGCTGTTGTCATCCACGGTGACGCCGCCCCGGAACCCGCGGCCCGTGGCGACAATCTGGCCGTTGTTGGTGAAGGCGCCCTGCACCAGGAACGCCACCACGCCACCGGTGCTCCCGTTCCACGGCTGCGGGACGATGGTCCGGCCGCCCGCGTTGGTCAGCGTGCTGTACTCGGGCACCCGGATGACCTGCGTCACGTTGCCCGCGTACGAGTAGAGGAGCGGCGCCGTCAGGTTCACCGTCGTGCCAGCCACCGAGGCCAGCCGCGCGAACTCCCACCGGCCCACCGGATTATTCGTGAGGTCCACCGGGCTGGGGCCACCCGAGGGCGGCTCCGGCACGATGCCCGTCGTCTGCAGCACCATCACCAGATCGCCCGCCGCGAAGCCCGTCGCGTCGAGCACCTGAATGGCGGTGTCGCCCGGCGCCAGCGGCGACGTCACCTGGGCGTAGCGGTTGACCACCGTGTTGATGCCCGGAATCGTGAAGGCGCCATCACGCCCGGTGCCCACCCCGACGTTGTCGGGGCCGGCCACGGCGGTCAGCGCGCACGCGAACACCGCCAGCAGCGCGGCACGGAGGAGGTTCTTCTGAGTTGAAGTCTTCATGTATGTCATCCCCCGCGCTTACTGCTGCGCGCCCTCGCGAGGCGTGGTGAGGAAATCGACCCGGCGGTTAGCCGCCCGGCCCTTTGCGGTCTTGTTGTCGGCGATGGGGCGCTCCTGTCCGAAGCCCTGTGCCACCAGGCGCTCGGGGGCCACCCCCTTCTTGATGAGGTATTGGCGCACGGCCTCGGCGCGCTCCTGCGACAGCTTGCGGTTCTTCTCCGGCTTGCCCTGGCTGTCCGTGTGGCCTTCAATCCACACCTTCTCCAGCTCGGGGTGCTCGATGAGCAGCTTGGCCACCTGATCCAGCAGCTTGAAGCTGCGGCTCTGGATCTTCGCCCGCGCCGTCTCGAAGTACACCGTGTCCTTGATCTGGATGCGGCCCGCCTGAATGGCCACCAGCTGCTTCTTCTGCGCCGGGCAGCCCTGGTTGTCCTCGGGGCCCACCTCGTTGGGGCAGTTGTCCACGTGGTCCGACACCTTGTCGTTGTCCGTGTCCTTGGCCGGGCAGCCCTTCAGCTCGGGGATCCCCGCCTCGCTGGGGCAGCTGTCCTGCTCATCCAGCAGGCCGTCCTTGTCCGAGTCCTTCTGCGGGCAGCCCTGGCGGTCCGCCGGGCCGGCCTCGGTGGGGCACTTGTCCTGCGTGTCCTGGATGCCGTCCTTGTCCGTGTCTGGGCAGCCTCCGAAGGCCGCCACGCCGAACACGGTGGGGCACTTGTCCGCCGCGTCCTCGATGCCGTCCTTGTCCGTGTCCGGGCAGCCCTGGAGCACCACGTCGCCTGCCACCGTGGGGCAGCGGTCCGCGTCATCCAGCACCCCGTCACCATCCGAGTCCTTCACCGGGCAGCCCGAAGCGTCCACCTTGCCACCCTGCGTGGGGCAGGCGTCCGCGCCGTTGCGCACCCCATCCTTGTCATCATCCAGGTCCGGGCACTGCTCGGGCTTGTGCGTGCCACCGGCCACGCACCGGGGCGCCTGGTGCCCGAAGGCCACGCCCAGCAGCGCGCGGTACGACGGAGTGCCCGGCGCCTTGTCGAAGCCCAGGCCCGCCACCGCGTAGCCCTCGAGCGAGTCGCTCAGCGGAAAGCGCAGGCCCGCCAGCGCCTCCACCGAGCGGCCCTCGTCCTCCAGCGGCAGGTACGCCAGCACGCTCAGCTCGCCGCGCAGGCCCTCGCCCGTGGTGGCCAGCGTGCCGCCCAGGCGAATCTCGTTGCCCACCTCGTCGCGCACGTTCTCGTCATCGCTGAACACCACCTTCGAGCGCAGCGCCATGCCCGCGTCCACCGACGCGCGCAGAAAGCCGAAGCTCTTGCCCACCATGAGGCTGGGCACCAGGCGCACGCCGCCGTCCCGCGCCAGCGCCGCCGCGTTGCCCACCGGCAGGCCCGCGCTCAGCCCCACCGCCACGTCCAGCGCATCCTCGTCGCGCTGGGACAGCAGCCCCAGCCGCGCCGCCACGTACGGCGTGCCCAGCCCGAAGCCCTCGGCCGGCCGGCCCACGCCGCTGGCCGTCAAGTCGTCTCCGCGCTGCAGCACCAGCAGCGGCACCTGCGCGGACAGCTCCAGCCAGTCCGTCAGCGAGTACGCGCCCGCCAGGTGCGCCGTCACCCGGTGCTTCACCACCGAGCCCACCCGCGCCCCGTCCACGAAGAGCACCAGCGGATCATTCTGGTAGTGCCCGGTGAGCGAGAAGCGGTACGTGCCGGCTTTGGGCAGCTCCCCCGTGCCCAGCAGCAGCGAGCCGGCGCCACTGGGGTTGAGCGTCAGCCGCTCCAGCTCCACTTCCTGCAGACCTTCGGGGGCCTGCGCCAGAGCGCTTCCGCCCGTCAGCAGCGTGAACAGCGCCAACAGCCGCGCCAGCGCTCCAGAGAGCGCGCCAGCACGCGGGGTGACTTCGGTCATATAGGGTTCTCTCAGCGGTGTAAGCAAGAAGGGCCAGGGCGGACTTGTGCCGTGCCTGGGCACACCAGGCTCGGATTCTGTGGGCACGTCCCCCCCCGGGGACTCGCGTGATTCGCGTGCCCTTGTTAATCCGGCGCGCGGAAACTTTCCACTTCCTGATCAGCCTGGCTTACCTGTCTGCCAGGTGGGTCCGCCCGGACGCGGGTGGATTCTCGCAATCTGCAAAAGAAAGAGGCCGAGGCCCATCCCCCCTTTCGGGTAGGGAGCCTCGGCCTTCTACGCGCCGCGGGGAGCCTGAGTGCTACGGCTTGGCGGCAGCGTCCGTCTTGTCGTCCGCGTAGCCGGTGAGGAAGTCCACCCGGCGGTTGGCGGCGCGGCCCTGCGAGGTGGTGTTGGGCTGCAGCGGGCGGTCCGGCCCGAAGCCCTTGGCCTCCATGCGCTCCTTGGCCACGCCCTTGCCCGCCAGGTAGGCGGCCACCGACTCGGCGCGCTGCTGAGACAGGGTGCGGTTGAAGTCGATGGGGCCCCGGTCATCCGTGTGGCCTTCGATGGTGAGCTTGGCGATCTCCGGGTGCTCGGTGAGCACCTTGGCGATCTGATCCAGCAGCGGGAAGGAGCGGGCCTGAATGGTGGCCGCGCTGGTGTCGAAGTACACCAGGTCCTTCAGCTCGATGCGGTCCTGCTTGATGACGACCAGCTGCTTCTGGGCCGCGGGGCAGCCCTGGTTGTCCGCGGGGCCCGCCTCCTTGGGGCAGTTGTCCACGTGGTCAGCCACGGTGTCCTTGTCTTCGTCCTTGGCGGCGCAGCCCTTGAGCTCGGGAACGCCAGCCTCGTTGGGGCAGCTGTCCTGCTCATCCAGCAGGCCGTCATTGTCCGAGTCCTTGGTGGGGCAGCCCTGGCGATCCACCGGGCCGGCCTCGGAGGGGCACTTGTCGGCCGAGTCATCCAGCCCGTCCCCGTCCGTGTCCGGGCAGCCCTGGCGGTCCGGCGAGCCGGCCAGCGCGGGGCACTTGTCCTCGGAGTCCTGCACGCTGTCGCCGTCCTGGTCCGGGCAGCCCTGAGCGCTGGCGGCGCCCGCGGCGGACGGGCACTTGTCGGCCGCGTCCTCGATGCCGTCCTTGTCCTCGTCCTTCAGCGGGCAGCCCTTGGCGTCCACCGTGCCACCCTGGGTGGGGCAGGCGTCCTCGCTGTTCTTCACATTGTCGCTGTCGTCATCCAGGTCCGGGCACTGGCCGGGGGTGTGCTTGCCGCCGGCCACGCACCGGTTGGGCGCGCCGCCGTAGGCCATGCCCAGCATCAGGCGGAAGTCCGGGTTGCCCAGCGTGTCGCCAAAGCCCAGGCCGCCCATGGCGAACACCTCCACGTCCTCCGACAGCGGGCCGCGCACACCCGCCAGCGTCTCGGCGGTGAGCAGCTCGCGGCCAAAGGGCACCCACAGCAGCACGTTGGCCTCGTACTTCACCCCCGCGCCGGTGGTGGCCACCGAGGAGCCCAGCCGCAGCGTGTTGTACGCCTCGCGGTTGTCCCCCACGCCCATCTCCACGCGCGGGCGCAGCGCCACGCCCACCTCGAAGCCGGCGCGCAGCCCGTCCGTCTCCCGGCCCAGCATGATGCGCGGAATGCCGCGCAGCGAGCTCTCCCGCGCCAGCGCGTCCGAGCTGCCCAGCGGAATGCCCACGCTCACGCCCGCGGCCAGGTCCACCGGCACCGACTCGGACTGCTTGAGCAGGCCGATGTTGAACGAGGCAATGGGGGTGCCCAGCTTCAGGCCGCCCTCGGGAGCGCCGAACGGCGAGCGCAGGATGTCGCCCTGCTCCTGGCTGAGGATCAGCGGCACCTGCAGGCCCACCTCCAGGTTGTCCGACAGGCCGCGGGCGAAGACGAGGTGCGCGGTGGTGCGGTGGCTCACCAGCAGCACGTCGCGCTCACCGGACTCGGTCGTCACATCCACCACCGCCGGAGACAGCGGCTTGCTCTCGTAGTGGCCAATGAGCGCCAGGCGCGTGCTGCCCTCGGGCAGCAGCCGGCCCGAGCTCACCACCTGCGAGCCCGCGCCACCGGCGTTGAACTCCAGGCGCTCCACCTCGAACTCCGGCAGGCCCTGGGGCTGAGCCAGTGCGGTGGAACCCAGCACCAACGTGGAGAACAGCCCGAGCCGGGCGGCGAAGGGGGCCTTGCGTGAAATGACGAGGGCGGAGCGTTTCATTCGATCATCCATCCGAGCAGACCGGGCAGTGTTGCCGGTCCATATCAGCGCGCGCACACAAGTCGAGGTTTCGGCGAACGTCCAGCGAAAAACAAGCCATGCGCCACCCTGTCGCATCCCCCGGGTATCGCCTTACCCAGCAGCGGCGAGGGCTCAGTGCTCGAACATCTGGAGGAAGGCGAAGACGATCTCGAACACGATGAGCGCGACGATGGTGGCCTCGAGCGTGAGCGAGCGCGCGGTGTCCACCTCGCCCTTGAGCAGGCCATACGTCTGCGCCAGCAGCTGGTGCTTGCGGGTGACGGAGGCCTGCCAGGCGGGAATGCGCAGCCTTCGCACCGCGGCCTCGTAGACCTTGGCCAGGTAGAAATCGCCAATGATTTTCAGGCTGTTCTCCACCCGCTCGATGAACTCGTTGAGCTCCACCAGGGTGCTGAGCGTCTCGCGGACCAGGTCGCGGTAGGGGCTGCGGAACAGGGCCGTCCACCGGCGGCGCTGGGCCTGCACCTGGCCGTGGATGCGGCCAATGTGCCCATCCAGCACCTCGTCATAGAAGCGGAACTCCAACAGCTGGGCGTTGGCGATCTCCAGCAGGTCCGGAATGTCTCGCGAGCCCGAGGGCTCGTAGACGAAGGCGCTGTTCCAGTCGATGACGGCCAGGTCATCCACCGAATAGCTGAAGCGGTGCTGGGTGACGGCGGCGCTCTCGGTGGGGGACAGGGGGCGCGAGCCCACCTCCCCCAGCAGCAGCCGGGCCAGGTCCGCGCGGGCCGACAGCGCCTCGGCGGAGGGGTTGCCGCGAATGCGCTCGACGAAGAGCACGGTGTAGCTCTCGTTCTGCTCCCAGGTGCTCCGGGCGAGCACCACGGCGGGGGCGATGGTGTTCTTCACCCCCTCGAGCAGCTCGGCGGCGAGATCCTCCAGGGCCTGACTGTCATAGAGCTCATCGGCCAGGGCGGTGAGCTGCTCGAAGGTGCAGCCCTCGGGAATGGGCACGGTGATGATGATGGAGGCGGCGCCATGGTCGAACAGGCGCGCGGTGGCATCCACGGTGACGGGCCCGGCGCGCAGGGCGAGCACGCGGCGGCCCAGCTCATAGGCCACCGGAGGGTTGGGCAGCTGAATGTACTGGCTGTTCTCGCGCGAGAGCTTCAGCCGGCGCGCGTCCTGGGCGAGCGCCTGGCGGGCCTTCTCGAGATCAATCTCGTCGGCGATGTCATAAATCCGGTAGCACAGCGCGTGGGCCTTCTCGAAGACGAGGGGCTCGGTAAACATAGAGATGGGGTACCTGTGACGCGAAGGGGACTACGGCGTGCCCTGTCCTCCGAGCACCTCACTGAAGTCCAGGTGCGCCAGCAGGCTGTCGCGCAAGCCCTGGGCGCAGTGGGCGGGGGCCTTGGGCACCAGCGCGCACTGGCGCTCGGCCAGCGTGGGCGGAGCGCTGGCGGCCCGCTCGAGCCGCTCGTTGTAAGCCTTCCAATCGTCCCTGGAGAGCTGCTGCGTGGGCGTGTCGGTCTGCTCGGCCTGCTGCGGAGCGCGCGCCGCGGCGGCCTTCGCCTGCTCTATATAGGTGCGCAGCTGCTCCTGACGCTTCGGGGTCACCTTGGCGTACTCCTCCAGGGCCTGGGACACCGGCTGCCAGTCATTGCGCGCCCACGCGTCCGCCTGGAAGCCGCGCCAGGCGTACTGCAGCTGGCGGCACTGCATCTCCGCCGAGCCGTAGCCGGTGCCCATGGTGCGCTCGCCCGTGCCGGGGTCGGTCCAGTACGCCTCCTCGACGGCGGCGCACGCGTCGGCCACCCAGCGGTTGTAGTCCGCCTGCAGCGCCATCCACTGCTTGAAGGTGGCCGGCTCCTTCTTCTTCAGCGGGACGATGAGCCTGTCGAGCGCCTTGTTCATCGCCTTCTTGAGACACTCGGCGCGCTGGTGCTCCTGGTGCTTGAACTCGACGTTGGACTGCGGCTCCTTCCTGGGCAGCGGGCAGGCCTTCTTCGCCCAGGCGTCGACGGGCGCGGGGTTCGTCGCGGACAGCACCAGGGCCAGCGTGAGTGAGAGCATGGCCCGGATCTACCAGGGTTGGCCGCGGTGCGGCATTACCCCGGCTCGTTGGGCGGGAAGTTCATCGGATTGCCAACGCCCGGCGCGTCATCCGGCAGGTTGCCGATGTGGCCAGGCGTGGGCACGGGCCGGTCTCCCGCCTCGCGCTGGGGGGCATCCTCCTCATCGGGCCGGGGCAGCTGCGGCTGGGGCTCCTGGGGCTTGGCCATGGTGGGCTCCTGGTGGAAAGGCGGTTCGACGCTTCAAGGTAGGCAGTGGCGAAAGCCCCCGCGCGTGGCGCCTCGCCGGGCGGCTCCCGGGCAGGCAGGCTGGGGCTACTCACTCAGGCCCAGCTCGCCCCGCAGCGGGGACAGGTCCGTGCGCTCGCGCTCGGGCAGCTGCGCCTCGCCATGCTCCAGCTCCTTGAGCAGCAGCGCCACCTTGCGCCGCCCGGCCGCCGTGCGCACCGCCTCGCGGGGCGTCTTGCCCCCGAGCAGCGGCAAGGGCACGTCCAGCCAGCCCGCGTAGTGCCGGGCCTTGAAGTCGCGCAGCACCTCGAGCAGCTCCGGCCCGGCCAGCTCGCCCGCCTGGGCCTCTGACTGCTCCTGCACCGTGGCGAGCAGCGTCTGGGGGTCCGCGTGCTCGCGCACCCGGTGCTTCAGCAGCCCCCCGCAGGCGGCCTCCACGCTCGAGCGCAGCGCGTCGGCGCGCTCCACCGAGTTGGTCTCCAGCCGCAGCCGCGAGGCCTCCACCACGGCGCTGCCCACGTACAGCTCGGCCAGCAGCCCCCGGGGGCCCTGCCTGCGGAAGATCAGCTCCGTGGCGGCGGGCCCCTCCTGCTGCACCTCCACGCCCTCCATGCGCCGCAGCCGCTCCACCACCTGCCCGCGCTGGTGCGCCGGGAAGGAGAAGTGGTCCGCGGTGAGCAGCAGCGGCTCGCCATCCGAGTTCACCAGCACGGGCTGCACCGCGGGCGCGCTCTGCAGCTCCAGCACCGCCTCCGTCCACAGGTGGATCAACCCCAGGTCCACCCCCTCGGCGGAGAGCTTCTGGTGGGGCACCCACGGGCCCCGCGCCTTGAGCTCTCCGCGCACCGCGCGCACCACCAGGTCCGCGTCCCGGGGCGGCAGCGTGCTGGGGTACACCCCGCAGAACACCGACAGGCCCTCGTGGTCCACCACGCGCGCCAGCATCCCGTCGCGGAACTTCACCGTGCGCGAGCCCCTCACCTCGTGCACCAAGCGCTCCTCGCCCCGCAGCAGATCCTTCACCACCAGCCCCTCGCCCTCGTACACCTGCCGGGCCTCCCACACCGACAGCACGGCGCCCGCCTGCGCGAGCAGCCAGTCGTGCTCGGCCTCCGGCAGGCTGTCCCCGCGCTCGGCCAGGTACCACTCGCGCATGGGCCGGCCCTCCACCCGCCAGTGGTTCACCACCCAGGGCATGAACAGCTGCATGTCCTCCTGCTCGAAGGGCCGCAGCAGGAAGTACGCCTCCATGGGCGCGGCCAACCACTGGCGGCCAAAGCGCTCATTGGCATAAAGCACCACCCGCTCCACCAGCCGCTCGTCCATCCGGTGCAGCGCCGCGCCCGGAGCCAGGGCCACAGGGCTCTCGCCCGCGCCACAGCAATGTTTCACCTTCTTGCCACTGCCGCAGGCGCAGGGCGCGTTTCGGGGAAGTCTGGCCATGGGGCCTCCTTGCCGGGTAGGGTATTCACCCCCCTACCCGGTAGGAAGCCCCGGAGCCTACTCGCGACGTTGTATCTTCGTTCTGGCTTCTAAGTCGTGGCTTCTAAGTCGTGGCTGCTAAGCGGGCCGGCGGGGAGGCTGCGGGGCCAGCTCGCTGCGCACATCCCACAGCTCCGGGAAGAAGCGCGTGTCCAGCGCCCGGCGCAGAAACGGCACCCCCGAGGAGCCTCCCGTGCCGGGCCGGAAGCCGATGATGCGCATCACCGTCATCATGTGGCGGAAGCGCCACAGCTGAAACCGCTCCTCGGTGTCGACGAGCTTCTCGCTCATCTCATACGCATCCCAGTGCTCCTCGGTGTTCTGGTAGATGCGGCGAAACACCTCCACCACCCCGTCGCTCTTCTCGTAGGGCTGGCGCCAGTCGCGCTGCACCCGGTCGGCGGGCACCGGGTGGCCCTTGCGCGCCAGGTAGCGCAGAAACTCGTCATACAGGCTGGGAGACTCCAGCATCCGCTCCAGCTCCGCGTGCTGCGCCGGCACGTGCTTGAAGGGCCCCAGCACCTTGAGGTCCTTCAGCCCCAGCAGCATCTCCACCGCGTGGTACTGGAAGCTCTGGAAGCCCGAGGCCGCGCCCAGCGCCGCGCGGAACTCCAGGTACTCGTTGGGCGTGAGCGTCTCCAGCACGCTCCACTGCTCGAAGAGCATTCGCTGGATGTGGCCCACCCGGCTGAAGATCTTCAGCGAGGGCTCCAGCTTGTCCGACTGCAGGTAACGGATGCCCGCCGTCAGCTCGTGGATGAGCAGCTTCATCCACAGCTCGCTCGTCTGATGCTGGATGATGAAGAGCATCTCATCGTGGTGCGGCGGCTGCGAGCGAGGCACCTGCGTGGCCAGCAACCGGTCCAGCTGCAGATATTCGCCATACGTCGTATGGCCGCTCAGCTCGGTGATGATGCCGGACTCGATTTCACGTTTGTTCATGGGCGGGCCATTCCGTGAAAATACAGCGGCCCCGGACCGCCTCACCCTCTGAAGGAAGAGAGGCTTTGTCCGGAGCCGGACCGTTTCAACGTTTCATGTCTCAGGCACAACCTATCAGGTCGAGCCGCCACCCGAGGCGGCCTCGGCCAGCGCCTTGGAGGCGGCGCGGCCACGGGGCAGCTTGATGTCTTCCACGCTGTTGGCCTCGGCGTAGTCCTTCCACGCGCTGGGGCGGCGGTTCGTCTTGGTCAGCATGCGAAGCTTCTGGTAGTGCGCGGCGCAGTAGCCCTTGGTGCGGCTGGGCGAGCCACAGCCGATGATGGCGCAATCACGGCCACCCTCGCCGCCCGCGGGCTTGCGGCCCCGGCGCTTGCCACCCGTCGCCGCGGGGGCGGCGGCCGCCACCTTCGCCGGACGGCCCGGACCGCGCTTGCCCGCGCGCGCCACCTGCGCGCCAAACAGCGGCGCCATCGCCTGAGCCACCGGCGCCAGCCGCTCCGCTACATCCCTGAGCGCGTCCAGGTCCGCGGTGCCCGCCTCGAGCCGCGAAATCACCGCGCGCAGCGGCTTGAGCTGAACTTCGATCTCATTGCGAATCATGTCGCGGAACGCTTTGTCGACAGACATCTGTGGAACCCCTTATGAGGAAAGGTGTGACCGATACAGAGAGAGCAAGCGTACAAAACGCTTTGGCGCCACTCATTATCCGCCACGAGAGAGATTGTCTAATCTCTATTTAAAAAAGTTGTCTCGACAGGCTCAGACGTCCCATCTCGGCTCATGAGACGTGCCATCCAGCAGCGAGGGGCCCGCCGGATATGCCTGGGCTTGAGACAGCTCGTCGCGCAGCGCCTCGAGGCCGTCGCGCAGCTCCTGCTGCTCACCCGCGTCCAGGTCCGTCATCACCAGGGGGAAGGTCTGCTCTTCCTCCTCGCGCACGTGGGCCACCAGCAGATCCTCCAGCGCCATGAGCCGCGCCCACCACTCGGGCCCACCGGGCGGCTGTTCTTCCAGCTCGTCCATCAGCTCGCCCAGGGTGAGGTGGTCCTCGGCCTCCTCGCGGGCGCGCGCGCGGCCCACGAGCCGGGTCAGCAGCGGGTAGAGGTAGCGCTCCTCCAGCAGCGTGTGCAGCCGCAGCAGGCTGAGCAGCCCCTGGGCCCGCTCGCGCTGCTGATCGACATCCTCCGTGCCGTCCTCGGCCGCGAGCGCCTCGAAGCGCTCCTCCAGCTCCCGGTGTTGCTCGGCGAGGATGTCGAAAGGTCCCATGGCCTCTCAACCATCGCCATGGCGGAGGCTGGCAACAACCGGTGGTGAACTCACGCGGGCCCCGGCAAGGGCACGGAGCGCGGAGCGCCTGGCTGGCTGCCTGCCGTGGGTGGGCTGGCGGCGAGCGCATCCATGCCCATCTTTCGCCCCCGTGGACACCCTGCTCTCCAGCGCTCGTCGTGCCGTGTTCCGCCTGGCGGAGGCGGGGGCCTCTCTGTCGGCGAGGTACCACCGGGCCCGGCTGCTGGGCATCGAACACCTGCCGCGCAGCGGGCCGGTGTTGCTGGTGGGCAACCACGGCCTGTGGGGTTACGAGACGCCCGCCTTCTTCCACCTGGTGCACCAGGCCACGGGCCGCTATCCGCTGGGGCTGGCCGAGCGCGGCTTCTTCCGCATTCCGCTGGTGCGCACGGTGCTGCCCTGGCTGGGCGGGGTGGAGGGCACGCGGGACAACGCGCTGACGGCGCTGCGCGAGGGCAACCTCGTCGTCTGCTACCCCGGCGGGGCGCATGAGACATTCAAGCGGCCGCAGGGGCGCTACACGCTGCGCTGGGAGAAGGCGCTGGGCTTCGTGCGGCTGGCGGCGCAGGCGGGGGTGCCCATCATCCCCTTCGCGGGCTTCGGGGTGGATGACGCGTTCGTCTATCCCCCGGGCGAGGAGAAAATGTGCCTGCAGCTGTCCGACAGCGACAAGTACCGCATGCCGCTGGTGATGGGGCTGGGGCCGCTGCCGTTGCCGGTGCGCTTCACCTTCGCCATGGGCGAGCCGCATGAGCCTCCGCCCGCGGACGCGCCCGAGCCGCGCCTGAGGGCCTTCCGGGACAAGGTGGCCGCCAGCGTCCGGAGGCTGCTGTTGAGAGCGTGCCATGCTTGAGGCCACCACCTCTTCCATGCACCGGCTGGTGCCGGATCCCGAGGAGATTCAGCACGGCTACGAGCTGCCGCTCGAGATGCGGCGGGTGCGCGGCGAGCCGGTGCGCCTGTTCACCTTTCCCCAGGGCACCCGGGACGTAGCGCGCACCGTGGTGTGCCTGCCCGGGCTGGGCGCCTCGGGCCGCTCGTTCGCGCCCATGGCGCCGCTGGCCGCGGAGCTGCGGCTGCTGCTGTGGACCCCGTCGCTGGCCACGCCGCTGACGCACTCTCCGCTGCAGTGGAACGTGGAGGCGCTGGCGCACCCCACCGCCCAGCTGCCCGAGCGGCTGGCGCTGGTGGGCTCGTCCTTCGGGAGCCTGATCTCGCTCGCCTTCGCGCTCAAGCACCCGGAGCGGGTGCGGGCGCTGGTGCTGGTGTCTCCGGTGGCCAGCGTGCACCGGGTGCGGCGGCTGGCGCTGAGCCTGTCCACGCTGGTGCGCATGCCCAAGCCGTTCGCCTATCTGTTCGCGCCCACGGTGGCGCGGGTGCTGGGCGGCCGGCAGCTGCCCCCCGAGGGCCGCTCGGAGATCGTCCGCGAGGCCCGAAGGCTCTCTCCCATGGAGATGCTGCGGCGGCTGCGCGATGTGCTGGATGCGGACTTCTTGAACGCGCTGGGGGGCCTGAAGGTGCCCACCCTGGTGATACACGGCGCGAGGGACCACCTGGTGCCGCTGCGCTATGCCCGGGACGTGGCGGCGCGGATTCCGGGCGCGCGGCTGGAGGTGCTGCGCGAGGCCAGCCACCTGCCGTACATGAGCCATACCGAGGCCTTCAACGCCTTCGTGGGTGACTTCCTGTTGCAACACCTGACCTGAACCTCACCAGCCCTTGAGGCATTGGCAGACACATGACTGACACCGCTACGCACCTGTCCCGCTCGGCTCTGCTGTTCCTGTCCCGGCGCTCGGGGTTGAAGGATGTCGCCACGCGCCTGGGCCCGCTGCGCGAGGTGGCCAGCCGCTTCATCGCCGGAGAGAATCTGGAGGACGCGGTGCAGGCGGTGAAGGGGCTCAACGCGCTGGGGCTGATGGCCAGCTTCGACCACCTGAACGAGGCGGTGAGCACCCCGGACGAGACGCGCCAGGAGGTGCGTGAGTACCAGCGGCTGATGGCGCGCATCGACAACGTGGGGGTGCGAGCCAATGTCTCACTGAAGCTGACTCAGTGCGGGCTTCTGTTCGACAAGGCGCTGGCGCTACAGAACGCGCGGGCGGTGGTGGCGGAGGCGGCCTCGCGCGGCTCGTTCGTGCGGGTGGACATGGAGCACAGCGCGGTGACGCAGGCGACGCTGGACACGGTGCGCGCGCTGCACGCGGAGTTCGGCGAGGCGCGCGTGGGCGCGGTGCTGCAGAGCTACCTGCGGCGCACGGAAGCAGACGCCCGGGCGCTGTGCGCCGAGCGGGTGCGCATCCGGCTGTGCAAGGGCGCCTACCTGGAGGGCCCGGACGTGGCGTTCCCGGACAAGCGGGACGTGGATGCCAACTTCGTGCGGGTGATGAAGGTGCTGCTGGACAGCGGCGTGTATCACGGCATCGCGACACATGATGAGCGGATGATCGACGCGACGCTGGAGTACGCGGCCCAGCAGCGGCTGCCGCGGGGCGCGTTCGAGTTTCAGATGTTGTATGGCATCCGGCGCGACCTGCAGGAGAAGCTGGCGAAGCAAGGGCACCCGGTGCGCATCTACGTGCCGTATGGGAAGTACTGGTACCCGTACTTCATGCGCCGGCTGGCCGAGCGCCCCGCCAACCTGTGGTTCGTGGTGAAGAACCTGGTGAAGGGCTAGGGCGGGCCCGCGAACTCGCGCACGTGCGCCCACTCGTCGCGCGCGCGTGCCTCGGCCACCTCGTCCCAGAGCGAGGGCAGGGGCCAGCGGTCCAGGGCGGCCGCGTCGGCGGCATCGTACGTGGAGAACGCCTCCTTCAGGGCCTGTGCGGCCTGCTGGCCCTTCTCCTCGTCTCCCATGTCCTCGGCGCCCTCTTCCATGAGCTGGAGCCCCACGTTGCTCACGAACACCGTGGAGTTCTGGCGCATGCGTGAGCCGATGTCCCACAGGATGCGGCCCAGCCGCTGGCGCGAGCCGGGCAGCAGATGGCCACGGGTTGCGTCCACGCGTCGGGTGAAGATCATGACCTCGTAGGTGATGTTGGAGAACCTCGCCAGCCACAAGGCGCTGACCCCCGGGTGAGCAGCCCCCGCCTCCTTCAGGATCCCGCGCGCGTTCAGGAATGTCTGGGAGAGGGAGATCTCGCTCCACCTCGGCAAGGCGGCCATCGCCTCGAGCGCCTCGAGCTCGCTCTGGCTGAAGGGCCCGCCTTCCGGGGCCTCCGCCCACAGCAGGAGCATGCGGGGCAGTATCACGCCGGGTGAGGCCTCCACCAACTGAGCCAGCCGGCGGCGGACCACGAGGTGGGCTTCGGCGCGCAGCGAGGGGGGCAACTCCTCCATGATCAACGTCACGGCGGCCGCCTGGACGAGCGCGGCATCTTCCAGCGCTGGGAGCTGGCCCACCAGCCACCTCGCCTGCTCCCGCGAGCGCTCGGACAGGAAGAGCACCACGGCCAGGCGGACAGAATCGGAGGTGGCACGTTCCCAGGCCTCCGCGGGGATGACGTCCAGCTCTTCCAGAGAGATCTCCGGCAGCAGGGAGCTGCCGGTGAAGTCGGGGCGCCCCAACTCTGTCCAGGCCCGTAGGAAGTTCCGCCGCCAGCCGGCCGTGGGGGTGTTGGTGTGATGCGCCATCAGCCGTTGGAGCAGTCGTGATTCAAGCCCTTCGGGTGTCACGGCCTGGAGCCGCCCCAGGAGCCTCTGCGCTTCAGGGCTGTCTCCCGCCTCCAGGGCCAGGCACGCCTGAAACAGGAGCGCTGGAGCATGGTGGGGGTCCCGCGCGAGCGCGTCTTTCAGATGCTGCCGGGCCTGGGGAAGATCACCGGTGATGACGGCCTGTCGGGCCTTCTCCGTGAGCAGCACGGAGTCGGGCGTGGGAGGGATGGGCTCCTGCGCCGAGGGCACCCGCGACCAGGGCGACAGCAGCGCCGCCATGACGACCAGGCCCGCGAGCACACCGAGCGCGAGCACCAGACGCGCCACCCACCGCAGGGCCTTGTGCACCGAATGACTCTTCATGAAACGCCGTGCTTGTGGGCCAGCTGAGCCAGGGGTGTGATTTCGTCCATGCCGCTACCGAGGAGCGTCCGCACGGCCCTGAATATAGGGCTTCTGGTCCTGGGCCTGCCGCTGCTCGCCTGTGGCGAGCCTATTGTCTTAGGCGGCATTCCGCCGTCCACGTTCCAGTTCGTTAACGTCGTCCCCTTCAAGGCAGGCAAACCGGGTGGATGGAAGGCCGCCCAGGTCACCATCCTTCTGGGCAGGCTTTCTCCCCGATACCCGGAAACCGCTCTCTGCGATGTCGAGGTAGGCGTACCGGAATACACGGTTGAGGGGGAAGTCGCGACATTACCCCTCGTACCGTTGTGAGGTCTTCTGGGGGCAACCGCCGTCATTGCTCGAGCGTGGGCGTACGGACAGTGTCGTATGCAGACTCAGTGTTCTCGCCCCCGTCTATGCCATCCATGCGAACCACAGCAGAGATGACGGAACGGAGCGTGAATCGTGGATGCGCTACCCGCCGCTGCCGCCGGAGTTCCAGCCTTATGAGGCCAAGGTCGCCCGCCTCGTAGAGTCCACGCTGGGCGCCACGCGCTACTTGCGCTTGCCGCCGCCCAGGCTTCGCAGCGCGTCGGCGGCCCGGGTGATGACCGCTGCCAGCGCGTGGGTGAGAATCCAGAAGTACGTGGTCGCCACCTTCAGATAAACCATCCACCGGGGCCGGTGCGCCGCCACCATCCGGTGGATGTATTCCTGCGCATCTCCTATCTCCTCGTTGGCGATGCGCCGGGGCACCAGCGCCTCCAGCAGATCCAACGCCTTGCTGGCCTGATCGATGATCCGCTGCTCCTCGGGGCACAGCTGCGCTGGCGGGCCGGTGATCTGCTTCGACGCCTCCCGCATCAACCGGCGCCGCACCCCCGCGGCCTGGGTGATGTGCCGCGCGAGCGCCTGGGCACTGCGTCCGCTGCTCTTCAGCTCCTGAAGTCCAGGCCACACTTCCGAGCCCGTCGAGAGCGCGCGCCGGGCGGACTCTCCCGTCATCACCAGCGGCACTCCCGCGCGCAGGGCGTGGATCTCCTCCAGGATCCGCTTCAGCTGATCCCGGCCTTCCTTCATGAGCGCCGCCACCTCGCGCGGGCTGCGCGGCGGCCGCTTCCGGCTCTTGCTCACCACGCCAACCCCCTCACAGGCTCGTGCCACCCCACGCGGGCCGCAGCAGCCCGATGAGCGCCGTGCGCTGCTCGGTGGCCACCCGGCGGCCCTCCCCCGTCAGCTCGTAGTAGCGCCGCGGACGGCCTCCCCGCTCGGGCATGGGCTCGCCGTCGAAGCTGCGCAGCAGCCCCTGCCGCTCCATCAGCTTGAGCGTCGGGTACACGCTGCCCTCGTTGAGCACGATGGCCCCCTGGGTCCGCTCTCGCACCTTCTCGATGATCTCCAGCCCGTAGCTTCGGCCGCTGATCAAGATGGCCAGGATGGCGGCCCTCGCCGTGACCGGTGTCTCCATGCCCCAGAGGGTATCCTCAAACTCTGAGGATGCAACCCCAAAGATTGAGGAAACCCATCGCTCCCCCTGGAGGGAGCGGGGCGGTAGCGTGAAGTCCTCCGTTGGCAGAGGGGAACTCTGGATGAGCAAGTGTCTGGCTTTCGCGCTCCCGCGCCCGAGGCAGGGCTACGGGTGGCTGTTGCTGAGCGCAGCGCTAATGGCCGCTGGCTGCGCCACGGCGCCTGGGCCGCGGGGCCCGGGCGGCACCTACCACCAGTGGGCGGCGGTGGAGGGGCAACCCTGGCTGGAGCAGCCCACGGACCTGTCGTGGGCGCGGCACACGGAGCGGGCCTGGCAGGAGGAGCAGCGCGGCGAGCCCACGGCTCCAGGCCGCCCTGAAGTGCCTCGCGGTTGGCCGGAAGAGGCCAGCAGCGACGAGGAACTGCTGGCACCCTTCCTGGCCTGCGCCTCGACAACGGACTTCCTCGCCCTGCAGCGTGGGGTGGACATGCCGGGGGTGGTGCGGAGGCTGGGGGACTGGAGCGCGGTGCGGTTGGGCGCGCTGGGGCCCCTGGTGGACGCGCGGGCCTCCGAAGTCCTCATCCGCAAGCGGGCCTCGTTCCTGCTCGCCACCGTCGCGGACCATGGGGTGTACGCGCAGGTGTTCGCCCTCTTCATTGTCCACACCTCCTTCGATGACGAGCTGCACCCGCTGCTGCGGCTGCTCGCTGGGCAAAAGCAGCTGGGACAGACGCTGGGACACATGGAGGCGGTACGCGAGGAGTTGAGGCGGCGAGGCTTCAAGCTCTCGGACTACGCGGACCGGGACGAACAAGCCGGGGATGTGCTGCGGGGCTTGAGGAGCGCGGCGCGCGATGCGCTCAACAGCAGCCCGGCCAGCCAGGACGGCCGCTTCCTGGGCATGTGGAACAAGAGCCGGCAGCTGCCTCCCGCGTACCAACAGGCGGTGGACGGGCTGACAGCGGCGGCGGGCCGCGAGCACTACAGCCCCGGGAGCGTGGCGCTGGGCGGCGTGGATCACCTGACGTTCGGCGTGCCGCTGGGCTTCTACCACCTGGTGGCTGGCACGGGGCACGGGGTGCAGACACTGGCGCAAGGGCAATACGAGCAGGCCACGCGTGAGCTGGCGCCCGCGGCGGTGCTGGTGGCGCTGTACGCCGGAGGCAAGAGCGCGCGGTACCTGGCCGAGGGCCGGGGCCCAGGAGCGCGAGCGCGGCTGGCGCTACCGGAGCTTCGGCTGGAAGCGCTCAAGCAGGTGGCGTGGCAGCTGCGGGAGCGGCTGGGGCTCGAAGGGCTGGCGGAGCTGGCGCGCTACCTTCGGGGCAGCCGGGAAGCCGCGGTGTTCGTGGGAGCGGGGGGAGAACCGGCTGCCGTGGCCCTGTACGAGGCGCGCGGCAACGTGGCCCGGGCGCAGGCGTGGCTGTCGGAGGCTAAGCCCGAGCGCGGGGGAGCCCCGGAGCCGAGGGCGGCCACGGGCAAGGCGCTGGGCGGCGTGGCCTCGCTGGTGGACGAGGCGGCGGGCTACAGCGCGCAGGTGGTGGAGGCCAAGCTGCGGCAGGCGGAGCTGGAAGCCCCAGGCCCGCGCCTGCCCGCGGACGCGGCGCTGCTCGAGAAGCTGCGCGCCACGCTGGACGCTCCGCCGCCGGGAGTGCCGGAGGGCTACTCGCTGTGGAGCGAGTACGTCTCCTACCGGCAGCGGCGCCTGACGGAGCTTGAGCAGGGCAAGGCCACGCAGGGCCCACTGCGGTGGGTGGCGTACGAGCGGATGCGGGGGGCGTTCGCCCGGGGGCTGGCCTTCGAGCGCTCCATGGTGAAAGTGCTGCGAGAGGACGCGGAACTGCCGGTGGCGCAGCGCCGGTGGCTTCAGGGCTTCCAACAGCCGCGCATCGAGGTGCACGTGGGCGTGTCCAAGCCCCCTGTGCCTGGCACTCGCTTCGCGGACGTACTCGTCATCGAACAACAACCGCCCGCGGGCCAGACTCCCCGCGTGGAGACCTTCAGCTTCAAGAGCCGCTACCTTGCGGTACTCGATGGCGGTGCCCTGGAGGCGCAGATGAAGATGGATGCACGCGCTGCCCTGGACTTCTACGGCGGGACCGTGAACATTCTGCGGCGCCCGCTCAAGCAACGCGTGGACGTGCAGCGCGTCCACCTTGTCTACCAGGGCGGCGTGCTCATGCCCAAGGACCCGAAGCTCCTGGGTAAAGCCGTGAACGACGTCGAAAATCAAGTCAAGGGAGTTGAGGTGCGGGTGCAATGAAGCTGCTGACGCTGCACGACTTGAATGTGGAGGACAGCCTTGCCCTTTACTGGAACGGAACGTTCGAGCCACACATAGAGCCCAAGCGCGCGTTGGAGCCCTTTCTCCAGGCGCTAGAGGAGTACGCAGGCAAGTGGATGCCGGACATCGCCAAAGCCAAGACGAGGCGCAAATACTCCCGCGCGGCCGTCTGGAAGGCGGTGGAAGAGCGACTCGATGAAACTGGCTCGGTCATCGGTCTCTTTCACACGACCGAGCCCGCGGTGTCCCTGACGCTCCACCTCTTACTGGCGCAGGTCCCTCGTGAATTGAGCGTGAGCCTTCATGTCCAGCCGCTCACCTTCTTCACGGACGCGGAGCGGTGCCACCAGTTCATGGAGCTGGTGCGCGCCTGGTCGTCCCACTACCCAGGTCCTCATGCCACGGCGCACAGCACGGCGGACGAACAGTTAGCGGACGCCCCCTACTACGGCCGGGACCAGGAGATGGCTCGCAACGACGGGTTCGACAAGATCTACGAGGTGTGCTGGCTCAACGTCTTCGGCCCCAAGCTGGTGGAGACGGTGGGCCGCGAGCGCATGCTGTCCACTCCGGCCCACCGGGTGGAGGAGTTGCCCAACGGCTCCATTCTGCTGGTGACGTGGCCCACCGCCGCGGACTTCACCCGCGAAGAGGCGCGCCAGACCCAGGCCCGCGCCCTCGTCCACCTGCGCCCAGAGCTCGACTTCGACGCCGTGCTGCGCTCCCTGCGCGAGCGCAATGCCGCCCTCGTCCCCGTCGAGCCGCGCTTCTACCCGGACGTGGCGCCTCTGCTGGCACGCGTGTTGAACTTTGCCGCCATCAGCGAGCGCCAGCGCCGAATCGCCGAGCTCAACGCCTACCAGCCCCCGGAGCCGGAGGAATGGCTGCCCGCCAACGCCTCCCTGCCTCCGGACGTGCCGGACACGAGGGCGGCCCTGGAGCACTACTCGCTGCTGGCCGAGCACCTGGTGGCGCTGTTTCACACCCAGGTCCCCTCCGTGTTCGAGGAGACACCCGAGTCACTCACCGACGTGGACCTGCAGTTCTGGATCGAAAGCTTCCCCGAGGTGTTCGAGCGGCACAACATCGACCAGCGGGCGGTGCCGGCCATTGGCGCCTACCTGGGCCAGGTGCTGGTGCGCCACCTGGGCGGGCAGTGGATTCCCCGCCGGAAGCTGGAGGAAGCGCAGGTCCGCGTGGGCCAGCGGGTGTGGCTGCCGTTCCTGCGCGCCCACCGGTACATGCGCTCCAATCAGTCACTGTTGGACTACTCCCTGAGCCAGCTGTACCGCGTGGCCGAGCGGCACCGGGGGTGAGGCCTGGGCTACGGCCAGAACTCGGTGGGCTCCAGCCTCATCACTTTCGGTAGCGCAGCCTGGCCAGGCTTGGAGCCTTCTTCCTTACGAGCGAGCCCAGTCGGGTCAACCAGGACGAAGCAGACGGGCACACGGCGGCCATCTGGCAGCAGGGCTTCGTTCCAGCGGCCCAACACCGCGTCGCGTCCTCTCTTGGTGATGCCTTCTGTCCACAGCTGCCCATACAGCAGGGTGCCTACAGGCAGGGTCTGCCGACTCCAGGTCTCCATCACTATGCTGATGATCGGCCCCGCGCGGTAGGTGCCCGGCTCATCCCCTGACCCTTCAGGCTGGTTGATGTCGAGTTGGGCTTCGGTGCGGCCGTCAAAGATGCCCATCTTTCGCATGCCCTCGACGACGTCCACAGGGCAGTCCGCCTGTGGGGGCCTCACCTGTGCCGCGGGGCAACCGACGGTGAAGGTGGCGCACAACCAGATCGCGGCGCGCTTCACGGGCCAGGACTTGCTGAGGGTAGACACGAGCGAACTTCCTTTCTCAGAGGTAACGAACAGGGCAAGGCCCAGCGGGAGCAGGACCGACGCCACGGCGATTCGCCGCCGCCACTTCTTACGACGAGCGGTCTGCTCCCTGGCATCGCTGACTTCCGCGCCCAGCTCCAGGATCGTGGCGGAGAGATCCTCGAAGGCCCCTTCCTGAGCGAGCTCTTCCTCTTGCTGCTTCCGGGCTTCCTGAGCGCGGCGCTCCGCTTCCTGCTGGTGGAGGCGGCGCTCCTCCACTTCATCCTGCGTCACGGGAGCGGCCCCCTCGGGAGGCAGCCTCAACTGGACCTTCCAGGCCCGCTTCGTGCGCTCCTTGGCCGCATCCCACAGCGCCTGAAGCAGGGCCTCGGCGCTCGCGTAACGGTCCTCCGGCCGCTTCTCCAGCAACCGCAGGGTGATGCGGCTGAGGGATTCGGGCACTTCGGGGTTGAGGCGGTGCGGCGCACGGGGGATGACGGTCTGAATGGCCGTCAGCAGCTCGTCCTGCGTGAGCCGCGCGTCGAAGGGCCAGCACTCCGTGAGCGCCTCGTACATGAAGACGCCCACCTGGTAGAGATCCGCCGCCGCGCTGACGTCCAGGCGGGCGCCCTGCTTCCAGGTGCCTTCCCGAAGGAAGGTGACGCACTCGGGCGGCAGCATGGCGGGCGTACCGGGAGCCAGCCCCACCGTCAGGGTCGACGCGCCCGGCAGCCTGGCGCTTCCCAGATCCACCATCACCGGCTTGTGGTCCGGGGCCGTGACGATGACATGCTCGCTCTTGAAGTCCCGGATGAGGACGCCGTGCTTGTGCAGCGGCACCAGCGTGCGCACCACCTCGATGAAGATGTCCACCAGCTGGGCGACGGTGGGCCGGGTGCGCTCGCGCCAGGCGTGGAAGGCCTCTCCCTCCACGTGGTCGGTGACGAGGTAGAGGTAGCCCCGGGTGGCGTGAGGCCACCGGTCCATCGCACGCAGGTGAGGCAGGCCAGGGTGGCTGGTGTTGGCCATGAGGATGGCGGCCTCGCGGCGCATGCGCCCTTCCACCTGACGGTCATCCCGCGTCTTGTCGGGCGCATCGCGGGAGAGCCCGGGCGCTGGCCGCACCGCCATCTTCAGGGTGAAGAAGTCTCCGTCCCGCTCCGCCTTGAAGGCGTGGCCGAAGTTGCCACTGCCCAGGGACTCCACGATGCGCCAGGGGCCCACCATCTGTCCTGACTTGAGCTGGTCGGGGTGAAAGGTCTCCATCGTCATGGGCGGGGGCCTCCTACTCGGTTATCAGGGTGAAGGAGACGCGGCGCTGGCCACTGGCATCCACCAGCTCCACGGTGAATGCCTTGTCCGGTGTCCACGGTGAGACTTCTGTCTCCACCACGATCCGGCCCTCCTCACCTGGAGCCAGCGTCGCGGGATTCATCTGCACGGAGAGCATCTTCAGGGGAACCCCGTCCGGGCCGGTGAGCCGCGCCTGCCCCAGGACCCACGGCTTCTGGCCCGGCAGGTTCAGCAGCGGGATGGCCAACAGCACCGAGAACGCGCCCCGGTAGGCAAAGGGCTCCTTCGTTCGCAGGCCGTTGGCCTCCACCACGGACGTGTTCGCCCTGAGGCGAATCGGACCTGTTCCTTCGCTGAGCCACCCCGAGAGAACGAGCCCCGCGGGGCCACCGCCCATGTACCGGGCCTTGAGCTCCTCCAGCTCCGCCTCTCTCTGGGCCAGCGCCGCCAGCAGGGCCTCGGGCGTGTTCGCCTTGCGGTCCACCTCCACCTTCCCGTCCATCTCGCTGGCGTGCGCGACAAGGGCGATGACCGCCTGCGCCGGCAGGGCCCTGTCCTTGAAGCGCACCTTCACCACCAGCCGCTCGCCCGTGCCCAGCTCCGTCGCGGGCTCCAGGCTGACGCTGCGCTCGCCCGTGTCCGCCAGCTTGAAGCGCGTCCTGTCCACCTCCAGCGTGTCCCGGTCCAACGGCGCGTTGAACACCAACGTGGTGAGGTTGCCCGAGGCCACCCGCACCTCTGGCACCGGCTCCTCCACGGTGGTGGGCAGCGACACGCGCCGATCCTGACGCTGGCGCCCGGCCGGCTGGGGCTGTGCTACCGCCGCGCTCGCCACCAGCAGCGGGCCCAGGATGAACCAAAGCGTGGGTTGGACCAGGGACACAAAACCTCCTGGGTTGTCACCCTACCAGATGTGCGGCAAGGTGCTGCGCCACGTGTGGCGGACGCGCGCCACGGGCTGTCACCCCGCGAACCCCCGCAGCCCTGACAGGCGAGCTTCACCCGCAGGCCCCGAGCGCTTCGCTTGCGGCGGGGGGGCTCGCGCGATAACTCTGGCCCTGGACTCCTATGCGCCCCTCCTTTCTGCTCCTCGGCTCGCTGCTGTTGGTCGCCACTGGCTGTGCCTCCTCGCGCCCGGCCTCCGAGCCCGCGCACGGCCAGCTCAGCTCCCTGAGCGTCGCCTCCCGGCCGGATGCCGCCTTCTGCGAGCACCGCGTCCCTCAAGAGACGTGCGCCCGCTGCAACCCCCACCTGGTGCCCCGCTTCAAGGCCGCCAAGGACTGGTGCGGTGAGCACGACGTGCCCGAGTCCCAGTGCTACCTCTGTCACCCGGACCTGTCCTTCGAGCCGCTGCCCACCCTGGCCGCGGGGGCTGATCTGAAGAAGCTCTCCGAGCAGGGAGAGGACGTGCCGGACCTGGCCGCCCATGCCGTCCCCGGCAAGGTCACCGTGTTCGACTTCTACGCCGACTGGTGCCCGCCCTGCCGCAAGGTGGACGCTCACGTGTTTGGCCTGCTCAACCAGCGCCAGGACATCGCCTACCGCAAGCTCAACGTCGTCTCCTGGGACACGCCGCTGGCCAAGCGCTACCTCGCCGGTGTGCCCAACCTGCCCCACCTCGTCATCTATGGGAAAGATGGCCGGCCCGTGCGCAGCGTGACGGGGTTGGACCTGGGCGCGCTCGATGCCGCCATCTCCGAGGGCGGCGCGCGATGAGGTGGCTTGCCCTCACCGTGGGCCTGCTCGCGCTCCTCGTGCCCGGGCGCGCCGCCGCCTGAGCGGGGTGAAGCAACCCCAACCTCCCGGTCGGGAGGTCCTCCGAGACAGGGTTGAAGGCAGGGCAGACGTCCGTGCACCTGTCGCTGCTGGCCACCACCGTGCGCGTCCAGCACGAGTCCGCGTGCCCGGACATCGGCCCCATCTGCGCCGAGCGCGATGAGCCACCGCAGCTTCATGATCAGCGCTTCGCCATCGGCGAGCTGCGCGCCAGCCTCGAGCACGGGCTCACCGACGCGCTGGGCGTGGAGCTGCAGCTGCCCCTGCGCCTCAACCGCACCACCATTCAGTTCCGCCGGCTGGACGGCACCCCCGTCACCCTGGACTACGAGAACATTCACCACCGCGACGAGACGCTGTTCGGCCTGGGAGACCCCTGGCTCATGGGCCGCTATGCCTTCTCGCTGGGCGGGGTGCGGCTGGCCACCCGGGTGGGCTTCACCGTGCCGCTGGGCCGCACCGAGGAGGACCCCTTCGCCCTGGGCGAGGCGGGCCAGCCCCACCAGCACGTGCAGTTCGGCACCGGCACCGTGCAGCCGCTGCTCGCGCTGGAGGCCGGCCGGCAGTGGGGCTCGTGGGGCGCCCGCCTCTGGGGCCAGGCGCAGCTGTCCCTGGTGGAGAACCACCACGGCTTCCGCTCCGGCAACCGCTTCGGCTTCGGGCTCGCGGGCCTGTTCAAGCTGGGCAGCTCGCTGCGGCTGTCGGCCGGCGCCGACCTGGCCCACGAGCAGCCCGAGCGCTGGAACGGCGTCGTCCAGCAGGACGGCAACCTGGGGCGCACGGATGTGCTGCTGGGCGGTGGCCTGCACTGGAGCGTGAAGGACGTGACGCTCGGGCTCACCGTGCAGGTGCCCGTGTACACCCACATCATCGGCCACCACGGGCAGCTCGAGTACCCCGGCCTGCTGGGGCTCACCGCCGGCACGACGTTCGGGGGGTAGGCGAGGGGCCCTGGGCCCGCTCCCCCACCTCCAACAGCGGGAGGCCAGGCGTGCGTGGGCGCGGGGGGGCTCTCAATTTCACTCCATGGCCTTGCCGCTGGAAGCCTATGCCCTCATCGGGGACACCTACAGCGCCGCGCTGGTGGGCAATGACGGCTCCATCGACTGGCTGTGCTGGCCGCGCTTCGACTCGGACGCCTGCTTCGCCGCCCTGCTGGGCGACGAGCACAATGGCCGCTGGCAGCTGACTCCCGCCGTCCCCGTGCGCTCGGTGCGCCGCCGCTACCAGCCCGGCACCCTGGTGCTGGAGACGGACTTCGAGTGCGCCGAGGGCCGCGTGCGCCTCATCGACTTCATGCCCCTGCGCAGCGGCACGCCGGACATCGTCCGCATCGTCCGGGGCCTGGAGGGCCGCGTCCCCATGCGCATGGAGGCGTCGCTGCGCTTTGGCTATGGGGACCGCACCCCGTGGATGCGCTCCACCGCGTGCTGCGTGTCCGCCAAGGCGGGCCCGGACGCGGCGCTCTTGCGCACCCTGATGCCCATGCGCGTGGAGCAGGGCAGCGTCTACTCGGACTTCCACGTGGCCCAGCACGAGCAGGTGCCCTTCGTCCTCACCTGGTTCCCCTCGCACGAGAAGTCGCCGCGCTCGGTGGAGGCCTTCAGCGCGCTGGACGAGACGTGCGCCTGGTGGCGCCAGTGGTCCGAGCGCTGCGTGCACGAGGGGCCCTGGCGCGAGCAGGTGGTGCGCTCGCTCATCACGCTCAAGGCGCTCACCTACTCGCCCACCGGCGGCATCGTCGCCGCACCCACCACCTCGCTGCCAGAGCAGCTGGGCGGGGTGCGCAACTGGGACTACCGCTTCTGCTGGCTGCGGGACGCCACCCTGGCCCTGCTGTCCCTGCTGGACGCGGGCTACACCGAGGAGGCGCAGGCCTGGCGCGACTGGCTGCTGCGCGCCGTGGCCGGTGAGCCCTCGGAGCTGCAGATCATGTACGGCGTGGCCGGCGAGCGCCGCCTGCTGGAGATGGAGGTGCCGTGGCTGCCCGGCTACGAGGGCTCGCACCCGGTGCGCATCGGCAACGGCGCGGTGAGCCAGCTGCAGCTGGACGTGTTCGGCGAGGTGATGGACTGCTTGCACCAGGCGCGCGCCGCCGGGGTGCCTCCGGATGAAGAGGCGTGGGACTTACAGCGCCACCTGCTGCGCTTCCTCGAGCAGGCCTGGGAGCGGCCCGACGAGGGCATCTGGGAGGTGCGCGGCCCGCCCCAGCACTTCACCCACTCGAAGGTGATGGCGTGGGTGGCGGTGGACCGGGCGGTGAAGAGCGCCGAGCGCTATGGCCTCGAGGGCCCGCTGGAAGAGTGGCGCCACCTGCGCGCGCGCATCCACGCCCAGGTGTGCGAGCGCGGCTTCGATGGCAAGCGCAACACCTTCGTGCAGGCCTACGGCTCGAGGGAGCTGGACGCCAGCCTGTTGATGATTCCGCTGGTGGGCTTTCTGCCGCCGGAGGATCCGCGCGCGCGCGGCACGGTGGCGGCCATCGAGCGCGAGCTGTGCCGGGACGGGCTGGTGCGCCGCTACGACACCTATGAGGTGAAGGACGGGCTGCCTCCGGGCGAGGGCGTGTTCCTGGCGTGCTCGTTCTGGCTGGCGGACAACCTGGCGCTGATGGGCCGCGAGGCGCAGGCGCGCGAGCTGTTCGAGCACCTGCTGGCGCTGTGCAACGACGTGGGGCTGCTGTCCGAGCAG
The DNA here is from genome assembly GCA_035296065.1 of Myxococcaceae bacterium. Taxonomy (GTDB): domain Bacteria; phylum Myxococcota; class Myxococcia; order Myxococcales; family Myxococcaceae; genus DATHBR01. Next base: position 48,290 of record DATHBR010000023.1, on the reverse strand, counting down.
TATGACGTGGAGCGCAGGCGGCTGGTGGGCAACTTCCCCCAGGCCTTCAGCCACCTGGCCCTCATCACCACCGCGCAGAACCTCTCGCGCCGCGAGGGCCCCGGCCAGCAGCGCCCCCGCTCCTGACGGCGCTCGTGTTCGCTCGTGTCCGCTCCAAGACAGGAGGTCCCCGTCACTCGTGAAATCACGGAGCGGATGGGCGCCCACGCCCCCTGGCCCGCCGCACGCGCTGGGGTAGTGTGCGCCGCCCCGATGAACGCCGATGACTGGAACGAGCTGCTGCGGACGGATCCCCGCGCCTACCACGCGCGGGTGCTGCGCTTCGCGCGCTCGGACTGGCACTCGCTGCGCGAGCACCGGCTGCAGCTCACCGAGCAGGAGTTTCTCCAGCACCTGGAGGCGCTCTTTCCCGCCGGCGAGTCGGGGCCGGGAGACCGCTTCGAGCTGAGCTGGTGGTGGGCGGGGGACCGGCCGCACTACACGCTGTACCTGCGCGGCCAGGACGGCATGCGCCACCCCCAGACGGTGGAGCACGTGGGCTCGCTGCATGAGCGCGCGGTGCTCGCCTGGGTGCGGCGCATCACCCGCGAGCGCGGCATGGACTCATGGGGCATGCACATCGGCGCGCCCCCGCCGCACCGCCCGCCCTCGGAGTTCCTCGACGACTGCCTGGCGGAGTTCCCCGGCGCGCGGCTCACCTCGCTGGAGCTGGAGCACCAGGAGGGGTACGTGGATCCGCCCAACGCCGTGGTGGAGCCCAGCGTGCGCGTGGAGGCCGTGCTGGAGGCCTCCGACGGCGGCATCGTGATGATCTACCTGGGCTCGTTCCCCGAGGAGTCCTACGGGCGGCTGGCCGAGTGGGCCCAGGAGCTGAAGAGCCAGCCGCCGGGGGCCTGAGCTACCCGCCCAGCACCTGGCGGGCGCGGGCGTAGTACGCGTCGCGGTCCGCCTTGCCGTTGAAGCCGCCGTTGATGCGCAGGGTGATGGCGTCGAAGTTCCCGGCGTCGGCGAACGAGTTCAGGTTGCGGGTGTTCCAGAACCAGGCCGCGGTGCGGAAGCCCACGTCCAGGTCGGCGGCGCGCCGGGGGTTGTTCTCCAGGTCGATGCCCAGCGCCTGGCCCGCGGCGCGGTAGTTGCTGCGGCCGGTGAGCTGAATGGGCCCGCGGCCCTTGAAGCGCACCCCGTCACCCGGCTGCGTGTTGCCCAGATCCAACCGGCCCTCGTAGGCCGCGCCCGAGGCGATCTCCTCCATGTGGCGGAACTGGCCGCTCTCGTGCGCCAGCTGCGCCAGGAACGCCGCCTGCCGGCGCGGCGTGGTGATGCCCGCCTCCTTCATCGCCGCGTTCAGGTGCGGCAGCACCTCGCGGGCCCGCGCCTCCGTCAGCCCCGGCATGATGGCGCGCAGCTGCGCCACGTTCACCCCGCCCATGCGGTCCTTGTACTCCTGGCTGGCCTTGATGCTCTCGGCGATGGCGGAGCGAATCTCGTTCACGCCCTTGCCCTGGGCGCGCAGAGCGTTGGCCATGTCCACGTGCGAGCGCAGGCCCTCGGGGTCCACCGGGCGGCCCAGCAGCTCGGTGTACTGCGCGGCCACCATCTCCTCGGGGTGGTTGAGCTGGTACTCGTCGCTGCCCTTGAAAGTGGCGCGCATGAAGTCGCGCACCTCGTCCAGGCTCTTGCCCTCGTTCACCATCTGCCGGCCCACGCCGTGCCAGTGGTCATTCACATCGCTCTCGCGGCCCAGCACCTCGCGGAACGTGTCGCTCACCACCTGGTCCACGTGCTTGAGCTTGTACTCGGGGCTGCGCATGAACTCGCCGCGCAGCGTCTCCTTCACCTGCTCGCCGCTCTGGCCGCTCTCCAGCATCTTCACCGCCTCGTCGTGCCAGTAGCCGCGCCCGCCCGACACGTCCCGGCCCAGCACCTCGCGGAAGGCCTCGTCCGCCAGCCGCAGCCCCTGGGCCTCCACCGAGCCGCCCAGCTGCTCACCCAGCCAGTTTCGGATCTGCTCCGGGTTGAAGCCCTGAGCCGCCAGCCCCTCGGCCGCCTGGGACCAGTTGCGCAGCCCGCCCTCGTCCGCCTCGCGGCGCAGGTGGGTGCGGTACGCGTCGCTCACCAGCTGCGCCGCCGAGCTGCTCTGCAGGGACGCCGACTGCACCTGCGCCGGGGCGAGCGCCTCGGAGGTAGCTCCCAGCCGCGTCGCCGTGGCGCGCGAGGTGCTGGCCTCGAAGCCGTCCGTGAAGGTGCGCGTCTGGCGCGCCGGGGCGGCCGTGGGGGTGGCGGACTCGGCGCGAGCCGTGGCCACAGCGGGGGTGAAAGCGGGGCGGGAAACAGAGGACCGGGAGACTTCGTTCGAGATCGACATGAGGGGCTCCGAAAGGAAATTGAATCGTATGAATGTATTATCGAACCCCATTTTCGGCAGTTTCTCCGACATGTCGTTTTGTGTGGCACTGCAATTTTGCAAACTCTCCCTCTGAAAGCAGTGCGTCATCTGATCGATTTCTCAGAAACAGAGGCACGAGACATTTTGATGCCCTCGCCGACTGAGACTGAAACCGTCTAACTGAAATGTGTCTGGAAAGCCGGGCGGAGGGCAGGCAGCCCACGGGGCCTCACGGCTGCGCGGGCACGGCGCTGCTAGTCATGAAGGGACCATGTCCCGAGTACGCGTGCCCGCGGTGGCGGGCTCTTTCTATCCGGCGGATCCCTCGCGCCTCGTCCAGCAGGTGGATGGCTGGCTGTCCGGCGCCTCCACCTCCGAGGAGGCCCGGCCCGCCGCGCTCATCGTTCCCCATGCGGGCTACATCTACTCCGGCCCCATCGCGGCCAGCGCCTACGCCCACCTGCGCGCATTCAAGGAGGGCTCGGTGTCGGGCTTCGTGTCCCGGGTGCTGCTGCTGGGCCCGTGTCACTTCGTGCCGCTGCGCGGGCTGGCGCACCCGGATGCCGACGTGCTCCAGACGCCGCTGGGCACCGTGAGCGTGGACGCCGAGCTGCGCGAGCGCGCCGAGGCCACCGGCCTGGTGTCCGGCTCCGTCGAAGCGCACCGGCGTGAGCACTCGCTCGAGGTGCAGCTGCCTTTCCTGCAGCGCGCCCTGGGCACCTTCTCCGTGCTGCCGCTGGTGGTGGGCCGCGCCTCGCCCGAGCAGGTGGCCTCCGTGCTGGAGACGCTGTGGACCGAGGACGTGCTGCCGGTGATCAGCTCGGACCTGTCGCACTACCTGCCCTACGCCCAGGCCCGGCAGGTGGACCAGCAGACCGCCGAGCAGGTGGTGGCCCTGGAGGGCCCGCTGGATGGCGAGCGGGCGTGCGGCGCCTCGGCCATCAACGGGCTGCTGCTCACCGCGCGGCGCCGGGGGCTGAAGCCCCGGCTGTTGGACCTGCGCTCCTCGGGAGACACCGCCGGAGACAAGAGCCGGGTGGTGGGCTACGGCGCCTTCGCGCTCTACCCCGCCCAGGAGGCACGGGCATGAGCCTGGAGTATCCCGGCCGCTGGTGGCACGCGCTGGAGGATGGGCGCATCCAGTGCGACTTGTGCCCGCGCGACTGCAAGCTGAACGAGGGCCAGCGCGGCTTCTGCTTCGTGCGCCAGCGCGTGGGCGACAAGATGGTGCTCACCACCTACGGCCGCTCGTCGGGGTTCTGCGTGGACCCCATCGAGAAGAAGCCCCTGAACCACTTCTACCCGGGCAGCAGCGTGCTGAGCTTCGGCACCGCGGGGTGCAACCTGGGCTGCCGCTTCTGCCAGAACTGGGACATCTCCAAGTCGCGCGAGTTCGACCGGCTGATGGACCAGGCCTCCCCCGAGGCCATCGCCGCCGAGGCCCAGCGGCTGGGCTGCAAGAGCGTGGCCTTCACCTATAATGATCCGGTCATCTTCGCCGAGTACGCCATGGACGTGGCGGACGCGTGCCACGAGCGCGGCATTCAGACGGTGGCGGTGACGGCGGGCTACATCCACCCCCAGGCGCGGCGCGAGTTCTACGCGAAGATGGACGCGGCCAACGTGGACCTGAAGGCCTTCACCGAGGACTTCTACCACCGCGTCACCTTCTCCAAGCTGCAGCCGGTGCTCGAGACGCTGGAGTACCTCAAGCACGAGACACGCGTGTGGTTCGAGCTCACCACGCTGCTCATCCCCGGGCAGAACGACTCGGACGCGGAGCTGACCAAGCTGTCCGAGTGGGTACACCAGAAGCTGGGCCCGGACGTACCGGTGCACTTCACCGCCTTTCACCCCGACTTCAAGATGATGGACCTGCCCCCCACTCCGCCAGCCACGCTGCGCCGGGCGCGGGAGATTGCCAGGCGCACCGGCCTGCACCACGTGTACACCGGCAACGTGCACGACGCGGAGGGCGGCACCACCTTCTGCGGCGGGTGCGGCACCGCCCTCATCGTGCGCGACTGGTACCAGCTCTTGAAGTACCGCGTCACCGAGCAGGGCACGTGTCCGGACTGTAGCGCTCGTGTGCCTGGCTGCTTCGACGCCGCGCCCGGCACCTTTGGCCGCCGGCGCATCCCCGTGCGCATCCAGGCGCCAGGGGTTTGAGAGGCGGATCCGCGGGGTTTGCCGGTCCGCTGCAAGAAGGGCCCCGCATCAGGTATGACTGAGGCCCCCCCTCGGAGCAGCCCTGATGCACGACTTACACGAGACGGAGCTGCGTATCGCCCTGGCCGAGGGCCTCGTCTCCCGTGAGGAGGTAGAGAAGCTGCGCGAGGAGGCGCGCCGGTCGGGCCGCAGCCCGCTGCAGCTGCTGCGCCTCCGGGGCGTGCTCTCCGAGGAGTCCCTGCTCGCCATCCGCAAGGAGCAGGGCTCCGAGCCCACTCCCACCATGGCGCCTCGCGCCGCGCCCGCCGCCGAGCCCTCCGCTGAGTCCGCCTTCGAGGCCACCGTCGTGCCGCGCTCCGGCTCGATGGAGGGCGCCGCGACGCTGGGGCCCGCGCTCACCCTGGCGGACCGCGACAAGGTGGACCCGCAGTTCCCCGTGCCCGGGTGGGACCGCTACCAGGGGGTGAAGTTCCTGGGCCAGGGCGGCATGGGCCAGGTGTTCCTCGCCTATGACTTGCGCCTGCGCCGCAACGTGGCCCTCAAGTTCGTCAAAGGCGACGACACCGAGCTGGTGCGCCGCCTGCAGTCCGAGGCCCGCGCCCAGGCCCGCGTCGAGCACGAGCGCGTCTGCCAGGTGTACGAGGTAGGTGAAGTCCAGGGCCGGCCCTATATCGCCATGCAGTACGTGGACGGCCAGCCCCTGGGCCAGCTCGCCACCGAGCTCACCTTCGAGCAGAAGGCCCTGGTGCTGCGCGAGGCCGCCGAGGGCGTGCACGCCGCCCACCGCGCAGGCCTCATCCACCGCGACTTGAAGCCCTCCAACATCCTGGTGGAGCGCTCGGACGACGGCCGGCTCAAGCCCTATGTGATGGACTTCGGCCTGGCCCATGACTGGGGCGAGAAGGGCACCACCGCCACCGGCTCGGTGCTGGGCACCCCGCACTACATGTCTCCCGAGCAGGCCCGGGGCGAGGTGGGCCAGCTGGACCGCCGCGCCGACGTGTACAGCCTGGGCGCCACGCTCTACTTCCTGCTCACTGGCGAGCTGCCCGTGCCCGGCGACAACGGCCTGGAGATTCTGGCCAACATCGCCACGCGCGAGCCCACCCCTCCGCGCACCCTCAACCCCAACATTCCCCAGGACCTGGAGGCCATCGTCCTCAAGTGCCTGGAGAAGGACCGCTCGGCCCGCTACGACTCGGCGCGCGCGCTCAACGAGGACCTGGACCGCTTCCTGGCGGGCGAGCCCGTGCAGGCGCGCCCCACCGGCCTGGGGTACCGGCTGCGCAAGAAGGCGCTCAAGCACCGCCTGGTGGTGAGCATCGCCTCGGTGGCGCTGCTGGCCGTCACCCTGGCGCTGGGCTGGGCGCTGTACACCGGCCAGCAGGCCACCCGCCGCGAGGAGCTGGCGCGCCGCTTCACCGAGCAGGTGGAGCACATTGAAGCCCTGGCCCGCTACTCGGGCCTGTCTCCGCTGCATGACACGCGCGAGGACCACAAGGGCATCCGCCAGCACATGGCCCGGCTCGAGGCCCAGATTCTCCAGGCCGGTGGCCCCCTGGCCGCGGGCCCCGGCAACTACGCGCTCGCGCGTGGCTACCTGGCCCTGGGCGACGAGGCCAAGGCCCGGCCTTATCTCGAGTCCGCGTGGAACAGCGGCTTTCAGGATCCGCGCGTGGCCTACTCGCTGGCGCTGGTGCTGGGGCACCTGTACCAGGAGGAGCTGCTCGAGGCCGAGAGCCAGCGCGACACCACCGCTGAGCTGCGCGAGGCCCGCCGCAAGGAGCTGCAGCGCCGCTACCGCGACCCGGCCCTGCAGTGGCTGCGCAAGAGCGAGGGCGCGGACGTGCCCTCCACCGAGTATGTCGAGGCGCTCATCGCCTTCTACGAGGAGCGCTTCGATGAGGCCCTGGCCCGGCTGGATGCGCTGGGCAACCGCCTGCCCTGGTTCTACGAGGCGCCTCAGCTGCGCGGAGACATTCTGCGCACCCGCGCCGCCCAGCGTTGGAACCAGGGCGATGCCCCGGGCGCGCTGGCGGACCTCGAGGCTGGCCGCGCCGCGTACCGGGCCGCCGCCGCCATTGGCGAGAGCGTGGACGCCATTCACCTCTCGCTGGGCAAGCTCGAGGACACGGCGATGAAGCTGGGCGCCTACAACAAGGGCGAGGTGGTGCCGTCCTTCACCCGCGGCAAGGAGGCGGTGACGCGCGCGCTCCAGGCCTCGCCCAACAGCCCCGGCGCCCTGCTGCTCCAGGCGCGCCTGCACCGCCGGCTCGCTGACTACCAGCTGGCCCGTGGGGATGATGCCCTGCCCGCGCTCGAGGCGGCCCTGGCCTCGGTGCAGCAGGCGCTCGAGCACGGCAGCACCGCCCGCGAGGTGCATCTGGAGCGCGGCACCATCCTCTTCTGGTGGGCTCACCACCGTCAGAAGCAGGACCTGGACCCCAGCGAGCAGTTCGGCAAGGCGGAGCTGGCCCTGCTGAGCATCCCCTGGGCCGACCGCGACTATCACTTCCACATCATGCTGGGGCTCATCCTCTCCAGCTGGGCCGAGTACGAGAGCGATATCGGCGCCAACTCCGCCGATCACCGCCAGCGCGCCATCGAGTCCCTGCAGGCCGCGGCGCAGCTCAACCCCCGCAACCCCGAGGCGTGGATCAACCTGGGCCGCACCTACCTGCACCGCAGCAAGCTGCCCACCGGCACCACCGCCGCCGAGCGCCGCGCCCAGCAGGAGCAGGACCTGAAGCAGGCCTGGGAGGCGCTCCAGCAGGCCCTGAAAATCAACCCCCGCCACGTGGTGCCCTACATCTACGGCGGGCGGCTGCACGCCCAGCAGGCCCGGCTGCACTGGTGCGATGGCACCGCCCCGGCGCTGCTGGGCACCTCGCTGGAGCTGTTGCGCAAGGGGCTGGCCATCAACCAGAAGCTGCCCCTGTTCGGCAATGACATCGGCAAGACGCTGCTGGCTCAGGCGCAGCAGGCCTGGGAGCAGGGAGAGGACCCCTCGGCCCTGCTCGATGAGGCGCAGGACACCTTCGAGCAGATCATCCGCGCCTCGCCTCAGTCCTATTACGGTCATGACAACCTGGCGCTGGTGCAGATGTGGCGCGCCACCTACCAGCACGCCCGCGGCGAGGACCCGGCCCGGAGCGCTCGCGCCGCGACTGCCGCCCTGGACAAGGCGCTGGAGCTGAGCCCCAACAACTCCTTCCTCCTGGTGGATCAAGCCGAGCTGTTCTTGACGCTGGCGGACTTCGAGCTGCAGCGGGGGCAGGACCCGCGCGCCCTGCTGCAGCGGGCCGAGAAGACGCTGAGCGAGTCGGTCCAGCGCAACCCCCGGTACACCTCCGCGTGGACGCTGCTGGGCCGGGCCCACGCCCTGCGGGCCCAGTGGAAGGCCCAGCGCGGCCAGGGCCGTGACGAGCACTTCGAGCAGGCGGCGCACGCCTTCGAGAAGTCCCTGGCGCTCGAGCCCGAGTCCTTCGAGGCCCGGCTTGGCCTGGCGGGGCTGATGCAGACGTGGGCGGTGTGGAAAAAGGATGCGGGCCGCGCCCCGACCCCCCCGGTGGAGCGCGGCCTCGCCTTGGTGGAAGAAGTCCTCTCGAGCTGTCCTGACTGGCCACAGGCGCTGCTTCTTCGAGCGAAGCTGAAGACGGTCCGCGCGGAGTCCGAGCTCCGCGATGACGCGCAGCAGAAGTGGCGAGCTCAGGCCAGCGAGGATTTCTCCCGGGCACTGCTCAACAACCCTCACCTGCGCTCGAGCTGGACGCCGTAGCGCCCGGCCCGCGGCGGTGAGGACACAGCGGTACAGCTAGTTCGACGTCACGGGAAACTCGGGATCCTTGCCATTGGTGGTCGTACCGCCACCCTGGGTGTTCGTGCCGGTGTTGGTGGTCGTCGTGGTCGTGGTGGTGGTCGTCTCGCTCATGGCGTATCCCCCTGAAGGATAGGTGCTGCGTGGTGGTGGGTGAGGCGCTCCCCCCCTACTTTGAGCCTCGACCCTCATCGGGTCTGCAGTCTCCCCCTGCGCCTCTCCGTACCGAACACTCCCTAGAGCAACGGGCATGCCAGCGGAGAAACCCGCAAGGTGGGCGTATTTTTACAGCAATCCGGCGTCTGTTGGGTAGCCCCCGCTCCAGATTGGAGCAGTTCGACATGTCGGAAGCCGTCGGCCGACACGTCGCAAGCCGTCGGCCGACACGTCGGGCGCACCATTCTGGATCACTTCTTGTCGAGCTTCAGGCCCAGCTCGTTGATGCGCCGGCCCAGGGCCCGTTTGGACACCTTGAGGCGCTCCGCCATGGCGTCCAGGTTGCCCTCGCACTCCTGGAAGCAGCGTGAAATCTCCTCGGCGCTCAAGTCCCCGGCGGTGCGGATGTGGGGGCTCTTGTCGATCAAGTCGTAGATGGAGGAGCGGGGGATGCCCAGCCGGTCCGCGGCGCCCTTGAGGTCCCACGCGCTCTGGCTCAGCGCGGCGATCAGCTCGGGCTCCGTCACGTCCGAGGCCTTGCGGCGAGAGGGCCCCTTCGAGTCCGGCACGGCCGCGCCTCTGGGCTTCGGCGTGGGGTGGGGATCCAACAGCTGGCGCACGTCGGCCACGGGGGCGGGGCGGCCGGGGCGGGGCATCAGCGAGGCGGTCAGCTCCTTCTCCAGGCGCGGATCCAACCGCAGCCGGGGCTGGCCGCGGCAGCCGATGATGAGCTGGCGGGTGAGGTTGCGCAGCTGGCGGATGTTGCCCGGCCAGCCGTAGCGCACCAGGCGCGCGGCCAGGGCGGTGGGCAGCCAGGGCTCGGTGGACGAGTCATCCGGCTTGAGCCGCCAGGCCTCGCCCAGGGCCTCCAGCTCCTCGCGCGCGAAGTGGTGGAAGAGCAGGCCAATGTCCTCGCGCCGCTCGTTGAGCGGGGGCACGCGGATTTCATAGCCCGCGAGCCTGTACAGCAGCGGCTCCTTGAAGCGCCCCTCTTGAATCTGCCGCTCCAGGTGCGCGTCCGTGGCCGCCACCAGCCGCACGTCCGCGGTGACGGGGGTGTGCTCGCCCACCGGGTACATCTCTCCGGTCTCCAGCACCCGCAGCAGCATCACCTGCACCTCGGGGGGCGCCTCGCCCACCTCGTCCAGAAACAGCGTGCCGCCGTGGGCCGCCAGGAAGAAGCCCTCGCGGTCCTTCACCGCGCCGGTGAAGGAGCCCTTGGCGGCGCCGAACAGCTCCGCGGCGGCCAGCTCCTTGGGAATGGCGCCCAGGTTCACGCTGACGAACACCTTGCCGCGGCGCGAGCCACACTGGTGAATGGCGCGGGCGATGAGCTCCTTGCCCGAGCCCGTCTCGCCGCGGATCAACACCGGCACGTGCAGGTCCGCCACCTGTTCAATGTGGCGGCGCACGTGCTGCAGCCCCACGCTGGTGCCCACCATGCCCAGCGCGTCCACCGCGTCGCGGGCGGCGGGGTCCGCCCAGTGCAGCAGCAGCACCACGCGCTCGGCCAGCTCCAGCGGCACGCCCACGGCCAGCTCCTCGGGGGAGAACTCCCAGGGCTCCTTCACCAGCTCGCCCGCCAGCAGCACCCGGCTGCCTTCGCCGGGCAACAGCCGCACCGCGCCGCCCGGGCCCGAGGCGAACACGATGGGCTTGCGGCTGAGGAATGGATCCGTCAGCGGCAGCCCCAGCACCGCATCCGGCCGCTGGAAGTCCGGGCCATTGCGCGACACCGCCATCTCGTAGCCGGCCGCCACGCTGTCCAGCAGCAGCCGCTCTCCCACGCGGTGCGCCATGGGGTGCGAGACGATGGTCAGCGCCGGCACCAGCCGCGTCACCGGCTCGCTGGTGTGGCGCTTGCGCACGCCGATGGTGGATTCGTCCGCGATCCTTCCCGCGCCCATGAGGTGGTCCGCTCCCCGGCTGGCTACCGTCCCAAGCCCCCGCACTGTACCCCAGCAGGTGGGCACGTCCTGTTCCCAACACCATGAGAGGGCAGTCAGGCGGCCGGAATCCGACAGAGCAAGGTGTCACTCACTACCCGTGCGCCTGACCCTGCCTACAATCAACGTGTGAGCCCAGCAGAGCACAGAGGAAGTGTCCTGATCGTCGAGGACGACGAGGACATCCGAGCCGCCATGGCGGAGTTGCTGGAAGGCGAGGGCTTCGAGGTGTCGGTCGCCTCCAATGGCCAGGAAGGGCTGGAGGTGCTCGAGCAATTGGGCCACCCGTGCCTGGTGCTGTTGGACCTGATGATGCCGGTGATGAGTGGGGAGGACTTTCTTCGCAACATGAGGGAAAACCCCAGCTTCGGGCGCATCCCCGTCATCATCGTCACGGCCAGCGGGCGTCAACCGCTGCCGGGCGCCCAGGGAATTCTCAAGAAGCCCTTCGAGATAGGCGATCTGTTCGCCACCGTCGCCGCGCACTGTGTCTGAGAGAATCAACAGCCTGCTCGAGCTGCTGGCCTCCCAGCGGGAGGGGGTGGCCCGGTGCTTCGAGCAGTCCATGCGGGCCCGCTCGCCCGAGGTGGAGCGGGTGGCGCTGCTCGGCTGCCTGCCCGAGCTGCTCGACAGGCTGCAGGCCGCGCTCGAGGCGGGGCACCAGGGGCTGGCGCCCGCCGTGGCGGTGGCGCGGGTAAACCTGCCGGCGCTGCCCCGCGACGGAGCAAGCGTGGGCTTCAGCGTGGAGCAATTGGTGCGCGAGCATGGGGTGCTGCGCGACTGCCTGCTGCGGCTGCTGGAGGAGCGGGGCGGGTGCCTGCTGCTGTCGGAGCTGCGGGTGCTGCACCGGTTCGTGGATCAGGCGCTGGAGTCGGCCCTGGCGGACAAGGAGCGCCAGGGCGCGGTGGCGCGCAACGCGGCGCTGCTGGAGGCCATTCTGCAGAGCATTCCGGACGCGGTGTACGTGGGGGATGCCCGGGGCATTACCCACGCCAACGCGCCGGCGCGGGCGATGATCGGCGAGCGCTTCGAGCACCTCTCGCCGCTGAACCTGGGCGAGCTTCTGCACTGCCGCTCGCTGGAGACGGGCCAGCGCCTGTTGCCCGAGGAGGAGCCCTTCGCGCGGGCGTTGCGGGGCGAGGCAGTGACGCGCGAGGTGGTGCTGCGCCCCCCGGGCAGCGGGCGGGACGTGCTGGTGCGCTGCGCGGCGGCGCCGGTGCGCCTGAGCGAGCACATCGTCGGCGCGGTGGTGGTGAGCACGGACCTGACGGAGCACCAGCTGCGCGAGGAGGAGCTGCGGCGCACCGCGGAGTTCCGCGAGCGCTTCCTGGGCATCGTCAGCCACGACTTGCGCAACCCGCTCAACTCCATCTCGCTGTCGGCCAGCATGCTGCTGCGCGAGCAGGAGCTGCCCGTGCGCTCGAAGAAGACGGCGGGGCGCATTGCCCACAGCGCCGAGCGGATGGGGCGGATGATCAGCGATCTGCTGGACTTCACCCGGGGGCGGCTGGGCGGAGGCATTCCGCTGGTGCGCCGGGCCGGGGACCTGCGGCAGATCTGCCGCCCGGTGCTGGAGGAGCTGGGGCTGGGCGGGCCGGGCAGCCCGCTGCGGCTGAGCACCGAGGGCGAGTTCCAGGGCGAGTGGGACGCGGACAGGCTGGCCCAGCTGGTGGGTAACCTGGTGAAGAACGCGCTGGACTACAGCCCTCCGGGCTCGCCGGTGACGGTGGCGCTGCGGGACGAGGGCGCGTGGGTGCGGCTCGAGGTGCACAACCAGGGCGAGCCCATTCCCTCCGAGGTGCTGCCCCGGCTCTTCGAGCCGTTCCGCCGGGGCATGCGCGAGGAGGACTCGCAGCACTCCGGGCTGGGGCTGGGGCTCTTCATCGCCCAGCAGATCTCCCGGGCGCATGGAGGCACCCTGGAGGCGCACTCCACGCGGGAGGACGGCACCATCTTCCGCCTGCGTCTGCCTCGGACCGTGCCGGCCGGGTGAGCGCGGGCGGGCGGGCGGCCTCCGGACTTCAGGGAAGCGCCAGGCCGTGGCGCTCCAGGTCCTCGGGGGTGTTCACGTTCACCAGGGAGCGCAGCTGCGGATCCACCGCGCGCAGGGCCTCTTCGGGCAAAAGCCTCGCGCGGCAGGCCGCGAGCAGGGCTCTCAGGGAGGGGTTGTGCTGCCTCAGCGCCTCGCCCCACGGCTCCCAGAGCGCTGTCCGGTACACCGCGAGCAGCGGCTCCACCCGGCCCGCCACCGTGAAACACACCGCGTCGAGCTCCGGGGCTCGCGCCTCCAGCAGCACCCGCACCGCCGCTGGCGAGACGAAGGGCATGTCACAGGCCACCGCCAGCACCCACCCGGTCCGCGCCGCCGTCATCGCCGCGTGCACTCCGCCCGGCGCGCCCCGGTCCGGCACCACGTCCGCCACCGTGCGCAGCCCGAAGCGGGCGTACGGCTCCGGAGTGTTCGCCACCAGCAGCACGTCCGCGAACAGCGGCGCCAGCTCCAGCAGCCGCTCCAGCACCGTGCGCCCCTGGAGCGTGAGCAGGCCCTTGGGGACACCGGACAGCCTGCGGCCCTGTCCTCCAGCCACCACTGCCAGCGTGACGTCTGTTACAGGGTGCATGGCGAGCCGCAGTCTGCACCCGCGGCGGGCCCTTGCGGTAGCTTCCTCACCACCTTCATGTCGCTCACGCCTCTAAACCCCGCTCGGCAGGCCGCGCTGGGCGCGCTCAGTCCCGCGCCGCCCCAGCCCGTGCCGTTGCCACAGGCCCACGGCCGCTTCCTCGCCTCCGCCCTCAGCGCCGGGCGCTCGCTGCCGGGCTGCGACAACTCCGCGATGGATGGGTGGGCCGTGCGCGCCGCGGAGACTCACGGCGCCACCCGGGACAGGCCCGCGCGCCTGCGCATCGTCGACACCGTGTATGCCGGCGCGCTGCCCGCCCGTGCGGTGGAGCCCGGCGAGGCCGCGCGCATCTTCACGGGCGCGCCCGTGCCTCCGGGCGCGGATGCCATCGTCCGTCAGGAGGCGGCCCGGGCCGAGGCGGACGGCTGCGTGTCGGTGTTCATCACCGTGCCCGTGGGCCATGACATCCGCCGCGTGGGCGAAGAGGTGATGGCGGGCACGCCGCTGTTCTCCGCCGGGCAGCGGGTGGACGCGGCGGTGCTGGGCGTGCTCGCGTCGCTGGGAGCCGCCACCGTGCTGGTGCGGCCCGCGCCCCGGGTGGCGGTGCTCGCCACGGGGGACGAGCTGATCGCTCCTGGCACCCCCGCCCTTGCCCACCAGGTGTACGAGAGCAACCTCATCCTCATCTCGGCGCTGGCCCGCGAGGCGGGCGCCGAGGTGGTGGCCACCGAGCGGGCCCGGGATGAGGACGCGCCGCTGCGCGAGGCCATCACCCGGCTGGCCGGGCGCTCCGAGGTGCTCATCACCACGGGCGGCGCCTCGGTGGGCGACAGGGACCGGGTCAAACGGGTGCTCGCGGAGCTGGGCGCGCGCTTCTTCGTGGACGGGGTGGCGCTCAAGCCGGGCAAGCCCGTGGCGGTGGCCCGGCTGGGGGACACGGCGGTGGTGGTGCTGCCGGGCAATCCTGGCGCGGCCACGGTGGCGTTCGATCAGCTCGGCCGGCCGCTGCTGCTCAAGCGCCAGGGCGTGCAGGAGGAGCGGCGGCGCGTGCGCGTGCGCCTCTCGGAGCCGCGGCACAAGCAGGCGGGGTTCACCTATCTGATCACCGCGTCGCTGGAGCACCGCGAGGACACGGGGCTGCCCTGGGCCCGGCTGCGGCCTCAGGGCGCGGGGCAGATCCTCCAGAACGTGGGCGCCGAGGGCCATGCGGTGCTGCCTCCGGGCCGCGCGGACTTCGCCCAGGGGGATGAGGTGGAGCTGGAGCTGTTCGATCGCCCCCGCTACGTGGCGGTGGAGCCATGAGGGCCCCGCCCGCGTTGAGCGTGGTGGGCTGGTCCGACGCCGGCAAGACGACGCTGGTGGAGCGGCTGGTGCCGGAGCTGCGCGCCCTGGGCCTGCGGGTGGGCGTGGTGAAACACTCCTCGGACAAACACCCGCTGCACCGCGCGGGCAGCGACACCGGGCGCTTCGAGCACGCGGGCGCCGAGCTGGTCGCCTTCGCCACCCCCGCGGGCATCCAGGTGACGGTGAGGCAGCAGCCCGCCGAGGCGCTGCTGGCGCTGCTCGGGCGCTTCGCGGACATGGTGGACGTGGTGCTCGTGGAGGGCTGGAAGGACGGCCCGCTGCCCAAGGTGGAAGTCTGGCGCGAAGGCCACGGCGCGCTGCTGGCCGCCACGCGCTCGGACGTGCTCGCGGTGGTGACCGATGCGCCCAGGCTGCCAGAGGGAGCCCCCGAGGGGCTGCGGCGCTTTGGGACACAGCAGGCGCGCGAGCTCGCGGAGCTCATCGCGCGCCTGACGCGGGAGCAGGCCCATGAGCCGTGAGGACAAAGGCGTCACCCGGCGCCGCGTGCAGCGGTACTTCGAGGGCACGGTGGCCGCGCCCGAAGACGACGCGGTGGCGGTGGAGGAGCCGCTGGAGATCCGCGTGAGCGGTGACACGGTGGCCATCACCATGCGCACTCCGGGCCAGGACCGTGAGCTGGCGGTGGGCTTCCTGTTCTCCGAGGGCATCATCCGCTCGGTGGATGACCTCGGCGGCGTGGCCTATTGCGGCCGTCCCGGCGAGGAAGGCTGGGGCAACATTATAGAGGTGACGCCCGCGGCGGGGCTGGTGCTGGAGGTGGAGAAGGTGAGCGCGGCCCGGCGCGGCACGCTCACCACGTCGGCCTGTGGGGTGTGTGGACGGCGCAGCGTGGATGACTTGATGGCGGTGTGCTCGCCGGTAGCGCCGGGGCGGGTGCTCGCGCCCGAAGTCGTCGCCCGTGCCACCGAGCGCCTGGGCGAGGTGCAGCGCAACTTCGCGGAGACAGGCGGAGTGCACGCGGCGGCGGCGCTGGACCCGGACGGAGCGCTGCTCGCGTCCGCCGAGGACGTGGGCCGGCACAACGCGGTGGACAAGGTGGTGGGCACGCTGGTGCTCAGCGGAGCGGTGCGCTCTTCCCGGGCTTCGGTGAGCGGCACGGCGCCGCGTCCTCCCACGGTGCTGGTGGTGAGTGGCCGCGCCAGCTTCGAGATCATCCAGAAAGCCGCCATGGCGCGCATTGGCGTGGTGGCCAGCGTGTCCGCGGCCAGCTCACTGGCGATCGATCTCGCCGAGCGCATGGGCGTCACCCTGACCACGTTCGTCCGCGGCGGACGCTTCAACGTCTATACGCACCCTTCGCGCCTGAAGCTTCCCTAGGAACGAGGGTCATTTGACGCCTTCCGCTGGCGGTTCCTATGCTGAGCAGATGCTGTTTCGCGCGACGCTAATCCTCGCTTGTCTGATCACCGCGCCATTCCTCGGTTGTGGCGGATGTGCCGGGAAGTCGTCAGGGACACAGGCTGAGCGCCTGACTCCAGCGGTGGATGGTGGTGCCCACAACGATGGCGGGGCTCACGCTGACTCCCAGGCAGAACTGGAGGAGTTACAGCCTCTAGACAGGCACCTGTTCCTGGCAGCGGGCACCCTGGATGAGGGCAATCGCTACGCCTCCACGGTCATGGTGACGGCGTATGAGCCGATGCCCCAGACGATCTGTAGCGGGATTCTTCTGAACCCCCGTCTCGTCTTGACCGCGGGCCATTGCGTGTGCCCGAAGCGACAGGATCCCTCGGCTGGCGTGGAAGGTGGGCTCCTGATTGACCCGACGGCATGCGCGAAGATCGCCGCCGTGACGACGGTCTCGTATGAACCAGCCAAGGCCCAGCACAAGTCGAACGCTCGGACCCGCGTCTATGAGGGAGAAGTTCGTCCGCACCGGGAACTCAGGATTGTCCTCGATGCGCAAGCCACCGTGGTGTCGAACCACGCGGATCTCGCGGTCATCACCCTGGATGAGCCAGTGGAGGGCCCGGTTCCAACGATTACGCTGGCTGATTCCGAGCCCCAGGCCAACGAGGCACTCGTCATGGCGGGGTACGGTCATGACAAGCGCTTCGGTGGAATCTTCGGGGCAAGGTACTTCCGCAAGAACACGGTGACAAAGGTCCCCACACCGTTCACCGGGCGGCTGCTCTTCGAGCAGCATGGAACGTTTCTCTACAACGGCTTTCCGGGTGGCCCCTGCTTCCGCGAGGACGGAAGCAGCCGCTGGCTGGCCGGCATCTCCAGTATTGGAACGGACAAGGAGCTCTCGCTGACGAGCACCCATTTCCACCGCGATTGGCTCCGTGCCGAGATGCAAGAGCCCGGGCAGAAGCGGAAATAGAGCCTGAAGGAGTCTCTCACCCATGCATCCTCGCGCCTTCTAGGCGTGAGCAAGTTGTCTCGAGCCGCGCGGATCTCGCCGTCATTCTCCTGGATGACTCCGTCGAGGGTACATTCCCCAAGGTCTCGCTCGCGGAGTCCGAGGCGCGGAGCGAAGAGCCCCTTTTCCTGGTCGGCTATGGCGTGGACAAGACCGAGGACGGGGAGGGAGTGGCGGGCTTCCGCCGCTTCGGGAAGAACAAGGTCAAGGACTCGGATGGCGAGCTCGTCATCTTCGAACAGCCAGGGGCCCATACCTACCAAGGAGACAGCGGCGGACCCTGTCTGCGCGAGAACGGCGAGGGCTACTGGCTCGTGGGAATCTCGAGCAAGGGCACGGGCAAGGTGTCGAAGTTCACCAGCACCCACGTTTACCGGGCCTGGCTGCTGGAGCAGATCCAGCGCGCCAGGACCACGGCCCCGTAGAGTCCGGCTCGTTTCCAGGAGGCTGCCAACGGCTGATACAGCAGCCCGAGCACCGTGTTCCTCGCGTGGTCGTTCGCTCCAATCGCGGCACTCAGCAGGTCACCCGGGCGCTCCTCTCCATCGATTATCCTGATGCCCATGCTCCCACTCCTGCTTCTGCTCATGACGGCACAGGTTCCCGCCGTGCCGGGCGAGACCACCCTGGTGTCCTTCTGCAAGCAGCTCAGGGCCTCTGCCTGTCAGGAGCTGCGGAACGTGAACCCCAAGCTGGCGGACGCTATCGAGGCGGAGGCCCTGAAGGCCGCGCGGCAACTGGCGGCACAGCGCGCGGCGGAAGAAGAGTCCTCAAGCAAGGACGAAGCCAAGGCCACGGAGGAAGAAGGAGAATCCGCGCCGGAAGACTCCGACTGCCAGGGCCAGAATCACCATGCCATCTCCAGACGCATCTTCAGGGCACTGGCGAGGCATGAAACCCTCGCCGGGCTGTACGAACCCAGGGATGAGCGCTTCAAGACCCGGGCGAAGGACAAGGAGTCACATTGCGGCTACCAGAAGTGGCACCGGGAGGTAGATGAAGAAGTCATCGCGTGGCTCCGCCGCGAGGACAAAGCGACGCCAGCGCAGTTCGAGAAGTACCTGCGGGAAATCTACAACCGCCCGGAGATGCGCAAGAGGTTCCCCAATGGCCTTTGAGCCACCAGCGGCCCCGCGCTTCTTCGTGCTCGAGGAGGCCACATGGGGGCCTCATGACACCCAGTTTTACGAAGTGGAGCCTGTCAACCGTGCGCCTGCCGCCCGTTGTCCTCGCTGCAATGGCATCACCGGCATGAAGATATGGTTGCCCCCTTATGTCTGCGACCTGGAGCTGCACGGAGGACGCCTGGGCGACTTCGCGCGGGGGCCTGGCGATGACGTGCTCATCTCCGAGCGGATGGCGGAAGCTTTCCGGGCCGAGGGGCTAACCGGCTTCGAGGGCTTCCATCCCGTTGAGATACGGCGCGTGCTCAAGCGGCGAAAGCGCATCGAACCCGGCACTCTGCCTCGCTACTTCTCGGTCTCCGCCTGCTTTGGCCGGGGCGCCGTGGATGACGCGCACAGCCTCTTGCGCCGCAGAGAGCCCGTCACCTGCCCCGAGTGCCGCTCCACGGGCATGCACTCCATTCACGGCTTCTCCCTGGAACCAGGCACCTGGGCCGGCGAGGACGTGTTCCGCCCCCGAGGCATCTCCGGCTCCATCATCGTCTCCGAGCGCTTCGCCGCGTTCCTTCAGCGCCACCCGCTCACGAACATGAAGCTGATTCCCACCGAAGAGTACATCTGGGATCCGCTCCGCCTGGGCCCCCCTGCCGCCACCTGCGTGATTCCCGATTGAGCGCCCCTCAGCTCATCGCCAGCCGCTGGCGCCAGTCGGCCACGTCCGCCGCCGAGGCGCTCACCCGCACCGAGCCATCCTCCGGCGAGCGCGACAGCACCCGCACCTCCGTGGGCGCCACGTACTCGAGCACCTCGGGCGAGCTCGACGCCAGCACCACCTGAATGGGGTTACCCCCCAGCTCTCCCGTGGTCAGCCGGCGAAGCAACCCCATCAGGTCCCCCAACAACCACGGCGGCAACCCACGCTCCGGCATGTCCACGGTAATCACGTCCGGCGGCGGCTTCTGGTACGGCAACACCAGGTAGCCCAACAGCAAGAGCGCCGTGTCTCCCACCTTGTCCGGCGCGAACCACAGGTCCTCCCGCCACCTGTCCCGGAACCGCAGCCGCTGCGTGCGCGGGCTCGTCGCCTGCACCTCCACCGCCGCCACCGTGGGCACCAGCCGGCACAGCTCCGCCACCACCCGCTGCCGCGCCTGGGGCGCCAGCGCCGCGAACACTCCCGACAGGTTGTCTCCCGTCCGGTTCAGCACCGTCGAGCGCCCCGGGCTCGTGTCCTCCCGCAGCGCCACCACGTCCAGCGCCAGCGCCTGCAGCGCATGGGTCTGCATCGGCGTCGAGTCCATCGACATCAGCGGGTACTCCGTCCGCGTCCGCCGCCCGTTGTCGTAGCGCCACTCCACCACCGCGCGCTGGCGCTCGTCCTGCCGCCAGAAGTCCGTCACGTTGCAGCCCGGCTGCAAGTCCAACCCGTCCAGCACCGCCGTCTTCCCAGAGGCCTGCGGACCCACCAACACCGTCAACGGCTCCAGCGTCAGCTCCACCTCACGCAAGCACCGGAAATTCTCGAAGCGCACCGTGTGAATCATTCCCTGTTCCTGCCGGCGCCCTCGCCCAAGCACGCCTACGTGGACCTACTTATGCCTCCCGCCCCCCGCAGGGCGCGGCGTCCCTGAAGCGAACACCGCTCTCCTACAGGAGTGGGAAGCTCCGTTGAACTTTTCCGTTCCCCCTCACTCTAGCACTTCCCCGGAATTCCGACTTTCCAGCCCGCGCGGAGTTCCGGGCCGGCCCGGGCCTGCCTTCACTCGGAGTCCGGGGGGGCTCCCGCATCCTTATAAGAGAGCTGGCGCACCAGCGCGGCGTGCTCGGGGTAGCGGGCCAGCAGGGTGGCGCGCGGGGGCATCTCCCAGTCGGCGAAGTCGAAGCCGGGCGCCACGGTGCACCCCACCAGGGTGTACTCGCCGCGGGTGAGCCCCGCCTGGAGCACTCCGGCGGGCACCACCACCTGGGGCCGCTCGCCCCGGGCCACGTCCCGGCCCAGCACCACCGTCTGCAGCCCCCCCGCTCCCAGCAGGTACAGCGTCAGCGGCGCCCCGTCATAGAAGTGCCACACCTCGTCGGAGCGCACCTGGTGCCAGGCGGCAATCGCCCCCCGGGGCAGCAGGTAGTAAATGGCGGTGCCCGCGGCGCGGGGGCCCCGCGGCGTCTGCACGGAAGTAGGCGCGCGGTACGTCTCGCGGTAGTAGCCACCCTCGGGATGAGGCTGTAGCCCCAGCGTGCTCACCAGTTGGTCCACCATGCACTCACTGTAGTGGCTGGCCCACCCCGCGCACACCCCGCGGCCGGCTGATCAACCTCCCCAGTCCCGGTTTCTTGAAGGACCCTTCCCAAGGGGTCATACTGGTCCGACCCATCCTCTTGGGTCACATGGCCTCGAACCGAGACTAGGCCGGTGGAGACGCGACGGGCTTCCCCGGCGGGCGGCTCCGCCGTGAGCGTCTCTGGAGTACGCGTAATGCGGCACCCTTTCCACCTGGCGCCGGACATGATGGTGGACACCTGGCGTATCAAGGCCCGGCTGGGAGCCGGCGGCTTTGGCGCCGTGTTCCGCGTGGAGGCCGAGGGCCACCCGTTCGCCCTGAAGTTCGCCGCGCACGGGCCCGGCCCCGGCGACGTCAACCACACGGACGCCCGCGCGCAGCGGGAGCTGGCCTGCCTGGTGCTCATTCAGCACCCCAACGTGGTGCGCGTCTGGGCCCATGGGCGCTGGCCCCACCCCACCCAGGGCTACCACTACGTCGTGATGGACTACGTGGAGGGCCCCACCCTCTCTGACTGGGTGAAGCTCACCCGGCCCACGGTGCGCCAGGTGGTGCGGCTGTTCGACACGCTGGCGCTCACGCTCCACGCGCTGCACTCACAGGGCATCCACCACCGGGACCTGAAGGGCTCCAACATCCTGGTGCGCGCCTCGGACGAGGCGCCGGTGCTGGTGGACTTCGGCGCCGCCGAGCACGCCGTGTCCGCCTCGGCCGCCGTGCCGCTCACCGAGGGGCCCCTGCCTCCGGGCACCCCGCACCTGCGCAGCCCCGAGGCGCTGCGCTTCAACCGCGAGCACTATCAGAACCCGCTGGCGCGCTACACCTTCCGGCCCACGGACGACTTGTACGCCCTGGGCGCCACGCTCTACGAGGCGCTCACCGGCGCGCCGCCCTTCCCGCCCAGCTTGCCGCGCGACATCCTGCTCGCGCTCATCGAGTCGAAGGTGCCGCCCTCGCCCTCGGCCACCAACCCGAGCGTGCCCCTGGCGCTGGGCGAAGTGGTGCTGCGGCTGCTGGCGAAGCGGCCCGAGGACCGGCCCGCCAGCGGCCAGGCGCTGCACGAGGCCTTCCAGGCGCTGCTCACCGAGGGCGGCTCCGCGCTGGATCAGCCGCTGTCGCCCAGCACCGACACCGTGACGACCGAGGGCTCCGGGGGCAGGCCTCCCCCCTTCCGCAGCGCGCCCTCCCCGGTGCGGCCCCCACCTGCCAGCCGCGCGCCCCCGCCTCCCAGCCCCGCGCCCGCCCTCGAGGCGGACACCGCCCCCCCTGCCCCGCCGAGCCAGCCGGCGCTCCCCGGGCCCGAGCCGCGGGCCGCCGCGGGCCCGTCCCGCCCGTGGCGCTGGAGCCTGGCGGGCCTGGTGCTGCTGTGCCTGGTGGGTGCCGGGCTGTGGCGCCTGTCCGACAAGTCCCTGGGCTCCTCCGCGCGCGTGCTGGACGAGCCCCCACCGGGCTCCGCCGGCAGTCCGGACGCGGGAGCGCCGCTTCAGGCCAGCGCCCACCCCGACGGCGGCCCCTTGCACGCCCCTTCCTTCCCCCAGCCCCGCGCCTACGAGCCTCCCCCCTCCCTCCTGCAGGAGAAAGGTCAGTCCATGAGGATACCCCTTGAGAAGAACTCCCCCACCCCTCCAGAGCGGCAGCCCGCGCGGGATGGGGGCTCGCGTGCCGCCGCCCTGCTGGGGCTGATTACCTGTAACCTGGTGACCGGCTGCGCCTCGGTGCCCGTAGGGCCGCCGGACTATCAGCCCTGCCCCCTCGGCTCCCGGGAAGTGCAGGAGCAGCGCTTCGGCATCGAGTCCTCGCCCCACGACATCGTGCACCTGCCAGGCACCCACAAGGGCACCAACGCCAAGCCGGAGGACTACGTCACCGTCTCCGAGGGCCCCAACTTCGTCCTCTTCCACGGGTACCGCTGGGCCATGCCCAAGGGCACCCGGCTCATTGGCGAGTTCATCCTCCGCGACAGGCTCTATGGCCGGCTGACGGAGGTGGAGCTGCCCGACAAGACCCGGCTGCCCTTCTGCGGCATGTTGTTCGACTTCAACGACGGGCGCGAGGGGCTGGTGATCCTCCCGGGCTCCCGGCCTGGCGCCCTCCGGGTGTACCCCGCCGCCATGGCCGCCCCCATGAGGTTCGACCATTAGGGGGGCGGCCAGCCAGGAGCCGGGTGGCTGTCGGCCAACCATGCCAGAGAGGCATGATAAAGCCGGATCTCGCGCACATTCCTTCCTGGAGGTCTCGCCGCATGCGCTCCCCCCGCTCCGCCCTCCTCCTGGTGCCCGTGCTGCTGGCGGGTGCCATGCCCGCGTGGGCGCAGGCCCCCACCTGCCAGGCGGGAGAGTCCCGGCTGGAGCTGAGCGCCCCGCCGGGGGCGCCCGCGGAGCTGTGCATTCACCCGGGCCAGTTCACCACCTTCCTGTTCGACAGCCCGCTGGCGGCGGGGGCGGTGGTGCTCGAGGGGCGCACGCACTTCCGCGAGGTGGAGGCGGCGGGCAAGACGCTGGTGCTGGTGCCCTCGCAGGGGCTGCCGCCGGGGGCGCGGCTGTCCCTGGAGGTGCGCTTCGCGGATGGACAGGTGCCCCAGAGCGCCCGCTTCACGCTGGTGGCCCACCCCCAGCAGGCCGCGCGGCAGGTGGAGGTGACGCGCGCGCGGCCCGCGGCCAGTGAGGGCCCGCCCGAAGTGCCCAGGCTGAGGCAAGAGCTGGCTCAGTGCCGGGCCGAGGTGGCCAGCCTCTCGGCGCGCATGGGCCCCGCGCTGCGGCTCACGCTGGCGCTTCATCGGGGCCTGCTGGACGAGAAGGGGCTCACGGTGCACGACTTCCAGGGGCGTGAGTTCTCACAGAGCCCGGGCGGGAGCGTCACGGTGCGGCGGCTCTCCTTCTACCGGACCCACCGGATGATGGCGCTGCAGGTGCTGCTGACCAACGAGGACCCCGACAAGCCCTGGGCGCTGGCGGGCGCCTCGCTGCTGGGGCGCGACGGCCAGGAGCACGTGGCGGTCACCGTGTACCCGAGCACCCCGCTGCCGCCGGGGGCCGCGGAGCTGCGCTGGGTGGAGTGGGAGCTGCCGACGCGAGAGAAAGAGCAGTCCCGCTACACCCTGCGGCTGTGGGAGGCGGACCGCTCGCGCGCCGCGGTGGTGCCGGGGCTGAAGCTGCCGTGAGCCCGGGGCGAGGTGGCGCTTACTTGCGGCCCTTGGGCTTGCCCTTCTGCACCATGGCGCCGGCAATCAGGCTCAAGAGCTTCACCTGAGCGGGGCTGAGCTTGCGCAGCCTTCGCAGCAGCCGGCGCATGTCCGCGCTGTCATCGCCGCGGGACTTGAGCTCCTCCCACGGGAAGGCGGCGTCGTTGCCCACGGGCTCCAGGCCCAGCAGCTCGTGCGGCCCCACGTTGAGCACCATGCACAGCCGCCGCAGGTTCTCCACGCGCGGCAGCATCTGCCCGCGCTCCATGCGCCCATACACCTCCGAGGCCATGCCAATGCGCTCGGCCACGTCTTCTTGAGTCAGTCCCGCTCGCGTGCGCGCGGTGCGAGCCACGGAGCCGAGGATGCTCGCAAGGGGTTTTTCCATGGGTTCGTCAGTCCAGTGTGAGGGCCCGCCGGGCCCTGAAATGCGCACCGGAGCAACCCTTGAGGTCATGTCCACCCATCATACCCTAAGAGTTTAGCTGTGAGGCCGGGATTGGCGCGCGCGCGCCCCGGGGCGTCAAATGACGGGAGCCCGGCGGGTGCGCGACAGGTGCTCTTCACCGGGGCGCGCGAAGCGGCGGGCCAGCTCGGCGCGGCCCTTGCCGCCGTACTGCCGCACGTACTCGAGCTCCTCGGCGAGCAGCAGCTTCACGGTGACCAGGTGCACGTCCCCGGCGGGCGTCTGAATGAGGCTCGGCAGCGTGGTGGAGGGCACGCCGAGCATCACCCCCACCGAGCCATCCTGCGTGACGAGCGCGTCGGGCATCCCGTCACCCGACAGCTCCACGGACAACAGCTTTATCTCGGCGAGCAGCTGGCGCAGGCCGCCGTGGCCCGCGGCCGTCTGACACACCTGCACCAGGGCCTGAAACAGCCAGCTGGTGCCCAGCTGCGGCAGCGGCTCATCCGTCTCGATGATGCACTCGAGCCCGAAGCCGATGGAGGGCTGCTCCATGTCATCGAACGGATCCGACAGCCCGTCGCTGGCGAGCAGGGTTCCCCCGGGGCGGCGGATGGCGCGCCAGGCCTGGCGCAGGCTGGGCCAGCGCGGACTGCCGGCGAAGCTGGGGTTGAGCA
This sequence comes from Myxococcaceae bacterium, assembly GCA_035296065.1. Taxonomy (GTDB): domain Bacteria; phylum Myxococcota; class Myxococcia; order Myxococcales; family Myxococcaceae; genus DATHBR01. The sequence goes on along the minus strand of DATHBR010000023.1, from coordinate 23,798 downwards.
GGAAGGTGAGCACCTGAGGATCCACCTTGCCCAGCGTGCCGTAGGCGGCATCCCGCGCGGCGGCGATCTTCTGCAGGAGCTGCTCGTGCATGGGGCGCAGTTTACGACGGGCGGCGCGCCGAATGGACTCTTGACCTCGCCCAAAAGGCTCAGCCCCTGCCAACGCTCATCAGCTCACGGGCGCTCTCCCTCCAGCGAGCGCTGCGCGAAGGCGGCGACGGCGGCCCGGCGACGCTCGGCGGCGGCGAACAGCAGGCCCAGGGGGGCTCCGAAGAACACCGCGTGCATTACCATCTGGCTGAACTGCGGCAGCTGGAGGAACCAGGGGAAATAGCCGCGGCCCATGAACTGGAAGGTGAGCACCCAGACACCGATGCCGAAGAGCATTCCCACGGCCGTCTGGTGCAGCACGCTGGGGCGCAGCTCGGGTGACAGCCGCGCGTCAATGAGCGAGTAGGCCAGGCCCAGAAACGCGCTGAAGGCCAGGTGCAGGATGAGCCCCACCGCGAGAGTGAGCGCCAGGGACGGCTCGGCGAGGGCGCGGGCTCCCAGCACCTCGCTGGCCGCGTAGCGGATGGGGCGCAGCACGCCCTCTCCGGCCAGCCATGAGGTGAGACACTGGGCCACCGCGAACACCACACCCGCCAGCAGTCCGAAGCCCAGCCCGTTCTTCGCGGACCAGGGAGTGGCAGACCAGGCCATGCACGCCTCCTCGAGAGCAGCCGCGCCCGTGCGGCCTCTTCTCCCAAGGGTTGTCACTGGGTGGACAAAGGACAGACGGAACGCGTGGAGCGCTCGGGCCCTTGCCCGCCCTTCAGGCACGCGGGGGTGCCCTGCTTGCTTGCGTGCACCGCCCTCGAGGTGGCTTAGCGGAAGTCATCGACGACGAAGGCTGCCGCGATGGAGCCCTCGAGGATGGCCATGCCGGGCTTGGACTCGGGCAGTTTGCGCATCTGGCCATCTCCAAGCCGGGCCACCGCGCAGATAGGGACCTTGTCGCCATCTACCGGATGAGCTTCGTAGTAGCGGATGACGACCTGCGGGCCGCTCGTCCAGACCTGGCCGTACAACCGGGTCAGCGAGCCGAGCGTGCCCAGTTCCTCCTTCATGACGCTCTCGATGGGTCCGTCGTAGAACGTGGTACGCCGGCTGCCAATCTGGTTCGCGTCGAAATAGATCAACGCACTATCCCCGACGCGCATCCTTAGAATGCGCATCGTCTTCTTGGCTTCCTCCGAGCATTCCTGTGGACCTGGAGTGCCATCCGGGCGCATCGACAGGCCACCGGTCGCGGTGCAACTGGGAGACGCAAGGAGCAGGACGAGCGAGCCAAGACTGAGCGCTTGAAAGGGACGCATGGATGAACGCTTCTACCGCCGAATGAGCGTGTGCTCCATCACCACCGCCACCTGTTGGAGCCCATCCCCGCGGAAGATCTGGAGGATAAGATCCGTCAACTGCCCGTCCTTCGATTCGAAGGCGCTCTTGTCTGCCACGACGGCGATGGTCCCCGTCTGGCCGGAGACGAGGGTGGAGCGGTCCATGCGCAGCGCGAAAGGACGAGAAGTGGAATGGGTGACGTCGCGCGTGAGGTAGGCGCCGTCGAATTCCCAGACGCCGTCATGGAAGGTGTTCGTCAGGGTGATGACGGCAGCGGCTTTGCCAAGCCCCGAAAAGACGGTAACGACCACTTCCATGTCTCCGTTTCTCGAGCGGATAACCCCCTCGCGACGAAACGGCGTCTTCTTCAATTCGCCATTGAGGAGCAACGTCGCGTAGGCGTGGTCCACGGAGTTCTCCTCCTTCCTGAACCGCTCGTTCTCCTCCCGCAGCCCGCGCTCTCTCTTCAGCGAGCTATAGAGGGAAGAGAGCACCGCGCTGTAGCTGTCGGGATCCCTGAACACGTTGACCTGATGGTCGATCCACCCCCACTCCTCACGGATCTTGGGCTTGACGAGGAACGCCAGTTCCGTCTTATCCACGAGGGTCACGAGCAGGGAGAGCGACTCCTCGCGGTCGAGATCCCGGAGCGGCTCCAGGACGACCTTGTTGCTGCCCACGACCAGGGGGTGGAACTTCCCCTCCCACCCGAGCAGCCGGGTATTGGCCGCATCGACATCCTTCTCGAAGCGCAGCACGGTGGCCACCAGTCCGGCCACGTAGATGGCATGGGTGGAGTAAGCGGGGTGGTCCGACACCTTGAGGGTCCGGATGAGGACCGTGTCGGACGGCTCCCGGGCCATGGCCACGGAGGCCAGCAGGACCAGCAGCAAACCTGACCGGCTGGGTAGGAAGTTCCGCATCGTGCCGTGCAACCTACCAGATTGTCCCCCTGGGTGCCAACCCAGGTGTCAAAGCGCCCCTGTGATTGACGGGCCGCTCATGGCTCCCTTGAATCCCGGGTTCATGCTCCCGCAAGTGGGAGTTCCCCCAGAAGGTGCCCCATGTCCCGCTTGGCGGTACTGCTCGTCGTGCTCGTCGGGTGTAGCGCCTCACCCCGAGTGGTACGCCTGGACACAGGCCAGGGCGAGCCCCTTGTCCACCCGCCGCGCCCTGATGTGGAACTGCCAGCGGTAGGTGAGGAGGCCTTCCGCCAGGCCATCGCCGAGCACGCTCCCGCGGTGCCCGCGGTGGAGCGGCCCCTGGAATACGCCGGGCGGCTGTTCGGCGTGCCCGAGCGCAGCGGCTGGTTCTGGTACGAGAGCCACGGCCAGCGGCTCAACCCCTCGCAGCCGGGTGGCCACCCCACCCTGCGGTTGCAGCCCGAGGACGAGGAGCTGAAGCGCCAGTACCTGCACTGGTGCGGGCGCACCTGGGGAGGTGGCGACTGCCTGCGCCTGCTGGGCGACAAGCCCTTGCTGGACGGGGATGCCAGGTACGCCCTGGCCATGGCCATTGCGCAGAGCCAGGTGCTGGGCGCCATGAAGGACGAGCTGGCCCTCATGGTGAGCCCCCAGGCGGTAGTGGCCACGGTGGTGGGGGGGCTGACCATGTACGCCGTCTTGCTGGCACTGCCCGAGCCGGTGACCATGGGCGTGGCCGCGCTGATGACGCTGGGAGCCATGGCCTACCTGGGCTGGGACACGGTGTGGCGGCTGATGGATGGGTGGCTGGTGCTGATGAAGGAGGTGGACCGCGCCACCACCTTCGACGGCATCTCCGCCGCGGGAGAGAAGTTCGGGGACGTGATGGGGCAGCGGGCAGCCCGGGCCTTCGTGATGCTGGCCACGGTGGCGATGGGCAACACGGCGGCGGGCATGACGGCAACGCTGCCGAAGTTGCCGGGGGCCGGGCAGGCGGCGGTGGTGGCCGGGGCGCAGTTGAACCTGCGCTGGACGGCCCCGGCGCTGGCCCAGGTGGAGTCAGTGGCCGTGAGTGCCCAGGGCGTCACCCTCGTGGTGGCGCCCAACGCGGTGGCCATGGCGGCGCGGGGCTCCTCAAGCGGCAAGGCGGGCGCGAACGCGGAGCCACCCCGCGCCGAGGGGCCAGGCGAATGGGTCCAGGCCAACGAGTACATGTCCGAGCAGGCGCGCCGCTACCAGGCGCAGGTGACAGGCGCGCCCGAAGGCTACGTCTACCGCGTCAAGCTGGGGGACAAGGACGCCAAGTTCGATGGCTTCGACCAGGGGGTGCTGATCGAAACCAAGGCCACCGGCTACGCGAAATGGGTCGATCCGGATTTTAACTTCGTCGGCTACTTCGAGGGGCGCAACCAGATGCTCGAGCAAGCGAATCGCCAGTTTGACGCCGCCAACGGAACGCCCATCCGATGGATCGTTGCCGAGGAGAAACTCGCTGGTGCGCTCAGGAAGCTGTTCAGGGAGAACGATCTGACGGATATCGAGGTTCTTCACGTTCCTCCGGCACCGTGAGGAAACCGCCCGATGAAAGAAACCTACTACGCTGGCTCCTATTGGCTCGCCCGGCCTGAGTCCGCCGAGGTATGCGCTTACCGTGCGGAGCGCTTCTTTCACCTCTTAGGACGCTGCGACCCAGCATGGGCCTGCTGGTATGAGACAGCGGGTTCTTTCGAGGAAGCGCGCAGGCGGCAGTTCACACCTGATGCGGCGAACTTCAAGAAGCTCTTTGCTCAGGAGAAGAATCACTTTGGTGACCGCTTCTCCTTCGGACTGTGGACGGGCGAGACTCCACAGGAAACCTCGGGAGTTGATGGGCGGTGTGGATCGTCCTCCCACCGGCTTTCATCCACCTGCGTCCTTCGTCCCTATAAGGAGGGTCCTCTCGGGGACCGGCTCCTGACCGCTCCCGTGATGGCCGAGGTGTTGCGCTGCATGGCCCTGGCCTGGGACCCGGAATGGGGAGTGGTTGCTTCGCATCAATACGACGGCCTCTTCTCAGAGAAGGTCATGCATACGGGCACCTTCGTAGGCTGGGTGATGTACTTCTCGCGGCTGCGAGGCACCGTACCGCCGCTGCCCGCCCCGGTACGCATCGAGCCCGTGGAGGACCAGGGCACCCTGGTCCTCCTCACTCCCGAACGCTTCACCGCCACCAACCCGGAGCACGTCGCGCTGGCCGCGCGCGTCCACGAGCTGCTGGACCGGGCTGGCTTGCTGCGCCGGTTGCAGCCCTGGCCCACGGCCCCCGCTCCCAGTTAGTTTCCCGGCCACACAGTCACTCAAGGAGCGGCACTCATGAAGATCGGCATCCTCGGCACCGGAATGGTGGGCTCGACCCTGGGCAACAAGCTCGTGTCCCTGGGCCACGAGGTGAAGATGGGCTCGCGCACCGCGAACAACGAGAAGGCCGTGGCGTGGGCCCAGGGCGCGGGCGCCAAGGCCTCGCAGGGCACCTTCGCGGACGCGGCCTCGCACGGCGAGCTCGTCTTCGTCTGCACCCAGGGCGCCGGCACCCTCGATGCGCTGCACGCCGCGGGCGCTCAGCACCTCAAGGGGAAGATCCTCATCGACCTGTCCAACCCGCTGGACTTCTCCAAGGGCATGCCGCCCACGCTGTTCGCCGGGAACACCGACTCGCTGGGCGAGCGCATCCAGGCGGCCTTCCCCGACACCCGCGTGGTGAAGACGCTCAACACCGTCGCCGCCGACGTCATGGTCGACCCCGGCAAGGTCAACGGGGGCGATCACGACATGTTCGTCAGCGGCAACGACGCGGCCGCCAAGGCCACGGTGGGCGAGTTCCTCAAGACGCAGTTCGGCTGGAAGAACGTGCACGACCTGGGCGACATCACCACCGCGCGCGGCACCGAGTCCTACCTGCCGCTGTGGATCCGCCTGTGGGGCGCGCTCAAGACGCCCATGTTCAACGTGAAGATCGTCCGCTGAGCATAAAGCGCGACGCCGCGCGGGCTCAGGGCTGCGCGCCCGGGCCCCGCGGCACCGTGCCCTCCGCAGCGCTGGAGCGCAGCCCTCTAAGGTTCGCATTCCGACGATCCGGGCCGATGCGGGGAGTTTCGCCGTGCAACACGGTGCCCCCCCAGGCATCCACTGTCCGTTGAGACGGCGCGGCTCTTCCCAGGTTGCGAGGAAGCATGTTGATCAGCCACGCAGCACCCGCGAGGCCCCCCCCGGAAGCGGGATGGAAGGCCCGAGCATTGAGGGAGCTGGAGTCCGCGCGGGCGCGCACCCTGGGCATGTTGGCGGGGCTGCCAGAGGCGGAGCTGCTGCGCCAGCACTCGCCCCTCATGTCCCCGCTCATCTGGGACGTGGCGCACGTGGCCAACTACGAGGAGCAGTGGCTGCTGCGCGCCGTGGGCGGCAAGGCCCTGACGGACAGCGCGTTCGACGCCATCTATGACGCGTTCCGCCACCCGCGCGACACGCGGGCGCGGCTCTCGCTGCTGCCGCCGGAGGAGGCGCTGGCCTACGCCGAGCACGTGCGGCGGGCGGTGCGCGCGCACCTGGAGAAGCTGCCGGAGGACTCGGCCGAGCCGCTGCTGAAGGACGGCTTCGTGTTCGGCATGGTGGCGCAGCACGAGCAGCAGCACGCGGAGACGCTGGCCGCCACGCTGCAGCTGATGACGGCGTGGGAGCACCGCCCGGCCGCGCGCGAGCGTCCGCGCCCCGGCGCCGTGCCGCAGCACGAGGTGTTCATCCCCAGCGGCCCGGTGCGCCTGGGCAGCGACGGGGCGTGGGCCTATGACAACGAGCGCCCGGCGCACACGGTGCACGTGGCGCCCTTCCTCATCGACGCGCACCCGGTGACGACGGGGGACTACCTCGTCTTCGTGGAGGCGGGCGGGTACGCGCAGCCGCGGTGGTGGCACCCGAAGGGCTGGCAGTTCATCCAGTCCGAGCGCCTGAGCCACCCGCTCTTCTGGCTGCCGCAGGGCAACCACCAGTGGCTGCGCCGCCGCTTCGGCTGGGTGGAGCCGCTGCCCAAGGACGAGCCCGTGCAGCACGTGAGCTGGTACGAGGCGGACGCGTACGCGCGCTGGGCCGGCAAGCGCCTGCCCACCGAGGCCGAGTGGGAGAAGGCCGCGGCGGGCGCCGACGGCCGGGCACGTGAGTACCCCTGGGGCAGCACGGCGCCCACCGTGGAACACGCCACGCTGGGCGGAGACACCTGGGGCCCGGCGCCGGTGGGCGCGTACCCCGAGGGGCGCAGCGCGGACGGAGTGTGGGGACTGCTCGGGGACGTGTGGGAATGGACGGCCAGTGACTTCGGCGGCTACGCGGGCTTCCGCGCGTTCCCCTACCGCGAGTACTCCGAGGTGTTCTTCGGCACGGACTACAAGGTGCTGCGCGGAGGCGCGTGGGCCAGCGCCCCGGTGGCCGCGCGCACCAGCTTCCGCAACTGGGACTACCCCCTCCGCCGGCAGATCTTCGCGGGCTTCCGCTGCGCGAGGGACGCGCGGTGAGGGTGCCGCGGCCCGGGGAGCCCACCACCGCCTCGCTGGTGCGGCCCGTCACGGTGGACGTGCACGTGAGGCCGGGAGACGCCACGCGCGCCCTGCGCGAGGAGGCGCTGGTGGGCCTGTGCGGCAGCCCCAAGGAGCTGTCTCCCCGGTGGCTCTATGACGAGCGCGGCAGCCAGCTCTTCGACGACATTACCCGGCTGCCCGAGTACTACCCCACCCGGCGCGAGCGCGAGATCCTCGAGGCGCGCGCGCAGGACATCGCCCGGCTGAGCGGCGCGGACACGCTCATCGAGCTGGGCAGCGGCACCAGCGAGAAGACGCGCCTGCTGCTCGACGCGCTCCAGGCGCACGGGACGCTTGCGCGCTTCGTGCCCTTCGACGTGAGCGAGGCCTTCCTGCGGCGCGCGGCCTCGGCGCTGGCGCGCGAGTACCCCGGGCTGAGCGTGCACGCGGTGGTGGGCGACTTCGAGCACCACCTGGCGCACCTGCCCCGCGGAGGCCGGCGGCTGGTGGCCTTCCTGGGCGGCACCGTGGGCAACTTCAAGCCCGCGCAGCGCGAGCGCTTCCTGCGCCAGGTGGCCTCGGGGCTCGAGCCCGGAGACGGGCTGCTGTTGGGCACGGATCTGCTCAAGTGCCGCCAGCGCCTGTTCGCCGCCTACAACGACAGCGCCGGAGTGACGGCACAGTTCAACCGCAACGTGCTGCGCGTGCTCAACCACGAGCTGGGCGCGGACTTCCAGCCGGACGCCTTCGAGCACCTGGCGCCCTTCGACGAGGAGCACGGCTGGGTGGAGATGCGGCTCATCTCCCGGCGCTCGCAGGTGGTGCGGCTGCCGGTGCTGGAGCGCTTCACCCACTTTGGCGAGGGCGAGGTGCTGCGCACGGAGGTGAGCTGCAAGTTCCGCCCCGAGCAGGTGGAGGCGGAGCTGACCGCGGCCGGACTGAGCCTGGCCGCGTGGTGGACGGATGCTTCGGCTGACTTCGCGCTCTCGCTGTCCTTCAAGCGCTGAGCGCGCCCTGCTTACCGCTAACGACGACGGCGCGGAGGCTCACGCCGGGCGGGTACGGGCACCGGCTGTGGCTTGGCGCGGCCTCCCGCCATACCCGCGGCGGTGAGGGCCCCGAGCACGATGACCCCGATGACGGTCACGGCGGAGGGGAGCAGCTCGGGGAGAGACATTCCGTTCACTCCTTGTTGAGCGCGGGCACGGGGGGTGCCCACCACGGGGCGGTCCAGAACTGAGGACGTGAGGCATAGGTTATGAATTCATTTCGAAAACGTGAAGCCCCACTGTGTGAAACGCTCCAGATGAGGCCCGCGTTCCCGTTAACTAACCAGCGTATAGGTGGGACATTCCCAGACGGTGTGCGGCTTGACGAAACCGGCGCTTCGCTGATCAGCGCGGCGCCGGCTGAACCTGAATGTTGCGGCAGGCCTCGGTGGCCCGCTGCACCTCTTCGATGGAGGCGCCGGGCAGCGTGGCGCACAGGAAGAGGTCCTCCCCCATGCGCTTGGCGCCCAGCAGCGCGGGGCCGTGAGGCCCGATGCCACCATCCCCGAGCTTGGGCGCCAGGGTGATGCGCACCAGGGCCACGTTGGCGTCGCCCTCTTCTTGATCCAGCGACACTTCGAACCCGGAGAACTTCTCGCGCACCGAGTCCGCGAGCTCTTCGGCGGAGGGCATCTTCGCGCCCTCGCCGCGGCGCACGTCCACGCGCAGCACGGGGCGGCCCGGAGGCCCGGACTGAAAGCTGCCCTCGGAGCCCGTGAGCGCCGTCCACCCCTGCGGCAGCGGCACCTTCACGCCCGTGCGCTGGGGAGACATGCGTTCAGTGCCACCCTGGGCCGCGCCTTCGGCCGGGGGCTGGGCGGGTGCCTGCTTCTTCTCCGGGCACCCTGCCGTCAGCAAGGCGAGCGCCAGCATGGCTGCTCGCGAAGCGTTCTGTGCCGCGCGCGGCACTAGCGCTTGTCACCGCCAGGGGGCGGCGGCGTGCGGCCGGCCGAGCCGTCCATCTTGCACGTGCCGTCGTAGGAGGCGCCGCGCTCGATGGTCAGCGCGGGGGTGTGCAGGTCGCCCTTCACCTTGCCCGGCTGCTTGAGCTCGAGGATCTGCTTGGCCGTGACATTGCCCACCACGGTGCCGTGGATGATCACCGTGCCGCCGATGATGGAGGCCTCGACCAGCGCGCCGTCGCCGATGACGATGGTGTCATCGGTTTCGATCTGCCCAGTGAACTTGCCGTCGATACGGACCTGGCCCTTGAAGGTGAGCTTGCCGTTGAACTCGCTGCCCTTCCCGAGCAGCGTGTGAATGTCCCCTGGACGCGTCGACACTGGATCCTCCTCCCGCTTGAACAATGGCTTGCTGGTGGTGCTAGGTGCTTCGTCTTTTTTCCCGCCGAGGAGCGCCACGCGCTACTCCTTCCTGAGAAGCTTCAAGAGACGGTCGAGGTCATCGTACGAGAAGAAGTCCACCTCCAGGGTACCTTTTCCCTGACCCTTCTCGGTCAGTCGTACTTTGGTACCCAGAAGGCGTTGGAGCTCCTCGACCAGGGAGCGGACCTGGGGGCTCTGCTTGTGAGGCTTGCCCCCCTCCTTCTTATGCGTACGCCGCTGCTGCACCAACTTCTCGGTATCGCGAACCGACAACTTCTGCTGCGCCACCTGGTTGGCCAGGGCCTGCAACTCGGGCAGCCGGGGCACCCCGAGCAGCGCCCGCGCATGGCCCATGCTCAGTGAGCCATCGGCCACCATGTTCTTCACGTCCTTGGGCAGCGCCAGCAGCCGCAGGGCGTTGGCCACGGTGGAGCGGTCCTTGCCCACGCGGTGGCTGATCTGCTCCTGGGTGAGCTTGAACTCCTCGGTGAGGCGCTGGTAGCCCTCGGCCTCTTCAATGGGGTTCAAGTCGCTGCGCTGAAGGTTCTCCACCAGGGCGAGCTCGAAGGCCTGCACCTCGGAGACGTCGCGCACCAGGGCGGGCACCTCCTTGAGGCCCGCGGCCTGGGCGGCGCGCCAGCGGCGCTCACCGGCGATGAGCTTGTAGCCCTGCCCGTCCTTGCGCACGAGCACCGGCTGCAGAATGCCCTGCGTCTTGATGGACTCGGTGAGCTCGGCGAGCTTGGCCTCGTCGAAGTAGCGGCGGGGCTGCGCGGTGTCGCGGTGAATGGACTCGATGGGAAGCTTGAGGACGCCGTTCTTGGGCGCCTGCTCGGCGGCCTTGCTGGAGGCGGGCGCGGGGGCGGCCTGGGGAATGAGGGCGGAGAGCCCCCGGCCCAGGGCGCGCTTCTGTTTGTCTGCTGCGTTCAAGAGTGAGGTCTCCACGGGTGCCTGGACTGGCAGGCTCCTGGTTTCAGGCGCGATGAATCAAGCAACCCGGCGCGCGGGCGGCTTCTTGCCCTCGCGGTTCATGATCTCCCGGCCCAGGGCCAGGTAGCTCTCGCAGCCCTTGGACTTGATGTCGTAGAGCAGGATGGGCTTGCCGAACGAGGGGCACTCGGCCAGGCGCACGTTGCGCGGCACCACCACCTCGAACACCTGCTGCTTGAAGTAGCCGCGCACCTCGTCCACCACCTGGTTTGCGATGTTGGCGCGCGAGTCGAACATGGTGAGCAGGATGCCCTCCATCTTCAGGTCCTTGTTCAGGCCCTTCTTCACCAGGTCGATGGTGTGGGTGAGCTGAGACAGGCCCTCGAGCGCGTAGTACTCGCACTGCAGGGGGATGAGGACGGAGTCGGCGGCGACCAGCGAGTTGAGGGTGAGCAGGCCCAGCGAGGGCGGGCAGTCGATGATGATGTAGTCGTACTCGCGGGCCAGGGGGCGCAGGGCCTCGCGCAGGCGGAACTCGCGGCGCTCCTGGCTGACGAGCTCCACCTCGGCGCCGGTGAGGTCCGGGGTGGCGGGGACGACCTGGAGGTAGCGCAGCTCGGTGGAGTGCAGCAGCTCCTTCATGGGGCGGCCCTCGAGCAGGGCCTCATAGATGGTGCCGTGAAGGGTGTCGCGCTTGAGGCCCAGGCCGCTGCCGGCGTTGCCCTGGGGGTCCATGTCGACCAGGAGCGTGCGGCGCTCAGCCGAGGCAAGGCTGGCGGCGAGGTTGATGGCGGTGGTGGTCTTCCCGACGCCGCCCTTCTGGTTGGAGATGCAGATGATTCGGCCCACGTAGCCCATCCTCTTGAAGGTCCCCCCGGGGTGCCGGGGGTGCCTGAAGTGCGCGGGCATTGAGCCATCAAAGCCGGGAGGGATCCAGTGGCATCTTATGACCGCCTCCTTGCTCTCCGGGTGAGTGGCGAGGTGCCCTTTCGGGACGCTCCCTGGCCCCCTTGTTCCACGTGGAACAGGGCCACGGTGGGGTCCACGGGGCGGGGTTCAACCCGGGGCCCACGGGGCGGGGGGGCACGGGTCGCGGGTCCCTCGTCTCGGCGCGGGTCCCCCCGTCAGCGGACGGGTCCGCCCGCGCCGGCCGTCCCGCTCTCCCCCGGTGACGTTCCACGTGGAACGACCGTGAGCGCCAACAGGCACCTCTTCGCGTTCACGCCGGAGTCCAGGCCGACCAGTCCGTGGAGGCTCGGCACGTTCCACGTGGAACAGCGATGCGCACCAGCCCCCGCCCCTCCGTCTTCACGGCGCAGCCTCACCCACCATCCGCGGGCGGTCCATCGAGGCCCCGCTCACGTTCCACGTGGAACCGCCCGTGCCCGCCAGCACGCGCCCCTTCGGCTCCACGGCGCAGCCCCACCCACCAGCTACCGGCAGTCCGTCGCGGCTCATCGCACGTTCCACGTGGAACAGCCCTGAGCGCCATCACGCGCTTCTTCCTCTCCACCATGCAGCCTCATCACGGGTGGTCAGTCCGTGGCGGCCCCGCTCACGTTCCACGTGGAACAGCCCACGAGCATCAACATGCGCCGCTTTGTCTCCACGGTGCAGCCTCATCATCGGTAGTCAGTCCGTGGCGGCGCCGCTCACGTTCCACGTGGAACAACCTGGGAGCGCCAGAACGCGACCCCTCATCTCCACGAAGCCGCCTCATCTATGGTGGTCAGCCCGCGGCGGCTCCACTCACGTTCCACGTGGAACAACCTGGGAGCCTCCACGCGCGCTCCTTCATCCATCTCCACGAAGCCGCCTCATCAAGGGTGCTCAGCCCGCGGCGGCTCCGCGCACGTTCCACGTGGAACAGCCCGTGAGCACCAACACACGCCGCTTCATCTCCATGATGCAGCCTCATCAACGGTGTCAGCCCGTCGAAGCCCCGCGCACGTTCCACGTGGAACAGCCGTGAGCGCCAACATGCGCCTCTTCGCCTTCGTGCTGCGGCTGCGCCGACAATCCGCCGACAGCCCCACGGAGGATCCACGCACGTTCCACGTGGAACAGTGCTCCACACCCGCGAGAGCCTCTTCGTCCGCACGAGGCCTCACCGGCCTGGGGCAGCTCTTCACCACCGCACCCCGGACGGGGCCCCTGCGCTCGTTCCACGTGGAACACCCCCCCGCCTTGTCCCCAGCACCCACGCCGAAAGAGAATGCGCGCCTCACACGATGGAGGCAGTTCATGTCGGCACGTCAGCCAAGCTCCTCATCATTAGAAGTCCCGGAGCCACCGCGAGGTGCCTGCCCCGGCTGTGGCCAGGAACCTGGCGGCGAGCGCTGCACTCACTGTGGTGTCTCCGCGAGGGCCGGCCCCTATCGCGTCCGCAAGGTGCTCGGACAGCGCGGCCCGGCCCGCACCTATCTCGCCGATGATGTCGACGGCCTGGTGGTGCTCAAGGAGCTGTCCTTCTTCACTCCGCCCGACGAGGCCACGCTCGCCGCCTTCCATCAGGAGGCCCGTCAGCTCCAGGCCCTCACGCACCCGCGCATCCCCCGCTACCTGGACCTGCTTCAGCTGGGCACCGGCGCCGACACCCGCCTGTACCTCTCGCAGGAGTTCATCGAAGGCACCCCGCTGGCCACCCAGCTGTCCTCACGCCGCGCCACCGAGCTCGAGGCCCGCGAGCTGGCCCGCCAGGTGCTCGACGTCCTTCACTATCTGCAGAGCCGCTCGCCGCCCGTGTTCCATGGAGACATCAAACCCGCCAACCTCATCCGCCGTCCGGACGAGGCCCTGTTCCTGGTGGACTTCGGCGCCGCGTGGGTGCGTGGCGATGCGGACGAGGAGCCCTCCCGCTACCTCCGGCCGGATCAGCACCGCGGAGAGCTGGATGCCACCACGGACTTTCATGCGCTGGGTGTCACGCTGGTGGACCTGCTCACCTGGGAGCCTCAGTGGAAGCAGCGCGCCGCGGGGGCCGAGGAGCTGGCCTCGCATCTGGATGTGTCGCCCAGCTTCCGCGAGTTCCTCGCCCGGCTGACGGCGTCGGAGCCCACCATGCGCTTCACCTCGGTGGCCGAGGCGCTGCGCGAGCTGGAGGCTCCCGAGCAGGCACCAGTTCCACCCATGGCTCAGCGCCGCGGGCTGTTGATGGCGGCGGGCGCGGGCGCCGCGCTGCTCGTCTTTGGCGCGGGCTTCGCCGCCGGGCGGCTCACCGCTCCGCGGCCCCAGGGCTTTGAGCCTCACGCCCAGCACCGGCCTTTCCGGCACCCGATGCCTTCACCGCCGGCTCACATGCCGTCGTCGCCGACAACTGATCCGGGCAGCGTAGCTATCAGCGCTAGCACCGTGCTCTCAACCATCACCGCTCAGCCGACGCCCGCGCCAGCTGCGCTCCGTCATACGCTGGCGATGAACCATCGGCCTCGCGACTGCGAGTACGCGGGCTTCAAGTCCGCGAGCGCCTCGAGTCACGAGCCTCTGATGTACGCCTCGTACGCATTCGATCGTGACCGGAGCACGTCCTGGCGCAGCTTCCCGAACAAGCAGGACGCCTGGCTGCAGGTGGACCTCGGCCAGAGCAGGACCATCGACAGCCTGGCGTTCGTAGGAGGCGGCAACGCGCCGCTGGAAGTGCACACCAGCCTCGACGGCGCGCGGTGGACGGCCCTGATCAGCCTGACTTACGGAGAGCAACGTGCCTCCACGCCGTCCCGGTTCTGGTTCCCGGCGCGGCAGGCCCGGTACGTGCGCCTGAGCGCCATTCGTTTCGAGGGCGCCGAGGCCTTCGTGCGCAGCTTCGAGCTCTATGGCCCCGACTGCCCAATAAATGAGTCCGAACGGCCTGATCACGTGAACAGCGAGCTCTAGCACCGCGCGCTGAAAACTGGCTGGCGCGGAGGTGACGCCTACACTGCGCTCGTCGCCCGAGCCCCTCGCCTGAATGAGGCAGGCCGGGGCGGGAGGTGCGCCTGTGCACGCAACGAGAGGCTGGAAGGGCAGGGGATGGGTGTTCGTGCTGGCACTGGCCGCGGGCGCTTGCACGCAGCCACCCGCGCAGCCGGTGGCCCGGGCGCACCCCCCACGTCAGCCGGCCGCCGAGGCGCACGCGCCGCCGCGCATCACCAGCACCTTCCAGTCCGAGCTGAGCGCGCAGGCCGGGCGCCCCGTCACCCTGCGCGTCGTCGCCAATGATCCCCAGGCGCGGGCGCTGATCATCCACTGGTCCGCGAGCACTGGCGCGCTGAGCCCGCCGGTGCACGAGGCGGCGCAGAGCGAGGTGGAGTGGACACCGCCTCCGTGCGCGACGACGGGCACCGCGCACTCCATCACCGCCACGGTGACGAACGCGGTGGGGCTCACGGCCACCACCACCTTCACGCTGTCCGCGCAGACGACGTGCCTGGCCGGCCGCGGTGGCACCTCGCGCCCGCGGCTGCTCTCCCTGCACTCGGACTCGATGGCGTGGAACGCGCGCTGATCAACTCCAGCGCCGAGGCTCAGTCCTTGGCGAACACCGCCACCTGACGCTCGGCGCCGGAGAACGGCAGACGATATTGTCTCGAGGACACGAAGCGCAGGCCCCGCTCATCGGCGCGGGCCCGCAGCTCCGCGTCCGGCTGCGCCTTGCCGAGCATGGCCACCACGCGCCCACCCGGCAGCAGGTACGCGGGAGCCAGGTTCAGCCAGTCGGGTAGGTCCATGAACGCGCGGGCGATGAGCAGCTCGGCGCGTGGAATGCCTTCCTTGTCCGGGTTGCCCTCCGCGCGCGCGTGCAGCCCCCGCGCCTCCTTCAGGCCCATGGCCGCGATGGTCGCCTTGAGAAAGCTCGCCTTCTTGCCCACCGTGTCCACCAGCGTCACCGCCAGCGCCGGCCGCGCCATCTTCAGCGGCAGGCCGGGGAAGCCCGCCCCCGCGCCCAGGTCCAGAAGCGACGCGGCGCCCTCCACCTCGGGCAGCACCGCCAGCGAGTCCAGGAAGTGCTTTTCCAGCACCTCCTCCGGCACCGTGATGGCCGTGAGATTCACCTTCGCGTTCCATCGGATCAGCTCATTCATGAGCAAATGGAGCCGAGGTGGGACGTCCTCGCTGATGCTGACACCCAGAGTGCGGCACCCCTGTTGAAGCCGCTCCGAAAAGCGAAGGTTATCCACAGATCCTCCACAGCCCCAGGGCCTGCAAGTGCCTGATCTTCTTCAGGCCTTGGAAACATCCTGGGTTATCCACACGTTTCCCACAGGGGGCTCCCTGATCATGTCAACAACCCGACAACACGGGCTGTTGAAAGTCGAAGCCGCTCGGAGAGCTGTTCTGCCAGGTTGTGCGGGGGTGAGACGATGGGCCGGGTAGGACGCAGCCCAACCGGGGGCGCGGTGTGTCTCACGAGTCGGCGTCGGATCTCAAGTGCTCGATTGATCCTTTTTCAGCGCCACCAGGAGTAGGGACATGGCGGCCGGGGTGATCCCCGGAATGCGGCGCGCCTGGCCCACGGTGAGGGGCTGGTGAGCGCCCAGCTTCTCGGCGGCCTCGGCCGACAGGCCCCGCACCTCGCGGAAGCGGAAGCCCGCGGGGATGCGCCACCCATCCCACGCCTCGGCCTCGCGGGCGGCGGCGCGCTGGGCCTGGGCGATGTAGCCCTCGTACTTCACCTCCACCTCCACCTCCTGCGTCACCTCGGGTGGGAGCTGGGGCCACTGTGGCGCCTCGGCGGCCAGCGCGGCGTAGCTCACCTCGGGCCGCTTCAGCCGCGCGGCCAGCCCGGTGCGCTTCAGCCTCGCCACCTCGGTGGCCACCGCCTGGGCGCGGGCCTGCACCCGCTCGAGCGCCTCGCGCGGCAGCAGCCCCACGCGGTGGCCGTGCCGGGCCAGGCGCAGCTCGGCGTTGCCCTCGCGCAGCTGCAGCCGGTGCTCCGAGCGGCTGGTGAACATGCGGAACGGCTCGTCCACGCCCTTGGTCACCAGCTCGTCCACCAGCACCGCGCCGTGGGCCTCGTCCCGCCCGAGCAGCAGCGGCGGCTCGCCCTTCACCCCGAGCGCCGCGTTGATGCCGGCGTACAGGCCCTGGAAGGCGGCCTCCTCGTAGCCCGAGGTGCCGTTGAGCTGCCCGGCGAAGTACAGCCCCCGCACGGCCTTGGTCTCCAGCGTGCCGGTGAGCTGGGTGGGCGGCGCGTAGTCGTACTCGACGGCGTAGCCGAAGCGCACCACCTCCACGTGCTCCAGGCCGGGGATGGAGCGCAGGAACTCGAGCTGCACGTCCGCGGGCATGCTGGTGGACAGGCCGGCGGGGTACACCAGCGGAGAGTCCGGGCCCTCGGGCTCGAGGAACACCTGGTGGCGCTCGCGCGCGGCGAAGCGCACCACCTTGTCCTCCAGCGAGGGGCAGTAGCGCGGCCCGCGGCCGACGATGTCGCCCTGGAACAGCGGCGAGCGGTGCAGGTTGTCCCGGAGCAGCTGGTGCGTGCGCGCCGTGGTGTACGTAATGCCGCAGGTGACGGCGGGCTGGAGCGGGGAAGGGTGGCCTGGGCCCAGCTCCTGCCGGGTGCGCCACGAGAAGAAGCGGGGAGGCAAGTCACCCGGCTGAGGCTCCACGGCGTCCCAGTCGATGGAGTCGCGCTTGAGGCGCGCGGGGGTTCCCGTCTTGAAGCGGCCCAGCGAGAAGCCCAGCGCGCGCAGCGAGTCGGACAGGCCGCGCGCCGCCTCGTCTCCGAGCCGGCCCCCCACCTCCTTCTTCTCGCCCACGTGCATCAGGGCCTGGAGGAAGGTGCCGGTGGTGAGCAGCACGGCGCGGGCCCCTATAAAGGAGGAGTCCCCCAGCACCACGCCGCGGATGTGGCCCGCCTCGGCGACGAGGGAGGACACCTCGGCCTCGTGCACGGTGAGGTTCGGCTGGGAGAAGAGCACCGCCTGCACGGTGCGCGCGTAGGCGTCGCGGTCGCACAGGACGCGGGTGGCCTGCACGGCGGGGCCTTTGGAGGCGTTGAGCGTCTTGAAGTGCGTGCCGGCGAGATCGGCCGCGTGGCCCATCTGGCCGCCGAGCGCATCGAGCTCGCGCACCAGGTGGCCCTTGGCGGTGCCACCCACGGCGGGGTTGCAGCTCATGACGGCGGCGCGGTCGCGCTTGAGCGTCAGGCCCAGGGTGGACAGGCCCAGGCGGGCACAGGCCAGGGCCGCCTCGCAGCCCGCGTGGCCCAGGCCCACCACGATGACGTCGTACTGGTGCTTGAGTGACGTTTCCAACTGGAGCCGAGCCGTACCACGAGCCGGGCGCCGGTGGATCACCCTCGCGCACAAGGCTGCCACCCGAGGAGCCAGGCACCTCTCTCTTCTCTCAGCACTTGAGAGGAGTGCGGTTGGCACGAGCCGACTGCCCAGCACCCAACGGCGCCCCTTGTACACAGAGGCGGGAGGATCCATCTCCCCGGTGGGGGTGGGCGGCGTGGCGGAAGCAATCGGGACGGGGGAGCCGGCGGAGGTATTGCCGGAGGAGCGGCGGGAGCAGGAGCACCTGGGGCTGGTGGTGGTGAAGCACGAGCCCTTCAACGCGGAGACGCCACCGCGGGCGCTGACGCTGGGCCGCACGCCCACGTCGGCCTTCTACGTGCGCAGTAACTACAGCGAGCCGGAGCTGCCCGGCGCCGCGCACCGCATTCACGTGGAGGGCGCGGTGGAGGCGGCCTTCTCGCTGGAGGTGGGCGAGCTGGCGCGGCTGACGCGGCGCTCACTGACGGTGACGCTGGAGTGCGCGGGCAACGGGCGCACGACGATGTCGCCCTTGCCAGAGGGAGAGCCCTGGCAGCAGGGCGCGCTGGGCACGGCCACGTGGACGGGAGTGCCGCTGGCGGAGGTGCTGGCGCGGGCGCGGCTGCGCCGGGAGGTGGTGGAGATTCTGGTGGAAGGCGCGGACGGGAAGGGAGGCAAGCGCTTTGCCCGTTCGCTGCCGCTGAGCAAGGCGGTGCACCCGGACACGCTGCTGGCGCTGGAGATGAACGGAGCGCCGCTGCCCCGGGCACACGGCGCGCCGGTGCGGCTCTTGGTGCCGGGCTGGTACGGCATGGCGAGCGTGAAGTGGGTGTCTCGGATAGAAGCGCTGACGGAGCCGTTCGACGGCTACTACCAGCGCGAGCGCTACATCTACGACACGGGAGCGGGCCGGCAGCCCGAGCCGGTGACGCGGATGCGGGTGAAGTCGCTGATCACCGGGCCCGCGGAGGGCGAGCGGGTGAAGCCCGGCCCGGTGGTGGTGCAGGGCGTGGCGTGGAGCGGCGACCGGCGGGTGGTGCAGGTGGAGGTGGCGGTGGACGGCGGGGAGAACTGGAAGCCGGCCACGCTGCTGGAGGTGCCGAGGCCCTCGTCCTGGGTGCGCTGGGCGTTCACGTGGGATGACGCGAAGCCCGGGCGCCACACGTTGAGGGCCCGCGCCACGGACGAGGCGGGAGAGACACAGCCGGAGGTGGCGCAGTGGAACCGGCTGGGCTACGGCAACAACGCGGTGCAGGTGCGAGTGGTGGACGTGGACGCGGGCTGAGCTGGCGGAGCTACAGCAGACACTCGAGCAGCTCCACGAAGCCGCGGTTCGTCCGGGCGCCCGGGGGGCGGAGGGGCAGGGGGACGCAGCCTCCTGCGTCCTCGGGCACGGGCCCTCCTTTATAGAGGAGCACGGCGAGAGGGCTCCGGAGTCGATGACCCACGGAGGCCCGGCCGCCTCCTGGTGAAGCGGGCTGGTGTTTCCCATCAGCCCGTTCGCCGTCGCGTCACAGTCATGAGCGGAGGGCACACGGCACACCTCCGGCTCCGGGGTAAGGCCCGACAGGGGGGCGAGGAGGGAGGAGGGGAGAGGCCGCAAGACGAGACTCCTTCGTCAGCGCATGACGAGGGAGTACCGCGCGGATCTGACTCGCAGCCGGGCGATGTGGCCGCGTGTCACCTCTCAGGCAGCGCGGCGGGGCAGTGGATGTTGTCGGGGCAACGCTTCTCGGACTTCGAGATGCAGGCGCCGCAGCAATCCATCTCATCGGGGGCGCAGCGGCCCTTAGAGCCCGCATCGGGACGGGCCTCCGGAGCCGGCGGCTTGTGCGCCTCGCGGTGCTGCTCCGCGCTGACGCCCGAGTCCTGAACGGCGGAGGGCTTCACCGTCTCGGCTTCGGGAGACTCGGGCTTGAGCGTCTCATTGCGTCCGGAGGTGCAGGCGGCGAGGAGCAGCACGGCGAGCACGCTCCAACGGAAGTCACGGATGATCATCTGCTGGGCTCCTTTTAAGGAAGCAGGGCTTTTACAGGATGTGGCCGCCACGCTGCCGTCCCATCACCGATTTGCCCATAGCTGTTGTCACCCCACGCCCAAGCGGTGCGATTACTGCTTCTCGCTGCCGTGTACCCACCGCCTGCAACCACCGTGGTGACGCTCGTCAGTTCGGACACCTGCACTGGCGTAGCCCGCTGGGTGCTCGTCCCATCTCCCAGTTGGCCACTCCCATTATCACCCCACGCCCATACGGTACCATCGCTGCGCAGCGCCACCGTGTGGCTACTGCCCGCGGCCACGGCGGTGACATTCGCCAGCCCGAACACCTGCACAGCCGTTAGCCGAGTGACGGTGGTATCATTTCCCAGCTGGCCGTAGCCGTTGTTACCCCACGCCCACACGGTGCCGTCGTTGCGCAGCGCCACCGTGTGGTCACCGCCTGCGGCCACGGCGGTGACATTCGCCAGCCCAGACACCTGCACTGGCGTAGTTCGCCGGGTGCTCGTCCCATCTCCCAGTTGGCCGTAATCGTTGTCACCCCAAGCCCAGACCGTGCCATCGCTGCGCAGCGCCACCGTATGGCTACCACCTGCGGCCACGGCGATGACATTCGTCAGCCCGGACACCTGCACCGGCGTGAACCTGCCAGTGCTCGTCCCATCTCCCAATTGGCCATAACCGTTGTAGCCCCAGGCCCAGACCGTGCCATCGCTGCGCAGCGCCACCGTGTGGCTACTACCTGCGGCCACGGCGGTAACGCTCGTCAGCCGGGACACCTCCACTGGCGTGAACCAGTCAGTGCTCGTCCCATTTCCCAACTGGCCGTAACTGTTGGCACCCCACGCCCTGACGGTACCATCGTTGCGCAATGCCACTGTGTGGTTAACACCTGCGGCCACTGCGGTGATGCTCGTCAGGCTGGACACCCACACTGGCGTAGCCCGCCGGTTGCTCGTCCCATCCCCCAATTGGCCACTCCCATTGTCACCCCACGCCCAAACGGTGCCATCGTTGCGCAGCGCCACCGTGTGGCTACCACCTGCGGCCACGGCGGTGACGTTTGTCAGCTCAATTGCCTGTGTGGGAACGGCACGTCTCGCAGTTACACCATTCCCTAGTTGACCCTTATTGCTGGCACCCCACGTCCAGACGGCACTATCGCTGCGCAGCGCCACCGTATGGCTACCACCTGCGGTCACTGCGACAACATTCGTCAGCCCAGACACCTGCACCGGCGTAGCCCGATGAGTGCTCGTCCCATCTCCCAGTTCACCGTAATGGTTGTTACCCCACGTCCAGACGGCGCTATCGCTGCGCAGCGCCACCGTGTGGCTACCACCTGCGGCCACTGCGGTAACGCTCGTCAGCCCGGACACCTGCACTGGCGTGAACCTGCCAGTGCTCGTCCCATCTCCCATCTGGCCGTAATAGTTGGCACCCCACGCCCAGACCGAGCCATCGCCGCGCAGCGCCACCGTGTGGCTACCACCTGCAGCCACGGCGGTGATACCCGTCAAGCCGGATATGTGCATCGGCGTGTCCCGGAGGGACTCCCTCCCAGTCCCCAACTGGCCATGATCGTTGTCACCCCAAGTCCAGACCGTGCCATCGCTGCGCCTCGCAACTGTGTGCCGCCCGCCCGCGGCCACTGCGGTAATGCCCGTCAACCCTTGCACCTTTACCGGCCCCCACAGTGGCGGGCGCATTCCAATCCCTAATTGGCCCAACCCGTTGTCACCCCACGCCCACACGGTGCCATCGCTGCGCAGCGCCATTGTGTGCCCCCTGCCCGCGGCCACTGCAGTGACGTTCGTCAGCCCAGGCACCTGCACTGGCGTAGCCCGCTGAGTGCTCGTCCCATCTCCCAATTGGCCGTAACCGTTGTCGCCCCACGCCCACACGGTGCCATCGTTGCGCAGCGCCACCGTGTGTCTACCGCCTGCGGCCACTGCGGTGACACTCGTCAGCCCAGGCACCTGCACCGGCGTAGTCCGCTGAGTGCTCGTCCCATCCCCCAGTTGGCCGTAGCCGTTGGCACCCCACGCCCAGACGGTGCCATCGCCGCGCAGCGCCACCGTGTGGTGATCGCCCGCGGCAACAGCGGGATCCGGGCACTCATTGGCGGAGAGAGCAAAGGTCTTGGAGACGGAAGCGGGACCTCCATTGGTCACTGTGACGGTGACCGAGACTGCTGTCCCCCTGGGCACACAGGACGGGGAGGTCCAGATGATCTCACTGGTGGTACCCGTGCTCGAGGCGTCCCCCAAAGTCCCAATGTTGGCCGTCCACGAAAAGCCCAGCTGGGGCGTCTCTTCATCCTGAGCCACCACGCTGAAGCTGACTGTGCCCTGCACCAACACGCCGGGCGCGGACTGCGAAGCCTCGAGAATGGTGGGCGCTGTCGCATCCGCGGTCCCATCATCAGGTCCCCCCGGGTGGCCTCCTCCAGGGGTCGAATCTGGCTCCCCTGGGCCCTGGCCACATCGGGCGGGGTTGCGATGGCAGAAGGACACGCCTTCCTGCTCGAAGTCCATACAACCGGAAGCACTGACCAGCAGCACCATGGCCAGCAAGCCCTGAAGACCCCGGCTCTTCGAAGTCTTCATCACGGCCACCTCCCATGGATGCCCGCGGAGGTGCCATTCGTCCCCACGCTCAGCGATACCCCCTTGTCCGGAGCCCCCAGTACATACATACCGGTCGCGGCGGCCAGGCTCGCGGCGCCTACGCTCAGCAGACTGACTCCCACGGTCTGCCACGTGCGCCCGCGGGAAACGGTGCGCTGAACATCTTCCATCGTGGCCAGCCTGGAGTCGTTGTTCCGCAGCTGATTCATGTCCCCCTTCGAGACACCCCAGGCGATGCCACCTGCGGCCACCAGAACTCCGCCAGCAATCGCAGGAACCCGTGAGTATCTCCGCAGGCCTCGATCAGGCAGTGCCGCCTGCTCCAGGGCCGCGGCCGGTCGGACGGCCTCGGGCTGCTGACGAGGAAGTGGCTGGAAGGCTACCTCGGTCTTCTCGGGGCCAGCCGGACTCCGCGCAATCGGGAGTGTCTTCACCTGCTGTCGCACGGACTCGAAGACCTGCTCGATCTTGGGCGAGACCTGCACGGGCAGCTTCGCGTCCGGCCGCAGTAAGAGCGCGGCTTTGAACGCGGCACGGCCCTGCTCCTGCTTGCTGAAATCGCACAGGATGATGCCTTCATAGAGGGACAGTGTGACTTCGTCCTCCGCTCCGCGAGGCATCTGCCGGGCCAGTTGGATCTGATCGAGCGCGCGTTCGTACTCGAGGTCCTCGAACAGGCGTTGAACCGAGAGAAGGTAGGTCCGTACCTCTTCCGAGTTCTCAGAACGCGCGACGGTGGGAACCAACAGGACCAGCACAAGAGCCATTCCACCGTGCCAAGCACGGGTGTCCGAACGACGTGTCTTCATGTGGCAGTGCCCCCAGATGCACACCGCGGCCCGGGTCACGGCTCGCGGGGGCCCATTCATAAGCATGGGCATCGGTGCACGCAGCCGACGAGATCATTTCCCGTGCTCTTTCAGCCACGAGGATCACCGGAGCTGAACCGCGCATCTGTCACGGGTCCGCCAGATCTCCCGCCAGTCACGTAATCAGGTCAACGCCTCATCAGGTACCGCACTCCCGTTTGCCCAAGGTCAGTGCCACGGTTCACGCCGCGCGTGGCGCAACCCTTCCGCCCTTGTCCTGGAGCGGCCCTGGGCCCCTCGAGGAGGATTCGGCTCGTGACGCAGCAGCTCAGCAAGTATCAACTGATTCGCAAGCTCGCCACCGGCGGCATGGCCGAGGTGTTCCTCGCCAAGGCCGCGGGCCCCATGGGCTTCGAGAAGACCCTGGTCGTCAAGCGCATCCTCCCGCACCTGGCCCAGGATCCCGTCTTCGTGGAGATGTTCCTCTCCGAGGCCAAGCTCGCCGCCCAGCTCAACCACCCCAACATCGTCCAGATTTTCGACTTCGGTGAGGCCGACGACGCGTACTTACTCGCCATGGAGTTC
Source organism: Myxococcaceae bacterium (assembly GCA_035296065.1). Taxonomy (GTDB): domain Bacteria; phylum Myxococcota; class Myxococcia; order Myxococcales; family Myxococcaceae; genus DATHBR01. The sequence goes on along the minus strand of DATHBR010000023.1, from coordinate 387 downwards.
ATCGACGGGCCCAACCTGCGCGTGCTGCTCAAGCGCGCCTCGCAGCAGGGCGTGGCGCTGCCTGCCACGCTGTGCGCCCGGCTCATCTCGGCAGCATGTGACGGCCTGGCCTTCGCTCATGACTTCGCCGACCCGGGCACCGGTGAGCCGCTGGGGCTCATCCACCGCGACATCAGCCCTGACAACATCCTCGTCTCGCGCCAGGGCGCGGTGAAGGTGGTGGACTTCGGCATCGCCAAGGCCGCAGGCCAGAGCCACAAGACCCGGAGCGGCGTCATCAAGGGCAAGCTCTCGTACATGCCGCCCGAGCAACTCCGCGCCAAGCAGCTGGACCGCCGCGCGGACGTGTATGCCCTGGGCGTGGTGCTCTACGAGTTGCTCACGGGC
>DATHBR010000022.1:0-8327 GCA_035296065.1 Myxococcaceae bacterium | reverse complement strand
CCCGAGAAGCCGAAGCAGCCCGCAAGCGTGCGCAGCGCCCCCTGGCCCGCCTGGGGGAACGAGTCCTCAAGGGTCTGGAACACAGTCCGCTCGCCGTCGAGCACCTCCATGGCGTGCTGGGCGAAATAGCCCATCTTCACGCTGCCCCCCACCGCCACCGACCCGGCGTCGGGCTGGGTGGCGCCGGCGACGAGCTTCAGGAGCGTCGACTTGCCCGCGCCGTTGACGCCCATGACGCACCAGCGCTCGGTGCGGCGCACGAGGAAGTCCAGGCCCTCGTAGATGCTCCGGTTGCCGTAGCCCTTGTGCACGTTCTTCAGGCTCACCACGTCGTCACCCGAGCGCGGCGCCGGCTGGAACTCGAACATCACCGTCTGGCGGCGCTTGGGCGGCTCCACCTTTTCAATCTTCTCCAGCTTCTTCACCCGGCTCTGCACCTGGGCGGCGTGCGAGGCGCGCGCCTTGAAGCGCTCGATGAACTTCAGCTCCTTGGCCAGCATGGCCTGCTGGCGCTCGAACTGCGCCTGCTGCTGGCGCTCGAGCTGCGCGCGCTGCCGCTCGTAGAAGTCGTAGTTGCCCGAGTACGTCGTCAGGTTGCCGCCGTCGATCTCGATGATCTTCGTCACCACCCGGTTCATGAACTCCCGGTCGTGGCTCGTCATCAGCAGCGCTCCCTCGTAGCCCTTGAGGAAGGTCTCCAGCCAGATGAGCGATTCGATGTCCAGGTGGTTGCTGGGCTCGTCCAGCAGCATGGCGTCCGGGCGCATGAGCAGGATGCGGGCCAGCGCCACGCGCATCTTCCACCCGCCGCTCAGCGCGCCCACGTCTCCGTCCATCATGTCCTGGCTGAAGCCCAGGCCCGCCAGAATCTCACGCGCGCGGCCCTCCAGCGCGTAGCCGCCCAGCTCCTCGTAGCGGCCCTGCACCACGCCGAAGCGCTCGATGAGCTTCTCCATCTCATCCATGCGCTCGGGGTCCGCCATGGCGGCCTCCAGCTCCTTGAGCTCGGCGGCCACCTTGGCCACCGGGCCCGCGCCCTCCATGGTGGCGGCCACGGCGCTCATGCCGGACATCTCGCCCACGTCCTGATCGAAGTAGCCGATGGTGATGCCCTTATCGACGGACACCTGGCCCTCGTCCGGGTGCTCCTGCTGCATGACCATGCGGAAGAGGGTGGACTTGCCCGCTCCGTTGGGGCCCACCAGGCCCACCTTCTCGCCCCGGTTGAGCTGGGCGGAGGCTTCGATGAAGAGGATCTGCTGGCCGTGCTGCTTGCCGATATTGTCGAGCCGGATCATGGTGCTTCCTGAATAAGAGGGCGCCTACCTAGCACAGGCCCCTGGCGCTGGGGACGGCTTGAAACCCCCGGGAATGCCCGCGCCTTCCCCCCGGTAGTCAGGCGGGCTGCCGCCCCTGCCCCCGGCTCTTACAATAAGAGCCTCGCTGGGCCGTAGGGCTGCCCGCCGGGAGAGGGCCCCCACCATGGAGACGCTGCTGGAAGACATCCGCTTCGCCGCCCGTATCCTCCGGAAAAACCTGGGGTTTACGGCGGTGGCGGTGCTCACGCTGGCGCTGGCCATCGGGGCCAACACGGCCATCTTCAGCGTGGTGAATGGGGTGCTGCTGCGGCCGCTGCCGTTTCACCAGCCCGAGCGGCTCTTCCGGGTGGTGCGCCATGATCTGGACCGGACCGACGCGCCCCTGTCCATGCCGCAGTTCGCGTTCCTGGCCCGCCAGCCTCAGCCGTTCTCGCAGCTCATGGCCTTCCCCATGCTCACCAGCGGCTTCAACCTTGTCATCGAGGGGCAGCCCGAGCGGGTGATGGGGGGGCCGGTGACACACGCCTTCTTCGGGGTGCTGGGCGTGACGCCAGCGCTCGGCCGGGACTTCCTGCCCGAGGAGGACCGGGTAGGGGGGCCCCGCGTGGTGATGCTGGGGCATGAGCTGTGGCGGCAGCGCTTCGGAGGCCGGGCGGAGCTCGTCGGCCAGCAGGTGCTCGTCAATGGCGAGCACCACACCGTCGTGGGTGTGGCGCCCCCCGGCTTCAGCTTCCCGCCTCAGGCGCAGCTGTGGACGCCCATTCAGCTCGACCCAGCGACGACGGAGACGACGCACTACCTGGCGGTGGTGGGCCGGCTAAGGCCCGACGCGGACCCCAGGCAAGTGGGCTCGCAGGTAGAGGCCCAGGGGGAGCAGCTTCGCGCCCTGCACCCGGACGCGGTGCTGCTGGCCAACAAGCTGAGCGCGGTGGAGATGAAGGCCCTGGCCACTCGCCCCGCGCGGCCCGCCCTGCTGGTGCTGCTGGGGGCGGTGGGGCTGGTGCTGCTCATCGCCTGCGTGAACCTGGCCAACCTGCAGATCGCCCGCGCCAGCACCCGGGAGCGGGAGCTGGCCATCCGTGCCGCGCTGGGCGCCAGCCCGGGACGGCTCGCGCGCCAGCTGCTCACCGAGAGCCTGTTGCTGTCAGGGATCGGCGGGGTGCTGGGGCTGCTGCTGGCCGCCGCCTGCCTGCCCGCGCTGCTGGCCCTGGCGCCCGCGGGGGCGCTTCCCCCGGGGCAGATTCGCATCGACGGGGCGGTGCTGGCGTTCACCTTCGGCGTGGCGCTGCTGGCGGGGCTGCTCTTCGGGGTGCTGCCAGCGTGGCTGGTCTCCCGGCTGGAGCCCCGGGGCTCGCTGCAGGCCAGCCCGCTCAATGCCACGGCCGGGACCCGGGGAAGCCTGATGCGCAAGGTGCTGGTGGTGAGCGAGGTGGCGCTCTCGGTCATCCTGCTCATTGGCGCCGCGCTGCTGGCACGGAGCTTCGTGCTGCTCACCTCGGTGAGCCCCGGAGTGGACGCGCGCGGGGTGCTGACGATGAAGCTCGCGCTGCCCGAGGAGCGCTATGGCGAGCCCGAGAAGCTCGAGGCGTTCTCGCTGGGCGTGGTGGAGCGCGTGCGCAGCCTTCCAGGCGTCGAGGCGGTGGGCTTCGCGCAGGCGCTGCCCTTCGAGGTGGGGCCCCGGCTGGATCTCAGCTTCGCGGACAGCGCTCCGGGAGCGCCCCCGCTGGAGGACGCGGGGCTGGTGCACTACCGGCCGGTGACGAGAGGCTACTTCGAGGCGCTGAAGATCGGGCTGGTGCGTGGCCGGCTGTTGGACAGCCTGGATCGATACGGCAGTGCGCCGGTGGCCGTCATCAACGAGGCCGCGGCGCGCCGCTACTTCTCCGGCAGGGAGCCCGTGGGGCAGCGCATCATGCTCGGGCGCATCATTCCGTACCTGGCGGAGAAGCAGCCGCGGGAAGTCATTGGCGTGGTGAGGGATGTGCACGAGCTGGGCCTGCGCAGGGCGCCGCCGCCCATCGTCTATATCCCGCTGGGGCAGATCTCCCCCAAGCTCAACACCCGCTTCCTGCGCCTGACAGCCCATCGCCTGGTCATCCCTATACGGTGAGCCAGCGGGCCCGGGAGCTGGGCGTGCGCATGGCGCTGGGCGCCACCCGGGCTCAGGTGGTGTGGCTGGTGCTGCGCCAGGGGATGGGGCTGGTGGGCATGGGCGTGGTGCTGGGCCTGGCGGGGGCGCTGGCGCTCTCGCGGCTGCTGACGCGCCTGCTGTATGGGGTGAGCCCGCTGGATGCGCCGGCCTTCAGCACGGCGCTGGGGGTGCTGCTGGGGGTGGCGCTGGCGGCCACGCTGCTGCCCGCGCTGCGGGCCTCGCGCGTGGACCCCATGGTGGCGCTGCGGGCCGAGTAGCCCCGGGGCTCAGGCGCCGCCGACGAGCGTCTGCAGCTCCTGCCACCGGGTGTAGAGCCGGTCCACCTCGGAGGAGGCGGTCTCCAACTCCTTCTGCAGCTCTGGCACCTTCGTCGGGCTGCTGTAGATGGCTGGATCCGCCAGCTTCGCCTCCAGCTCCGCCTTGCGCGTCTCCGCCGCCTCGATCGCCGCCTCCATCCCCTCCAGCTCGCGCTGCTCCTTGTACGAGAGCTTCCCCGGCTTGCGCGCCTGCTTGGGCGCCTCGGCCGTCTGGGAGGGGGCAGGGGAGTCCTTCTTCGGCGCGGCCGCGGGCTCCTTCGCCGCCTCCGCCTGTTCCTTCAGCCGCCGGTACATGGCGTAGTTGCCTTCGTACCGCGTCACGCGGCCCTCGCCCTCGAAGGCCAGGATGGACGTGGCCACCTTGTCCAGGAAGTACCGGTCGTGCGTCACCAGCAGCACGCTGCCCGTGAAGCCCAAGAGCAGCCCCTCGAGGATGTTGAGCGTGACGATGTCCAGGTCGTTGGTGGGCTCGTCCAGCACCAGCACGTTGGAGCCCTCCAGGAACAGCCGCGCCAGGAGCAGCCGGTTGCGCTCGCCTCCCGACAGGGCCCTGACCTTTTGGCGCTGCATCGGCACCGGGAAGAGCAGATCCTCCAGGTAGTCGCGCAGGGCGACCTTGTTCCCGCCGATCTCCACCCAGTCCTCGCCGTGCGAGGCCGCTTCGTACACCGTGTGCTCAGGATCCAACGCCGCCCGGGCCTGATCGTAGTACGCCACCTTCGTATTCTTGCCGATGACGAGCTTGCCGCCGTCCGGCTCCAGCTCACCCAGCAGCACGCGCAGGAACGTCGTCTTGCCCACGCCGTTGGGCCCCACCAGCCCCACGCGCTCGCCGCGCTGCAGCCGGAAGTCCGCCGACTTGAGCACCTGCCGCTCGCCGAAGGACTTGTGCACCCCTTCCGCCTCGATGACGGTGTGCCCCAGCCGCGGTGCCGCCATCACCTGCAGCCCCGCCACCTTTGGCCGCTCGAAGCCCTTCTCCGCCATCAGCTTGCGCGCCCGGTCGATGCGCGCCTTGCTCTTGGTGCGCCGCGCCTCGGGGCCTCGCCGCAGCCACGCCACTTCCTGGGAGATCCACCGCTCGCGCTTGTGCTGCGCCACCGACGCCTGCTCCTGCGCCACCAGCTTCTGCTCGACGTAGGCCTCGTAGTTGCCCGGGTACGAGACGACGCCCTCGCCGGGCTGAATCTCGACGATCCGGTCCACCAGCCCGTCCAGGAAGTAGCGGTCGTGTGTCACCAGCAGCAGCGCGCCGGGCAGCTTGTCCAGCTCCTCCTCCAGCCAGTCCACGGTGTCCGCGTCCAGGTGGTTGGTGGGCTCGTCCAGCATCAGCAGCTCGGGCCGCGTCAGCAGCGCCCGGGCCAGCGCCACACGCTTTCTCAGGCCACCGGACAGCTGCGCTACCGGCCGGTCCCAGTCCTTCACGCCCAGCCGGTTGAGCAGCGTCTTGGCGTGGTGCTCGGTGTCCCAGCCGCCCAGGTGCTCGATGCGGTCGGCCAGCACGGACAGCTGCTCCAGCAGCTTCTCGTGCGTCTGGGCGGGAGTGGACTCCAGCTTGCGGCTCAGCTCCGCGTGCGCCGCCAGCGCTTCCTTCAGCGGCGCCTGGGACACGGACAGCTCCGAGGCCACCGTGGCGCCCTCGGGGTACTCGGGCTCCTGCGGCAGGTAGGTGACGCGGGCGCCGCGCCGCAGCTGCAGCTCTCCGGCGTCCGCGCGCGCCGCCCCCGCCAGGATCTTCATCAGCGAGGACTTGCCGGAGCCGTTTACTCCCACCAGGCCCACCCGCTCACCTTCTTCAATGGTGAGGGTGAGCCCCTGGAAGACGGTACGGCTGCCGAAGGAGAGCTGGACGTTGGCGGCGCGGAGCAGAGTCACGGGCCCCTCTTTACCTCAGCTCAGAGCCATTTCGGCGCGGTACGTGCCGGAGGAGGCGGCGGACGCGAAGCCGCCGGAGCCTGGCCGGAGGAGGCAGCGCCCTGGGCGGGACGGGACTGCGAGCCCCGCTGCTGCCCATGCGACTGGCGCGAGCCGCCGGCGCGAGCACCGTGGCCCCTGCCGCCACCGCCACCACCACCACCACCGCCGCCCCTGCGCCGCTGGCCCTCTCCGCGAGGCCCACCGCCGCGAGCGCCACCGCCGCGAGAGTCGCCGTGGCGCTGGCCGCCGCCCGAAGGCCGCTGCCCGCCGTGCGAGCGCTGGCCGCCCTGCGCCGGCCGGTCCTCGGCCTCGTCCAGCGAGGTGGCCGCGGGCGCACCCTGGCCCGCGCGGAACGGGTGGTCCGCCACCACCGGCACGCGCAGCCGGATGGTGCGCTCGATGTCCTTCAGGTACGCGCGCTCCTCCGTGTCACAGAAGGACAGCGCCGTGCCCGTCGCGCCCGCTCGGCCCGTGCGGCCAATGCGGTGCACGTAGGACTCGGGGATGTTGGGCAGATCGAAGTTGATCACGTGGGTGATGCCTTCGATGTCGATGCCGCGCGCGGCGATGTCCGTCGCCACCAGCACCCGGCAGCTGCCGTCCTTGAAGTCGTCCAGCGCGCGCTCGCGCGCGTTCTGGCTCTTGTTGCCGTGAATGGCCGCGGCGGTGATGTGCGCCGACTCGAGCTGCTTGGTGACGCGGTTGGCCCCGTGCTTGGTGCGCGTGAACACCAGCGCGCGCCGGATGGCCTTGTCGCCCAGCAGGTGCACCAGCAGGTGGCGCTTCTGCTCGCGCTCCACGAAGTACAGCCGCTGCTCCACCTTCTCCGCGGTGGTGGACTGAGGCACCACCTCCACGCGGGCCGGATCCTTCAGCAGGCTCTTGGACAGCGCCTGGATCTCCGGCGGCATCGTCGCCGAGAAGAACAGCGTCTGCCGCTTCTGCGGCAGCGCGGCAATCACCCGCTTCACGTCGTGGATGAAGCCCATGTCCAGCATCCGGTCCGCCTCGTCCAGCACGAACACTTCCAGCGACTTGTACGAGACGAGCTTCTGGCTCATCAGGTCCAACAGCCGGCCCGGGGTGGCCACCAGCACGTCCACGCCCTTGCGCAGCGCCTGCTCCTGGGCGTTCTGCCCCACGCCGCCAAAAATCACCGCCCACGACAGCTTCGTGAAGCGGCCATAGGCCTGGAAGCTCTCGGCGATCTGGCTGGCCAGCTCGCGGGTGGGGGTGAGGATGAGCGCGCGGATGGGGCGGCCGTGCGCCGCGGGCGGGTTGCCCGCCGACAGCCGCTGCAGGATGGGCAGCGCGAACGCCGCCGTCTTGCCCGTACCCGTCTGGGCGCAGCCCAGCACGTCCCGGCCCTCGAGCGCGGGCGGAATGGCCTGCAGCTGAATGGGGGTGGGCGTGGTGTAGCCCTCGTCCTTCACCGCGCGAAGCAACGGCTCTGCCAGCTTCAAATCGTCAAACGTCATGTGTTCCTATCGCGGGTGCTCGGGCCTTCCGTGCGCACACGGGGCCCTGAAAAAGGAGGAGGGCGCCTCCACCCGCGAGGCGCCCTCCCGGAACTGCATGGAAACTTCGTTCAGTCCGCGGACTGACTACTTACGGGCGGCCTGCTCGGCCGCCAGCTTCTCGCGGTACTGGGCCATCAGGGCCTCGGCCTCGTTCTTCGGCACGGGGGAGTACTTGGCGAACTCCATCGTGTACTCGCCCTTGCCCTGGGTCGCCGAGCGCAGGTCCGTGGAGTAGCCGAACATGGTGTTCAGCGGCACCTCGGCCACGGCGATGAGGTAGCCCTCGCGGTTCTCCGTGCTCATGATGGTGCCACGGCGCTGGTTGAGCTGACCCACCACCGAGCCCTGGAACTCCTCCGGGGCCTGCACTTCCACCTTCATCATCGGCTCGAGGATGATGGGCTTGGCCGCCGCGTAGCCCTCACGGAAGCCCATGATGGCGGCGGTCTTGAACGCCATTTCGCTCGAGTCCACCGCGTGGAACGCACCGTCGTTGATGACGACGCGCACACCCACCACGGGGAAGCCAATCAGGCTGCCCTTCTTGACGGCCTCCTGGAAGCCCTTGTCGCACGCGGGGATGAACTCGCGGGGGATGGAGCCGCCCACGACGTCATCCACGAACTCGTACTGCTGCACGGCATCGGCCGGCAGCGGCTCGAGGTAGCCGCACACGCGCGCGAACTGGCCGGAGCCACCCGTCTGCTTCTTGTGCGTGTAGGCGAACTCGCCCTTCTGGGAGATGGTCTCGCGGTAGGCCACCTGCGGCTTGCCGGCCACCACCTCGCAGTTGTACTCGCGCTTCATGCGCTCGATGTAGATCTCCAGGTGGAGCTCGCCCATGCCGCTGATGATCGTCTGGCCGGACTCCTCGTCACGGCGCACGCGGAAGGTGGGATCCTCCTTGGTGAACCGGTTGAGGGCCTTGGAGAAGTTGGCCTGGCCGTCGCGGCTCTTGGGAGCCACGGCGAGCGCGATGACGGCGTCCGGCACGTGCATGGACGTCATCGTGTAGGACACGCTGCCGTCGGTGAAGGTGTCACCGGAGGCGCACTCCACGCCGAACAGGGCGATGATGTCACCGGCCTGGGACTCGGTGACG
>DATHBR010000021.1:0-139327 GCA_035296065.1 Myxococcaceae bacterium | reverse complement strand
CCGCGCGCCGAGCCGCCTCCGCCAGGCGAGCCACCTCCGCCAGGCGAGCCACCTCCGCCAGGCGAGCCTCTTCGGCTAGGCGAGCCTCTTCGGCTAGGCGAGCCTCTTCGGCTAGGCGAGCCTCTTCGGCCAGGCGAGCCTCTTCGGCTAGGCGAGCCTCTTCGGCCAAGCGAGCCTCTTCGGCCAGGCGCGCCTCTTCCGCCAGCCGGGCCTCTTCCGCACGGCGAGCCTCTTCGGCCAGGCGAGCCTCTTCGGCTAGACGAGCCTCTTCGGCCAGGCGAGCCTCTTCTGCGCGGCGAGCCTCTTCGGCCAGACGAGCCTCTTCGGCCAGGCGAGCCTCTTCGGCCAGGCGAGCCTCTTCGGCCAGGCGAGCCTCTTCGGCGCGACGAGCCTCTTCCGCCAGCCGAGCCTCCTCGGCCAACCGAGCCTCCTCGGCCAACCGAGCCTCCTCCGCCAGCCGGGCCTCCTCCGCCAGCCGAGCCTCTTCGGCAATCCGTGCCCGCTCGCGCTCCTCCCACTCCTCGACGCTCAGCGACTCGACGAGCCCCTCCCGCCCGAGCACCTGGAGCAGCGCCTCGCGCGCCGGCGTCAACCCTTCCGGCTGCCGGAAGCCGCCCAACGTCTCCAGAAACCCCCGCTCCGCCTCATCCGAGATCCACGGCCCGCACGCGGCCACATCCCCACAGCGGTACACGCGGGCCGCCGCGCCCTGCGCCTTCACCGGCTCCAGCGCGGCGCGCACCACCCGGGTGCCCGGGATCGGCCGGAACATCTCCTCCACCACCCCGGGCTCGAACGCGGAGGCCTCGGCCAGCTGGCTCAGCCGCCGCACGTGGGCGAGCACCTGCAGCTCCACCACCGCCTCCTGCCCCATCCCCAACACCTCGAGCAGATCCTCATCCGGCGCGCCCGCCCCGCCCCGGGCCCACAGCGCATCCAGCGCCTCGGGCCCCACCCGCCCACTCTGCAACAGCGCCTGCGCCGGGCTCTGAAACCCGAACCCCAGCTGCGTGCCCACCAGGTTGCCTTCCTGGAGGAACAGCCGCGCCTGGCGTCCACCCGCGTGCAGCGTGAGCTGCCCGGTGGCGCGGGCCTTGTGGGCGGAGTACAGGGCGTCAGCGACAAGCGAGTGCGACATGGCCCCGGAGTGTAGTCCCTCTGTCCCCGCTCTCAACTTGCCGGGGGTGGCTGCCTGGCCGCTTCCCCCAGCTGCACCTGACGCAGCGCCTCATAGGTGGCGATGCCCACCGAGGTGGACAGGTTGAGGCTGCGCCGGTCCTCCAGCATCGGAATGGTCACCGCCTGCCCGCTTCCACCCTGTAGCACCTCGGGCGACAGCCCCGTCACCTCCGAGCCGAACACCAGATGATCCCCCGGCTCGAACCGGGCGGCGTACAGGGATGTCGTGGCCCGGGCGGAGAACAGCCACCGCCGGGCCTCCGGGTACTCAGCCAGGTAGGCGTCATAGGTGGGATACAGCTTGAGGAACACCTTGTCCCAGTAGTCCAGGCCGGCGCGCTTCAGGTCGCGGTCCGCGATGGAGAAGCCCAGCGGCTCGACGAGGATGAGCCGGCTGCCGGTGACGGCGCACAGCCGGGCCACGTTGCCGGTGTTGGGAGGTATCTGCGGCGACACCAGCACCAGGTGCAGCGGCCGCGCCAGGGGCTCAAGCATGGGGTAGAAGGGGGATCATGCGCTGGAAGGTGAACAACGTGAGCCGGGGCAAGCTGCTGGCGGACCGGGCCGAGCGGGCCGACTCGTTCCTCACCCGATTCAAGGGGCTGATGGGCCGGCGCTCGCTGGCCTTTGGCGAGGGTATGCACATCGCCCCCTGCAATTCGATCCACACGTTCTTCATGCGCATTCCCATTGACGTGGCCTTCCTGGACAAGGACGGGCTCATCGTCAAGCAGATCCCGGCCATGGCGCCCTGGCGGATCAGCTCCGTGTACCTCAAGGCCCACTCGGTGCTGGAGCTGCCGGCCGGTACCCTGTCCGCCAGTCAAACCCAGGAGGGGGACCTTCTCGCCTTCGAGCCCGCGGACGGGGGGGTCACCCCGCCCCCCTGAGTGATTCGTACAACAACCACTCCGATGGGTTTTGCCCACTTGGAGGGGCTTTGTTAACGTCCTCGCGCATGCGCATCGAAGTAGCAGGCCTCACCCACGTCGGGATGAAGCGCAACCACAACGAGGACAACTACCTCCTGTTGCCGGAGGAGAACCTCTGCGTCGTCGCCGACGGTATGGGTGGACACTCTTCGGGTGAGATCGCCTCGAAGATCGCCGTGGAGGAGCTGGGCGAGTTCTTCAAGATGACGTCGCGGGACGCGGACGCGACGTGGCCGTTCAAGATGGACAAGACGCGCAACTACGACGAGAACCGGCTGGCGACCGGCATCAAGCTGGCCAACTCGCGCATCTTCGAGAAGGCCAGCAGCGACTCGAAGTTCAAGGGCATGGGCACCACCATCGTGTCGGTGCACTTCGCCAACTCCACGGCGTACGTGGGCCATGTGGGCGACAGCCGCGTGTACTTCTTCCGCGAGGGCACCCTCAAGCAGATCACCGAGGACCACTCGCTGCTCAACGACTACCTCAAGGCCAAGAAGCTCACGCCCGAGGAGATCGAGAACTTCCCGCACAAGAACGTCATCGTCCGCGCGCTGGGCATGAAGGAGTCGGTGCTGGTGGACGTGGCGCGGGTGGAGCCCAGGGAGGGCGATGTGTTCCTGCTGTGCTCGGACGGCCTGTCGGGCATGGTGACGGATCCGCAGATGCAGGAGGTGCTCCAGCGCACCTCGGAGCTGGAGAAGGCCTGCTCGCAGCTGATCGATCTGGCCAACGCCGCGGGTGGCAACGACAACGTCACCGTCGTGCTGGCCCGCTACTACAACAGCTAAGCGCCGCTGATCGGCGCGGGCACCCGGTGGGCCTTCCAGGCGAGCACGTCCACCAGCTCCTCGCCCGGGCCGACTTCGGTCTCCTCGAAGACGGCCACCCGGTTGAGCCGGGCGCCCTCCCCCACCTTCGCTCTCGGAGCCACGGAGACGGCGGAGCCGATGCGCGCGCTGTCCGCCAGCGTGCACCCCGCGCCGAAGTAGGCCGGCCCCGCCACCTTCGAAGCGCCCAGGCGCGCCTCGGGGTGCGCCCAGAAGTTGCCCTCGGCTCGCGGGGCCGCGGCGAAGGGAGACGCCGCCGCGAAGCGCTCCATCGGCACCTGACCGAAGAGCACGTCGCGCACCGTGGCCAGGTAGCGCGAGGGCGTGCCCAGATCCGACCAGTAGGACTGCACCACCTCGCCGCGAACGGCCAGGCCCGCCTCCATCATCCGCACGTACACGTCGCGGTTGATGTCCTCGGGGCCCTGGGGCGTCATGAAGTCGAAGACGCGCGGTGACATGACGTGAACGCCCGTGAAGTGCCAGGGGCTCAGCGCCTCGCCGCCCGGCCCGAACCGGGCGATGCGGCGCACCTGCCGCCCCGCGTCCATCTCCACCGCCGCGTACTTCTCCTCGGGCGGCATGGGCATCAGCACCATGGTGGCCGCCGCGCCCGAGCCCCGGTGCGCCTCCACCACCGGCCTCAAGTCCACCGGGAAGAGGATGTCGCCGTTGAAGACGAGGAAGTCGCCGCCAGAGAGGAACTCTCTGAGGCCGCGGATGCCGCCGCCGGTGCCCTGAATGACGGGCTCGTGCACCACGTGCAGCGGCAGCCCCAGGCGCTCGCACTCGGCGCGGGCGGTGGCCTCCATCACCTCGGGCAGGTGGTGGGTGTTGATGCCCACCGCGGTGACGCCCGCCGCCTTGAGCACTGCCAGGTGGTAGCGCAGCAGGGGCTGGCCGAGGAACGGCAGCGCCGGCTTGGGCCAGCGCTCGGTGAGCGGACGCAGGCGCGTGCCCAGGCCCGCGCAGAGGATCATCGCCTTCATGGCAGCCGCCTTACGCGGAGAGCTCGGGGACGTACTTGCTGATCAGGTCCTGCAGCTTGCGCAGCTCCGGCCGCCGCGCGAACGCCGTCTTCACGTAGCGCAGCGAGGCGGGGATCGACACCAGGAAGCCCGGGTTGCCCTTCACCCGGTTGATGAACTCGAAGCGCCCCGCGTCCTTCAGCTTGCGCTGGATGGTGAGCAGATCGAAGAAGTCCTTGAAGGGCCCGCGATCGATCTTCTCTCCGCCCGCCGCCGCGAACGCGTCGATGTACTTGTCGAGCATCTTGTCCACGAACTGGCGGTCCAGCTCCACGTAGCTGTCGCGCAAGAGCGCCACCAGGTCGTACTGCCGGGGGCCCTGCAGCGCGTCCTGGAAGTCGATGACCACCAGCTCGCCGTCCTTCACCATGATGTTGCGGCTCTGGTAGTCGCGGTGCGTAAAGCCGCGCGGCGCCGCGGCCAGCGCGCGCGAGATCTCCCGGAAGGTGCGGTCCAGCTCGGCGCGCTCGGCGTCCGTGGGCTTCTTGCCGCTCCAGGCCTCCAGGCCCCACTCGCGGAAGTGGTGCAGCTCCCAGTCGTACAGGTCCTCGTCGAAGGCGCGGGTGAAGGCCAGGCACTCGGGATCCGCGTTGCGCTCGGCCTGGTAGCGCAGGCGCGCCAGCAGCTCCACCGCTCGCGTGTACAGCTCCTCCTGGCGCTTGCCACCCTCCAGGGCCGCCTCGAACGTCAGGTCCGTCAGGTCCTCCAGCACCATCATGCCCGCCGGCTCGTCGTAGCGCAGAATCCGCGGCACCCGCACCCCCAGCTTGTCCAGGTAGCGGTGCACATTGAGGAAGGGCAGCTCCTTGGGCGGCTCACCCTTGGTGGCCTCCTCGCTCTTCTTCGTCGCGTCCAATGGCATCACCATCACCACCCAGCTCTCCGGGGGGGTGCCGACGCGGTAGTACGAGCGGTTGCTTGCATCCCCCTTCAGCTTCTTGATGGGGGCATTGGGAACGGGGCGGCCAATGGCCTGACCCACCTGGTCGCGCAGGGCGGCCTCGAGTTCCATCGAGTGAAATCTCCAAGGGTTGGGCAGCCGGGCCAGTATGGGGGCCCTACTGGGGTGGGTCAAAGGAGCAGATGCCCAGCGAGCAGCCAGCCGTTCGAGCTGTCACCTACGCGACGCGCTGCGCCAGCCAGCAGGGCTGATGAGTGCCGAAAGCCCGCTCTCCAGGGGAGTGGGTGCCAGAGCGGCGGCCAGAGCCTGGCGTTATCGACCCGGGTACGAGCGGCGGCGTATAAGGACGCGCCGCAGAACCCCTCTTCACGGAAGCCACGATGGACATCCACGAGAACATCCTCACGGCCATTGGCCACACGCCGCTGGTCAAGCTCAACAGGCTGGTCGGGCCCAACGACGCGACGGTGCTGGTGAAGTGCGAGTTCATGAACCCGGGCGCATCCATCAAGGACCGCATGGCGCTCTACATCATCGAGAAGGCCGAGCGGGAGGGCCGGCTCAAGCCCGGCGGCACCATCGTGGAGAACACCTCGGGCAACACGGGCATGGGTGTGGCGCTGGCCGCGGCGGTGAAGGGCTACAAGTGCATCTTCACCATGCCGGACAAGATGTCGCTGGAGAAGATCAACCGGCTCAAGGCGCTGGGCGCGCAGGTGGTGGTGACGCCGACGAACGTGCCGGCCGAGGATCCGCGCAGCTACTACGAGACGGCCAAGCGCATCTTCCGCGAGACGCCGGGCGCGTTCATGCTCAACCAGTACCACAACCCGGACAACATCGAGGCGCACTACAAGATCACCGGTCCGGAGATCTACGAGCAGACGGAGGGCAAGTTCGACTACTTCGTGACGGGCCTGGGCACCGGCGGCACGATGAGCGGCGCGGGCAAGTTCCTGAAGGAGAAGATCCCCGGGCTGAAGAACGTGGGCGTGGACCCGGTGGGCTCGGTGTACGAGGGCTACTTCAAGACGGGCAAGCTCTCCACCCCGCACGTCTACAAAGTCGAGGGCATTGGCGAGGACATGCTGTGCGGCGCCATGGACTTCAAGGTGGTGGACGACATCCGCCAGGTGGATGACCGGCAGAGCTTCGTGGCGGCGCGGCGGCTGGCGCGCGAGGAGGGCATCTTCGCGGGCGGCTCGTCGGGCGCGGCGGTGCACGTGGCGGTGCAGCTGGCCAAGGAGGTGGGCAAGGGCAAGACGATCGTCACGGTGCTGACCGACTCGGGCATGGTCTACATCAGCAAGTTCCACTCGGACGAGTGGATGCGTGACAACGGCTTCATCGAGGAGAAGGGCGTGGGCACGGTGAAGGACATCCTCGGCGACAAGCGCCGCGAGGTGCTCACCGCGCGCAAGGGCGACAAGGTGGAGCAGGTGGTGGCGCAGATGCGCCAGCACGGCGTGAGCCAGATGCCGGTGCTCAACACCGAGGGCCGACTGCAGGGCATGGTGCACGAGTATGACTTGCTCAACGCGCTGGTGGCCAACAAGGTGAAGTTCAGCGACGCGATCGATTCGATCACGGCGCCGCTGCAGGGCATGGTCGCCCCGGAGACGAGCATCAACCGGCTGCGGGAGATCTTCGCGATGGACAACGTGGCGGTGGTGAAGGAGGGCGAGAAGATCGTCGGCATCGTCACGAAGATCGATCTGATCGACTACCTGCACCGCACCGCGGCCTAGCGCCGCGCGCATTTCGCTCCTGGGTAAACACCCCTCGAAATTCTCGCCAGAACGCGTGTCCACCGCCGCGCGTTCTGGCAAATAGGGGCCGCCTCACTCACACCAGGAGCAAAAATGCTGAAGATGCGGTGGAGCACCTTGGCAGTGGCGTTGGTTCTGGCGAGCCAGACGGCTTGTTACACGACGAAGATCGTCACGGATCGCGCGCCGGATACGCGCTCGCGCTCGCACACGGACCGGCAGTGGTTCACGATTGGCGGGCTGGTGCCGCTGTCCGAAGCGGCGGGGCGCGAGTGCGAGCACGGCCTGGCCTCGG
Organism: Myxococcaceae bacterium; assembly: GCA_035296065.1. Classification (GTDB taxonomy): domain Bacteria; phylum Myxococcota; class Myxococcia; order Myxococcales; family Myxococcaceae; genus DATHBR01. Next base: position 132,393 of record DATHBR010000021.1, on the reverse strand, counting down.
CGGAGAGCCAGCTGAGCGGCACGGACATCCTCATCAACATCGGGCTGGCGGTCGCGGGCGGCCTGGTGGGCTCGGCGGCCTGCTCCGATGAGAGCACCGAGAATCGCGCCTCCTGCGTCACCCTGGGCACCACGCTGGTGCCCTTCCTGATTGGCTCGCGGACGGTGGAGTACTCGTGTGCCGCCGCGCCCAGCGGTGGCCCGGCGTGGGCTCCGGCCAACCCGACTCCGCCCGCGGCTCCGGCGAGCCCGCCTCAGACGCCGCCGGCTTCGTCTCCGAATCTCTGAGCGGCCAGCCACTTCTGGCGGAGGTGGGAAGTCTCGCCTCCGCCGGGAGCGTTGGAGTCGCCCGGCGGCCTACTTCACCGCGTCGAGCGCCTGCGCCAGGTCGTCCGTCAGGTCCTGCGCGTCCTCGATGCCCACCGAGAGGCGGATGAAGCCGTCCGCGATGCCCAGCTTCTCGCGCGTCTCCTTCGGCACCGAGGCGTGCGTCATGATCGCCGGGTGCTCGATGAGCGACTCCACGCCGCCCAGCGACTCGGCGCACGCGAACACCTTCACCCGCTTGAGGAACGTGCGCGCCGCCTCCAGCCCGCCCTTGATGTCGAAGGTCAGCATCCCGCCGAACCCCTTCATCTGCTTGCGCGCCAGCGCGTGCTGCGGGTGCGTCTCCAGCCCCGGGTACGTCACCTTGTAGACCTTCGGGTGCGTGGCCAGGAACTGCGCCACCTTCATCGCGTTCTGCGCGTGGCGCTCCATGCGCACGTGCAGCGTCTTGAGCCCGCGCAGCACCATGAAGCTGTCCATCGGGCCCGGCACCCCACCCACCGCGTTCTGCAGGAAGTACATCTTCTCCGCGATGTCCTGCCGGCTGGTGCCCGTGAAGCCGCCAATCACGTCGCTGTGGCCGTTGAGGTACTTCGTCGTCGAGTGCGTCACCACGTCGAACCCCAGGTCCAACGGACGCTGGAAGTACGGCGTCATGAACGTGTTGTCCGCCACCGAGATGATGTTGTGCTTCTTCGCCACCTCGCCGATGCGCGGCAGATCGATCAGCTTCAGCATCGGGTTGGTGGGCGTCTCCACCCACACCATCTTCGTCTTGGGCGTAATGGCCGCCGCGAAGTTGTCCGCGTTGGACAGGTCCACGAAGCTGAAGTTCAGCCCCTGGCGCTTGAACACCTTGTCGAAGATGCGGAAGGTGCCTCCGTACACGTCATCCGAGACGACGACGTGGTCGCCCGCGTCCAGCATGTGCATCAGCACGTCCGTGGCCGCCAGCCCCGAGGCGAACGCCGCGCCGTACTTGGCGCCCTCGAGCGCCGCCAGGCACTCCTGCAGCGCCTTGCGCGTGGGGTTGTGCGTCCGGCTGTACTCGTAGCCCTTGTGCTCTCCCGGGCCGTCCTGGACGTAGGTGGAGGTCATGTACACCGGCGTCATGATGGCGCCGGTCGTGGGGTCCGGCTCCTGGCCGGCGTGGATCGCGAGCGTGTCGAAACGAAAGGGCATGGCTCGGTTCCCTACCACACCTTGCCCCTCAGGGGTGCGCGGTCGCCTGGCTGCTCACCAACGAACCTGCGGCGGCTTCACGGAGCTTGTCGAACGTGGGCGTTTGAGGAATGAGGGCAGGTATGTTCGAGAACCGGCTTCGCAAGAACGCCCGGCACTTTCGCAAGTGGGCACGCGCGCGAGGCCTCACCTGCTTCCGCGTCTATGACCGGGACATTCCCGAGTACCCCTACGCCGTGGACGTCTATGGCGACCGGGTGCACCTGGTGGAGTACCCCCGCCGCAAGGCCCTGCAGAGCGGCACCGTGGAGCAGCAGCGTGAGCAGGTGCTGGCCTCCGTGGCCACGGAGTTGGAGGTGCCTGCGGAGCACATCTTCGTCAAGACGCACACGCCGCAGCCCTGGGGCCGCAAGCAGTACGAGCGCGTGGGGCACGGCAGCGAGCGGTTCGTGGTGGAAGAGCAGGGCCTGAAGTTCTGGGTGAACCTCGGGGACTACCTGGACACGGGCCTGTTCATGGACCACCGGCTCACCCGGGCGCGCGTGCGGGAGGAGGCCCAGGGCAAGCGCTTCCTCAACCTCTTCGCGTACACGGGCGCCTTCACCGTCTACGCGGCCGCGGGCGGCGCCGCGCGCACCGTGACGGTGGACCTGTCCAACACGTACCTCGACTGGGCCGAGGAGAACCTGTCGCTCAATGGCCTGGCCGACACCCGCCACACCCTCATCCGCGCCGACGTGCTGCCCTGGCTGGAGGAGCAGGCTGACGAGCCGGACCGCTACGACTTGATCGTCTGCGATCCGCCGTCCTTCTCGACATCCAAGCGCATGAGCGGCTCCTTCAACGTCCAGCGCGACCACCCTCGCCTGCTGGCCGCGCTCCGGGCGGTGATGGCGCCCGGCGGCGTGCTCTACTTCTCCACCAACTTCCTGGGCTTCGAGCTCAGCGAGGCCGCCGCGCGGGACATGAAGGCCGAGGAGCTCACCCCCGGCTCCATCCCCGAGGACTTCCAGCGCAAGGAGATCCACCGCTGCTGGCGCATGGTGGCCCCTGGCGCCGCACGCCGGGCCTCAACGTCCCAGGCGTGAGCGGAGCCAATCCGTCAGAGACTCGGCCCAGCGAGCCATCGGCTCGAAGAACGAGGTGCCCCGCCTGGAACGCCTGCGTCCAGTCTACCCGGGCCGCGTCCCGCCGGTGAGCGGGCTCACCAGGGGCAGTTGATGACGTCCACGGTGCGCGTCACGGACGCGGAGTTGTTGCCGCCTCTGTCCGTCAGCGAGTAGGTCACCGTGTAGAGGCCCTCGCTCCAGCTGTTCACCCAGCCTGTGCGCACCACCTGCTCCGCCAGGTCGCCGTAACACACGTCCTGCGCCTCCACCCCCGGGTCCCCCCACTCGGTGCCGCAGGTGTGCACCAGGTGAGCCCCGCCCTGGAGGCTCAGCGTCGCGGCCACCCGATCGTCCACGTGCACGGTGCGCATGGCGCTCGCCTGCCTCCACTCGGCATCCCACGCGTGGTAGGAGACCGTGTAAGTGCCCTCGTAGGCCATGAGCGGGCCCGTCCCGTACGGGTCCGCGCCCGAGTTGTACGCATACACCTGCAGCGGGTTGCCGCAGCCGTCGAAGGCCTGGGCGCCAGGATCGCTGTACGCCCCCACAGCCGAGCACTCCAGCGTGGGCTCCGCCATCCCGTTCATCACGATCCTCGGCGGCCGCTCGCTACAGGGCTCGCCCTCCACCCGCCGCGCCTTGATGCGATCAAAGCCGTACTGCGCATCGAACTGCGGGTACGCCACCAGGTAGTGCCCGGGCCCCGCCGCGGCGATGCTCGCCACATCCCAGCCCGTGCTGGACGGATGCACCTGGGACAGGAGCCGTGGCGTGCCAGCCACGCCCTGCGTGAACACCGGCGTGCTGAACAGGCCCCGAGTTCCCGAGACCATGCCCTGCCAGGCCACCCGGTAGTCACTCCCATCGAAGGTCACGGCGGCAGCGGCCAGCACAGGCCCCGCCACCGCGAAGCCCGTACCATCGAGCACCGCCCCGTCCGAGCCGCGCACCCGCGTGGCCTTCACGTGGCCGCCCGCGCCCTGCCAGGCCACCAGGAACTCGGGGCCACTGGAGGCGACGGTGGGGCCCGACTCGTCCTCCCCACTCACGGCAATCCCCAGGGGTGTGGAATCCAGCAGCGTCTTCGAGGCCGCGTCGACACGCGCGCCGAGAATGTTGCCACCGTCGTGCCAGGCCACCAGGAAGCGTCCGCCGCCCAGAGCCACCTGGGGAGCGGTCTGCGAACCCGTCGCGCCGATGAGGAAGGGCTGGGACAGCACGGGCCTGCCGTCCGAGGGCCGCAGGAAGTTGCCCTGCACCGCGCTGAAGGAAGCCGCGTTGCCTGGGGAGTAGGACCCCCACCAGGCCACCAGGTAGTTCGTCCCATCGAAGGCCACCGTGGGGTTCATGTTCTTAGGCGTGGCGCCCAGATACTCCGTGCTGAGCACCGCTCCGTCCGAGGCTCTCACCCGGGTTGCAAGGACGTCATACCCGTAGCGGGCAAACCCCGAGAACACCACCAGGAAGTTCGTCCCGTCGAAGGCGACCGCGGGGGTGGAGGCGATGAAGTAGGAGCCCAAGAAGAGGGTCAGCGGCTGCGCATCCAGCACCACGCCATCCGAGGCTCTTACCCGCGCCCCCAGCACGGACACGCCAAGGCGCGAGTCCTGCGTCCACACCACGAGATAGACACCATTGCCCACCCCGACGCCGGGCTCGACGGTCTTGATGGACTCGCTGCTCACCATCAGCTCGGGGGAGATGGTGGGCGCGGCTGCGTGTGCCGCTGGGCTGGTGGAGAGGAGGCCTAGGAAGGCCACCGCCGCGAAGGAGAGGTACTTGAGATGGCTCATGTCTTGTCGCCCGTGTGAGGAACCGCCCAGAGCAGGGGTGGAGACGGAGTTGCCCTGGGTGCGGTAGCCCTACGCAAGCCGCGGGCCAGCCCCTGGCACAGGCGCCACGCACCCGGTGCACCGGCGAAAAGTTGCCGGCAGGTAAAGAAGTTGCCGGGCAGGCTGGAGCGAGCGCGTGGCTACTCCGGCTTCTTCACCCCGAGCACCTTCAGCCGGTACGACAGCGTGCGCACCGCCATGCCCAGCCTGCGGGCGGCCTCCGCCCGGTTCCAGCCGGTCGCCTCCAGGGCTTCCTGGAGCATCCTGGCCTCGAACTGCTGCACCTTCTCGCGGCCCTGCTCCTGCTCCGGGACTGCGAGAGCCGAGGCCTTGCTGGAGGCCACTTCGGGGCGGCCTCCCCCGGTGCGCACCCGGGCGGGAAGATCCTCCGGTCCGATGAGCACTCCCTGCGTGACGACCACCGCGCGTTCGATGACATTGCGCAGCTCGCGCACGTTGCCGGGCCACGCGTAGGCCCGAAGCAGCGCGAGCGTCTCCTGGGTGATGCCCTCGACCCGGCGGCCGTTGGCCGTGTTGGCCGCGTGCAGGAACCGCCGCGCCAGGGGCTCGAGCTCGTCCCGGCGCTCGCGCAGCGGAGGGAGCTCCAGCACGACGCCGCTGAGCCGGTAATAGAGATCGGACCGGAACGTGCCCGCCTCCACCATGGCCTCGAGATCGCGGTGCGTCGCCGCCACGATGCGCACGTCCACGACGAGCTCGCGGTTGGAGCCCACGCGGTTGAAGGCTCCCACCTCGAGCACGCGCAGCAGCGAGGCCTGCGCCGCGGGGGGCAGCTCGCCAATCTCATCCAGGAAGACCGTGCCACCATCGGCCTCCTCGAACACGCCCTTCTGCTGTTGCAGGGCGCCGGTGAAGGCCCCCCGCTCGTGCCCGAAGAGCGTGCTCTCGATCAGATCCCTGGGGATCGCCCCGCAGTTGACGCGGACGATGCGCCGGCCCTTGCGCGGGCCGCTGTCGTGGATGAGCTGGGCAAGCACCTCCTTGCCCGTCCCCGTCTCTCCCTGCAGGACGACCGGAATGCGCGAGGTGGCCACGCTCGCCACCGTCTGGAGCAACGGGCGCATCGCCTGGCCAGCGATGAGCGCGCCCTCCGGGCCCTGCTCCAGGGCGAGCGACGCCGTCTGCCCACTCTCCAGGGGCTGCTCGGGTGAGGCACGATACGCCGCCTCGCGGGCGGCCTCGAACAGCTCGTCCGCCGTGCCGCCAGAGGCCGGGTAGAGCGCAAGGCCGGCGAGCAATTGGCTGCCCTCGCCGAGGCGTGAGGCGGTGATGGCACGGGCGATGCGAAGCGCCTCCTCGACACCAGTCTCGGGCAGCAACACCTCGAGCGCGCTCGCCCCATACAGCGCCAGGTGGTCCACCGGGCGGAGGTGACCGAGCACGGCCTCGATCCAGGCGGACTCCTGGCGCTCTGGCGCGGCGGCCACTCCCTGGGAGAGCACTCGCACCATGAGCAGGGCGAAGGGGCGCCGGAACTGCCGGGCGCGAGTGAGCTCCTCCTCCACGAGGTGACGAAGCACCTCCTCCCGTTCGAGGCCCAGCGAGTCCCCCCGGGCCCCGAGCGCCTGCACCTGGAGCGCAACGGCCCCCAGGACAATCTCGTCCCCCAGCGTGAGCTCCACGCGGGAGATGCGGCTGCCAGCGAAGAAGGTGCCGTTCTTCGAGCCGAGATCCTCTACCGTCACCCGCGTGCCAGAGAGGACGAACCGCGCGTGCTCTCGCGACAGGGTCTGATCATCGATACGCAGCCCCGCGGCCGGAGCGCGCCCCACGATCAGCGGGGTGTCCGGGGTGAGCAAGCGCGTCACCTTGTTCCCCTCGTGGTTCGAGATCAGGGCGACGTGCAGCCTTGCTCCCGGCGGGTGCTCCCGCGCCTGGAGCCCCATGCTCGCGGTGTCCTCCGCGTTCCCCGGCGCTGACGGATCCCTCGACATGAGTCCCTTCCCGTTGCGGCGGTGCGGCGGTCACCGCAGGTTCAGATTGAAGCCGAGCCCCACCTGGGCCGTGACGGCGAGGCGGCGGCGATCGTCTCGCCCGGTGAAGAAGTAATCGGCGCCCAGATCTACCACGGCCACAAGACCCGCTGGCAGCGCGATGCGCCCGCCGATCACGGGCCCCGCGCCATAGGTCTTGACGCCAGGTAGCAGGCTGGCCCGCAGGCCGAGGAACAGCCTGGAGGCTCCGCGGCCGGGAAGCACTCCGCCCTGGAGCTGGAAGACCGGGGGATCGGCAAGCACCACGCGGAGGCCTCCTTCCAGTGAGTCCCGCTGGAAGGCGATACCTCCTCCCAAGGCCCAATGGCGATCCACGGCATCGAAGAGGCCGTAGACCTCGGGCCTCAGGGAGCGGGAGGCGGAAGCGTTCATCCGCCGCCGAGCCTCCTCACGCTGCCGCTCGGACTCGACCTGCTGGCGGGTGAGCTCCGCCAGCGCCACCACTTCGGGCGAGAAGCGCGCAGGGTCCACCCGCTGCTCGGGGTGCTCGCGCGCCAGCACCTCCAGCCACTTGCGAGCCGCCTCCTCCTGCCCCAGGGCGTATAGCGAGGAGGCCAGGTAGCTGAGGGTCAGCGCCTTGCCCGCGGGAGGGCGCTGGGTGTTGGCCAGATCCTGCTCGAAGAGCCGGGCCGCCGCCTCGTAGTCCCCATACTCGTAGCGCTCGATCCCCGCCGCTTGCGCCCAGGCGGCCCCTGGCACCAGCAGCAACGCCATCAGCAGAAGCAGCACAGGGCGGAGGCTCATGGAGCGGGGGGCAGCGCCCTGGCATCCAGGTCCGCGGTGTGCTGCAGCGTGCCGCCGGGGGAAATGACGAGAGTGCGCCGATAGGCCGGGAAGGCCGGGTTGCGCAGCTCGAGCTCATGCTCGCCCGAGGCCAGTGTGTAGCTGTGACGGGGCGGCACACGCCCAAGCTTCTGCCCATCCACCCATACATCCGCCCAGGACCCTCTCATGACGAGATAGAGGGTGCCGGTTGCCGCGGGTTGCACAGCGGGCACCCGGGCAGGGGCCTCAGCTGGAGCGAGCACGGAGGCAGGGGGCTCGGATGAAGCGGCGGGTGGTTGGAGGGCGGCAAGAGGCGCCGCGGCGACCGGCGGAGAGGACACGGGCGTCGTCTTCCTGGTGGGGGCGGACGAGGCCCCCGCGCGCCGGGCAGTCACGGCGGGCACGGGAGCAGCGGGAGCCAGGAGCGGCTGAGGCTCGGAGCGCTGGGTGCTGACGGCTGGCGTTGGGAGGGAGAGGCTTGCCAGGAGTTGAGCCGCGGGCGGCTCGGAGCTGAGCGAGGCGGAGGGAGCCACGGGCAGCGGCTCGGGGCTGAGCGAGGCTGGCCCCGTGGGCCCGCGAGCCATGATCACGCCCACTGCGGCCAGCAGCGCCACAACGCCGCCTGCTACCGCGCCCCACCGCCAGCGAGGAATACGCGCGGGGGGCTGCTCCGACACGGGGCGTGGAGAGGCCGGTGAAGGTTGCAGCGTCGCAGTGGGAGGCTCGAGCGCGGCCAGCGCAGGGCCGCTGCGCTTCCCCGAGGACAGGCTGGAGCCTTCCCGTGGAGCGAGCAGCGCCCTGAGCCTGTGCGCCACTTCGCTGGCCGAGCCTGGGCGCTGCTGGGGCTCCTTGGCGAGCAGCTGGAGGATGAGCGCATCGGCTTCGGCGGGCAGCTCCACGAGCAGCGAGGGCGCCAGCGGCGGCGTCTTCAGGTGGTGAGCGACGATCTCCATGGGTGAGCGGCCGGTGAAGGGCCGCTGCCCTGTCAGCAGCTCGTAGGCGATGACGCCCACCGCATACAGGTCCGTGCGTGGCCCCACCTCCTGGCAGAGGGCCTGCTCCGGCGCCATGTATTGGGGCGTGCCGACGACGAGGTCCGAGTGCGTCTGCGGCGCGGTACCCTCGGGGGTGGCGCTTCGCTTGGCGAGCCCGAAGTCGAGCACCTTGATGTGCTCAGTGCCGTTGGACTGCCGGGCGATGAGGATGTTGCTCGGCTTGAGGTCCCGGTGGATGACGCCCACGGCATGCGCGGCGGAGAGCGCGTCGAGCACCTCGCACAGCACCGCGCAGGCCTCGGGCAGGGGCAGCGGCGCGCGAGCCTGGATGAGCTCACCGAGCGAGCGGCCCTCGAGGTACTCCATGACGAGGTACTGGCCGATGCCCGGCTGCTCGCCGAAGCCGAAGATGTCGATGATGCCGTCATGGCGGATGGCGCTGGCGGCGCGGGCCTCGGCCAGCAGCCCTCGCGCCTGGGCGCCATGGTTGAGCTCCTCGCGGATGAACTTGATGGCGACCTTGCGGCCGATGGTGCGGTGCTCCCCCTCGTAGACCAGGCCCATGCCGCCGCTGCCGATGAACCGGCGCACCACGTACTCACCCAGGTGCTGACCCACCAGCGCGTCGGGGACGGATGTCCCATCAGCATCGGTACTGCCGGAGCGGGAGGTGGGAACACGCATGCGCGATGGGAGCGCACCCCGTCATATCACACGCGGGAGCGCGGGCGCAGGAGCCCCAGCAGCAGCAGGGCCCAGGGCCAGCAGGCGTGCAAGCCAGAGGGACTGGCGGCGCAGCCCATGCGGTAATTGCCACGCGGGGAGATGGAGAACGGCTGCTCGGGCGGAAGGGGGCTGAGGTTGCCCGCCTTGTCCGTGGCCATGGCCGAGGCGCGATGCGCTCCCAGCGAGAGCGCGGAGCCCGGGTAGAGGCTCCAGCGGCCCTGACCATCGGCTTGCCCCGAGCCGACCGCGACGCCGTTGATGAAGAGCGTCACCGTGCTGTCAGGCTCGGCCTTGCCGGAGAACAGAGGCCTTGCGTTGAAGAGCTCCTCGCCTGGAGCCGGCTTCTGGAGAGCGGGCTCCCGGGGCGCCACGGTATCCACCGTCCAGGAGTGCCGAGCGACAGAGTCGTCCACATTGCCCGCCTTGTCACGCGCCCGGACCTCGAGCTGGTGCTCGCCGTCGTCCAGCGGAGCGAAAGCGGCTGGGCACTCGGAGAAGGGCGCCGCATCGAGACGGCACTCGAAGGTGGCGCCTGGCTCGTCAGAGGAGAATGAGAAGGAGGGACTTGGCTGGCGGCTCTCAGGCTCGGGAGCCGAGCTGATCCCTGTCTCGGGAGGCGTCAGGTCCACCGTCCAGACGTAGGTGCTGGGCAGATCCTCCACGGTGCCCTCCGAGTCGCGGGCCCGGACGCGAAAGGCATGGTTGCCATCGAGCAGGGGCTGGGTCGTGAATGGCGAGGCGCAGGGCTGAAAGGCGGCTTCATCCACGCTGCACAGGTAGTCGAGTCCCGTCCCGTTGGAGCTGAAGACAAAAGTGGCTGGGGCCTGGTTGGTGAGTGGGGCTGGGCGGGCCGTGACGCGCGTCTCCAGCTCTCCCGCCAGGTAGTGGGCGGCGATACGGCGCGGCGACAGCGCCGTGCGGTAGACGCGGAACTCCGAGATGGAGCCCTTGAAGAAGGTGTCCACCGTAAACAGCGAGCGGCCCAACCAGTTGTTCGAGGTGGTGCCCAGGTTAGCCGGGGTCAGCAGCAAGCTCTGCCGCGCCACCTCCAGGCCGTTGACATACAGGCGGGTGAGCCCTGCCGCGCGGTCCATGGTGACCGCCACATGGGTGAACGCATCCTCCGGAAACGGGCTGTTGCCAGCGGCCACCTGCAACCCGCTCCCAGCCACCTCGATGATGAAGCGGGGCGAAGTGCCAGCGGACAAGGTCAAGAATATGTAGGACTGCGCGTTGTCATTGAAGTCGAAGAGGCGCGGCCAGCGCTGTGTCGCGAGCTCATTCCCCTTCACCCAGGCCTCGAAGGTCGCATCCTGAAGACCGGCGATGGTGTTGCCGATGGGCAGGCTCGCGTAGGCGCCCACTCCGTTCAGGACCAGCTTTCCATCGGCAACAATGGCGCCCTGCTCGAGCGTGGCATCCGCGCCGCTCACCGAGTCGACACCGCCGTTGCTGAAGCTATAGCGGTGGACAAGCTCGGCGGCGGGCTCCGGGGCGGGCTGCGGAGCGGGCCGCAAGGTGAGCTTCAACATGGCGCCGGGGACTCCGATGCCGCCGCAGAAGCCACCTCCCGTGAGGTTGACGATCTGGCTCCCGCTGAAGTTCGCCGAGCCCGCCCCGGCATACCCCTCGACCTTGAACTGATCCACGATGTCGAAGGGCGTGCCCGTCAGGTCGATGTTGCTCCGGCCGGTCTGGGAGAAATCATGCACGCAGTCGGCCGCGGTCGCCAACGGGGCGCTGTAGTCGTAACGGCCGCCGAAGTTCGCCCAGCCCTGGCTCGTGGAGAAGGTGTAGTCGTCGAGCCGGAGCCGCAGCGTCGCGGGCTCGAAGCGCACCTTGCTGAACCACGTTGTCAGCCCGGTGGGAGCCGTGTACTGCCCCTTGCCGTAGTAGGAGTAGTTCGTGGTGCTCCCCGTCTTCGGCAGCGTGAGGTACTCGAGGGGCGTGCTGGCCATGTTGTGGCAGTACACCTCCACCTGCTGGCTGCCGAGCATGAGGGAGTAGGTGCCATCCCCCGCCCCGGGGCTCTGTGCGCGAACCTCGGCGCAGGTGGTGGCCGCATGGCTGCCGCCAGGCAGGAGCAGCAAGGCCGTGGCCGTCAGCGCCAGCCAGAGGGCCTTCCCGCCGGGAGAGCAGAGAGCATGGATCGTCATGTCCGCGATTCCTTCGGCACAAGCCCACAGCGGTAGGGCCGCGCCCATTCGAGAGTACCCCTTCCCTGATGCAACGCGCACGCCGGAGGCCTTTGACCCAGTGCCTGTCAGCTCTGCCCGAGGGTGCGAGGCCCAGCGGCAAGTCCTTTCCGGCGGGAGAGCCCTTCCGGGCCACTTCTTGCCGGGCAACTGGATCGCATCGACCAGCGCTCCCCGGCCCTGGACGCTGGCTACAACTACACCGCCACGGGCAGCGGCGTGCACGCCTATCAGCCCTCTGCCCTGATGCGCGATTACTCGGACCGGAGCGCCGTGCCGGGATCCACGGTGGTGGCGCGCCGCGCGGGGAGGTAGCTGGCCAGCACGGCGACTCCCCCGAGCACCGCCACCACCACGGCGTAGGTGAGCGGATCCGTGGGGCTGATCTCGAAGAGCATGCTCCGCAGCAGCTCCCCTACCCCCATGGCCGCCGCCACCCCCAGCACCACGCCCACCGCCGTGAGCCGCAGGCCGTGGCCCACCACCAGGCCGATCACGCTCCAGCGGGTGGCGCCCAGCGCCATGCGGATGCCCATCTCCCGGGTGCGCTGGGCCACCATGAAGGCCAGCACACCGTAGATGCCCACCGCCGCAAGCGTGAGCCCGCCCACTCCGAACAGCGCCAGCAGCAGGGCGATGAAGCGCGTACGCGAGGCCGTCGCCAGCGTCACCTGCTCCAGCGTCCGCACGTTGGCCACCGCCAGCCCCGCGTCCAGCTCGCGCACCACGCCGCGGACCGCGTCCCCCAGGGAGATCGGCGCCACCCGCGTCCTCAGCACCACCCACGTGGAGCGGTGGAGGGTATTCCTCGCCTCCGCCAGCGCGCCGTGCAGCAGGTAGTACTCGGGGCGATGGCCCTCCTCCAGGGTACTCGAGCGCGTGTCCGCCACCACCCCCACCACCGTCACCCACGGGAACGGATCCGCCGCGTCAGCCGCCCCTCCCAGCCGGAACCGCTTGCCAACCGGCTCCTCCCCCGGCCACAGCAGCCGCGCCATGGACTCGTTCACCATGGCCACTTCCATCCGCCCGTTGTCATCGTCGAGCCGGAAGTCCCTGCCTCGCAGCACCGGAATGCCCAGGGCCCGGAAGTAGTCCGGAGTCACCGCGTGGTAGAAGCCCGCCGGCCGGACCTGCCCGGGCCCCCGCGTCCGGCCTTCCACTTCCACGTCGTAGATGGCCCGCCCGGTTCGAGTCATGGGCAGCGAGCTGGTGAGCGCGGCGGCCTCCACTCCCGGTAGCCCGCTCAGGCGCTCGAGCAGCCCCCGGTAGAACTGGGCCACCTGCGTCCCCGTCACGTACCTCACGCTGGGCACCGACAGCTCCAGCGTCAGCACGCTGTACATGTCGAAGCCTGGCTTCACCAGGCGCAGCCCCCAGAAGCTGCGCAGCAGCAGGCCCGCGCTCACCACCAACATCACCGCCAGCGCCACCTCCACCACCACCAGCACATTGCGCGTGCGCAGCCGCCGCACGCCCGCCGTGGCCCCCCGGCCCGCCAGCTGCAGCGCTCCGAGCGGAGCGCTCCGCGTGGCCTGCAACGCCGGCAGCAGCCCGAACACCAGCCCCGAGCCCAGCGACACCGCGAGCGCCACGCCCAGCGCGGACAGGTCCATCCGCACCTGGCTGGCCCGTGGCAGGGTGTCCTCCGCCGCGGCGATCAGCGCCTCCATGCCCCACAGCGCCAGCACCAGGCCCAGCAGCCCTCCGGCCACTCCCAGCACGAGGCTCTCCGTCAACAACTGCCGCACCAGGCGCCCCCGGCTGGCGCCCATCGCCGTGCGCACCGCCAGCTCGTGCTGGCGCGCCTCGCCCCGGGCCAGCAGCAGGTTGGCCACGTTCGCGCAGGCGATGAGCTGCACCAGCAGCACCGCGCCCAGCAGCAGCAGCAGCGGCGTGCGCATGTTGCCCACCCACTCCTCGTGCAGCGACAGGACGAGCGCGCCAAACCGGAGGTCCGTGGGGTAGTTGTCCGGGTAGGCCTCCACGAGCTGCCGCGCGAGCTGCGCCACCCGGCGCTGGCTCTGCTCCAGGGAGACGCCTGGCGCCAGCCGTGCCAGCACCTCCGTGTTGTGGTTGCCTCGGGTGCTGGGATCCACCGGCCCCAGCACCAGGGGGATGATCAGCTCGGCGCCCTGGTACTCGAAGTCTCCAGGCAGCACGCCGACGATCGTCCTCTCCACGCCGTTGACCTGGAGCGTGCCGCCGAGCGCCTCCGGGCGAGCGCCGAACAGCCGTCTCCACAGGCCCTGGGTGAGCACCACCACCCGATCCCGGCCCGCGGTGCCTTCCTCCGCGAGGAACAAGCGGCCCAGCCGCGGGCGCACGCCCAGCGCTTCGAACCAGCTGGGCTCGACCGTCAGCCCCCAGAGGCGCTCGGGATCTCCCTCGACGCCTGCCACGGTGAAGAACGCGCGCCGGTACGCGCCCAGGGTGGCGAAGGTGTCACTGGCCTTGCGGAAGTCCTCCACCTCCGGGCGTGAGAGGCTGCTGCGATCGAAGCCCGTGGCGCCCAGCCGGGTGAAGACGCGCACCAGGCGCTCGGGCTCGGGGAAGGGAGGAGGCCGCAGCAGCACGCCCTCGGCCACGGTGAAGACCGCCGTGTTCGCGCCGATGCCCAGCCCCAGCGTCAGCACCGCCGCCAGCAGGAAGCCCGGCGAGCGCCGCAGTGAGCGCAGCGCGTACCCTACGTCCTGCTGGAACGAGGCCCAGAGCCCCTCGCGCAGCTGTCCATCGCGCTTCGGCATACGGCTACTCCCCCTGAGGCACCTACAAGAGGAGTAGCCCGAGCCTCCGCCAGCGTCAACGCCAGGGGACCGGTGTCACCGGAGACTTCGCGCTACGGCGCGCAGTAGCCGTTCACGCACCGCTCACCCGAGCGGCAGTCGCAGCTGACCGTGCACGTCTGCCCCGAGCTCGGCAGGCAGTAGCCGATCTGGCACACGTGGTTGGCCGGGCACTGCGTCGTCGCCGTGCACTGCGCCCGGCACTTGCCGTCCACGCAGTCGTTGCCGCTGGGGCACTGCGTGTTGTTGGTGCACTGGGTCACCGGCGCGGGGCGGCACAGGCCCGCCTGGCACGTCTCCGTGCTCGAGCACTGCGTGTTCGCCGTGCACCCGCGGTAGCACGCCGCGTTGATGCAGTAGTTGCCGTAGCCACAGTCACTGTTGCGCTGGCAGCTCGCCGGCGGCTGGGGCGCAGGCTGAGGCTGCTGCTGGCAGGTGCCACCATCCGCCGGAGGAGGAGGCGGCGGCGGCGGCCACGGAGCGCCACCGTCCGGAGAGGTGGTGCCTCCGTCCGGCTTGGGCTGTGGCTTGGGCGTGCAGTAGTTGTCCCCGCCGCAGCTGCCCGTGCCGCCACAGTCCGTGTTCTGGTTGCAGGACTTGCAGCACACCCCGTCGATACAGCTCTCCTGGTAGCCGCACTGCGCACTCGAGGTACAGCGCTTGGCATCCGCGGGGATGTCCAGGCACCGCCCCTCGCGGCAGAACTGGTTGGAGTGACAGTCGCTGGCGTCCTGGCAGAAGTGGTACTCGCCTTCGCACCAGTCTCCGTGGCCTTCGTAGTTACCGTCGTACTCGTGGATGATGCAGCCGGCCATCAGGCTCAGTGCGAAAAGGGACACAAGCCAGGACAGACGGGCGGGGACGTTCGGCATTTGGGGTTCGCTCCGAACGAGGCGGTCCGGCCAACCGGCCTCGGTTTGGTTGCTTGGTCTCCGGACCGCCTGGAATTGATCAAAATTATTTTTTGATCGCTTCTCCCCCGTGCGGAGACCCAGGGGCATGGAGGTAATGTGCTGGCCTGGACTTTCGAGGGGGGCTCCCCGTTGTTCTTCCGTGGTGGTGTTCGTTCCCTGCAGACCGCACCCGCCATCGGCGAGCGGCTCGGCCTGGCGAATGCGCCCACGCCCAGCCCCGATGAGGCCCAGCTGCTCGCCCTGGTGCGCCGCATCCAGGACGGAGACGTCACCGCCTTTGACAGGCTCTACCACCTCACCCGGGTAGACGCCGCGCGCACGTTGCGCCACCTGGTGGGCAACCGCACCGATGTGGAGGACCTGCTGCAGGAGACGTATCTGCGGCTGCTGTCCGCCGTGAAGGGGTTCCGGGGCGAGTCCCGCTTCCGCACGTTCCTGTACCGGGTGTGTTCCAACGTGGCGCTGTCCCACCTGCGCTGGAAACGGCGCCGCCCGGAGGACCCGATGGACGCGGCCCCCGAGGCGCTCGTCGCCAGCGAGGATCCAGAGCGCGAGGCCTCCCGGCGCCAGGCCGCCCGGCTGGTGGAGCTGGCCCTGGAGCGGCTCAAGCCCAAGAAGCGCATCGTCTTCGTCTATTACGAGCTGTGCGGCATGAGCCCAGACGAGATCGCCCAGGCCGTGGGAAGCTCGGTCAATACTGTGCGCAGCCGCCTGCACCACGCGCGGCTGGAGTTCACCGAAGCCATGCAGCGACTGCTCGACAAGCCCCGCCCGGGAGGCACCCATGGCACGCCATGAGACCGAGGCGCTGTGGGCCTTCGCCGCTGGCGAGCTGGAGCCCGGGGCCCAGGCCCGCGTGGCCGACCATGTGGCCGGCTGCGCCGAGTGCGCCGCGAAGCTCGAGCAGGTGCGCCAATCCCAGGCCGCGCTGAGCACCGCCCGGGAGCAGGAACCCCACGTGCGCTGGGCCCACGTCGATGACCGGCTGCAGAGCGCCGCGGCTCAGCGACTGGCCCGGCTGGAGCGGCGTCCCCGCTGGCCGTGGGCCCTGGCCGCGACCGCGGCCCTTGCCGCCGTGCTTGCCTTCGTCGTGCTGCGCCCCACGGTGGAGACGGGCCCCGTGGCACCGCCGGTGGCGGTCCGCGAGCCCTCCCCCACCCCCGAGGTGACGCGCCCGGAGCCTCCCGCTCCCGAGGCCGTGGCCCGTCAGGAGCCTGTTGCTCCCGTGGTGCCGCCTGCTCCCGTGGAGCCTGCCGCTGCGCTGCTCGCCACCCGCGTCGAGAGCGCCACGGGAGCGTGGATCCGTGACTCGAAGGCCCGTGAGCGCGTGCTCGAGCCTGGCGCTCAGCTCGAGGCCGGTGCCTCGGTGCGCACCCGCGCGAAGTCCAACGCCCTGCTGCAGCTCCCCGACGAGAGCCGGGTGCGGCTGTCACCCAACTCCGAAGTCACCCTGGCCAGCACCGCCGCCGAGGATGTGAAGATCACCGTCAAGCGCGGCCGGCTCTCGGTGCGCGCCTCGCACGCGGCGCGCAAGGGCTTCGTGGTGGAGGCCGCGGGAGTGCGCGCCTCGGTGGTGGGGACGATCTTCTCCGTGGAGCGCACGGCGCGTGGCGCGGTGGTCGCCGTGCTCGAGGGCAAGGTGCAGATCGAGAGCAAGGGACAGCTCCCCCGGCTCGTCAACGCGGGCCAGCGCGTGGAAGTCACCCCCGGCAAGCGCACCCCGAGCGCCAGGGCGCTCTCCGCGATGGATCGTCAGGCCTTCCAGGAGCTGGGGCCCGCTCCCGCTCCCCGGCCCGTGACGGGTGGCGCTGCCTCCGGGCCTCGCCCGACGAGCCCGGGGCTGGGCACCGCCGCGGCTCCTCCCCCGGAGCCTTCCTCGAATGCTCCCGCCGCCACCGAGCCCGCGGCTCCCCCGAACGGGACAGCCGCGGCGAGCCCGGACACGGTCGCCGCCGCGCCCACGGGAGACGGGGAATCCGGCTCGGAGTTCGCGCCCTACCCCGTGCCACGCCCGGAGCCCGCGGGCACGGTCGTCGTGGCGCCCGAGCCCGCGGCCCCCGCGACGAGCGAGCCGTTCGTGCCCAAGGATCCCTGGGCGCCGCCAGAGCCTGGCGCCGAGCAGCCCGGCACCGCGGACGCGCGCTTCCTGTTCAACGCACGCGAGCAGCTCAACGCCACCACGTGCGAGAGCTTCCTGGTGGGCCTGGCGGAGATCGCCGAGCGCAGCACCGTGCGCGAGTTCCGCGAGCAGGCCCGCTACCTGCGGGCGCGGTGCTTCGAGGAGCGCCTGGCGCCCGAGGAGGCCAGAGCCGAGTACCAGCGCTATCTGCGGGAGTTCCCCAAGGGCCGCTACTCGCGCGAGGCGAAGGCGGCGCTGCTGCCGTAACGGCCAGCGCGACCTTCGCGACGTCGAGTCGGCCTTGCCCCTCTCCTGAGCCATCACATCCAGCCCAGGCGCCATCTATCCGGGTGCACGGGAAGTGTGGGGACAGGCCCCGCCACTCCACCCGTGTAAACCCCCCACAGGAACCACCACGCCATGAACCTGAAGACCTACGCTCCCCAGGCGCCTCAGTCCTCCCTCAACACCGCGATGCGTCCGCTCAACGAGCAGGAGCTCAACGCCATCGTCGGTGGCCTCAAGATCACCATCACCAACAAGAAGGGCGAGAAGATCGTCATCGACATGTGAGCCCTCGTGGCCACGGGCCAGGCGGTGGAGCGCGGCAGCCGGGGTGCCGCACGGCTGTCGCTCTCGCCGCACAGGGCGGATCAGCGCTTGGGCTCCGGGTCCGTGTACTCCGCCTCCACCTCGCCCTGGGGGCGGGGAGAGGACGGCGACTGCGTCGCGCGGACCGAGCCCGGGAAGCCCACTCCCCCGAAGTGCGTCACGCGCAGCGTGCCCGCCTGCATCTTGCGCTCGAGCCCCCGGCGCAGCCGTGCCGCGATGAACCGCCGCGTCACGGGGATGAGCAGCAGGAACCCCAGCACGTCGGTGATGACGCCCGGGGTGATGAGCAGCACGCCGCCCACCAGCACCAGCGCTCCGCTCAGGATGCCGTCCTCGGGCAGCCGGCCCTGGGCCGTGGCCGTGCGCCAGCTGCGAACGACGCGCATCCCCTCTCGCTTGGCCAGCCACGCGCCAATCAGGCCCGTCACCAGGACCATGCCCAGGGTCGGCAGCGCGCCGACCTGCCGGCCGATGCCAATGAGGAGGTACAGCTCCAGGAGCGGCACCACCGTGAACGCGAGGAAGAGGTACTTGGCCACGGCTCTTGCCTAACGCCCTGCCGCCGGCTTTTCCGCGCCACCGCCCGCCCGGGAGGCAAGCCCCTGGAGAAACTGTTCAATGCGCTTCGCATTGGCGCCCAGGTCCCCCTTACCCACACGGGACTTGGACCGCATGTCCACGCGAGTGGCCTCACCGTCCGGCCGGATCCGGACGGTGAAGTCATCGCGGAAGCGGAACAGGCCCGTCTCCACCACGCCCTCGAAGGTGCGCGCCTGGGGGTCCACCGCCGTCACCGTCCAGCGCGGCTGCTCCTTCGCCAGCGCCACCGCCTGCTCGAACACCGCGTCCGGCGGCGCGCTGAGCCTCAGCGGCTTCAGGTCCTTATAGGACTCGCGCACGATGGGCTTGAACTCCGCGGGGTAGCTCAGGTCCCGGCCCTTGTTCTCCGGCTGTGAGCCGGCCTGGGTGAAGGCCGGCACGTCCTCCAGGTCCGTGCTGATGTCGTTGATGCGCGGGTGGCTGCCGGCGCTCATCGCCGGGAACAGCACCACCGCGATGGCGAGCAGGCCCAGCCCCACCGCGACGAGCCCCGGCTTGGGCTGGCCTCGCAGCGCGCCGATGATGCCGGCCACGATGCCGATGAAGCCCACCAGCGCCCCGAGCGCGAAGGCGATGAAGCCCACGAAGCCGGGCAGCACCCCGAGGAAGGCCAGCAGGGGCCCCAGCACCAACAAGAGGACCGCGAGCAGGGAGATGCGGATGGGCCAATGACGGAGCATGCCGCGCAGGCTTGCGCGACTGGCCGCCAGAAATCCAGGCGTTTTCAGCCGCCGAGCCGGCCCAGCAGCAGATCCACCAGGATGTACAGGCCGACGAGGAAGGCGCCGATGCCCAGCAGCACCTTGGCGCCCGACGAGAGGCCCTCGGGCGGAGGCGCATAGCTGGCGGCCACCGCCTCGGACACGCCCATCATCTCGCCCGCGTAGCGCGCGGTGCGAAGGAACTGGTCCGCCACCGCGCCGCTGTCATTGGCGGACAGCTGCCGCCCCAGCTGCGGGTCCACCAGCCGCACCTCGGCGGCCTGGGCCAGCGTGGCCCCCTCCTCCACCACCTCGCGCACCAGGTCCATCTTGTCCGACAGCGGCACGCGCAGCTCCGTGGCCACCACCTGGCCCGCCTCGCGCAGCTCGCCCACCTGCACGTCCCCGTGCTTGAGCCGCCAGATGCGCACGCCGTCCGGCCGCGCGGCCGCTCCCCGCTCCGCCAGCAGGGCATCCACCCGGGCGCTGTCATACGGCGCGCCGGGAACCATTGTCTGTAAGAGCAACTCGTATCTCACTCGGGTTGGCAGTATACGCCGCGCGACCCCTATGCCCATGACACCCGGACAGAAGAAGGGAAGGCCCCCCCGCCCCCAGCACGGCCAGCAGGGCCCCCACGGCCGCGGCCGGCCTCACCGGCCCGAGAAGCCCGCCGCGGACCGGACCACGCCCGAGCTCGGGCCCGATGGCCTGCCGCAGGTGTCCCTGCTGCGGCGCGGCGTGGAGCGCTGGCAGGCCGGCCACCCGTGGATCTACCGCGCGGACCTGAACGGGGATCCAGGCCTGGTGGGCGGCGAGGTGGTGCGCGTGGTGGATGGCCGGGGCTGGTTCATCGGCAAGGCCTTCTACTCGCGGCAGTCGAAAATCTCGCTGCGCTGGCTGTCCTACGAGGACGTGGCGGTGGACACGGACTTCTTCCGCCAGCGGCTGGCGGCGGCGGAGGCGCTGCGCCGCCGCGCCCTGCCCGGGGAGAACACCTACCGCCTGGTGCACGGCGAGGCGGACCAGCTGCCGGGGCTGGTGGTGGACCGCTATGGCGACTACCTCAGCGCCCAGTTCCTGGTGCCCGCCATGGAGCAGCGCAAGGAGCTCATCGCGGACCTGCTCACCGAGCTGTTAAAGCCCAAGGGCATCGTCAACCGCTCGGACGTGGGCGTGCGCGCGCTGGAGGGGCTGCCGTCCGAGAAGGGGCTGATGCGCGGCGAGCTGCCTGGCCCCGTGTCCTTCGACGAGGGGCTGGTGCGCATGAAGGCGGACCTGCTCGAGGGGCAGAAGACGGGCGCCTTCCTGGACCAGCGGGACAACCACGTCATGGCCTCGCAGTACGCCTGGGGCGAGGCGCTGGACTGCTTCTCGTACGTGGGCGGCTTCGCGCTGCAGCTGGCCACCCGCGCTCAGAAAGTCACTGCCATCGAGATCTCCGAGTCCGCCGCCGCCCAGCTGCGCGAGAACGCCGCCTCCAACCGCCTCACCAATCTGGAGGTCGTCTCCGCCAACGCCTTCGACTTCCTGCGCGATGCGGTGGACGAGGGGCGGCACTTCGACACCATCGTGTTGGATCCGCCCTCGTTCGCGAAGAACAAGGACGCGGTGGCCGCCGCCCTGCGCGGGTACAAGGAGATCAACCTGCGCGCCATGCAGCTGCTGCGGCCCGGCGGCTATCTCATCTCCGCCAGCTGCACCTACCACGTGGATGAGCAGGCCTTCGAGGACATGCTCGCCTCCGCGGCGGCGGATGCCCGCAGGCGTGTTCAAATCATCGAGCGCCGGGGAGCGGGCAAGGATCACCCGGTACTCTTGAATTTGCGGGAAACGCGTTACCTGAAGTGCTTCGTGCTCCGGGTTCTGTGATTTCACCCGGTTCGACCGGCGCCCCCGCGTTGTGAGAAAAGGGCTGCGGATGCGAGCTCGGGACTGGGACGACGAGAACGAGACGCCCGAGGCCGATGAGGCGGTCGCGGAAGCCAGGGCGTTGCAGGAGCTGCGGGTCATCTACCAGCGGGCGGACGCGGCCTATGCGCCCTACTCCTGCCCCGCCAGTGGCGAGTGCTGCCAGCTGGCGGTGACGCGGCGCCAGCCCTGGCTGTGGCACCCCGAGTGGCGCCTGCTCGCCAGCCGCCATGGCGTGCCAGCGCCGCGCGCCGATGGGGGCTGCCCCTACCTGGATGCCGCGGGCAAGCGGTGCACGGTGTACGCGGACAGGCCCTTTGGCTGCCGCACCTTCTTCTGCGAGCGCATTCGCGGCCCGGCTCGCCAGCCCGCCCAGGCCGTGGACCGGCTGCTGCGGCGCCTGGAGGCCGTGTCCCAGCGGGTGCGGCCCGAGCTGACCGGCCCCCGGCCCCTGCTCGAGTGGCACGCGGAGGCCCTTTCCCTGGAGAACCATCGATGAGCCTGCAATGGAGACCGTGGTCCGTGGTGATGCTGATGGCGCTGGCGTTGGGCCTGGGCTGCAAGAGCGGCGGCTCGGGCGGCGGCGTGGGGGATGCGATCATCAACACGGCCATCGCCGTGACGGCCTCGAGCGTGTCTCGCTCCAATGGCGGCTGCTATGCGGCGTGTCCCACGGGCACCACGTGTGATGAGTCCACCGGCTACTGCGTGACGCTGCCCTGCCGCGGGCGGTGCAAGACGAACGAGCAGTGCGTGGAGAACGGCCTGGATGGGCAGTGCATCGCCCTGTCCCTGCCGGGCGCCGTGGAAGTGAACCCTCCAAAGGAAGCGAAGAGCGATCCGTGAATCCACGCTGGCTGGTCGCTCCCCTGGAGTTCAAAGGTACGCTCACCTCCTCGGAGGCCACCGAGGCCATCGTCGCGGGGCTGAAGCAAGCCGCGCCCGAGGTGATGCTGGACCTGGCGCCGCTGGCGGATGGCGGGGCCGGCACCATCGAGGCGCTATTGGCGGGGGCTCCCGGCGAGCGGCGGACGCTCACGGTGCAGGGCCCCCTGGGGGAGCCCGTCCAGGCCGGGTACGCGGTGATCGACTCGGGACGTACGGCCATCATCGAGGTGGCGTCCGCCTCGGGGCTGGTGCGGGTGCCGCCCGAGCAGCGCGATGCGCGGCGCGCCTCCTCGTATGGCACGGGCGAGCTGATGCGGGCGGCGCTGGACTCAGGGTGCACCAAGCTCATCATCGGGCTGGGAGGCAGCGCCACGACGGACGCGGGGGTGGGAGCGCTCACGGCGCTGGGGCTTCGCTTCCTGGACGTGGAAGGCAAGCCGCTGCCCCCCGGAGGCTCGGCGCTCAACCGGCTGGCGCGCGTGGACGCCAGTCAGCGCCACCCCCGGCTCACCGAGGTGGAGCTGCTGGCCGCCTCGGACGTCACCTCTCCGCTGCTGGGGCCCAACGGGGCCGCCCGGCTCTTCAGCCCGCAGAAGGGCGCGGATGCGCTGGCGGTGGAGGAGCTGGAGGCGGCGCTGGAGTACTTCTCGCGCGGCCTGGGGCCGGAGTTCATCCGGGTGCCCGGCGCGGGCGCTGGCGGGGGCCTGGGCTTCGGGCTCGCGGTGCTGGCGGGGGCCAGCATCATGTCCGGCTACGCGCTGGTGGCGCAGGCGCTGCAGCTGCAGCGGCGCGTGGCGGTAGCGGACGCGGTGCTCACCGGCGAAGGGCGCTTCGATCGGCAGACGGGGCTGGGCAAGGGCCCGGCCTCGCTGGCGCGCACCAGCCGGGAGCTGGGCAAGCCCGTGGTGCTCTTCGCGGGCTCCGTCGCCCGGGACGAGCAGCTGGAGACCACGCTGTTCCAGGAGATCATCGACATCGGCACGCGGGAGCTCGGCAAGGCCGCGGCGGCCCAGGCCCTGAGCGAGGCAGCCGCGCGCTGGGCCACCGTGGCCCGGCTGCTCAAGCCGCCCGACAGCCGCGAGCGGATGACACGCAAGGACGGGCAGCTCGTGGGCTCGGGCTCCATGTAGAGCGGCCCGGGCCGCGGGCTCACACGTCGAGCGGATCCGTGGTGCGCACCACGCGCATCCCGGCCTTCTGGAAGTCGCGCAGGGCCGCGTCCGCCACGCGCGGGAAATCGAGCGCCGGGGGCAGCGGCTCCAACGGCGGCGCGGGCACCGAGCTCATCGCGTCCTCGAGGATGAAGATGCGCCCCATCTTCGACGGGTCCCTCTTCTCGATGTGGTGGCGCAGGTCCATCAGCGTGGACAGCACGCAGTGGGACTTGGCCTGGCCGAACACGTACACGCGATCGAAGGACATGAGGTGATCGAACAGGCGCGAGTTGAACTCGCCCACCTTCTGGCCGCGCACCTCCAGCACCTCGGGAGCGAGCACCGAGTAGTTCTCCGTGAGCGGGTGCTCGCCCTTGATCTCGAACCAGGTGGGCGTGTCACGTGCCAGGGCGTGGAACAGGCTCGCCTCGTACATGGCGGGGGCCAGCGGATGGCTCAGGCCTCCGAGCAGCGCGTGGAACGGCCACACGGTGAGCACGTACTTGCCGCTGGCCTCCAGGCGCTCGCAGTAGGCCAGGCTCTCCTCGGGGTGGCGCGTGGGCCGCCAGCGCCCGGCGCGGATGTCCGCGGCCATGATGGGCGTGAGCGGCGCGGGCGCCTGGCCCTGCGCGTCGCGCCACCACGAGGGGTGGAAGATCTGAAAGGCGCGGTGCGTGTCCAGCGAGAAGACGAGCTCGGTCACCCGCTCCAGGTTCGCGTAGAGCCAGCGCAGGGTGCGCTGCGTGTCCTCGACGGCGCCGGGCACGAAGAGGCTGGCGCCCGGGGTGCAGAAGGCCACCTGCACGTCGATGCCGAAGGCGGCGATGCGGACCTTGTCCTCCCGGGCGGGGCGCACGCGGTGCTCGTCCAGGTAGCGGCGGGCCTCGGCGGCCACCTCGGCGGCGCGCTCCAGGTAGAGCTGCCCGGCGCGGGCGTCCTCGTGAAAGCGGGGGGTGGGCAGTGGCATGTCTTCCTCGGAACGGGACTTCAAACCTGGGGCCTGACACCCTGCATCATAAGCCGGGTTCCACCAAGTGGCTGGTTGTCTGCTGGTACTCCAGCGAGCGCCGCGGGGCCTGGCCTGCCCGCGTGCCCGCCATGATGGCGCTGCCACCCTTGGGGCCGCTGTGGTAGTCGCAAGGAGCCATGGCTCTTCCTCCCCGCCGCGGCGGCTCGCTGGCCTCCAAGGCCCGCCAACGCACGCCGGGCCACCACTACAACGCCAGCTTCCTCTCGGCCGCGGACCGCGCCGAGGTGCTGGCCTGGCTCGCCACCCTGCGCCCGCTGTGGGAGGAGCGCTACTCCAAGCACTTCCCTCCTCCGCCTGGCCAGACGCAGCGCCGGCTGCTGCGCCCCGTGTACTGGCTGGGCAACTGGCAGTTCGCCTGTCTCGATTACTACCGTCCTCCCAAAGGGGTGAAGGATCGGTGCGTGCGCGCCGAGCCCTTCCCCGCGGTGCTCGAGCGCCAGGTGAAGAAGGTGGAGGAGCTGGCGCGGCGCATGTTCCGCGGGCCGGACATGCCCCAGGGCTGGCACCTCAACACCTGCCTGGTGAACTTCTACGGCAGCCGCCTGGAGGATGGGCGCTGGGTGGACACCGCGCGCGTGGGTGAGCACAAGGACTTCGAGCCGGGGCCCGTGGCCTCCCTCTCGCTGGGCGAGCGCGCGCTGATCCAGTTCGTCACCTCCACCCGCCCGGGCGAGCGCGACGAGGTGGTGCTCGAGCAGTGGCTGGATGACGGGGCGCTGCAGCTCTTTGGCGGCGCGCGCTGGAAGGAGCAGACCTTCCACCGGGTGCAGCGCGTGGACACCCGCGCTGGACACCGGATGCCACCCGAGCTGCCCGACTTTCAGACGCGGCGAGTCAACCTCACCTTCCGCTACGTGCCGGACGCGCACGTGACGCCCTTCGCCCAGCTTTCTCCCGAGGCGCGCGAAGACGTGCGGCCCTACATGCGCACACTGGCCGAGGGCAGTGCCTTCTTCCGCGCCGAGCTGGAGCGGGAGCGACAGGACTCCGGAAACTGATAGGCTGTGAACAGTTCTCCAGGAGAAATGAATGCCGCTCCTATCGACGCTGGTGGCGCTGAGCCTGAGCCAGGCTCCGGCGACCGAGCCGCGCCACCCGTTCAACGACATCGCCCAGGTGCTGCTCCACCCGCGATGCGCCAACTGCCACCCGGCCGGTGACCGCCCGCTTCAGAAGGACACCCAGATCTTCCACAAGCAGAACGTGAGCCGGCGCCTCGAGCAGCTGGGCCACGCCTGCACCACCTGCCACCCGGCGGTGCAGCCCACCGGAGCCAACATGCCTCCCGGGGCGCCGCACTGGCACATGCCGTCGGCGCGCACGCCCATGGTGTTCGAGAAGCGCACGCCCCAGCAGCTGTGCGAGCAGCTCAAGTCGCCCGAGGCCAACGGCAACCGCACCCTGGCGCAGATCCGCACGCACATGGCCGAGGACGCCATCGTCAAGTGGGGCTTCTCGCCGGGCCAGGGCCGCACCGTGCCGCACGTGTCTCATGATCAGTTCGTCAAGGTGGTGGATGCGTGGCTGGCCGCCGGTGCGCCCTGCCCTCCCGCCTCGACGACGGCCGAGGCCCCCGCGGCGCCCTCGGCTCCCGCCGCTGCTTCCGCTCCTACCGCCTCCGCTCCGAGGAAATGAATCCATGGTGAAGCTCGTGATCAATGGTGTCGAGCGGGAGCTCGATGTCCCCGAGGACATGCCCCTGCTGTGGGTGCTGCGCGACGTGCTGGGCATGAACGGCACGAAGTTCGGCTGCGGCGTGGCGCAGTGTGGGGTGTGCACCGTGCACGTCAACGGCGTGGCCACGCGCGCGTGCGTCATGCCGGTGGGCACCCTGGCCGGCCAGCGCATCACCACCATCGAGGGCCTGGCGCAGGGCGGGGCCAAGCACCCGTGCCAGCGGGCCTGGTGTGACTTGTCGGTGCCTCAGTGCGGCTACTGCCAGTCGGGGCAGATCATGTCCGCCTCGGCGCTGCTGGCCGCCCAGCCCAAGCCCACCGACGAGGACATTGACGCGGTGATGGCCGGCAACCTGTGCCGCTGCGGCACCTACCCGCGCATCCGCGCCGCCATCCACCGCGCCTCCGAGCTGGCGCAGCAGGACCGCGTGGACCTCAAGGCCGCCATCGGCCTCACCGTGGCCAAGAAGGAGGAGCACTGATGAGCGCCCTGTCCCGACGCGGACTGCTGAAGGCCAGCCTGGCCGTGGGCGGCGGACTGCTGCTCGAGGTGGGGATGCCCTCGGCGCACGCGGCCACCGCGAGCGCCCCGGCCAGTGGGGCCGCGAAGGCGGCCTTCGCGCCCAACGTGTTTCTGCGCATCGGCTCCAATGATGTCATCACCCTGGTGCTCAGCGTCTCGGAGATGGGCCAGGGCGTGACGACTTCGTTCGCGCAGGTGCTCGCCGAGGAGCTGGGCGCCGACCCGGCGAAGCTGGTGGTGGAGTTCGCTCCGGCCGACCGCCGCTATGACAACCCGCTGTTCGGCGTTCAGGGCACGGGCGGCAGCACTTCGACGCCCGCCTTCTGGGAAATTTATCGCAAGGCGGGGGCCACGGCGCGCGAGATGCTGCGCGAGGCGGCCGCGCGCCAGTGGGGCGTGGACAAGGCGCAGTGCGTGGCGCAGGACGGCGCCATCGTGCACGCGGCCTCCCAGCGCTCGGCGCGCTTTGGCGAGCTGGCGGACGCCGCCGCGCGGCTGCCGGTGCCGCACGTGGAGCTGAAGACGCGGGACTTCCGCGTGGTGGGCACCTCCGTGCCGCGCATCGACTCGGGCCCCAAGGTGGACGGCTCGGCCGTGTTCGGCATGGATGTGCAGGTGCCCGGCGCCGTGACGGCGGTGGTGGTGCGCTGCCCGGTGCCCGGCGGCAAGGTGAAGTCCTTCGACGCGGCCGCCGTGAAGGCCAGGCCCGGCGTCGAGGCCGTGGTGCAGATCTCCTCGGGCGTGGCGGTGGTGGCGAAGACTTACTGGCACGCGCGCCAGGCCGCCGCGCTGCTGAAGGTGGAGTGGGACGAGGGGCCGCTGGCGGACTTCTCCACCTCGGCGCTGCTCGAGACGCACCGCAAGCTGGCCCGCGAGGGCGGCGGCAGGCGCATGTATTCGCAAGGCGACGTGGACGCGGCGCTGGGCAAGGCCGCTCGCGTGCTGGAGGCCGAGTACACCGCGCCGTTCCTCGCCCACGCGACGATGGAGCCGCAGAACGCCACCGCCCATGTCACCGCCAACAAGTGCGAGGTGTGGGCGCCCACGCAGAGCCCGGCGCTGACGCACGAGCAGGCCAAGCGCCTGACGGGCCTGAGCAACGAGCACATCACCGTGCACCAGACGTGGCTGGGAGGTGGCTTCGGCCGGCGCTTCCACCAGGACTCCGTCACCGAGGCGGTGGAGGTGTCCAAGGCGCTGGGCAAGCCGGTCAAGGTGGTGTGGAGCCGCGAGGACGACATGCGCAACTCGCCCTACCGGCCCGCCGCCACGCACCGGGTGCGGGGGGCGCTGGATGACAAGGGCCAGCTGGTCGGGTGGAAGCAGGCGGTGGTGACGCAGTCCATCCTCGGAGCGCTGGGGGATGAGATGGTGCGCGCGACGCTGGCGGGGGCGCCGGGCTTCGTGAAGAGCCTGGTGTCCAGCCTGGCGGTGAGCAGCATGTCGAAGAACGACAACACCGCCTTCGAGGGAGCGCACCCGCTGGGCTACGAGGTGCCGCATCAAGCGGTGGACTTCATCCGCCATGAGCCGGGAATCCCGGTGGGCTTCTGGCGCAGCGTGGGGCACTCGCACGTGGCGTTCGCCACCGAGAGCTTCGTGGACGAGGCGGCGCACGCGGCGGGCAGGGATCCGGTGGAGTACCGCCGCGAGCTGCTCAAGTTCCAGCACCGCCTGCGCTGGGTGCTGGAGCTGGCGGCCGAGAAGGCCAGCTGGGGCACCCCGACGCCCGCGGGCGTGTTCCGCGGCGTGGCGGTGCACGAGAGCTTCAACAGCTACGTGGCCGCGGTGGCCGAGGTGTCGGTGCAGGGCACGGAGATCAAGGTGCACCGCATCGTGATGGCGGCGGACTGCGGGCGGGTGATCAACCCGAACCTGGTGCAGGCGCAGCTGGAGGGCTCGGCGGTGTTCGGCCTGTCGGCGGCGCTCAAGCAGCGCATCACGCTGGAGAACGGCCGGGTGCAGCAGGGCAACTTCCATGACTTCGAGCTGCTGCGCATGCACGAGAGCCCGAAGATCGAGACGGTCATCCGCTACAACGAGGCGCCGCCCACGGGCATCGGCGAGCCGGGCGTGCCGGTGATCGCTCCGGCGGTGGCCAACGCGGTGTTCGCGGCCACGGGCAAGCGGCTGAGGGATCTGCCGCTCACGCTGGAGAGTTGAGCCAAGCCAAACCAAGCTGCCCTTCAGGTTTGCTCCGCGCAACCCTTCCGAGTGCCCGTCAGGTTCGCTCCCGCGCGGCCCTCCAGCAGGCGCCACGGCACCTGAGCGCGCCCGGTGACTCCGGGCCCGGACTAGACCTCCTCGAACCTCGTGCCTGTGGCGCCCATGCGATTCAAAGCGTTCTTGATCTCCCCAGAGACGATCAGCGGGCCCGTCCACCCCTCGCACCGGAACACCTGGGCGCTGCCAACCTTGGACTTGTCGATGCGCAGGTCACGCACGGAGAAATACTGACCGACCTTGTGAGGCAGCCCGTCCTCATGCGTCCAGAGTTCGATCCGGGATGCCTGTTCGTCGATACAGCGGATGAGGCGTGTAGCCACAAGGATGAGGTACTGATCCGGTTGGCCTTCCACGTCCACGGGGAGCAATTGCACATCCTCCGAGGCCAGTTCTGCGAAGATGGACGCGACCCGGACATGAACCACCGGGATGCGGATGCCCGCTTCCGTGAAGTCCAGTGGCTTGCCCGCGATCTCGACAGGGATGCTCAAGCGCTCCTCGATATGGACGGGTGCTCCGATCCTGAACTGCCCGTCATACACTTTGAGGCCCTGGCGGTCCCTGGGCATGGCGAGATGCCAGCGGTTGGGAACATTCACATCGTCGGCTAGCTCGAAAAAACGCTGAGGCATGGGCTCCATTTAGCGTGGTGGCTGCCAGGTGACGAGTCGGTTCAGTTCTGTTCCCGGGGTGGCGATTTGCTTCGCCAGTTTCCTGAGTGCGACGGTCAGCGCCTCCCGGCACTCCATGACGCTGCGACAGGTCGCCGTTGCGTTGTCCAGTTCGTTGTAGACGATCTGGTGATACCGTTCGGGGTGTGGCCCGTAATGTCCCGGCAGGGGCATCTTATTCGCCGGGTCCTCCATCGACATTCCCGCCTTGGTGAAGATGTCCCGGAACCTCGGTGTCCACGGGCCACCGCGTTTGGTGTCCTTGTCGTTGCAGACGGTGGCGATGTGATGCTTCTCGATGCATGTGCCCTTGCCGCCACTGCCACTGGCTCCCATCGTCATCGCGGTGGCGGCCACCGTCACGCTCACGCCCTCCGCGGTCAGCGCGATCTCGTCCACCTTCCCCAACGCGGACAGCGGGATTTTTGCCGTGCCCTCGGCCTGCACGGCCACCTGCGCTGAGCCGGGCAGCGTCGGCACCTTTGCCGCGAACAACTGCGCCGTCGAGCCAATGGCCGCCATCAGCAGCATGGCGAACGCTCGGGCTGCCTCTCGCCCGATGATCTTTCCGAAGCGCTCGCCCGCATCGCGGATCTGCTCGAAAGTGGCCGCCACCTTCACCTCATCCATCAACTGGCGCCAGCCGTTCACGAGGTTGCGGAGCGTGTCAACGCCGACATACAGAATCAGCCCCAGGCCGACCACGGCCACCAGCCCTGGAACCACGGGGTTGATCGCCATGATCAGCAGCATGGAACCCAACGTCCATAGGACCGTTTGAATGAGCGCGTGCACTTGCACCATCTCCCCCAGTGCCTTCTTCATCTCGTCCAGCACGGGGCTCTTGCTCAGGGCCAGCGCCCAGATGTAACGGCCGTGCATGTCCAAGTAGCGCCCACCCACCAGCGCACCCCCGAGACAGTCCCCGTAGAAGTTGTAAACGCGCTGGCACCAGAGCCGATAGCGCTCGGCCGTCTCCAGGTCCTCTTTCGTCAACGTGCCGTCCCAGGGCTCGCCCAGCCCCATCGGCACCAACTTCTTGTCCTCCCGCAGGTAGAGGTAGTTGCCGAACTGCGGGTCCATCTGAAACATCTTCTCCACCGTCTGACGTGGCGTGCCTGACAGCCGCACCTCTCGCGCCAGGCGCCTCATGGCCTGCTGGAACTCATCTGGGTCCACCACGACGAGTTTCAACTCCGCCGTGCGGGGAATGTGGACGACAGCTTTGCCTTGGCCAATGTCCTCCACGCGGGGGACCCTCGGCACGCTGCTGCATCCCACGAGGAACGCGAGGACAAGAGCACTGAGCCTTCTCCACGAACTTCGCCTCAAACCCATGTGTCACTCCTCCATGCGAGTAGAGTAAAGATTAAACTTCTAACGGAAGTGACAGCCGCTCTGCTGTGAGACGCATCGCCGCAAAGGTGCTTTTGCCTCCAGCCGTCGAGCCCTTTCCTTGCGGGCCGCGACAGACCTGTGACAATGGCCCTCAGTGACGGGCTGACCCGTGAGGAGACATACCTTTGACGATGCGAGAAGAGCAGACCGCGTACGCGGATTTCTTGGGGGAGTTAGGCCAAGCGCTTGCCGCGCGGCTTGCTCTCTCTCATGACAAGCACGTGCGGTACTTCGCCGCCGTCAATCTCATCGCGTCGAGCGCGGCGCAAGGTGGGATCAAGACCTTACCTTTTGGCGAGTTCGGACCGATTGAGCACGCCCTGCGCACTTCCCCGGTGGATGCGATCCGGCCGTCCGATGATGGGACGATCTCTGTCGGAATCGCTGTACTGCCGCCGGACCAGCCGCATGATGCGACCAATCTTTTCGGCATGGAGTTCGTCCTCAGCAGGGGGGCGGAAGACGGGGGCTATTGCGTAGTCGCAGGTATCACCTGGTTTGAATATGGAGAGGTAGATTCCGCGTTCCGTACCCGCGCTGTGGCCCAAAGGCCCTTCGTCGAAGGGTTCCGCAAGGGGGACCGCGCACGGCAACACGTAGCCTGACTGATTGGGATGAGCCTACCGCCGTCTGAGTGAGACGAGCCGCCACTTGCCGCACCGTCAAAAGCCGCGCCCCGGAGCCTTGCTGCACGGGTGCAGCAAAATCCTTGGTAACCCTTGTAAACGGCTGGAAGGGCTGGACAGAAATGGGCGCCGCTGCCTCAGAAGTTCCGAGGGTTTGCGAAGGGCTGATAAAGTCTGGACTAAACCCCTTACCTCTCCGGGAGAGGGCTGGGGTGAGAGTTGCGTGGCCACACGGAGTGCGCGGTGCCGGTTGACCGGGACCGGCACCGTGGAGAACGTGGCTTCCTGCCTGTGCGGCGTTGACGACCCATGAGGTAGGCTCGCGCCGGGAGCAGGTGAGCCCTGGACGGAGAGCCTCATGGACATGCCCGCGCTGGAGTTGGATCCCACAGCCCTGCCGCCCGGAACACAGGTGGGCACCTGGCGCGTGGAGAGCTTCCGGGGCCGTGGCGTCTACGGCACCGTGTACCGCGCCGTGAGCGTGCTGCCGGGGTCCGCGGCAAGGCCCGTGGCGCTCAAGCTGGCCATTCACCCCGGGGATCGGCGCTTCGCGCGTGAGGCCGAGCTGCTCGCGCGCATCCGTTGCCCGAGCGTGCCCCGGTTGCTGGACTCGGGGGTGTGGCGCACGCGGCTGGGCAACGCGCATCCGTTCGTGGTGATGGAGTGGGTGGAGGGCGAGCCGCTCTACGCGTGGGCCGCTCGGCGCAACCCCACCTCGCGGCAGGTGCTGGCACTGCTGGCCCAGGCGGCGCGTGCGCTGCAGGCCACGCACGAGGTGAGCGGGGTGCACCGGGACGTGAAGGGCGACAACATGCTGGTGCGGCCCGTGGATGGCCGGATGTTCCTCACCGACTTCGGCGCGGGGTACCTGGCGGGAGCGGCTCGGCTCACGCCCTGGCACCGGCAGCCCGGCACAGACGAGTACCGCAGCGTGCAAGTGTGGGAGGCCATGCAGCGCGCGGGCCCGCACCTCAGCGCGTCCGAGCTGGCTCGGCCTTCGGATGATGTGTTCGCGCTGGGGGTGACGGCGTACCGGTTGGTGACGGACACGTACCCGCCGCTGGCGCTGCCCGGCACGGAGCCAGGGAAGTGCTGGCTGCCAGGCGGCAAGGGCATTACGCCGCCGAGGCAGCTCAACCCCCGGGTGGATGCGCAGCTCAACGCGCTCATTCTGCGGATGCTGTCTTTGCAGCCCGAGGAGCGGGGCACCGCGGGAGAGCTGGCCGAGGCGCTGGAGCGTGGCGTGGCGCACAGCGGGCCCTCGGCGGAGGTAGCACTGTTCGAGTGGGAGACGCAGCCGCCCACGCGGTGGACGGAGGCGGAGCGGGCCGATGCGGAGTACCTGGGCCACCGGCCGGGCTACAGAGTGCGCGGCTTCGTCCAGATGATTGAACAAGCGGACACCGCCGCACGGGCACGCTGGGTGGCCGGTTCAGGCACTCCCGTCACGGTACAGGCCAGGCAAGAGAGGCCCCGCCAGTGGCTGCCCTGGCTGGCCGCGGCGATGGCACTGGGGCTGTGGCCCGAGGAGACTGACTCGGTGCGCACCGTGGAGCGGCTCACGGTGGCTCACGAAGCTCCCGCTGAGGCTGAACAGAAGGAAGAGGCTGTCTCGCTCGGAGATACCGCGACGAGCCCTTCCGATGCCGCCCAGAAGGTCCCTCTCAAGAAACCCATCGCCAAGCAGGTTCCCAAGGAGCCCTTGCCTGGGCAGCGCACGGCAGACGCGAAGGGGCGTTGTCCCGGTAAGCAGGTCGCGATCAACGGGGGCTGCTGGGCGAAGGTGGACCTCAGCGCCGAGGAGTGCCATGGGGGCGTATTCGTGTACCGGGGTGGCTGCTACGCCCCAGCCTACGAGTCCGTGCGCATCCCCACCTCCGCGCCTGGACAGTTGTTGAAGGCTCCATCAGAGGTGCTCGAGCCAGACTGAGTGAGGCCTCGTGAAGTTCTATTGGCTCCGGGACGTGCCGACTCCGCGCTACTCGGGTTCGTACCATGCGGGACATCAATGGGGCCTACCCGGAGTGCACTGCCCGGTGTGTGACGCCATCTGGTCGGATGGCTCGGATGCCTATCCCTCAGCGGACCTTTCACACCTGCACGAGAAGGAGAAGTACTCGGCGAGGTTGGAGAAGGATTACGCCGAGTTCGAGCGGCTGCGTGAGCAGGTGCGCCCGCTGGCGCCGCCCGGCGTACCGCTCTGGCCGGGAACGAAATTCGGTCCATTGGTGGGAACAGCCAAGGGTGAGTTCGGCCCGCTGTTGCTTCAGAACCCATGGGAACTCTTGATGCGGCGCGAGGCGCTGGAACAGTTGCAAGCCGCGGGAGTGCGGGGACTGAAGGGCTGCCGCACCGCGCTGCGTTTCAAGCAGAAGCGTCCCCCGGAGCTGCTGGAACTGGAGTTGTTGCCCCGTGGCAGGTTTCACCCGGATCATGAACCGGCCGACTGGCCTCTGCCATGCGTGAAGTGTGGCCGCAGGGGCGGCACGCGGCCCGAGGAGCCCATCCTGGAGGCAGCCTCGCTGCCTGAAGAGCTGGACCTGTTCCGGGTCGGCGACTTCATGACGATGATCATCGGCAGCGAGCGCTTCGTGGACGCGGTGCGGCGGCTGGGCTTCGAGCAGGACGTGCTCTTCCGCGAGTTATCCGTGCGCTGAGAGGTACAGCACCCAGCGGAGCGCTGTCACTCTCCGCGCTCCGCCGGGCTTGAGTTGCTTGGGTGCTACGCCACCGCGCGCACCGGGCTGAGGCTCTCCATCAGCGCCTCAATCACCGTGGCCATCTGCTCCTCGGGCACATCCTTGAAGCTGATGAGCACCTTGCCGCGCTCCAGCCGCGCGCTCACCTGGATAGAGTGCCGCCCCGACAGGTGCTGATCCAGCACGTTGCGGTAGGTCTCCACGCGGCTCGTGGCCTCCTCGGGCAGGGGCTTGGGCGGGGTGCGCTTGTGCTTGATCGCCCGCTTCAGCTCCTCCACGGTGCACTCGGCGAAGGGCTTCTGCACCACGGAGCCATCCTCCTGGGGCACCTGGATGGGCGTGGGGCCCGGCTCGTCGCCGTCCACCGTGAGCACCGCCACCTTCTCGTAGGTGAGCAGGGCGTACAGGTTGTGCGCGCCGTACTTCACGCACGCCGTGGCGGTGAACGCGCGCGCCACCGAGCCGTACGTCGTCAGCGTGCTCTGGCCGAGCACCTTCACTTCCTTCTTGAAGAAGTCCGCGGCGTCCTTGAAGCCGCCCTGCTGGGCCAGTTCCCGGTCCACCACGTAGTTGTAGAGCCAGCCCAGCTGGTACGCGTCCGCGTTGCCCTGGCCCACCACGTGGAGCACGCGCTCGCGCACCTCCGCCAGCGTGATGTTGATGGTAGTCAGGCTCTGGTTGTTCAACGTTGTCACTGCATTCCCCCTGAAAGGCCGCACTGTCGCGGCGGTGCGGCCAACAGCAGGATTCAGGCCACCGCCGCCTCAGAGGGAGCCGTGCGTTGGGACGCCGAAATGGGCGCGCCCACCGTCTCAGAATTGGGACTACCGTCTCAAAAGAGGGACGGCTGCCCTATCAACCCTGGAAAGACGGTGAGAACGGGAAGTGTCCGGGTGTTAGTCCCGGTTGACCGGGACCAGAGCCACAAACCGGGGTTTCAGCCCCGGTTGACCGGGATTAGAGTTGGAAGCATGGGGCTTCAGCTCAACACAGCGTAAGAACTCGCCATGCCCCGGTGGTTGGGCTGGCCCCCCTTGGAGGCGCCGCATTATCATCATCTGCTGGAGGCCCAGGCCTGATGTCAAATCGTGACGAGTTCTCCTCGCCAACAAAAAGAACTCTCGCTTCGAGGGCTGGCTGGAGGTGTTCTGCTCCGCACTGCCGCCGCCTAACAATTGGACCCAAGCAAGGTGATGAGCGTGATTTTATTATCGGCGGCAAAGCTGCTCATATTACGGCAGCAGCACGCGGGGGACCGCGCTATGATGGCACCCTTACTGTCGCCCAGCGAAGGGACATGAGCAATGGCATCTGGTTGTGCGGCCACTGCGCCGATATCATCGACAAGGATTACATGAACTACTCGGCTGAGACGCTCCAGCAATGGCGCGTACTTGCTGAGCGAGACGCTCACCAAGCGCTGGTCGGTTCGGGCAGTGAAGTTTGGTTTGAGCCCACAACTCTCGTTGCTTTCGGCTTCAACATCGTCACGGAAGCTGTCTGGCTTGGGGGGAGTCGCGAAAAGTGGCGCTTCGGCATCAAGCGGTTCATCCGGGGCGACAGTGCTGCGCTTCGCTCGTTTATCGAGGGAGCGGTTGACGGGGGCGGTGAGGAGCGCTTCGTGACCGTCGAGTCGCAAGGAGATGGTCGGCTCTTGACCGGCGTGGCCGAGTGGGAGCGAACGACGGGCCAGGGCGATATTGGCACCATCGTGACACTTCCGATTCAACCCAGGCCGGAACGCGCTGATCCAAGAGAGATGGGGACGGACCTAGCGCTTGCCGATGGCGATCTTGCCTTCGTGGATGGGGACTTCGCTCTAGTAAGTGGTATCGACACTGCCAAGCAACTGATCTGGAGGGTACTAGCAACGCCGCACGGAGAGTGGGACTGGCATCCAGAATGGGGCTCACGGTGGCGCAGGTTGGCTGAGGAGCAAGGAACTGACCGCGCTTTGCTCGGGAGGTTGCTACTGCTCGATATGGCACGTCTCGTAAGCATTCCGATACGGATGACCGATTACGTTGGGACGAAGCTTGAGGCGGTGGAGAAGATGGATGCCCCCCTCAGCTTCGTCGAGCGGGTCGAGTCGGTCAGCGTTTTGGGCTTGGACTGGGTAAAGCGTGAGATAAGTGTGCAGGTCACGTTGAGGTGGGCTGCCAGCCAAGAGCGTTGGCAAGAGGTGCTCAATGTGCCCCTGCCCGAATGCCGACCTCCCGCCGTTCCTCCATCGGCAGTTGCCACGGGTCCGTAGGCCGCCATGGAGAACCCCGGCACCATCACCTTCCCAGAGAACCAAGACTGATAACCGCACCTGCCGGGTGCCCCGGATAGAGAACGAGGCGCGGTGAATTTTTACAAGACATCCCCTATTGTCTTATGCTCCTGAAGCCCGCTGAAGCGATCACCAACGAGAAAACCGGGCAAGCCATCCACCGGGGTAAGCGAGTCAGGAAGATGTGTTTATGAAAGATATGAATCACGAATACACAGGCCTTTGGGACGAAGACATCCTCGCTCTGTACGTCTCGCGAAACGGCTTTGAGGGCCTGCCTGTAAGTTCCCAGGAAGAGCTGGTCGCCACGCTCAACAACAGGCCGGACTCCCTTATGCCCCAAGCGCCCCTTGAGGTGCCTAGCTTCAAGAATAGGGTTAAGAACATGGGGCACCTCGACGACCCCAAGAAGGGCCTGTCAAACGCGGCAAAGCAGTCCAAGCTCATCCATAAATGGTTCAGGGACATGGACGCTGAAGAGTTCAGAAAACTGTGCGTTCGAATCCTCACCTTCAGGAATATCGACGAGTAACCGGACTACTGCAACCCCTCGGCCCCAGCCTTCAAACTCAACAGAGTCCCCGTGACTCCTAAATGGGTGACTCCTAAGAAGGCTTCAGTCCCGGTTGACTAAGATTAGACGTGCCCTGACCTGTCACACCACTGATGACAGCCTGTTCAGGGGAAAGGTGTGTTGTCATATGGAGGACGGCATTGGCTATGACCGCGATGCTCACCATGGAGTAAGGCGGCGTGTCATAAGCAGGATTCATGCAAGATCCCTCCCATGGGCCATCGCTCTTCTGCTGCCCATGAGCGGACTTGGTGCATCACCCACTACTGCTCCTCCATCGCGGAAGTGGGTGGGCCCAGAGGTGCCAAGCCCCAACGGTGGCAAGGTTCGAACCACCATCTACTACGGCCCTTGGCAGTGCCGCCAAGTCTGGCTAGATGACTGCCAGGTCAAATGCAGCGCCCGAGGCCGCAAAGCATTAGGATGCATCTGGGTTGCCGACATCAAGGCAGACTACCAGACGCGATTTCTCACTTCTCCGCTCTCCGCAGGAGGGCGTCTGGCCATCACTCACTGCTGTTGCGATGATCCGCCTGCTAGCGATCAGGCAGAGCGGCGCAACAAGTGGGAGAACGGAATCGACGCCTTCCGCCGCAAATGGGCCCGGGAGTTTGGACAGTGGCCTACCGAGCCTGACGGCAGCAATTGGCCAGGTCATCACATCTGGGACATCAAGCATGGAGGAGACCCGATCGCGGAGCGCAACGTGCTTCCTGTTCCACCTGACACTCACAAGACCATCAACACTGCATACTCCGCCTGTTACAGCGGCAAGGGAAACTGGGGCAAAGCGGGTCCTTATTGGCCCTACGCTGAGTGAGTCATATGTCCATTGAACGCTTGCTCGCTGACATCTCCCAGAACCACTTTCCCAATCCTCCTGCCACTCCCGAGGAGGTTGCGGCTTTCGAGCGTCACACGGGCTGGCGCCTGGATCCGGAGCTGCGCGCCTTCTACCTGCGGTGCAATGGCGCGGAGCTATTCCACCGGCCTAACTCCCCCTGCCGCTTCCGCCCGCTCTCCAGAATCCAGCGGGCCCGGCTCGACATGCGTGGAGAGGACAGCGACGAATGGGGCCCAGCCTCCTGGTACGTCATCGCGGACCTTCCCGAGAGTGATTGCATCATCATCGACGTGGGAGCCCCCTTGAACGGGCTCTACCCCATCATTGATGGCTTTCACGAGGCAGACCTGATCCCCGAAGAGTGCAAGCGCATCGCCGGCTCCTTCTCGGAGTTCCTCGAGCAACTGCTGCGCCACAACGGGCGCAAGTTCTGGTTAGGCCCGCCTGACGCCTGACGCCTGACGCCTGACGCCTGACCTGCCACCTGGCCCATCAACCCGATGCAGCGGTACCAGCCAGCTGGGCCCGCGCTCTGAGCAGAACAAGGGCCTGTGCCACGGAGAGCACCAACGTAGCGGCCAGTAACCCCAGGGACACGGGCAGGCGGAACTCCTCATGCCCCCGGAG
Organism: Myxococcaceae bacterium; assembly: GCA_035296065.1. GTDB lineage: Bacteria > Myxococcota > Myxococcia > Myxococcales > Myxococcaceae > DATHBR01. The sequence goes on along the minus strand of DATHBR010000021.1, from coordinate 94,394 downwards.
CAGGAAGTACGCGTGCAGCCCCACGGCGATGAACCCGCTTGCCACCACCAGCCAGGAGATGATCACTCCCGCTCCACGCCCCACGGCCAGCGCCCGCGCACCGTAGAGAATCAGCGCGACGATGGGCAGGTTGAGCACCAGGTACAGCTGCACTCCACCCGCCATCCCGAACAGGTCCCACTCACGCCAGTACGCCGCGTCCATCTGGTGCGTGAGCAGCACGGTCGCATTCACCAGGTACAGCGTCTCGTGAAGCCGCCGCGCGCTCATTCCGCCCTCTTCCTCACCTCGCCGTGGGGAAGTGCTTCTGGCGCAGCTGGCTCACCACCGCCTGGGTTGCCTCCGTGTACGCCACGCGCATGTCCTTGGCGTCCATGCTCTGCATCGCCACCAGCGAGGGCGCCTCCGCCGCGCTGTCCGTCAGCGGGAAGTACCCATCCGGCACCGGCTCGCCCTCCTGACCAATCAGCCCAATCGGCCCGCTGCCGTGCCGCCGCCGGAAGAGCACCGGTACACCCGGCACGCTCTGCTTGCCCTCCGCCAGCTCGTTGCCGAACTTCATCGTCGGCGTGTGCCCCGTCTGTGACAGCTTGTACACCGCCGCCACTCTGTCCCGCGTGAACGGGCACTCCATCGTCCGCGCGACGATGTGCCCCCCGTACCCGTAGAACTGCGCCGTCGGCTCCCACTCCACCTGCCGCCGCAGCTCCTCGAACTCCCGCGTCGCCTGCGCGTCCAGCCCGTCCTCCAGGATGTGCACCGGGTGGATGTTCAAGTCCCTCGCCAGCGTCACCGCGTACAGGTACTGCAGCTTCTTGTTCCCCGAGTCGAACCGGATCGAATCATGCCGCCCCGGCTCCTCGCGGATCAGCCGGTACGCCGTGGGCAACCCCGACGTCAGCGTGTCGTACGTGTCCAGCAGGTAGCTCGAGCGCTGCGGCCGTCGCTCCCGCATCGCCCGGAAAGCCGCCTCGTCCGCCCCGTAGCGCTGGATGTGCTCGTGCCCCATCGTCCCCACCGGGATCATCCCCAGCTTGCGCGCCCCCTCCACGTTGCTGGTGCGCACCACCCCCGCCTCCTTGCACGCCCGCAGCGCCAGCTCGTGCTGCTCCAGGCACGTGGCCGCCCTCAGCCCCACCTCGAACACCCGCCCCGGGTCCTCCACGATCTCCACCAGCTCGCGCACCTGCGCCCGCACCCGCTGCATGTAGCCCTCCGGGTCCACCCGGATGGGCACCGCCTTCACCCCCACCGCCTCCAGCGTCTCCAGCGCGATGCGCTTGTGCTCCTCGCACGTGACGACCGCCAGCGCCCGCTCCAGCGACTCCCGGTCCGCCAGCGCCTGGCTGGCCACCTGAATGCGGAAGTTCAGCTGCAGCAGCAGCGGCTCCAGCCACGACACCATCGCCGAGGGCCCCGTCACCGTGCAGATTGGCTCACGCGGGAAGAACAGCGCCCCCTTCGGGATCGCGCGGATGGTCAGCCGATCCCGGTGCTGAATGGCCGCCTTGAAGCCCACGCCCATCTCGTAGTCGTGCCGCGCCAGGAACTCGTAGTCCTCGGGCTTCGCCTCGGGCAAAAGCCCGCGGATGAAGGCCGGCAAGTCCAGCGGCATCACCTGCAGCCCGCCCTTGCGATGCGAGTAGTAGAACGTCTCCCGACGCAGCGGCCAACCCGCCTCCGCCATGCTGAACTTGTAGCCATCCGTCGCGAGCAGCGAGGTTGCCATGTAGGTTCCTGCCTCCCGGCCGCGCAGCGTAGCAGGCGCCGCTCGCCGCTCACCGTCCAGGTCCGCTCTACCTCACGTGTCAGGCAATACCCTGGGCAAAGGGGAACGTCCGGAAACTTCACTCCAGGTAAGTTCAGTGGAACCATTGAATTTCAATGGCTGCGGTCCCGGAGCGTGCCGTGGGCACTCTGGGGCACGCCGCTTGCTGTGCCAGCGCGACCCCAACGCCCCAGAGGGCGGGCCCCTTCATGATTCGTAGACTGAAGCTGTTCTGGAAGCTCTCGCTCATCGCCGTGCTCATTCCGCTGGCTGTGGGCGTGGGCATGTTCGTCTCGCTGCAGGAGACGGGGAAGCTCAAGCACGAGTACGACAACCTGTACGGGTTCATGCTCATCCCCATCATGGCGCTGGATGAGGCCAACGCCCGCCGCGAGGTGCTGGCCGGCAGTCTGCGCGAGCTCAGCCGGCCGGACCTCACCGTGGAGCGGCGGCGCGTGCTGGTGCAGCGCATCCATGAGCATGACGCGGCCATCGTCTCCACCGTCGCCCGGTACAAGAAGGAGTGGGTGACGGCGCTGAGCCCCGAGTTCACGGCGGCGCTCGCCGAGCTGGGGCAGCAGGGGCTCCAGGTGGAAGAGGCCGCCGCGCTCAGGCTCTTCGACACCAGCCACGAGGCCTTCACCCGCCTGAAGGAGCCGCTGCTGGAGGGCAAGCCCACCTCTCAGGAGGAGCTCGAAGCGCGGCTGGCGGAGCTCGAGTCCGCGCTGAGCACCCTGGTGGCCATCAACCGCAAGTTCGCGGACCTGTCCAACACCAGCGCGCAGGCGGTCATCCAGCGCATGCGCACGCGGCTATGGCAGCTCGGGGTGGTGCTGAGCGTGGCGGGCATCGCGGCGGCCTGGTGGCTGTCGCGGCTCATCGTGCGGCCCCTGAAGGAGCTCACCCAGCTCACCCTGAGCCTCTCGCGCGGCGAGCTGGACGCGCTCAGTGAGGCGTCACGGGCGGCGCTGTCCCCCGGGGCCCGGGACGAGGTGGGCACCCTGCTGCGCGCCAACTGGGACATGGTGGACTCGACCCGGAAGATGGCCGAGGCGGCCGCGCGCGTCGCCGGAGGGGATCTGACGGTGCGCATCGCGCCCCGCTCGGAGGGCGATGTGCTGGGCAACGCCTTGAGCAACATGGTGGCGCAGCTCACCCGCGTCATCTCCGAGGTCAGCACCGGTGCCTCCGCGCTGGTGGCCGCCGCCACGCAGGTGTCCTCCTCGTCCCAGGAGCTGTCGCAGACGGCCAGCCAGCAGGCCGCCGCCATCGAGGAGATCAGCGCCTCCATCTCCCAGAGCGCCGAGAACTGCCGCCAGGTGGAGGAGATGGCCCTGCGGGGCGCCCAGGACGCGGACAGCAGCAGCCAGGTGGTGCTGGAGACGGTGGAGGCGATGAAGAAGATCGCCTCGAAGGTGTCGATCATCGAGGAGCTGGCCTACCAGACGAACCTGCTGGCGCTGAATGCCGCCATCGAAGCGGCGCGCGCGGGAGACCAGGGCCGGGGCTTCGCCGTGGTCGCCGCCGAGGTGCGCAAGCTGGCCGAGCGCAGCCGGGAGGCGGCGCTGGACATTGGCGGCCTGGCCAGCTCCAGCGTGGGCGTGGCGGAGCGCTCGGGGCAGCTGCTGCGCGAGATGGTGCCCTCCATCCGCAAGACGGCGCAGTTGGTGCAGGAGGTGGCCGGCACCCGCACGGCCCAGGCCTCGAGCCTGACGCAGATGCGCGGCGCCATCAGCCAGGTGGATCAGGTGACGCAGGCGAACGCCTCATCCTCGGAGGAGCTGGCGGCCACCGCGGAGGAGATGGCGGCGCAGGCCGAGTCGCTTCAGCAGCTGACCTCGTTCTTCAACGTGGGGCACGAGGAGCTACCGCGCAGCAAGCCCTCGCCCGCTCGCAAGGCCCCAGCGCTCAAATCGACCGCCCAGGCCGGCTTCCGGCGCTTCTGAAGTCCTCCTCCGTACGGCACCGCCAGCGGATGACTAAGCGCGCGGCTCAATCCGCGCTTAAATGGGGAACTTCATGCCGCCGGCCGCCTCCCGACGACTGTTGCTCGCCATTGCTCTCAGCCTGGGCGTGCACGCGCTCGTGTGGCTGGTGCTGGCGGCCCGGGTCAACCTGCTCGAACAGCGCCCTGCCCCGCCCAAGCCGGTGCAGCTCGAGTTCGTGGAGGTAGAAGTCCCACCTGCCGTGAAGCCTCCCGAGCCGCCGCCGCCCCCCACTCCGGAGCCGCCCCGCCCACGGCCCGCGCCCAAGCCCCTCGTCGAGGCCAAGCCCCCTCCCGCGCCCACGCCAGCGCCGCCCCCCGCGCCTGCGCCTCCCGAGGCCACCGCGCAGGCGCCCAGCTCGGACGCACCCCGCGCGGACATGCCGCTCGCGGCGGACACGCCCCGGGCGCCGGGCCTGCGGCTGACGCCCCCGCCGTCGCTCTCGCTCACTCCGGGCGGAGACATTCCCGTCGCCCCCCCGAAGCCCGGGGGCGTGCAGGGGCTGGAGACACAGTCCGCGCAGCAGATCGTCAGCAACCTGGCCGTGGAGACCACGGGCAAGGGCAAGGTGCAGCGGGGCCTGGTGCACCCGTACTTCTCCGAGCTGGGCAAGAGCCTGCTGAAGTCCTGGGATGCCGAGCGCGCCGTGTCCTCGCAGGGCTTCAAGGGCTTCCTGGAGCAGGGGCGCGAGAACAGCAAGGCGTGGAACTCCATCTGGCGCGAGCGCGCGGCCTCCTATGGCTCCTCGGGCTCGCCGCTCGACTCGGACGCGCCCACGCAGAACAACCGCAGGCCGCCTGGCCGAGGAGATCCGAACCTGGAGGCCCGCCGCGAGCTGCGCCAGCAGATGCGCGAGGAGTTCCGCTCCACCAAGCGCGCCGTCATCCGCGTGGTGCAGGACGCGCAGGGCAAGCTGCTCGAGGTGACGCTGGTGGAGCCCAGCAACAACGTCCAGGTCGACAAGGAGGCCATGAAGGACGTGCGCACCGCCGCCGAGCAGCTGCCGCCGCCGCCCGCCGAGGCGCTGGCCGGCAAGCAGACGCTCACCAGCCTCTGGCAGTTCGAGCTGATCGTCTCCATCACCCCGCCGGTGCCCACGCTCAGCTTCGAGTTCGACGAGGCGCTGAAGTTCGTGGACATGCGGCTGCCGCTGGACCGCCGCATCTACAAGCGGGTGCGGCTACTTTCGGTTCAGTGAGCCGCGCTTGGCGCGCTTGCTCGCGGCGGGCGCGGCGGGCGCGGCGGCCTTGCCATAGAGCCGCTGGTAGTCCCTGAGGCTCTGGCGGATGACCTCGAGCGCCTCGGGCCGGTCATACACCTCGGCGATCTCCACCTTGCGCTTTCCCTCGCCGGGGATCTGCTTGTACGTGAGGAAGTAGTGCTTGAGCCGGTTCACCATCGCGCTGGGGCACTGGGCGATGTGCTGCATCTCTCCGTAGGCCAGGTCCGACTCCAGCACCGCGAGGATCTTGTCGTCCGCCTCGTTGCCGTCGATCATCCGGAAGCCGCCGATGGGCACCGCGCGCACCAGCATGTTGCCGCTGGTGATGACCTTCTCCGTCAGCACGCAGATGTCCAGCGGGTCCCCGTCCCCTTCCAGCTGCTTGATGGCCGTGCGCTCCGCGGCGCGCTTGGCCACATGCACGCCACAGTACGTCTGTGGGATGAAGCCGTAGGGCGTGGGGCACTGGCTGGAGAACAGCTGGGGCCGGTCCAGCCGGAGAATGCCCGTCTCCTTGTCCAGCTCGTACTTCACCGCGTCGGTGGGCACGAGCTCGATGTACGCGGTGACGATGGCCGGCGCGTCCTCACCGGGGCTCACGCCGTGCCACGGGTGAGCCTGGAACTGCTGCGGGGGCTGCTTCTTCATGGTGTGTCTCCTGAGCGCTCGCACGCTTCGGCATAGAGCCGGGCGACGGTCTGCTCCAGCTGGTGAGTCAGCGAGTCCCGATCCTCCAGGGACAGCCCCTGGGTGGAGATGGGCTCGCCAATGACGAGGGCCGCCTTCTGGCCATAGCGGATGGCCAGGCTGCCCTTGGGAAGGATGTTGCGCGTGCCGGACACCGCCATGGGCACGATGGGCACTCCGGCCTGGATGGCGAACACGGCCGCGCCCTTCTTGAAGGGCTTGAGCCTCCCATCCGAGTTGCGCGTGCCCTCGGGGAAGAACATGACGCTTACCCGCTCGCGCACGGCGATGACGGCCTCGGACAGGCGGCTCTTGTCCGAGTCGCTGCCGTCACGGTCCACCGGGATGTTGCCCGCAAGCCGCATCGTCGTGCCGAACACGGGCACCTTGAACAGCTCGCGCTTGGCCACCCAGCGGGTGTGCTTGCGCACGTAGGCGAAGAACAGCATCACGTCGTAGTTCGACTGGTGGTTGCAGACGAAGACGACGTTGCCCTGCTGGGGAATGTGCTCCAGGCCCGTGCCGCTGTGGGTGGCGCCCGCGGCGCGCAGCATGCCCCGGCCCCAGTGGTACAGCAGGCTGTCCGCGTCCCTCGGGTGGTGCAGCGACAGCAGCGACGTGAGCGGCGAGGTCACCGCCGTGAGGCTCAGCGCCGCCACATCCGCCCAGGCCGTCTTCAGGAAGTCGGGAATCACACGAACTCGTGGGCGGGAAAGAGGAGGACATCCGTAATGCTCTGGGCTCCCATCAGCAACATGAGGATGCGGTCCAGCCCCACGGCGATGCCCGCCGAAGGAGGCATCCGGCCCACCGCCTCCAGGAAGCGCTCGTCCAGCGGGTACACGGCGCGGCCCAGGGTGCGGCGCAGCGCCTGCTCCTCCACGAGCCGGGCGCGCTGCTCCACCGCGTCGGTCAGCTCCGAGAAGCCGTTGGCCAGCTCCAGCCCCTTGGCGTACAGCTCCACCCGCTCGGCCACCGCCGGGTCCCCCGGCTTCAAGCGGGACAGCGCCGCCATGGAGGCCGGGTATTCGATGAGGAACGTGGGCCGCTCGTGCCCCAGCCCGCGCTCCACCTTCTGAAGGAACAGGTGGAAGAACACGTCATCGAAGCTCGTCGCGTCCCCGGTGCGCGCTCCGGCGGCCTCGGCGGCGCGCTTGAGCGACGGGCCATCCGGACAGGCGCGAATGTCCACCCCCGTGGCCCGCAGCACGGCGTCCCGCACGGTGAGCCGCTCGTACGGCACCCGGGTAAAGAAGGCGGGGTCCGCCCCGGGCGCTCCGGGCGGGGCGGTGCGGCCCGCCTCGGCCAGGGCCTGCTCCAGGTCCTCCATGATGGCGTGGTAGTCCGCCTGGGGCCGGTAGAACTCCAGCAGGGTGAACTCGGGGTTGTGGGTGGTGGACACCTCCCCGTTGCGGAACACCTTGCAGATCTGAAACAGGGGCCCGGCGCCCTCGGCCAGCAGCCGCTTCATGGCGTACTCGGGGCTGGTGTGCAGGTAGAGCGTGCGGGCCTGCCCCACCTCCGTCTCTGGCACGAAAGGGGTCTCGAAGGCGGTGATGTGGGGCTCCATGCCCGGGGTGGGCACCAGCAGGGGCGTCTCCACCTCGAGGTACCCCTGCTGGGCGAAGTGCCGCCGCAGCGCCGCGTAGAGCGCCTGACGGCCCGAAGCGGCTCTCCATCGGACTTGATTGGGCATGGACGCGGCGAAAGTTACATTGCCCCCCACATGCACCCAAGGGTTCCCGTCCTCCTCGCTGTCGCCTTTTGCATCACCGCCTGCCCCAAGGCGATTCCCCCCCCACCGCCGCCGCCCACCGAGCAGCAGCTGCTCACCAACGAGGTGAAGGAGCTGTCCGCCCAGGCCCAGGCGCTGCTCGAGACGCAGAACCGCCTCGTCTGGGAGTACTGGACGGAAGGTAAGCCGGTGGACATCGCCGCCACGTACCAGGGCAAGGAAGCGCTCTTCTCCATCGAGAACATCCGGAAGATGGACCGGCTGCGCCAGCTCACCCAGGACCCGGCCGAGCTGCGGGCCCTCACGGCGCTGCAGTCCCACTTCGCCGGTGAGTACCTGGCCCAGGCGCTGGCCGAGTACAACGACGCCATCGCCAACCTGGAGGCCTCGCTCACCTTCACCGTGGACGGGCGCGAGGTGCGCTACGGCGAGCTGGAGCGGCTGCTGGCCAACGAGAAGAGCGCGGTGAAGCGCCGCGCCCTGTACACCGCGGCGGTGCCCGCCATCGAGCGGCTGAGCCAGTCGCTGCGCCGGCGCGAGGAGCGCACCGAGCAGCTGGTGAAAGAGCTGGGCTACCCCTCCTACGAGGCCTTCAGCGGAGAGCTGCGCCAGGCGGACCTGGGGCGCTTGAGCCTGCTGGCCGAGGAGATCCTCCAGGCCACCCAGGAGCCCTACCGCGTGGTGATGGAGCGGCTGGCGCAGCGCGAGCTGGCGCTGCCGTTCACCGCGCTCACCCGGGCGGACATTCCCCGCCTGTTCCGCGCCCGCGAGGTGGAGGACGCCTTCCCCAAGGAGGAGCCCCTGCTGCGCGCCCACGCCTCGGTGCAGGGGCTGGGCATTGATTTGGCGGAGATGCCCAACGTGTACATCGACGCGAAGGACACCCCGCGTAAGAACTCGCGCCCGCTCACGCTGGCCATCGAGGTGCCCGGCGACGTGCGGCTGTCGGTGAAGGCGGGCTCGGGGGTGCTGCACCAGGCGCGGGTGATGCACGAGTTTGGCCACGCGCTGCACTACGCCTTCACCCACAAGCTGATGCGCTTCGAGCTGGCGCGGCTGGGCAACCCCACCGTGGGCGAGGCGTACTCGGCGCTCTTCGAGGACTTACTGGAGGACCCGGTGTGGCTCGAGGAGCACGCGGGGGTGCGCGGCGAGCAGCGCGCGCAGTACCTGGCGGCCTCCAGCGCGCACAAGCTGTTCCTCATCCGCCGCGCGGCCGGCAAGCTGCTGTACCAGCTGGAGCTGCACCGCCAGGAGGGCGTGGACGCCAAGGCGCTCTACCGCGCCATCATGGAGCGCACCGACGCCATGCCCATGAAGCCCGAGGACGAGGCGCGCTACCTGGTGGACCAGGAGGACTTCTTCCAGTCCGCGGACAACTTCCGCGCGTGGTTCCTCGCTGGCCAGCTGCAGGCCCAGCTCAAGGCCCGCTTCGGCCCCGCGTGGTGGCGCAGCGCCGATGCGGGCGCTTTCCTCAAAGGTCTCTGGTCGCACGGTAATGCCTGGTCCGCCAAGGAGGTGGCCGAGGCCATGGGCGAGCGCGGCATCGCTCCGGACGTACTCCTTTTGAGGCTGGGCACCACGCTGCAGGTGCCCATCAAGCTGGATGCGAAGACAGGTGACGGTGCTAGCCTGACGGCCCCCACGGGGGAGGAGAAATAATGTCGAACACCGCGCTGAAGTTGCTGGTCCCCTGCCTGCTGCTGGCCACCGCCGCTTTTGCCCAGGGCAAGGCCGAGCTGAAGGTAGGCACCGCCGTCGAGAAGTACGAAATCACCGGCGCCTCGGACTCGTTCCAGGTCGCCCCGAACACCCGCCTCTATGCCGGCACCAAGGTGAGCGGCGTGGAGAACGCGAAGATCACCGTCGTCTTCCTCAAGGACGGCAAGGAGGCCTCCAAGGTCGAGCTGAACGTGCCGCGCAACCCCTACCGCACGCACGCGTACAAGACGATGCGCGCCGGTGACAGCGGCGCCTGGACGGTGAAGGTGCTCGGCCCGGACGGCGCGGAGCTCGGCTCGTCCAACTTCCAGGTCGAAGTTTCCGGCTAAACAGTAAGTTTTCGCCTGTGCCACAGGGGCGTACATTTTACGCCCCTGTGACACATTATCTCCGGCTCCAGGCGCAACGTTTTTTGGCGCACTGCGTCTTGAGGGGGCAACCCAGTTCCGCCAATCGCGTCTTCCTTCCCCCCAAAGGAGCCAACCATGTTGAAGCAGCTGAGAAACGCCGCGGTAGTTCTGACGAGCCTGCTGGCGCTCGTCTTCGTAGCGCCGGTCGCCACTGCCTCCCCGCTGAACGGCAACAGCAGCGAGGTGATGCTGCAGGGCTTCCACTGGCACTCGACGCAGACGTACCCCTGGTGGAACGTGGTGAAGAACAACGCGACCGCGATCCGCGGCGCGGGCTTCGACATGATCTGGCTGCCGCCGCCCAGCGACGCGGCCTCCGACGAGGGCTACCTGCCCCGCCGGCTGGAGCTGTTCACCAGCAAGTACGGCAACGAGACGGAGCTGCGCGCGGCCCTGTCGGCGCTGAACACCGCGGGCGTGAAGCCCATCGCGGACATCGTCGTCAACCACCGCGTGGGCACCGCCAACTGGGCGGACTTCACCATGCCCACCTGGGGCTCGGACTCGGTGTGCCGTGGTGACGAGTGGACGGGCGCCACGGGCAACTTCGACACGGGCGATGGCTACAGCGCCGCGCGCGACGTGGACCACACCAAGGTGTACGTGCAGGACAGCATCGCCGGCTGGATGAACAACAAGCTCAAGCCGATGGGCTTCAAGGGCTGGCGCTACGACTACGTGAAGGGCTTCAACGGCTCGTACGTGGGCTCGTACAACAGCCGCACCGCGCCGTACTTCTCGGTGGGCGAGCTGTGGACGGACCTGGACCTGAACAACCCCAACCCGCACCGCCAGCTGCTGATGAACTGGATCGACGCGACGGGCGCGCGCTCGGCGGCGTTCGACTTCACCACCAAGGGCCTGCTGCAGCAGGCGGTGCAGTACAACGAGTTCTGGCGGCTGCGTGACAGCGCGGGCGCGCCGGCCGGCGCGATTGGTTGGTGGGGCGCCAAGTCCGTCACCTTCATCGACAACCACGACACGGGCCCCAGCACCCCGAGCGGCGGGCAGAACCACTGGCCCTTCCCTGGCGACAAGATCCTCCAGGGCTACGCCTACATCCTGACGCACCCCGGTGTTCCCACGGTGTACTGGGTGCACTACTTCGACTGGGGCACCACGAACCAGAACGCCATCAAGACGATGATCTCCATCCGCAAGAGCAAGGGCATCACCAACACCTCGGCGGTGAGCATCCAGGCGGCGGACAGCAGCAAGTACGCGGCGATCATCACCGGCAACTCGGGCAAGGTGGCGATGAAGATCGGCTGGGGCTCGTGGTCTCCGGGCGCCGGCTGGACGCTGGCGACCTCGGGCACCAACTACGCCATCTGGACGCAGTAAGCCTTACGGGTTGTCCTCATCGTCCGGGTCCTCGGCAGCCGTCTTCCCGCCGAGGATCCGGTCGATGTCCGCACGAGCGGCCTGAGCCTGCACGGCGGACAAGCGCTTCACGGCGAGCAGCTGATCGATGATCCAGTGAGCGCGCCGCTTCAGGGCCCTGGAGCCCGAGGAAGGTGAGCGCTTCCTCGGGGCCGGGAGCATGGCGGCCAGGATGGCGCCCTGAGCCGGAGTGAGCTGCGAGGCGGAGACGCCGAAGTGCTCCTTGGCTCCAGCCTCGATGCCGTAGACGCCGCTGCCCCACTCCACCACGTTGAGATAAATGGTGAGGATGCGGTTCTTGGGCAGGGCCTCTTCGAGGCGGTGAGCGAGCACCAGCTCCTTGGCCTTGCGCAGCAGGCTGCGGTCGGTGGAGAGCCAGAGGTTCTTGGCGAGCTGCTGGGTGATGGTGGAGGCGCCCCGGCCGAGCTTGCGCTCCTTCCAGGCCTCCTGCAGGGCCTTCTCGAGCTCGGCGGTGTCCACGCCCTCGTGGAGGTAGAAGCCGGCGTCCTCGGAGATGAGCACCGCGTCGATGGCGGGCTTGGAGATGTTGGACAGGCCCACCCACGCCTGGCGGCGGCGGGGCTTTTTGCCCTCGGCCCTGGCCTCGGCGGCGCGCTGCTCGATGAGGGCGGTCGTCTCGGGGTTCTGCTTGAGCAGGGGCGTGGCCTGGGGAAGCGTGAGGTACTCGTAGGCGGCGAAGGCCAGGAAGCACAGCAGGGCCACGGCCAGCAGGCGACGCCAGGACCAGCGGACCTTCGTCGATTTGAGGAGCTTGAGCCGCTGACTCGTGGTGCCCGACTTCGAGATACGCGTACTGCCCATGCGGGGCCCTCTACCCTGCAAGTTCGTCGAGCTCAATCATCGCGCGCCTTCGCCGAGCTCGACGCCCCGAGCCCCTGAAACGCCAGAGGCCCCCACTGCTTGAACAGTGGAGGCCTCCGTGGCTCTTCAGCAGAGCGGCGTGCGCGGTTACAGCAGCTTCATCAGCTCCGCGCGCTTGGCGTTGTACTCGTCATCCGAGAGCACGCCCGCCTTGTGCAGCTCGTGCAGCTCCTTCAGGCGCTGCGCCGGGGTGCGCGTGTCGCCACCGCCCGCGGGCTCCGCCGCCGCGGCAGGCGCCGCCGGACGCTGCTGGTTCTGGTTGTTCATGAACATCTGCGCCATGCCCATGCCCATGCCCATGCCCATGCCCGACAGCGCGCCGTCCGAGCCGCCGCCACTACCGCCCTTGGCCATGCCCTCGGAGGCGCCCAGCATCGCCTGGCCCTGCGCGTACTGCTGGAAGCCGCCCGCCATGCGCGAGTACGCCGCATCCTTGGAGAACTTCTTCAGCGTCAGCTCGTCCTCCTCCTTGATGCTGACGTGGAAGTTGCCCAGCCGGATGACCGTCAGGCCGTAGGTGTCCACGTGCGGCTTCACGCCGGCGATCACCTCGGTCTCGATCTCCTCGGTGTACGCGCCGCTCGTCACGTCCAGCAGCGGCCAGCGCTTCTTCACCATCAGCTCGGCGATGCGGTCACGCGTCACCTTGAGCACCTGGCCCTTGAACCAGCCCAGGAAGTCCGCGTTGGTGGAGCGGCCCATGCCCACCAGGCCCACCACCAGCTTCTCCGGCTCCGTTACGCGGATGGAGAAGTCGCCGTACACCATGGTGCCAATGCCCAGGCCCGTCTCCGGATCCCTCACGTCACCGATGGGGCCGCCAAACTTCACCCCCGGGTGCTCGCGCGTGGAGACGAAGAAGATCTCCGAGATGAAGAGGTTGCCACCCGTGAAGCCCTCGAGCAGCCGGGACAGGAACGGGATGTTGCTGGTGTCCAGGGTGTGCCGCCCAGGCCCCAGCTTGCCCTCGACCTTGCCGTCCTTGACGAAGAGAGCGACCTCATCGGCATCAACGGTGAGCTGGGTCAGCATCCGGACGTTCTTCTCCGGATACTTGTAGATGATCTCGCCCTTGGCTTCGTCCGCGCGGGCAATGAAGTTGCGCTTTGCCTCGCCCTTGATCGAATCGAAAAGACCCATCGTGCTCGCTCTGCCTCCGTAAGTCGGACCGCGTCACCTTCAAAACCCCCGCCGACCCGTCTTCCATACGGATAGCGGCCAGGGCCATTACATGCTCGCCCATCGGACAGGATGTGCTTTCCCGCAACATGCCAGTTTTACAGGGAATTGACTAGTCAGCCGAGCAAGCCCTCGATCAGCCCCAGCGGCTGATGAGCCGCTCGCGATCCAGCAGGCGGATACTGGCCACCAGCAGCACCGCGTCCAGCACCAGCACCACCGCGCCCTGTATGGCGTAGTAGCCCACACCGGCGGTGAGCCAGCCAGCGACCTGGCCTCCCACCAGGCCCACCAGGGGCAATACCACCAGGGCGGCCAGTTGCTGCGCGGTGCGCGCCTCGGACACGCGGGCGGAGATGAGCACCGCCACCCCGTTGCCGAAGAAGGCGAACAGCGGCGCCAGCACGAAGATGCCAAAGGTCCACAGGGTGTTGGGCATCAGCGGCGCCTTCACCAGCGGCCAGGCCGCCACGTCCACGCCAATGCAGAACACGATGAAGGCCAGCCAGGAGATGGCCACCGCGGGCACCAGCGAGGCCAGGCTCTTGCCGGCCACCAGCTCGGCGGCCGTCACGGGCGAGGCCAGCAGCGGCTCGAGCGTGCGGCGCTCCTTCTCCCCCGCCACGCTCTGCGACGAGATGAGGATGGGCACGAACACCGGCATCACCAGGAACATGCCGAACCAGTCGGTGAGCGTCTTGTCGATCAGGAAGCGCGCCGAGCTGACGCCGTGCGGCAGGTCCTTCGAGTAGTACAGGGCGATGACGCGCAGGTTCGGATCATCCGGCCGGGCCGCGTACGCCCACACCACCCCAATGGGCACCAGCACGAACACCAGGGGCAGCACCAGCATGGACAGCAGCAGCCCCAGGTTTTTCCGCAGGTCCAGGAAGTCTTTCCAGAAGACGGCCAGCGCCCGCTTGGGTCGGAACGCCATGCTCACACCCTCCCCTGGCGGATGAGCTCCAGGTACACCTCTTCCAGGGGCCGGTTGGACGGCACCGCGCTGTGCACGCGCGCGCCCGCGCTCACCAGACAGGCCACCACGTCCGGGGCCTGCGCGTCATCGCTGAGCATCACCCGGAGCCGGCTGCCCTCGCTGAGCGCGTTGGGCGCGAAGGAGAGCTTGGCCAGCTCCGGCACGAAGCGGTGGGCGTCTCCCTCCACCCGGATGTCCAGCGCCTGGCCGGCGCGGCGCAGCTCGCGCAGCGGCGCCATGGCCAGCAGCCGGCCCTGGATGATGGCCACGCGCTCGCACAGCCGCTCCACCTCGGACAGGTTGTGCGAGCACAGCACGATGGTGCGCCCCTCGGTGGCCAGCTCCGCCACCGCGTCGCGCACGGTGCGCGCCGACTCGGGATCCAGCCCCGAGGTGGGCTCGTCCAGGAAGATGACCTTGGGGTCGTGCACCAGCGTGCGCACGATGGCCAGCTTCTGGCGCATGCCCTTGGAGAAGCTGCCCACCGGCTCGTCCTCGCGGCCCGCCAGCCCGAAGCGCTGAAGGTAGCCCTGCACCCGGGGCCACGCGGCGGCCTCGTCCAGCTCGTGCAGCTTCATGAAGAAGCGCAGGTTCTCGCGCGCCGTCAGCCTGTCATAGAGCCCGGGCTGCTCGGTGAGCAGGCCCACCGCGCGCCGCAGCGCCTCGCCCTGGGTGCGCACCGAGTGGCCCCACACCGAGGCCTCGCCCTCGGACGGCTGGAGCAGCCCGGTGAGCATGCGCACCGTGGTCGTCTTGCCCGCGCCGTTGGGGCCCAGCAGGCCGAACACCTCACCGGGGCTCACCTCGAAGGTGAGCCCCTCCACCGCGGTACGGTGACCGAAGCGCTTGGCCAGCCCCTGAACGCGGATGCCGCTCAATCGATGGTCACCAGGACGAACTTGTTGTTGATGTCGCGGTCGATGACGTTGACGCGCTTGTCCGAGCCCGCCGAGGTGATGAGCAGCGGCAGCCGGCCGTGCTCCACCAGGGCCCACTCGCGGCCTGGCTGCGCGGCGTAGTTGCGCAGGCGCGTGGTGGCGTCCCCGCTGCGGAACTGCTCCACCTGGTTGCGCGAGTAGAACGTCTCTCCGCGCCAGTTCATCATGAACGCGGCAATGGGCTCGCCGGGCTGACGCTGACGCCAGTAGCGCCAGAACAGATCGCGCTGCGTCCAGTGGTGAGACAGGTTCACCCAGTGGCTCCAGTTGAACCACAGCGCGAAGACGACGGCGAGCAGCCAGAACGAGCCGAACAGCAGGCCCCGCATCTGCTTGAGCGCGGCCAGTACGCACAGCGCGCCGAACACGGTGAAGGCGAAGCCCAGGCCCTTCTTCACGTTCACCGGCTCCATCATTCCCCGGAGCAGGAAGTCGGTGCCCATCGGGCCGCCGAACCCGCGCCAGCAGAACCCGATGCCGGCCACCACCCAGACCGCGGTGAGCAGCCCCTCGAACAGCCGCTCTTCCTTCTTGGCCTTCACCGTCTTGTAGGCGCTGTAGCCCGCCACCAGCAGCAGGCCCACGCCGACCACGCCCATGGCGGACACCTTGCCATTGCCCAGCAGGACCGCCAGGGTGCTCGCCGCCGCCACCCCGAGGATGAGGGTGAGGTTGCGCTCGGACGGGGTGCCCTTCTTGGAGAAGGCCTCCGCGCCCATGTAGACGCCCAGCCCCAGCAGCACGATGAGCATCAGGTCCCCCACCCACAGCGCGCGGTAGGAGAACAGGGACAGGGGCTTGTTGACGAGCTCCACGGGGTACGGCCGGTCGTAGTTGTAGACGAACAGATCCGTGAAGTTCTTCGGGTTCTCCGCCAGGTCCTTGCCCACCAGCACGAAGAGCACCAGGCCGAAGATGATGCTTACCGCGTGCTCGGCGGGCCCGTCCTGCCACAGCCGATCGACGAACAGCGCCAGGAGGATGGCCACCCCGGGCAGCACGGGGAACACATAGTGATGGAACTTGGTGGCGCTGGAGGCCAGCAGCCAGAAGGTGAAGGCCACCCACAGCACGGCGATGAGCGCCAGGTGGTCCGCCCTGGACGCCGAGCGGATGCGCAGCCGGCCCACCACCACCATGGCCCCGGGCACCAGCGCCACCCACGGGAAGATGGCGAAGCCGCCCTGCTCGATGAAGTAGATGAAGGTGCCGCCCGGCGTGGTGGTGTGCACGCCCGCGGTGAGCCGGTTCAGGTGATCGTGGATGAAGAAGCGGTAGAAGAAGCCCTTGCCCTCGTCATCCACCCCGCCGAACAGGCTCAGCGTGAGGTACCAGGGCACGGCCACCGCGGCGAACACGAGGATGCCGGTGCCCAGCCGCATGCGCAGCATCTGCCCCCAGAGCACGGGCATGGCCCTGGCGCCCTCGCGCACCTGCTTGCGGTAGCTGGGCTTGAACAGCCACGCGGCGTGCTCGGACAGCGCCTGGAAGGACCAGGGGATGACGGCCAGCGCCGCGTAGAGCACCAGGATGGCGGCCGGCAGCAGGCCCAGCAGGCCCTTGGCCAGCACCGACAGGCCCATGAAGATGTAGAAGCCGTACCACCAGGCCGTGCGGCGCCTGGTCGTCTCGTCCAGCTGGCCAATGAGCGCGCACGCCATGGCGCACACCAGCGTGGTGACGAAGGGCGTGTCCGTCACCGTCTGCCGGGTAAGCAGGAAGTACAGCGGCATGGTGGCCAGCACGAAGCCGGTGGCCAGCCCCGCGCGCAGGCTCACCACCCGCGCCACGGCCAGCGACAGCAGTGTCACGGCGGCGATGCTCAGCAGGGCGAACGGCGTGCGCATGCCCCACTCGGTGTACAGCGCCAGCTCTCCCGCGGAGCTCAGCGTGCCCACCACCTTCATGCCCAGGGCCTGCAGCCACATGGTCAGCGGCGGCTTGGAGAAGAACCACGCGTTCTCCCACCAGGGGTACACGTAGTCGTTGCGCTCCACCATCAGGCGCGCCACTTCGCCGTAGTGCGTCTCCCAGGGATCCCACAGCCCCACCGCGCCCAGGAAGGGCAGGAACAGCAGCGAGGCGAAGCCCGCCATCACCGTCACGAAGCGCAGCGTCAGCGGCAGCTGCAGCCACCGCCTGCCCCACTTCTCGTCGCTGAGCTTGCCGCCCATCAGCGTCTCGGCGAACGTCGACGCAGGCGCGGACGGAGCCGTGGGCACGGCGGGGGTGGGCTGGGCCGGCTCGGTGGGCTGCGCTGGAGCCGGCTGTAGTGGCGCCTCCGGCCGCGGTGGCACCTCTTGAGAAGGCGGTGCCTGCTGCGGCTGTGGTGCCTGCTGTGGCTGCTGCCCCTGCTGCTGCTCTCCGTCACTGGCCACGGAAAAGAATGCCTCCGTCAGGATCCGTCCCGCGCACACCCCGGGTCGCGGCCTTATATCCCCCGCTTTAGCCCCGGTCGACCTTCGCGGGGTGTGCATGGACCGGGGCACGGCTGGCGTGCACTGTGCCGGACGCTGCACACTGGGGCCGCGACAACCCCGTGAAAGCGCGCCCTTGGGGCAAGGCACGCCGTTTGAAAGGCTGCGCTGGGACATGATGTGGGAGGCGAGATGATCATCCAGGTAGCAGCGCTGGGCTGTGCCCTCCTGCTCTCGCAGGTCGAGGGCAGCACGCAGGAGCCCGCGGGGGACGCGCCGCGGCTGCAGAGCGAGTCCCCCCCGGCGGCCTCCGAGACGGCACCACCCGTCACGTCGGGTCCGGGTGCCCCCAGGGCCGACGTGCCAGGTATCGTGATGACTCCGGAGGAGCCGCGCCCCTCGCTGCGTTATGACCAGCCGGTGGTGTGCACGCGGCTGCCTCCGACGAAGGAGATCCCCTCGGGGGACTACCGGATGCAGTGCGATCCGGTGACGAAGCGCTGCTTGATTGCTCCTAACCAGGAGCTGGATCCGGACGGCATGGAGACGGACCGGCCGCTGCTGCGCACCTCGTTCTGCGAGCGGTACGAGGTCAGCGCCGCCACGCGCGCGCGGGAGGACTACCGCTTCGTGCCGGCCATCGCCGAGGCCCCACCGGGCTGGTACCGCGACGAGCAGGGCCGGGTGATGCAGTTCAACTTCGATCTGCACCGGCGCATCTGGCTGGGTGGCGCGTGGGCTCCGCTGTTCGGAGGTGGAGCCGGCACGCGGGATCGCATCCGGGTGGACTTCGGCATTCAGACGGAGTTCCCGGGCGGCGCGGAGGATACACGGCTGCACCGCTTCACGTTCCTGGACACCGAGCTGTACCTGGGTGAGCCGGGGCTGGACGTGACGCTGCTGCGCTATGACTTCAACGTGGAGCGCCGGGTGCCGCTGTTCCGCGTCACCACGTTCTTCGGCAAGCCGCGCCGGCTCGATCTGGGGCTCAACCTGGGCGCCTGGATCGAAGCGCTGCACCAGGAGTCGATCGAGCGCCAGGACGTGGAGCTGAGCCTGCTGACGTGGGGCGCGGTGCACGGCACGCTGGACGTGTGGCACTCGAAGGACCTGGTGTCCTACGTGCGGTTCCGGGTGGGCCCGTCCATCGAGCGGGACCGGACGCACGGGTTCACCACGCTGGTGCCCACCGTGGCGTTCGAGGGCGACATCACCCTGGACACGGATGGCTTCCACCACCTGCTCTTCTCGGTCGAGGGCGAGAAGGTGCTGCTGGGGGATGAGGTGACCGGGCGCCCGCTGCGCCCCGAGCGCATCAAGGCGAAGGTGGGCTACGAGCTGATCCTGCTGGCCATCAACGATCAGCCGGTGAGCGCGGTGGTGGACGGGCGCGCGGGCTGGCGCAATGACTTGCCGAACGTGGACGCGGCGTGGGAGTGGTCCGCCAACGCGGGGCTGCGCGTCTCGCTGTGGGCGCCTGCTCGCCGCAGCGCTCCTCTGGCCAGCGCCCGGTAGGGTTGAAACGCAATGCTCGCGCTCGGCCTCGCCACGCTGCTGTTCGCCCTGCCCCCGGGCTCGCCCGCCGCCGCGCAGGTGACGGAGGACGAGTGCACCGGAGTGGACGAGGCGGGGAGGCGGTTTCCCACCTGCTTCGATCCGGGCAATGCGCTGCTGCTGGGCACGGGGCTGAGGATGCGCGACGGGCGGATGGAGCCCACGCTGCAGGCGGGCATCCTGCTGCGCACGGAGCGGACGAGCCGCAGCAAGGGCATGCTCTGGTTCAACACCCACCGCATCCTGGTGACGGAGGGGACGCCGAGCCTCGCGCGGCGCGGCATCACGGCGACGCTGTACGAGGGCACGTTCCGGCGCCACCTGGAGGAAGGCTTCATCCTGATTCCAACGGGGAAGCCACTCCGGATTCCGTTCCCGTTCGACATCACGCTGGCGGCCCGGGCGGGGCACCTGGAGCGGCGCGTCTGGGAGGGCCCGGGGCTGAGGGTGGAGACGGGACGCGCGGCGCTGCTGTTGGATCCCATCCGCTCGGTGACGGGGCGGCTGTGGCTGGGGCTTGGGCCGGCGGCGGTGCACTCGCTGCGGCGCCTGCCGGACGGCGAGCTGGAGCAGGAGCTGTCGCCCTTCACGACGGGCCTGCTGGACATGGGGTACGAGCAGGAGAAGGGCTGGTGGACGGTGCGCGGCACGGCGCTGGCGGGGTGGATCACCAGCTTCGAGGGAACGCGGCGCTTCCGGGTGCGCGCGGACGCGAGCTTCGAGCGGCTGATGATCGCGCTGAACGATCAGCCGCTCTGGCTCCAGCTCTACGGCACGTACACCTATAAGGATGCGGGCATGGACCGGCGGACGGAGTGGACCGCGGGAGCGCGGCTGCTGATGCGCCCCTTCAGCTCGCCGTGAGCAGGGGCTACAGCGTCAGCCGGAGCGAACCGACGAGCTGATCATTCCGGCCGAAGTAGCCCAGCGGGCTGTACGCCTTGCCGGCGTATACCTCCGCGGTAAGCCCGACGCTGAGCCACTCCTCGATGCGCCAGCCCACGCGAGGCGCCAGCGCGAACGAGCGCTGCACCGGCTCGAAGGCGCCCCGCAGGCCCAGCTCCACCTCGCCGTCGAGCAGCGTGTAGCTCGCCTCCGCCACCAGCAGGTGGAAGAAGGCAGTGCGGTCGGCTCCTCGCGCCGTTCCCGGCTCCAGCACCACGAGCAGCTCCTGGGCCTTCACGCCTGGCACCGCGAGCCCCAGGTACGTCACCGAGTAGATGAAGTCCGAGTCCTCCGCCTGGGACACGCCGAGCACCCATGTCACTCCTGGCTTGCGCAGCGGGCGCAGCTGCTCGTCGACAAACGTCTGTTCGGGGCTGAGGCCCACATCCACGTCGAGTTGGGCCGTCTCCACCAGGGCCGAGGCCTCCAGGCCGAACACGTGCTGCCGCTCATAGCGCCCGGTGACGAGCGTCTCCCCTGCCCGCAGCCGGTCCTGCACCGAGAGCAGCAGCGCCGCGTCCGGAGCCTCTCCACGCTCCTGGGCCCGCAGCACCGCGTCCAGCTCTGGATCCAGCTGTACCTGGGGCAGCTTCTCGCTGCCCCACACCCACGAGCCTCCCACGGTGAGCGCTCCCAGCCTGGACGTCGCCCGCAGGCCCACGTCCCCGAGGTGCGGAAACGCCTCGGGGCGCTCGGTCTCCAGCAGGCGAGGCTGCAGCGCATCCTCGATCGACTTGTCCACCGTGAAGGGCAGGCCCCGGCCGAGCCCAGGCTGAAAGAGCGCCTCGTCCTGGCCGAAGACGGTGTAGCGGTGAGGCACGAAGAACGGCACCCACGCCACGGTGACACTGAGCGGCCCCAGCTCGCCCAGCGCGCGCGCCGCGAACACCGGCACCTTCGCGTCCTCGGGCTCGGTGAGCACCTGGCTCTCACGCAGCTCCCTGGGGTTGAGCACATCCGTGGGGGCGAAGGCCGCGTTGGCTCCGAAGGCCAGCGTCTGTTGCCCCACCCGGAAGTCCACGCCGGCCGTATAGAGGTCCAGGAAGGCCTCGCCCAGCGTGGGCTCGAAGAAGGCCTTGCCCCGCTTCAGGCCCTGCTCCGCTCCCGCGCGCCACAGGGCCCGGCCCTCCACCAGCAGCCGCAGCGTGGGGCTGAGCTTCACATCCGTGGCCAGCGACGCCCGGCCCCGTAGGTCCGTCACATGCTCGGACAGCCCGTCGCTGCGCTGAGGCTCGAAGCCGGTGTCCACGCCCCACTGAAGCTGCAGGCTCCCGCGCACCTGCGCGGAGGGAGCCGCAACGGGCGCCGCCGTGGCCTCCTCTATAGGAGCGCTCACCGGCGCGAAGCTCTCCAGCTCCGACGCGGGGGCAGGCGGAGCCTCCACAGCCGGCGGAGCCTCCACGGGCTCGGAGGCACCCGGCTGCTCACCGGAGGCCCACGCACTGGCGGCCAGCAGCCACAGCCCGAGCGCGACCGTGCGGCTCACCCGCGCTCCAGCGCCCGCTCGGAGAAGGCCTCGTCGCCCAGCTGCGCCTCCTCGAGCTGCAGCACCTCGAGCGTCGTCAGCGAGCCCGTCCGCAGGTTCTCCATCGACGAGCGCGCGGCGATGACGCGGTCCTTGAAGCGCTTGAGCTCGGAGGCCCGGTACACCTTGAAGGGCTTGCCCTCCTTGTCGGTGTACTCCACCTGCGTGGGCACGTACGTCTCCTGGTCCACGAACACCTTCACCTGGCCATAGGGCGAGTCCGGCCCGGCCTTGCCCACCAGCACCCAGACGAGCCGATCCAGCACCTTCGACTCGCCCACCTGCTTCATCGTGTCATCGCTCTCGCCGCCCGTGCCGCCCAGGTCCGCGTACGAGAAGTCCGTTTCCATGAAGGACTGGCCCCGCTGCGTGCGCGCCACCTTGCGCACCTTCTTCACCTTGGGCAGGTACATCGAGATCTCCGCCGCCTCGCCCTTGGCGCCCTCCACCGTGAGCACCGCGATCCCCGCCACCGTGGCCGGCTGCTGGAAGCGCACCAGCGAGTGCGTGCGATCTCCAATCTTCTTCGCCGTGGTGGTGAGCACCTGCTCCTTCGGCTTGCCGCTCTTGCTCGCGGTGGTGAGCTTGAGCTGAGCGCTCAGGCCCAGCAGGTTGAGCGCCCCGCGCTCACGGCTCTTCCGGGCGATGTCCGCCGCGGACTCCTCGGCCCGCGCCGGCAGGAACGCGAGCAACGCCACCACGAGCACGGCACGGCACCAGGCCACCTCAGTCTTGCGCATGCGTCCAGTCTAAGCCATCAGCTGGCGGTTCTCGCGGGCAGCCTTCCGCCCCCTGCCCCCCGGGGAGCACGCCTTACCGGAGCTGGTCCCACTGCACCATGTCCCAGGCTCCAGGGCCATGAGCCGGACCGGCACGCATGGCATCAGGCAGTGCGAACGGCAAGCTCGTGGGATCGGAGGAGCGCACCACCTCCAGGAACTGAGCGAAAGACAGATCCGGACGGAAGTACCCGATACGCTTGAGGCGGAAATAGGACTCGGCCGTCGTCACGTCCCGCGTCATCTGGAGGCACCACTCCCGTGCTCGCTCCAGCGAAAATTCGTGGCTCAGATCGAGCGGGAAGATGCCGGCCGGAGACACATTCTCGTCCACCCTCCGCCGGGTGCCGTACAGCAGCTGAAAGGCGCCCAGCTGCGTGCTGAGGTCCGAGCCGGGGAACTCAATGGCAGCGCTGGCGGCGATTCCGGAGATCTTGCTGCGGTTACGCCAGATGAAGTCCGCCGTCTCCTTGGCGGTCTGCTCCGTTTCCCCTGGAAACAGCAGGATGTTCAGCTTGATACCCACACCGCAGGCTGCGGCTGCATCGAGCAGCGCCTGTGCCCGCTGAAGATACAGCTCCGCCCTCCCTGTCGTCTTCTTCATGAGCTCAAGCATCCGCGGCGAAGCAGACTCCAGCCCCACATCCAGAATACGCAGGCCAAGCTGATGCAGCCGTGGCAACACAATCGGATCGACGGAGTCCACGCGGCACTGGGTGCGCCACTCAATCCGGTGGGCAAAGGGAGACAGGCACTCCTCGTACTCCGCGATGTTGCCCTTATTGCAGAAGAACACGGGGCACTCGAAGTAGATCGGAACGCGCTCCAGCTCAGACCAGGTGTCCACCCAGAACTTCAACTGCGCGGTGATCGTGTCCTGAGACGCGGGCTCCAGGCTCGCCGGAGCGCCGCTCAAGGAGCAAAACGAGCAGGTGAACGGGCACCCGCGCCCCACCTCAATGCTCGGCGCGTAGGTACGCACGTCCAGTTGGAGCAGATCGAACCGGTACTCCGGCGCGATCTTCTTCGAGGCAGGCGCTGGCGGCAGCCCCTGCTGCTCCGAAGACTGGTGCGTCACGATGCCAGGGGGCGGCGCCGACAGGTCGCACGTCGCGAGCTGCGACCAGTCCAGGGGCTCACCGTCCCCAACCGCCACCGCGTCCAGCAGTGGGAAGCGCTCCAGCAGGCTGCGGGCACGCATGCCGGCGTGGTACTGGCCGCCCACCACGATACGCACCTGCGGCATGTGCTGCTTGAGCAGCTTTGAGAGCGGCCCGCAGTACTCCTCCCCGTAACCGCTCGGCAGCGACAGGCCAACGATGTCAGGGGGGGCCTTCGAGAGGATGTCCGGCAGCAGTTCCAGGAGCCGGACCTGATGGTTGCCCAGCCAGTCGTAAACGGAGACCGCGTGGCCGGCCCGGCTCGCGGCAGAGGCTACCGCCAAGAGCCCCAGGTTCATGCTGCTCTGCAGCCAGTACAGCTTGTTGCCCGACTTCTTGGTCGACGCTGGAGGCAGGTTGATGAAAAGGATGTTCATGGGAACTCGCGGGAAAGAACCGGGTTGGAGAGCCGCTCAGCGCGCCGCGAGCGACCGGATTGCTTCCAGAACCCGCGCGATCCGCTCCGAATGGTCGGGGGTATCCAGCGTGATGAATTTCACCCCCCAGTCCTTCAGCAACTCGGCAATCTGCTCACCGATCTCCTGGTGGTGAGCAACGTTGTCCGAGCGATACCCATCCGGCTTGAACGGAAACACGCCAAATGGACAGTAGATGTGGAGATCGTACTTGCTGGCTCCCTCTCGGCAGGCGTTCACCACAGGCTCGATCTCCGATGCCTCCAACCCCATGGCGTCCCGGCGCAGCCAGTACGCGGCGACATCCACGAAGGAGCGATCCGTCAGAAAGCGGCGCTGCCCCGCTTCAATCTCCTGCTTGCGCTTCAGATAGGTGCGCTGGAACCACTGCAGCTCGTCCCGCCGCATTTTGTCCATACTCGTGTGTCCCATGTCCCTCAGCAGAGAGCGCGCGTCGGTAGTGAGGAAGGAGTCCACATGCGTACGGAACTCCGCTTCCTTCATGAGCGAGTCCGACAAGGTGGTCTTGCCGGTGCTGCTTGAGCCGGTCAGCGCAATCATCATGGAGACGCTCCTGTGCGGGGCTGATCACCGTAACCACCGGTTTGATCTTGGCAATGCGGTGGCTTGTGTCTGACGTAGTCACACGCACGTCTTGGCAAGTCTTTGCCGACCCAAAATGGCAGCATCGACGGATGCAACGAAAAGCAGGCTGTCTTTAGAGGGCGAGCAGAACGGCCGATGAGGGAGGACCGATCCGCTAACCTCTATCGGCCCCGTGCCTCCACCGTCGCGCGAAGAGCGGCCTCCGCCGCGCGCAGCCGCGGATCCTGAGGATCCACCCGCCGGGCCTCCTCCAGCCGCGCCAGCGCCCGCTCTACATCCCCCCGCGCCAGCTCGCAGCGCACGCCCGCCTCCAACGCCCCCGTCTCCGCCGGCCCGTACACCTGCGCCTCCTCGGCCGCGCGGCACCCCTCCTCCACCCGCCCCGCCTCGAAGTACGCCCGGGCCAGCTCCACCCGCGTCTCCACCCGCGAAGGCGCCAGCTGCAACGAGGCCACCAGCGGCTCCACCGCCTCCTCCGGCCGGCCCCA
This sequence comes from Myxococcaceae bacterium, assembly GCA_035296065.1. Lineage (GTDB taxonomy): Bacteria > Myxococcota > Myxococcia > Myxococcales > Myxococcaceae > DATHBR01. Next base: position 69,614 of record DATHBR010000021.1, on the reverse strand, counting down.
GCGCCGCAGCGAAGCGCCCAGCTCCAACAGCGGCTCCCCGGCTCCAGGCACCAGCAGCGCCCGCGCCCGCGCCTCGCGCAGCATCGCCGGCTCCTCCAGCCGCAGCTCCGCCGCCATCCGCTCCACCACCTCGCCATACCGGGGAAACGCCGCCGGCCAGGTGAACACCAGCTGGTAGACGAACTCCCCGCGCGGCACGAAGAGCGCCATCACATGGGTGTCTCCCTCCGGCCCCCGCACCCGCGCCCGCACCCGCTGCGCCCGCCGGCCCTGCACCTGGGCGGACTCCGGCCCCCTCACCGCCTGGGGTGGCCCTTCGGACAGGCTGGCGAGCGTCGTCTCGATGAAGCGCCGCGCCTGCGGCTCTCCATCCCCCGGCTCCCCCGCCTCGATGGCCTCGGCGGCGAAGCTGGCCCGGCCCAACCCCGGCAGCCCATTGGAGAACGCCAGCCGCCCCAGCCTGTCCGCCCCCTGGCGCCAGGCGCGCGGCATCGACACGGACACGCCAAACACCTCGTCCCGCTCCACCCGCCACGTCGAGCGCGCCCCCACCCCCACCCCCGCCAGCACCAGCGCCACCGCGGCCACGCTCGCCGCGGGCAGCAGCCGCCCGGCCCCGGCCTCCTGCGGCCTCACCCGCGCCGGCACCAGGAACAGCCCCACCAGCAGCCCCGCCGAGAAGCCGCCCAGGTGGCCCGCGTTGTCCACGCCCACCGAGGTCCACCCCATCCACAGAAACACCAGCACCGTGGGCAGCACGCCCTCGCCCGACATCATCCGCGCAAACGGCGTCAGCACCGCGCGGTGCCTGCGCCCCAGGACGATCAACGCCCCCACGCACCCGTACGCCAGCCCCGAGGCCCCCACGCCCATCTCCTCGACCCACAGCAGCGAGCTCGTCATCGTCGCCAGCCCCGAGGCCCCCAGCAGCGCCGCGTAGTCCCACCGCCGGTAGGTGCTCTCCAGCGCCGCGCCCGCCGCCAGCAGCACCAGCACATTGACGCCCAGGTGCATCCCGTCCCGGTGCAGGAAGTTCGCCGTCACCAGCCGCCACGGCTCGCCCGCCTCCGTCATCAGCGGCACCACCTTCGCCCCGAAGCGCACCATCGCGTCCACGTCCAGCGGCCCCGCCGCCGCCGTGAGCACGTAGAGCCCCACCGCCACCAGCACCACGCCCCCCGTCACCCACGGCAGCCCCCCGGGCCACCGTCGATTTCCGGACGCTGATCGCTCTTCCCCGGCGGCGGGTGCTGGTACACTCACGCGGCTCTCTCCTCCTATTCCCATCTCGGAAAAGCGGGCCCAGCGTCCACACGTCCGATGGACAACGATGCCTTCTTTCCCCCACATACTCGGAAAAGCCCTGTCATTTTCGGGGGATGCATGCCTTGTAACGGTTTGGGCCTTTCTGCTATAGCTGTAAGCGGATCCGACCCGTGCTGAAGCTCATCATCGAAGACGACGAGGGGCGCAAGACCGTTGTTCCCTTCGTCCGTGAAGAGATCACGATCGGCCGTCAGGAAGGCAACACCATCCGCCTGACGGAACGAAACGTGTCCCGCCGCCATGCTCGCCTGCTTCGGCAGAACGGGCACGTGGTGGTGGAGGATTTGGGCAGTTCCAATGGGACTCGCATCAACGGCGAGCGGATCAGTGGCCAGTCCGCCATCAAGGACGGCGACCTGATTCAGATCGGCGACTACGATCTGGCCCTGCAGAGCGAGGCGGCCGCGGCCGCCGCGGCTGCCCGGGCCCGGTCGGCACCCGCCCCCGCCGATGATGAGACGAGCGATCCGGACGGCTCGGGCTCGGAGCCCGAGACGGAGACGGAGACGCCCGTCCACGACGACTCCGCGTCCACCGGAGCCTCGGCCGACCAGCGCCGCCACTCCACCGCCATCATCCGCATGGACTCGGTGGAGAACACCCGCTCGCGCAAGGTCAAGGACCTGGGCGAGGACGAGGCGCCGCGGCTGGTGGTGACGAGCGCCGAGCTCAAGGGCCAGGAGTTCTCCTGCATCCGCACCGAGATGCGCATTGGCCGCACCGACGACAACGACATCGTCATCGATCACCGCTCGCTGTCGCGCACCCACGCCAAGATCGTCCGCGAGGACAATGGCGAGTGGCGCATCATCGACATGCAGTCGGCCAACGGGATGAAGATCAACGGCGAGAGCTACGCTCAGGCGTCGCTGTCTCCCGGAGATGTCATCGAGCTGGGCCATGTGAAGCTGAGCTTCCTGGCGGCGGGCGACTCAGCCGCGGCCGCCATGTCCGGCGGCCGCTCGAAGCTGGCGCTGGTGCTGGCGCTGGTGGTGCTGCTGGTGGGCGGCGCGGGTGCCGCCTTCTTCCTGCTCAAGGGTGGCGGCGAGACGACGCCCACCCCGCCGGAAGTCACCACCAACGATCCTCCGAAGCAGCCCGAGCCGCCGCAGCAGGTCCGCCCGCCGGAGGCTCCGCCGAAGGCGCCCGAGGAGCCGGCGCCCGACGAGCCGACGCCCGATGAGGCCGCGGTCGACCCGGCCGCGCAGGCCAAGGCCGCCCGGGACATGGAGGCCCGGATGGACAGCGCCAAGAAGGCGCTGGCCCAGGGCAAGATCGACAAGGCCGAGGACGCGCTCAACCCGCTCAGGAAGCCCGACGGCGTGTGGCCGGCCGAGGTCCAGTCGCTCGCCTCGCAGATCGAGGACGAGAAGCAGTGCCTGCAGGCGCTCAACGACGCGCAGAAGGCGCTGGAGGCCAAGAGCCTGGACGAGGCCGAGCAGTTCCTCACGCGCGCGGAGATCACCTCCGTGTTCGCCGCCCGCTACACCCAGCTGCGCACCCAGCTGGACACCGCGCGCAAGGCCACCGCCAAGGTCGAGACGCCGAAGACAACGCCGGCGCCCCGGCCCAGCATGATGCCCTCGACCAAGGAACAGGCCCAGGCGATGCATGACGACGCCCACAACGCCTTCCGCGGCAAGCAGTATGATCAGGCCATCGTGCTGGCCTCCAAGTGCCAGGAGCTCGACCCGACCAACTCCAAGTGCCAGATGCTGCTGGCGGCCTCCTTTGCTCGCAACGGCAAGCCGGAGAAGGCCGCGGAGCACTACCGCAAGTTCCTGGAGCTGGCTCCGAACGATGCGAACGCGCCCCGCGTGCGCGAGCTGCTCAACAACTACGAGAAGCAGAACCCGAAGTAGCCATCCATCGATTTCAACTCGGCGAGGAGACGCTGTGCAGATTCGCATCCTGGTGGTCGATGATGAGCAGGACAACTGCGACTACCTGAAGCTGGTGCTGACCCGTGAGGGTTACGAGGTCATCACCACGACGGATCCCACCCAGACGGTGGACATCCTGCGGGGGTCGGACTTCCACCTGGTCATCCTCGACATGATGATGCCGCAGATGTCCGGCACCGAGGTGCTGGAGCTGATCCGCAAGTACGACACGGACATCGCGGTGATTGTCGCCACCGCGTACCCCACGGTGGACACGGCGGTGGCCTCGCTCAAGGCGCAGGCCTCCGACTACGTGAAGAAGCCGATGGAGCCGGACCAGTTCATCGCCGCGGTGCGCAACGCCCTGCAGAAGAAGGGCCTGTCGCAGGACCCGGAGGCGGACCTGCACCGCGCCATCGGCCGCGTCATCCGCGACGCGCGCAAGACGCAGGAGCTCACGCTCAAGCAGCTGGCGCGGCGCACCGGCCTGTCCGTGTCGCTGCTGTCGCAGATCGAGCGCGCCGAGTCCTCGGCGTCCATCTCGTCGCTGTACAAGATCGCCTCGGCGCTGCAGCTGCGCATGGGCGAGCTGTTCGGCGACACCTGAGTTGCCGCCGCTAGCGGCCCTGGAAGCGGGGCGGGCGTTTCTCGAGGAACGCCGCCTTGCCCTCCTGCAGGTCCTCGCTGCGGAAGGCCGTCGCGCGCAGCGCCCGTATCCGCGCGCGCTCCTGCTCCGGGAGCGAGAGCTGGCCCAGCCGCCCCAGCACCTCTTTCATCCCCGACACCGCCAGCGGCGCGTTGCCGGCCAGCGTCCGGCACAGCTCCAGGGCGCTCTGCTCCATCACGTGCGCGGGGCTGCACTCGTCCAGCAGCCCCCAGGCGAGCGCCGTCTCTCCGTCCACCTTCTGCGCGGTGAGGAACAGCGTCCGGGCCCGGCCCAGGCCCACCAGCCTGGCCGCTCGCGCCATGCCCTCCTCCGAGTAGATGAGGCCCAGCCGCGCCGGCGGCATGCAGAAGATCGTCTCGGGCGAGCCCACCCGGAAGTCACACGAGGCCGCTAAGTCGAAGCCCGCGCCGAACGCCGAGCCCTGCACCAGCGCCACGCTGGGCACCGGGTGGCGCTCCAGCTTGCCCAGGAACCCAATCAGCAGATCGTCTGGCAGGCCACCCTCGGGCGTCGCCGGCACCAGGCTCGTCAAGTCGTAGCCCGAGCAGAAGGTGCCGCCCGCGCCGCGCACCAGGAAGGCACGGATGTGAGCCGGCGCGACCAGCGCCGCGTCCAGCATGCCCACCATCCGGTCATCCAGCGCGTTGCGGCGCGCCGGGTTGACGAGCGTCAGCACCCGGATGCCGTCCTCGCGGTCCTCTACCTCGACTGTCGGCAGCATGCTTCCCCCCGGAGCCGTGCCTAGCCGAGCACCACGAGGACGTCGCCCTCGTTGACGGGCTGGCTCTCCTTGCAGCGAATCTCCTTCACCTCGCCGTCCTGCTCGGCCTCGATGGGCATCTCCATCTTCATGGACTCGAGGATGACCAGGGTCTGCCCCGCGGTGACCTTGTCGCCCACCTTCACCTCGATCTTCCACACCGTCCCGGTGATGTGCGCCGCCACGTCCGCCATAGGTGTTGCCTCCTCATGCGCTCAGGGCGCCGAAGTTGGGAAAGGTCCGCTGCCCCGCGCAGCCTACGGCTTCGCGTGCTGCTCCAGGAAGCGCGTATCCAGCTGTCCGGCGCGGAAGGCCTCTGATTTGAGGATGCGCAGGTGCAGCGGGATGTTCGTCTTGATGCCCTCGATGCGGAAGTTCTCCAGCGCCTGGATGGAGCGCTCGATGGCCTGGGCCCGCGACTCACCCGAGACGATGAGCTTGGCGATCATCGGATCGTAGTTGGGCGTCACGGTGTTGCCCTCGCCGTAGCCCGAGTCCAGGCGCACGCCCTCGCCCGTGGGCGGCTGGTACACCTTGAGCAGGCCCGGCGAGGGGAAGAACTTCACCGGATCCTCCGCGTAGATGCGGAACTCGAGCGCCGCGCCCTTGCGCTTCACGTCCTCCTGGCGAACGGTGAGGCGCTCTCCAGCGGCGATGCGCAGCTGCCAGCCGATGAGATCCAACCCCGTGGTGAGCTCCGTCACCGGGTGCTCCACCTGGAGCCGGGCGTTCATCTCGATGAAGTAGACGTTGCCGTCCGAGTACAGGAACTCCACCGTGCCCGCGTTGGCGTAGCCAAAGGCCTTGGCCGCCGCCACCGCCGCGGTGAAGAGCTTCTCGGCCACCGCGCCGTTCTTCCCGTCCGCGAACAGCGGTGAGGGCGCCTCCTCCACCACCTTCTGGTGGCGCCGCTGAATGGAGCACTCACGCTCCAGGCAGTGGATGAGGTGGCCGTGGTGGTCCCCGAGGATCTGCACCTCGATGTGGCGCGGCGCCGGGAAGTAGCGCTCCAGGTACACGCCCTCGCGGCCGAAGGCGGCCTTCGCGCGGTCGGTGCACTGGCGGAACACCTTCTCCAGCTCGGCGGGGTCCTTCGCGGCGGCCATGCCGATGCCGCCGCCGCCGCCCGCGGCCTTGCAGAGCACCGGGTAGCCAATGCGCTCGGCGGCCGCCAGCGAGCTCGCCACGTCCGGCACCACGTCCTCGCTGCCAGGCACCACCGGCACGCCCGCGGCGGCCACCAGCTTGCGCGCCTGGCTCTTGTCCTTCATGCGCAGCATCGCCTCGGGCGGCGGACCCACGAAGGTGATGCCGGCGGCGGTGCAGGCGCTGGCGAACTCCGCGTTCTCCGACAGAAAGCCGTAGCCGGGGTGTACGGCCTGGGCCCCCGTCTTCTTCGCGGCCTCGAGGATGGCGGGGACGCTGAGGTAGCTGTCCTTGGCGGGGGCGGGGCCAATGCGCACGGCCTCGTCCGCCTCCTTCACGAAGGGCAGATCCGCGTCGGCGTCGGAGTAGACCGCCACGGTGGACAGGCCCATGCCCCGGGCCACGGCCCCGATACGACGGGAGATTTCACCTCGATTGGCGATGAGGAGCTTCTTGAACATGGCCGGTACCCCCTGCTCGGAAGGGCGGCCAACCTAATCTCGGCCCCCTGCCCTGACAAGCAGGCAACCGAGGGCTTGTCACAGGCAAGTATAGCCCCGCACAGCTGCGTACCACCGTTGCGGCCGGCCGGGCCCCTGGCGTACCTTGCGGCCCCGTGAAGCAGATCGAAACAGGTGATGGGGCGGTGTTGGACCTGCTGGGCGCGCGGCGCGAGCGGCGGCTGGAGCTGTACCGCGCGCGCGTGGCGGACCGGATGGCCGCCAACCGCGTGGCCCTGGAGACGCTGTACCAGGGCGGTACGCTCTTCTCTCCCCAGGGCACGCAGACAGGCCGGGCGCTGCTCAAGGCGCGCCAGATGCTGCAGCGCGCAACAACCCTGGTGGACCTGCTCTCGGGCGAGGGCGTGGTGCCCGCGCCGCGCCTGTCCGAGCGCGTCGAAGAGGTGTACGGCGAGCTGGACACCCTCTTCTCGCGCAGTGACGTGCTGTCGGGCCGGGACGAGGCGAGCGTGGCCCGCCTGCCCCGGCGCTAGCACCCCGCTTCGGAGCTACGGCATCTCCGTCTGTCCCTGCCGGCGCAGGAAGGTGGGGATGTCGAACTGATCCTCATCCAGCGGCAGCGGGGCGTCCTTCACCACGGCGGTGCGGGTGCTGGTGACGGCCTTGTTCTCCGTGGAGGACAGACGGCCGCTGGACTTGGCGGGCACCAGGCTGGCCACCTCCTCGCGGGCGGCGGCGAGCACCGAGGGCGCCGGGCGGACCAGCGGCACCGGGGTGGAGGCCACCACGCGCGGCGCCGGCTGGCGCGCGTCACGGTGCACGAAGCCCGTGGCGATGATGGTGATCTTCACCTCGTCCTTGATGTTCTCGTCGATCAGCGAGCCGAAGATGATCTCCGCCTCGCTGTCGGCCGCGTCGTGCACCAGCGTGAGCGCCTCGTTGACCTCCTGCAGGGTCATGTCGCGGCCACCGGTGATGTTGATCAGCAGGCCCGTGGCGCCGTCGATGGAGATGTCCTCGAGCAGCGGGCTGGCGATGGCCTGCTGCATGGCGGTGAGCGCGCGCGTGGTGCCCGAGGCGCGGCCGGTGCCCATGAGCGCCAGGCCCTTGTCGCTCATGATGGTCTTCACATCCGCGAAGTCCACGTTGATGTAGCCGTGGTACTGGATGAGATCCGAGATGCCCTGCACGGCGTTGAGCAGCACCTCGTCGGCGCGCTTGAACGTCTCCAGCAGCGGCATGGGCTCGGTGCTCAGGGTGAGCAGCCGCTGGTTGGGGATGGTGATCAGCGTGTCCACCGCGGCCTTGAGCTCCACCAGGCCCTGCTCGGCCTGCTTGCGGCGCTTGTTGCCCTCGAAGAGGAAGGGCTTGGTCACCACGCCCACCGTGAGGCAGCCCAGGCTCTTGGCGATGTCCGCGATGATGGGCGCTGCGCCCGTGCCGGTGCCGCCGCCCATGCCGGCGGTGACGAACACCATGTCCGCGCCCTCGAGCACCGCGGCGATCTGCTCACGCGACTCCAGCGCGGCCTCGCGGCCCATCTCCGGGTTGGCCCCAGCGCCCAGGCCCTTGGTCAACGTCTGTCCGAGCTGCAGCCGCGTCGGCGCCTTGTTGGCGGCCAGGGCCTGCACGTCGGTGTTCGCGGCGATGAAGTCGACCCGGTCCAGCTCGGCCAGGATCATCGTGTTCACCGCGTTGCACCCCGCGCCACCCACGCCAACAACTCGGATCTTCGCGGCCTGCTTGTTCTGCTCGAACTGGTCCATGGTGATCCTTTCGGCGGAAAGCGCGCACCGCCGCACGCGTTCGGCCTAGGACACCAATCATCAGCAAGTCGCGATCTTTGGCAAGTATTCAGCTACCAGCCTGTAGCAGCCTGCTTCATCCCCAAGTCCTGTCGAGCACTTAGGGCCATGCTGAACATTTGAGCCGTATGCCATCTGGATCGCGCCAACCATCTTGACTCGGGATCCGGATGTCGTCCCACGTGCCGTGGGGCCCCCCAGCCCCAGACGCGACCGCCCTGACAGCCGCTCCCCGGAGATCCACCCCGAAGCGCGGACCGCAGGGCGGTCAGCAAGGCCACTGTCTAGTCCAGGGGTCTGACATGCCCGCGAGGCGGGCGGGTGTCAGGGCTGCTCGACTTCGACCTCCTTGGCCTTCACCTTGGTGACGATGAACTCGACGCGGCGGTTGTTCTCGCGGGCCCTGGCGGTCTTGGCGGGATCCACCGGCTTGGCCTCGCCGTAGCCCACCGCCTCCAGCCGCTCGGCGGCGATGCCCTCGGAGATGAGCCGCGCGCGCACCGACTCGGCGCGGGACTTCGACAGCGTCAGGTTGGCGCCGTCATCGCCCTTGTCGTCCGTGTGGCCCTCGATGCGCACCAGCTCGATCTGCGGGTTGGCGCGCAGCACCTGCGCCACCTGCTGCAGCAGCGGGAAGGACTTGGGAAGGATGTTGGCCTTGTTGTTGGCGAAGAACACCTTCTCGAGGATGACGATCTTCTCGCCCTCGACGAGCACCTTCACCTTGCCCTTGTCCGGGCAGCCGTCATCGTCCTTCACGCCGTTGATCGTCTCGGGCTCGGCCGGGCACTTGTCGGCCGCGTCGGCCACGCCATCACGGTCGTTGTCCGGATCCGGGCAGCCGTCCTCGTCCTCGAAGCCGTCCTTGTCCTCGGGATCCTTGGCGCAGCGGTCCTTGTCGTCCCTGGTGCCGTCACCGTCCGTGTCCGGCACCTCGTCGGGGCAGCCGTCCGCGTCCTGGTAGCCATTCTGCGTCTCCGGCTCGCTCACGCAGGCATCGCCCGCGTCCGCCACGCCGTCCTTGTCGTTGTCCGTGTCCGGGCAGCCGTCCGCGTCCTCGAAGCCGTCCTTGTCCTCGGCCTCGTTCGGGCAGCCGTCCTTGTCGTCCGTGAGGCCGTCGCCGTCGCTGTCCTTGGGCGGAGCGGGCTTGGGCGCTGGCTGAGGCTCGGGCTGGGGAGCCGCCTTGCCCTCGGGCGCCACCCAGGCCACCCCGGCGAACACGCGGAAGCCCGGCGTGCCGTAGCCATTGCCGATGCCCGGACCACCGCCCAGGTGCGCGGCGATGGCGTCCGAGATGCGGTAGCGCACCGTGGCCAGCAGCTCCAGGGGGCGCTCCTCGGCGCCCTGCCCCAGGCCCATGGCGCCCACCAGCGTGCCGCCCGCGGACAGCTTGCCGAAGGGCACCTCGGCGCCCACGCCGTAGGCCAGCTCGTTGGCCACCACCAGGTTCCGCACCTGCTCCTTGGGCCGCAGGTTGAGGCCCAGGTTGGCCAGCAGGCGCAGGCCCCCGCCGCTGGTCCACTCGCCGAGCAGCCGGGGCTGCACGGTGAAGGCTCCGCCGCGGAACTGCGAGCCGCCCGTGGGCAGGTGAATGGGCATCGCCGCGCCCACCGCCAGGCCGCCGGTGGACAGCAGGCTCACCTTGGGCACCACGCGCAGGTTGCCCAGGCCCGTGGAGGTGACGCCCTCGGGCACCACCGGCGCGTTGTCCAGGTCCTGGGACGTCTGCGAGGTGATGGGCAGCGCCACGCCCAGCTCGAACCGATCGAACAGGGCGATGGCGCCCATCAGGTCCACCGTGAGCTGGCTCTCCACCAGCTTGTAGACGACCTCATCGGTGCGGGGGTTCGTCACCGTGAGCGGATCGGTGGCGTAGTTCACCGACGCGCCCAGGTTCCACTGCATGTGCTTGCCCAGCGCGGGGCTGTGCAGGCCCAGCAGATCCCTCGAGCCCGGGCCGGGCTTGTACTGCTGCACGTCGATCTTCTGGGAGACGGTGCTCGGGGTCCCCTGCGCGTGGGCAGGCACCGCGAGCATCAGCGCCAGCACCGCCAGCCCCACCCACGCCCCCGGCTTCGAGGCCTGGGAGGAGCCCGCCACCGCCCGGCGCCGCCGCAGCAGCGGCAGGCCGAGCAGCAGCGCCAGCGGCACCAGGCTGGTGGCGCCCGTCGAGGCGCAGCCACCACCGCCGATGATGAAGTCGTCGCTGTCGTCGAGCGGATCCGTGCCGCCGGCGACTTCCTCACCATCGGGCGAACCGCCGCCGTCCGTGTCCGCCTTGTTCGGATCCGTCTCGCCCGCGTCGATGCGGCCGTTCTGGTTGGCGTCCTCGACACCGTCGTTCAGGCCGTCCCCGTCCGTGTCCGCGTTGCGCGGGTTGGTGGGGTTCTCACCCTCCAGCTCGATGTTGTCGGCCAGCAGGTCGTCATCCGTGTCGGCCTTGTTCGGATCCGTCTCGTTCTCGTCGAGACGGCCGTCACGGTTGGCGTCCTCCTCGCCGTCGAGCAGCGTGTCCCCATCGGTGTCGGCCACGCGCGGGTCGGTGGTCGTCGTCGGATCGGCGTCCGCCCGGAAGTTGGGCGAGCCCTGGTTGGTGCCGCTCGGCGCGGCGGAGGCGACCACGCCCATCTCCGTGCCGTCCAGCAGCCCGTCGTTGTCGCTGTCCGGGTCGAGCGCGTTAATGGTGCCATCGCCATCCGAGTCAACGATGCCGTCGGTGCCGTCAGAGACACCGTCGTCATCCGAGTCGTTGTCGTTCGGGTTGGTGCCGGCGGCCACTTCGTCCGCGTCGTCCAGACCGTCGTTGTCCGTGTCCCCCACCACCAGCGGCGACAGGTTCACCGTCACGTCCACGATAGCCGTGCCGCCATTGCCGTCGGACACCGTGTACGTGAACGTCGCCGTGGCGGTGATGCCCGGGGTAGGCGTGAACACCAAGCCGTTGTTGTTCGCGTTGATGGCCACCGAGCCACCCGTGGCCGGCTGCGTCACCGCCGTGATGGTCAGCGTCTCGCCCCCGTCCGGCGCGCTCGAGTCGTTGGCCAGCACGTCCAGCGGCGCGGGCCCGGCGTTGGAGTTGAGCACGAACGTGTCCGCCATGCCCGTCGGCGGATCGTTCATCGGACGGACGGTGACCGTGACGATGGCGGTATCCGTGCCACCGCGGCCGTCGGAGACGGTGTACTCGAACGTCGTGGTGCCGTTGAAGTTGGCCGCCGGCGTGAAGCTCACCACGCCGCTCGCGTCCAGCGTCACCGAGCCGCCGCTGGCCGGCTGCATCACCGCCGTCACCGTCAGCATGTCGCCGTCCGGATCCGTGTCGTTGGCCAGCACGGCGACCACCGTGGCGGCGCTGTCCTCGTCAACCGTGAGGGTGTCGTTCACCGCGTCCGGCGCCCTGTTGACCGGCTCGTTCACGTTCACCGTGACGGTGGCCGTGTCCGTGCCACCGCGGCCGTCGGAGATGGTGTACTCGAACGTCGTGGGGCCGGTGAAACCCGCCGTCGGCGTGAAGCGGATGGTGGTGGCCGTGAAGGTCACCGTGCCGTTGGCCGGCTGAGTCACCGCCGTGATGGTCAGCGTGTCTCCATCCGGATCCGTGTCGTTGGCCAGCACGTTGAGCAAGTTGTTCGTGCTGTCGCGATTCACCGCGACCGTGTCATCCACCGCGTCAGGCATCCGGTTCAGTTCTTCGCCGACCTCCACCCTCACCGTGGCCGTGTCCGTGCCGCCGTTGCCGTCGGAGATGGTGTACTCGAACGTCGTGGTGCCGATGAAGCCCGTGGTGGGCGTGAAGCGGATGCCCACGGGCGTGAAGCTCACCGTGCCGTTGGCCGGCTGAGTCACCGCCGTGATGGTCAGCGTGTCGCCGTCCAGGTCCGTGTCGTTGGCCAGCACGTTGAGCAGGTTGTTGGTGGTGTTGCGCGTCACCCTGAAGGTGTCGTCCACCGCGTTAGGAGGCACGCCCGTCTCGGTCACCGTCACCGTCACCGTGGCCGTGTCCGTGGCGATGCCGTCGGAGATGGTGTACTCGAACGTCGTGGTACCGGTGAAACCCGCCGTCGGCGTGAAGTTCACCCCGAAGGCCGTGAAGCTCACCGTGCCGCTGGCCGGCTGAGTCACCGCCGTGATGGTCAGCGTGTCCCCATCCGGATCCGTGTCGTTGGCCAGCACGTTCAGCACGTTGTTCGAGCTGTTGCGCGCCACCCGGAAGCCATCGTCGTTGGCCAGCGGCCGGGTGTTGGTGCCCTCCACCGTCACCGTCACCGTGGCCGTGTCCGTGCCGCCGTTGCCGTCGGAGATGGTGTACGTGAACGTCGTGGAGCCGTTGAAGCCCGTGGCCGGCGTGAAGTTCACACCGAACGCCGAGAACGTCACGGAGCCGTTGGCCGGCTGAGTCACCGCCGTGATGGTCAGCGTGTCGCCGTCCAGGTCCGTGTCGTTGGCCAGCACGCTGAGCACGCGAGGCCCGCTGTTCTGCGTCACGACGAAGAGATCGTCGTTGGCCTCGGGCGGATCGTTCGTCGGCGTCACCGTCACCGTGACGGTGGCCGAGTCCGGGGCGCCCTCATCGTCGGTCACCGTGTAGTTGAACGTCGTGGTGCCGTTGAAGTTGAGCGGAGGCGTATAGCTCACCACCCCGCCCACCAGCGTCACCGAGCCCTGGTCAGGCTGAGTCACCGACACCACCTTGAGCGTCTCGCCCACGTCCGGAGCGGTGGTGTCGTTGGCCAGCACGTCCAGCACCGTGGCCCCGCTGTCCTCGGCCACCGCGAAGCTGTCGTTCACCGCGTTGGGCGGGTTGTTGTCGCCGGACACCTCCACCGTCACCGTGGCCGTGTCCGTCAAGTCGCTGCCGTCGGAGATGGTGTACGTGAACGTCGTGGTGCCGCTGAAGCCCGCGTTCGGAGTGAACGTCACCCCGGTGGGGCTGAACACCACCGTGCCGTTGGCCGGCTGAGTCACCCCCACCACCGTGAGCGTCTCGCCCACGTCCGGAGCGATCGTGTCGTTGACCAGCACGTCCAGCACGTTGTTCGTGCTGTTCACCGCCAACCGGTAGAAGTCATCGTTGGCGTTGGGCGCGTCGTTCGTCGGCGTCACGTTCACCGTCACCGTGGCCGTGTCCGTGCCGCCGTTGCCGTCGGAGATGGTGTACGTGAAGCTCGTGGTGCCGAAGAAGTTGGTCGCCGGAGTGAAGCGCACCAGGCCACCCACCAGCGACACCGCGCCGTCGGCCGGCTGCGTCACCGCCACCACCGTGAGCGTCTCGCCCGCGTCCGGAGCCGAGGTGTCGTTGCTCAGCACCGCGAGCAGCGTGCTGACGCGATCCTCGGGCACCGTGAACGTGTCATCCACCGCGTCGGGCGCGTCATTGGCCGGCGTCACATCCACCGTCACCGTGGCCGTGTCCGTGCCGCCATTATTGTCGGAGAGGGTGTACTCGAACGTCGCCGTGCCGTTGAAGTTGGGCGCGGGCGTGAAGCGCACCACGCCGCCCTGCAGCGTCACCGCGCCGCCCCTGGCCGGCTGCGTCACCGCCGTCACCGTGAGCGTCTCACCCGAGTCCGGCAGGCTCGTGTCGTTGGCCAGCACGTTCAGCTCCGTGCCGCCGCTGTCCTCGGCCACCGTGTAGTTGTCGTCGTTGGCGGTGGGCGCGTCGTTCACCGGCGTCACCGTCACCGTCACCGTCGCCGAGTCCTCCAGGCCCCTGCCGTCGCTCACCGTGTACGTGAACGTCGTGGTGCCCGAGAAGTTGGGCGCCGGAGTGAAGCTGACGTCCGACACCGTGAAGGTCACCGTGCCGTTGGCCGGCTGCGTCACCCCGGTGATGGTCAGCGTCTCGCCCGCGTCCGTGGTGTCGTTGGCCAGCACGGTGAGCACCGTGGCGGCGCTGTCCTCGGCCACCGAGAAGCTGTCGTCGTTGGCCACCGGCGGGTTGTTCGTGCCCTCCACCCTCACCGTCACCGTGGCCGTGTCCGTGCCGCCGTTGCCGTCGGAGATGGTGTACGTGAAGCTCGTGGTGCCAGTGAAGTTGGCGTTCGGCGTGAAGCGGACGATGCCACCCGACAGCGTCACCGTGCCGTTGGCCGGCTGCGTCACCGCCGTGACGAGCAGCGTCTCGCCCGTGTCCGGAGCGAACGTGTCGTTGATCAGCACGTCCAGCGCGGTGGCCGCGCTGTTCACCGCCACCGTGTAGCTGTCGTCGTTGGCCACCGGCGGATCGTTCACCGGCGTCACCGTCACCGTCACCGTGGCCGTGCCCGTCGCGCCGCGGCCATCCGAGACCGTGTACGTGAAGGCCGTGGTGCCGAAGAAGTTGGGCGCGGGCGTGAAGGTCACCACGCCGCCCTGCAGCGCCACCGTGCCGTTGGCCGGCTGGCTCACCCCCGTCACCGTGAGCGTCTCACCCGTGTCCGGGCCGCTCGAGTCGTTGGCCAGCACGTTCACCGGCGTGGCGGCGCTGTCCTCAGCCACCGTCAGCGTGTCGTTGTTGGCCAGCGGAGGATCGTTCACCTCCGTCACGTTCACCGTCACCGTGGCTGTGTCCGTGCCGCCGTTGCCGTCGGCCACCGTGTAGCTGAACGTCACCGTGCCGCTGAAGTTGGCCGCGGGCCTGAAGCGCACCACGCCCCGGGTCAGCGTCACCGTGCCGCCGGTGGCGGGCTGCGTCACCGCCGTCACCGTGAGCGTCTCGCCCGTGTCCGGCACCACCGTGTCGTTGATCAGCACGTCCAGCACCGTGAGGGGGCTGTCCTCGGCCACCGTGAAGCTGTCGTCGTTGGCCGTGGGCGGATCGTTCACCGGCGTCACCACCACCGTCACCGTCGCCGTGTCGAAGCCTCCGTTGCCGTCGGACACCGTGTACGTGAACAGCACCGTGCCGTTGAAGTTGGCCGCCGGCGTGTACGTCACATTGGCGCCCGTGAAGGTCACCGTGCCGCTGACCGGCTGAGTCACCGCCGTCACCGTGAGCGTCTCGCCCGCTTCCGTGGTGTCGTTGGACAACACGGCGAGCACGTTGGGCCCGCTGTCCTCGGGCAGCGTGTAGCTGTCGTCGTTGGCCGTGGGCGGCAGGTTGTTGCTGCCCACGTTCACCGTCACCGTGGCCGTGTCCGTGCCGCCGTTGCCGTCGGAGATGGTGTACGTGAACGTCGTGAGGCCCGAGAAGTTGGGCGCCGGAGTGAAGCTCACGTTGGTCGGCGTGAAGCTCACCGTGCCATTGGCCGGCTGCGTCACCGCGGTGATGAGCAGCGTCTCGCCCGTGTCCGGCACGGACGTGTCGTTGGCCAGCACGGCGAACGTCGTGGCGGCGCTGTTGGCCGGCACCGTGAAGCTGTCGTCGTTGGCCACCGGCGGATCGTTCACCGGCGTCACCGTCACCGTCACCGTGCCAGTGTCCGTGCCACCGCTGCCGTCGGACACCGTGTAGCTGAACGTCGTGGAGCCGTTGAAGTTGGGCGCGGGCCTGAAGCGCACCACGCCGCCCTGCAGCGTCACCGTGCCGTTGGCCGGCTGGGTCACCGCGGTGATGGTCAGCGTCTCGCCCGTGTCCGGCGCGGTGCTGTCGTTGGCCAGCACGTCCAGCGGCGTGGCGCCGCTGTCCTCGGCCACCGTGTAGTTGTCGTCGTCAGCCGTGGGCGGATCGTTCACCGGCGTCACCGTCACCGTCACCGTGGCCGAGTCGCTGCCCCCGTTGCCGTCGGAGATGGTGTACGTGAACGTCGCGGTGCCCTCGAACTGGGACGCCGGAGTGAAGCTCACGGTGGTCTGGGTGAAGGTCACCGTGCCACCGGCGGGCTGCGTCACGGAGGTGATGATCAGCGTCTCGCCGGTGTCCGGGGCCGCCGTGTCGTTGGCCAGGACGTTGAGCCCGTTGGCGCCGCTGTCCTCGGCCACCGTGAAGCTGTCATCCACCGCGTTGGGCGGATCGTTCACCGGCGTGACGTTCACCGTCACCGTGGCCGTGTCCGTGGCGGTGCCGTCGGACACCGTGTAGCTGAACGTCACCGTACCGACGAAGTCGGCGTTCGGCACGAAGGTCACATCCGCGGCGGTGAAGGTCACCGTGCCGCCAGTGGCAGGCTGCGTCACCGCCGTCACCGTGAGCGTCTCGCCCACGTCCGGCGCGGTGGTGTCGTTGGCCAGCACGTTCAGCGGCTCACCCGCGTCGTCCTCCTGGATGGAGAACGTGTCGTCGTTGGCGGTGGGCGCGTCGTTCACCGGCGTGACGTTCACCGTCACCGTGGCCGTGTCCCTGCCGCCGTTGCCATCGTCCACCGTGTAGGTGAACGACGTGGAGCCATTGAAGTTGGGCGCGGGCGTGAAGCGCACCACGCCGCCCTGCAGCGTCACCGTGCCGTTGGCCGGCTGCGTCACCGCGAAGACCGTGAGCGTCTCGCCCGTGTCCGGCGCGGTGCTGTCGTTGGCCAGCACGTCCAGCGGAGTGGCGGCGCTGTCCTCGGCCACCGAGAAGCTGTCGTTCACCGCGTCGGGCGGATCGCTCACCGGCGTCACCGTCACCGTCACCGTCGCCGTGTCGGTGCCACCGTTGCCGTCGTCCACCGTGTACGTGAACGTCGTGGGGCCCGAGAAGTTGGCGGCCGGCGCGAAGCTCACGTTGAAGTCCGTGAAGGTCACCGTGCCGTTGGCCGGCTGCGTCACCGCGGTGATCTTCAGCGTCTCGGTCGTCTCGGGGGCCGTCGAGTCATTGGCCAGCACGTTGAGCACCTGGGCGGCGCTGTCCTCGGCCACCGTGAAGCTGTCATCCACCGCGTTGGGCGGATCGTTCACCGGCGTCACGGTCACCGTCACCGTGGCCGTGGCCGTGGCCTCGCCGTCGGACACCGTGTACGTGAACGTGGTGGTGCCGTTGAAGTTGGGGCCCGGCGTAAAGCTGACGTCCGTGCCGTTGATCGTCACCGTGCCGTTGGCCGGCTGGGTCACCGAGCTGATGGTCAGCGCGTCGCCATCCGGATCCGTGTCGTTGGTCAGCACGGTGAGCACCGTGGCGCCGCTGTCCTCGGCCACCGTGTAGCTGTCCGCGTTGGCGGTCGGCGGATCGTTCTCTCCACCCACCGTGACGGTCACCGTCGCCGTGTCCGTGCCACCGTTACCATCGGAGAGGGTGTACGTGAACGTCGTGGTCCCCACGAAGTTCGCGTTGGGAGTGAACGTCACGCTGGTGTTGGTGAACGACACCTGGCCGTTGGCCGGCTGAGTCACCGCGGTGATGGTCAGCGTCTCGCCCGTGTCCGGCACGGACGTGTCGTTGGCCAGCACGTTGAGCACCTGGCCGGTGCTGTCCTCGGCCACCGTGAAGCTGTCGTCGTTGGCGGTGGGCGCGTCGTTCACCGGCGTCACCGTCACCGCCACCGTGGCCGTGTCACTGCCGCCGTTGCTGTCGGAGATGGTGTACGTGAAGCTCGTGGTGCCGTGGAAGTTGGGGTTCGGCGTGAAGCTGACGCCCGTGGGCGTGAAGGCCGCCGTGCCGTTGGCAGGCTGCGTCACCGAGGTGACCGTCAGCGTCTCACCCACGTCCGGAGCGAACGTGTCGTTGGCCAGCACGTTCACCGGCGTGGCGGCGCTGTCCTCGGCCACCGTCACCGCGTCGTTCACCGCGTCGGGCGGATCGTTCACCGGCGTCACCGTCACCGTCACCGTTGCCGTCGCCGTGCCGCCATTGCCGTCGGAGACCCGGTACGTGAACGTCGCGGTGCCGTGGAAGTTGGGATCCGGCGTGAAGCTGACGTTGGACGGCGTGAAGGTCACCGTGCCACCGGCCGGCTGCGTCACCGCGGTGATGGTCAGCGTCTCGCCCACGTCCGGCGCGGTGGTGTCGTTGGCCAGCACGTTGAACACCGTGGCGGCGCTGTCCTCGCCCACCGTGAAGCTGTCATTGGTGGCGGTGGGCAGATCGTTGACCGGCGTCACCGTCACCACCACCGTGGCCGTGTCACTGCCGCCGTTGCCGTCGGAGATGGTGTACGTGAAGTTCGTCGTGCCGTTGAAGTTGGCCGCGGGCGTGAAGCGCACCGCCGCCGAGGTGAACGTCACCGTGCCGTTGGCCGGCGGAGTTACCGAGGTGATGATCAGCGTGTCGCCATCCGGATCCGTGTCATTGGCCAGCACGTCGAATGCCGTGAAGCCGCTGTCCTCGGCCACCGTGTAGCTGTCGTTCACCGCGTCGGGCGGGTCGTTCACATCCGACACGTTCACGGTCACCGTGGCCGTGTCACTGCCGCCGTTGCCGTCGGAGATGGTGTACGTGAACATCGTGGGGCCGGAGAAGCCCGCCGTCGGCGTGAAGGTCACCACACCGCCCTGCAGCGTCACCGTGCCGCCCGCCGCCGGCTGCGTCACCGCGGTGACCGTCAGCGTCTCACCCGTGTCCGGAGCGAACGTATCGTTGGCCAGGACGTTGAGCACCGTGCCCGGGCTGTTCTCGGCCACCGTGAAGGTGTCGTTCACCGCGTCGGGCGGGTCATTCACCGGCGTCACCGTCACCGAGACGCTCGCCGTGTCCGTGCCGCCGTTGCCGTCGTTCACCGTGTACTGGAACGTCGCGGTGCCGTTGAAGTTGGGCGGAGGCGTGTAGCGCACCACGCCGGCCGTCACCTGCGTGGAGCCCATGCCCAGCGGCGGCTGCGTCACCGAGGCCACCGTGAGCGTCTCGCCCACGTCCGGCGCGGTGGTGTCGTTGGCCAGCACGTCCAGCGGGTTGTTGGTGCTGTCCTCGGCCACCGAGAAGGTGTCGTTCACCGCGTCGGGCGGATCGTTCACCGGCGTGACGTTCACCGTCACCGTCGCCGTCGCCGTGCCGCCATTGCCGTCGGAGATGGTGTACGTGAACGTCACCGTGCCGTTGAAGTTGGGGGCCGGGGTGAAGCTGACGTTGGTCGGCGTGAAGGTCACCGAGCCCACCGCGGGCTGCGTCACCGCGGTGATGGTCAGCGTCTCGCCCGTGTCCGGCGCCGAGCTGTCGTTGGCCAGCACGGTGAGCACCGTGGCGGCGCTGTCCTCGCCCACCGAGAAGCTGTCGTTGTTGGCCGTCGGAGGATCGTTCACCGGCCGCACCGTGACCGTCACCGTCGCGGTGTCCGTGGCGGTGCCGTCGGACACCGTGTAGTTGAACGTCGTGGTGCCGCTGAAGCCCGGCGCCGGAGCGAAGCGCACCACGCCACCCACCAGCGTCACCGTGCCTGCGGCCGGCTGCGTCACCGCCGTCACCGTGAGCGTCTCGCCCGTGTCCGGCGCGGTGGTGTCGTTGGCCAGCACGTCCAGCGGCGCGGCGGCGCTGTCCTCGTCCACCGCGAAGGCGTCGTTCACCGCGTCAGGCGGATCGTTCACCGGCGTCACCGTCACCGTCACCGTGGCCGTGTCCGTGCCGCCGTTGCCGTCGTTCACCGTGTACTGGAACGTGGTGGTGCCGTGGAAGTTGGGCGCCGGAGTGAATCGAACGCTGGTGCCGGTGAAGGTCACCGTGCCGTTGGTCGGCTGAGTCACCGCGCTGATGGTCAGCGTCTCACCCGCGTCGGGCGCGGTGGTGTCGTTGGCCAGCACGTCCAGCGTGGTGGCGGCGCTGTCCTCGGCCACCGTGAAGCTGTCGTCGTTGGCGGTGGGATCCTGGTTAACGTCCGTCACGTTGACGGCCACCGTGGCCGTGGACGTGCCGCCGTTGCCGTCCGAGATGGTGTACGTGAAGCTCGTCTGACCGGTGAAGTTGGCGTTGGGGGTGAAGCTGACGCCCGTGGGGGTGAAGGTCACCGTGCCGTTGGCCGGCTGAGTCACCGCCGTCACCGTCAACGTCTCGCCCGTGTCCGGAGCGAACGTGTCGTTGGCCAGCACGTCCAGCGGCGTCGCCCCGCTGTTCTCGGGAACCGAGAAGGAGTCATTGACCGCGGTGGGAGGATCGTTCACCGGCGTCACCGTCACCGTCACCGTGCCCGTCGCCGTGCCGCCGTTGCCGTCGGACACCGTGTACGTGAACGTCGTGGTGCCGTGGAAGTTGGCCGCCGGCCGGAAGCGCACCTCGGAGGCAGTGAAGGTCGCCGTGCCGTTGGCCGGCTGGGTCACCGCGGTGATGCTCAGCGTCTCGCCCGTGTCCGGCGCCGTGCTGTCGTTGGCCAGCACGTTGAAGGGCGTAGCGGCGCTGTCCTCGGCCACCGTGAAGCTGTCGGCGTTGGCCGTGGGCGGGTTGTTCGTCACCTGCACCGTCACCGTGGCCGTGTCCGTGCCGCCGTTGCCGTCGGAGATCGTGTACGTGAACGTCGTGGTGCCGCGGAAGCCCGCCGCCGGCGTGAAGCTGACGTTGGTGCCGCCGTTGGTCACCGTGCCGTTGGCTGGCTGGGTCACCGCCGTAATCGTCAGCGTCTCGGGCGCATCCGGCAGGAACGTGTCGTTGGCCAGCACGTTCAGCGGCGTCGCCCCGCTGCTGGCGCCCACGCTGAAGCTGTCATTGACGGCATCCGGAGGATCGTTCACCGGAGTCACCGTCACCGTCACCGTGCCCGTCGCCGTGGCGCCGTTGTTGTCCGCCAGGGTGTAGTTGAACGTCGTGGTGCCGAAGAAGTTGGGGTTGGGCGTGAAGCGCACGTTGTTGCCGCTGAGGCTCGTCGTGCCACCCGTGGGCTGCGTCACCGCGGTAACGCTCAGCGTCTCGCCCGTCTCCGGGCCCGTGGTGTCGTTGGCGATGACGTTGATCGTCGCCGCCGCGCTGTCCTCGAGCACCGTGAAGGTGTCGGGGTTGGCCACCGGCGGGTCATTCACCGGCGTCACCGTCACCGTCACCGTCGCCGTCGCCGTGCCGCCCCGCCCGTCGGAGATGATGTACTGGAAGCTCGCCGTGCCGCTGAACTCGGCCGCCGGCGTGAAGAGCACGTTGTTGCCGTTGTTGGTCACCGTGCCGCCAGTGGCCGGCTGAGTCACCGAGCTGATCGTCAGCGTCTCGGGCGGATCCGGCAGGAACGTGTCGTTGGCCAGCACGTCCAGCACCGTGGGCGTGTCCTCGACCACAGAGAGGGCGTCCGCGGTCGCCGTGGGCGCATCGTTCACCTCCGTCACCGTCACCGTCACCGTCGCCTCGTCGGTGCCGCCCCGCCCGTCCGAGATGGTGTAGGTGAACGTCGTGGTGCCGTAGAAGTTGGCGTTGGGCGTGAAGCGCACGTTGTTGGCCGTGAACGTCACCGTGCCGCCCGTGGGCTGGGTGACGGCGATGACCGTCAGGCCCTCGTTGGTGTCCGGCAGCGGCGTGTCGTTGGCCAGCACGGCGAACGTCGCGGCCGCGCTGTCCTCCACCACCGTGTAGCTGTCGTCGTTGGCCGTGGGCGGGTTGTTGGGCGAGCCCACCGTCAGCCGCACGGTCGCCGTGTCCGAGAGACCACCCGGGTCGGTGATCGTGTAGGTGAACTGCGTGGTACCCCGGAAGCCCGGGTTGGGCGTGAAGCGCACCCCGCTGCCCGTGAACGTCACCGAGCCGTTGGCCGGCTGCGTCACGGCGGTGATCGTCAGCGTCTCGGGCGGATCCGGCAGGAACGTGTCGTTGGCCAGCACGTCCAGCGGGTAGTTCACCGCCTCGCCCGGCACCGCGAAGCTGTCATCCACCGCGTCCGGCGGATCGTTCACGTTGGGCGTCACGTTGATGGGGATGATGTCGTTGTCCTGCCTGGCGGGCGGAAAGCCGCTGTTGCCCAGGTCCAGCACCGAGAGCAGCAGGCCCGTCTCCCCGTAGAAGTTCGGCGTGGGGGTGAAGCGCATGTTATTGAGCGCCGCGTTGATGTTGGCCAGCGTGCCCGTGAACTGCATGCTGTTGTCGTCGGTGCCGTCACCATTGGTGAACACCAGGCCCGTCGTCTGGCTCAGCGTCACCGTGCCCTTGGCATTACCGCCCGAGCCCTGAATCGTCACCCGCAGGGTGCGGTTGAACACGTCCACGTCCGAGGTGGAGATGCGGTTGCCGTTGGCCGTCGAGAAGATGATCTCCACGTCCTCGATGGTCGTCTGCGGCCCCGGCACCGTGTTCACCGGCGCGTCGTTGGTGCCCACCGCCGTCTCCACCGCGCCCGAGTTGTTGGCCGGGTTCGGGTCAGGCGTCCCCGAGGTGATGCTGGCGCTCATCAAGAACAGCAGATCGTCCTGGTTGGGCGAGCGCATGGTGAAGGTGATCGTCTGCGGCACGTTCACCGCCAGCGAGGCCAGCGAGCAGCGCCACTGGAACACCGTGCTCGGCGGGAAGCAGTTCCAGCCTCCGGCGTTGTTCGCCTCGAAGAACGCGTTGTTGGGCAGGTTCACCGTCACCACCGGTGAGGCCGCCGCGTCCGGGCCCACGTTCACGATGTTCATCGTGTAGGTGACCGTCGTGTTCTCGGCGATCACGTTGGCCGACTGGCTCACCACCATCTGCAGGTCGGCGTCGGGCGCCATCAGGAACGCCACGCCCTGGTCGGGCGCCACCAGCCACGCTTTCTCCAGCGGGTTGGCGCGAGGCTCCACCAGCTGCTCGGTGCGCTCGGTGCGCTCGGCGGGGGAATCGGAGTCCACGGGCTCAGGACCGCAGGCCAGGCCCAGCGCTCCCATCAGGAGTACGGGCGCGAGCAGTCGGCTGTTCATGGAGACGAGGGAAGGCGTAAAGGAACCCATCATGTTGAATGTTCCGGGACCGGCATGAAGCCGCGCAGGTTGCGCGGACTGGACTCGATCAGTCGAGGAGCTGCACGACGTGACGAGTGGGAGAAATGCGTCCTACCTGAAGCGTTACCGCGAAAGATTGTACCCGAGGACTGTTGAACAAAAAAAAGAGGGATCCACAAGGGATCCCTCGTTCACGCTTTCCTGGTTTTACGCCACGCAGTCAGACTAGAAAATTTCCTCCAGCCACTCCCGCATCCGCCCCTTCACCTTCTTGTACACGTTCTCTTCACGAATCCGGAACATGCGGCGGTCCAGGTGGCGGGCGCCGTAGACGACCAGGCCCACGCCGGTGGCGTACATGGGGCTCTTCACCACGTCCACCAGGCCGCCGATACCGCGCGGCATACCGCGGCGCACGGGCAGTCCGAGCACCTCCTCGGCCAGCTCGGGCATGCCGGCAAGGAGAGTCGAGCCGCCGGTGATCACCACGCCCGAGGCGAGCAGGTCCTCGTAGCCGCACTTCTGAATCTCGCGGTGGACCAGCTGGAAGATCTCCTCCACGCGCGGCTCGAGGATCTCACAGAGGATCTGCCGGCCGAGCACGCGCGGCTGGCGGCCGCCCACGCTGGGCACCTCGATGGTTTCGTCCTTGTTCACCATGGAGGCCAGCGCGCAGCCGAACTTCTGCTTGATGCGCTCGGCCTCGTGCGCCGGGGTGCGCAGGCCAATGGCGATGTCGCTGGTGAGGTTGTTGCCGCCCAGGGCGATGACGGCGGTGTGCACGATGGAGCCGCCGGCGAAGATGGCGATGTCCGTGGTGCCACCGCCGATGTCCACCAGGCACACGCCCAGCTCCTTCTCGTCCTCGCCCAGCACGGCCTCGGCGGAGGCCAGCGGCTGCAGGACGATGTCGGCCACGTTCAGGCCCGTGCGGTTGGCGCACTTGACGATGTTCTGCGCGCTGGACACCGCGCCGGTGACGATGTGGACCTTGGCCTCCAGCCGCACGCCGGCCATGCCCAGCGGCTCCTTGATGCCGCCCTGATCGTCGATGATGAACTCCTGCGGCAGCACGTGAATGACTTCACGGTCCAGAGGAATCGCCACCGCCTTGGCCGCGTCGATGACGCGGGCGATGTCCGCCTCGCGGACCTCTTTATCCTTCACCGCGACGATGCCCTGGGAGTTGAAGCCCTTGATGTGACCACCGGCGATGCCGGTGTACACGTGGGAGATCTCCGCGCCGGCCATCAGCTCGGCCTCCTCCACCGCGCGGCGGATGGAGGCCACGGTGGCCTCGATGTTGACGACGACGCCCTTGCGCAGCCCCTTGGAGGGGTGGGTGCCGATGCCGATGATGTCGATGCCGCTCTCGGTGAGCTCACCGACGATCGCGCAGATCTTCGTCGTGCCAATGTCCAGGCCGACGATGATCTCACCAGACTTCTGCTTCGCCATAACAACTGCCTCCCCGGTGCCCCCACTCTCGTGAAAGGGCGTTCCCTACTGCGTCGAGACCCCGTTCCTCTCGGAGACGGCGCTCGAAAGCTTCACTGCCACCCAGCCGGGCCGAGCCCGGTTATCCAGGTGAATCACATCAGCCACCAGCCCGCGCTGGCTCAGCTCGCGCCGCACGCGCGAGAGCCGCGACAGCTTGGCCTCGGAATCTCCCTCGCCCAGCCGCACCTCCTGCCCGCCCATCGTCACCAGCGCCAGGGCGCCCCCCTCCACCCGCACCTCGGACAGCCGCTCGTGGCGGCCGGGCTTGAGCGCCCCGTACGCCCGCGCCACCGACAGCGCCCCGCGCAGCCGCTCGCGCACCGCGTCCGGGTCCTTCACGTACGCATCGCGCTCCACGCCCGTGACGAGCGGCAGGTCCAACCCGTCTCCGGGCGTCACCCGCTTGAAGGGCTCGCCCTCCTCGTCCAGCACGTACAAATCGCCCAGCACCACCAGCGCCTCGGGCGAGTGCTCCACCACCAGCACCGAGACGGAGGCCGGGAAGTGACGCGTCACCTCCACGCCGCGCACCCAGGGGTGCTGCAGCATGGCCTTCTCCAGCGCCCCCACATCCATGGCGAACAGGTTCTGCCCCGCCGCCAGCCCCGACAGCCGCACCAGCTCCGCGCGCGAGGCACGAGACAGGCCCGTGAAGCTCGCGTCCTTGAGCTGGAAGGTGGGCGAGGACAGCGCCCAGGCCCGCAGCTCCACCCCACCCCACACCAGGCCCGCGGTGAGCGCCGCGGCCAGCAGCCCCTTCAGGGTGGACGGCCCGTGCGTGCGCACGGCCCCCTTCACCGCCTCCTTCTGCTGGGCGGTGTCCTGACGGCGGCGATTTCGCGACTTGCCAAAGGCCATGGAAAAGAGGTGCACATGCTGCGCGCGGTTGGATCGCCGCGCCAGTTTTTGGCTACAGGTACGTTTCTGTAGCGCTCAGGCCTTGAGCGAAGCGCCCAGGAGGATCCGCTCGCACAAGGTAGGGAAGTCAATGCCCCGCCCCGCGGCGATCTTCGGCAGCAGACTGGTCTCCGTCATGCCCGGCAGCGTGTTGGTCTCCAGCACGAACACCTCTCCTCCCTCGGTGACGATGACGTCCGAGCGAGACGCTCCGGCGCACCCCAGGGCCTTGTGGGCCCCGAGGCACACCTCGTTCACGCGCGCATACTGATCTGCGGGCAGGGGTGCTGGGAAGAGATACTGCGTTCCACTTCCGGCCTTGTACTTGGCCTCCTGGTCATAGAACTCGCGGGCCACGCGCACTTCGATGACGCCCAGGGCCTCGTTGTCCAGCACGGCGCCCTGCACCTCGCGGCCCTTGATGAAGCGCTCCACCAGCAGGAAACCCGCGTACTTCGAGGCGTCCGCGACGGCGGCCAGGTACTCGTCCTTCGTCTTGCAGACGTGCACGCCCACGCTGCTGCCCTCGCGGCTGGGCTTGACCACCACCGGGAACGGGAAGGGCAGCGAGTCCGCGGCGGCGCGGGCGGACTGATCGTCAGTGAACACCTTATAAGGAGGCGTGGGGATGCCATGGACGCTGAACAGCTGCTTGGCGAAGACCTTCTCCATGCCCACCGCCGAGGCGAGCACGCCGCTGCCGGTGTAGGGGATGAAGAGCGACTCGAGCAGGCCCTGGACGCAGCCGTCCTCGCCGTAGCGGCCGTGGAGCGCGAGCCAGGCCACCTCGACTTTTTCGGCGGCGAGCCGGGCGGGCAGGTCCTTGCCCACGTCGAGGTCCACCACGTCATAGCCGAGCGAGCGCAGCGCCTTGGACACGGCGGCGCCGGTGCGCAGCGACACGTCGCGCTCCTGGGACAGGCCACCCATCAACACACCCACGCGCTTATTCTTCAGCTCGGACTTGGACATGAGGCTCACGGAAGGAACTCCCCTACTCGTTTGACTTCGGGTTTGAGCTCGACGCCCGTCTCGGCCCGCACCCGCTCTTGCATCAGGGTAATGAGCCCGAGGACGTCGCGGGCGGTGGCTCCGCCCAGATTGACGATCCAGTTGGCGTGCAGGGTGGACACCTGCGCGCGGCCCAGGGTGTGCCCTTTGAGGTTCACCACTTCAATCAGGCGCCCGGCGTAGTCGCCCGGCGGGTTGGTGAACACGCTGCCGAAGTTCGGCTGGCTCAGCGGTTGGGTGCTCTTGCGGTAGGCCAGGTCCTTGTCCATGGCCTGCTTGCTGGTGGCCAGGTCTCCCCGGGGCAGGCGGAAGCGCACCCGCGTCACCACGCTGCCCACGGGCAGCTCCGAGTGCCGGTAGGCATGGGGAATGCGCGCCTTCTCGAGCCACCCCACCCCGTCCACGGTGGCCAATTCCACGGCTTCGAGCACGCGGAAGCACTCGCCGTTCTTGGTGCCGGCGTTCATCGACACCGCGCCGCCCAGGGTGCCGGGGATGCCCGCGAGGAACTCGGCGCCCACCAGGCCGTTGGAGCGCATCAGGTTGATGAGCCGGACAATCGCCGCGCCCGCGCCCAGCGTGAGCCGCCCCTCGTCGGCCCCCACCTCGGCCACCTCGGGGAACAAGTCTCCGGGCAGGCGCAGGGTGAGGCCGCGAATCCCGCCGTCTCCCACCAGGGTGTTGGCCCCGCCGCCAATAATGGTGACGGGGGCGCCCTCGTCGCGCGCCAGCCTCAGCAGCGCCACGAGCGCCTCGGGCGTGCGCGGGCGGACGAGCGCTTCAGCGGGGCCACCCACCCGGACGCTGGTGAGGGGCGCGAGCAACTCGCCCGCCTTCACCTCACAGCCGCCCAGCAGCGCCACCCTCTCTGGAAGGGAGGAGGAGCCCATATCACCCGCCCTGGGCCACTCCCTGCTTGCCCAGCAGGGCCAGCAGATCCGGCCCCACCTGGGTGATGTCTCCGGCGCCCAGCGTGAGGACGATGTCCCCCTCGCGCAGGCGGGGAGCCAGCGCCGCGGGCAGGTCCACGCGCTTTTCCACGTACGTCACGTCACGGTGGCCGTGGGCGCGGATGGCCTCGGCCAGGGCCTCGCCGGTGGCGCCGGGGATGCGCTCCTCGCCCGCGGCGTAGACGCTGGTGACGAAGAGCACGTCCGCATCATTGAAGGAGGTGGAGAACTCCTTCATCAAGTCATGGGTGCGCGTGTAGCGGTGGGGCTGGAAGGCCACCACCACGCGCCGCCCGAAGGCGCGCCGGGCGCCGGCCAGGGTGGCCAGCACCTCGGTGGGGTGGTGCCCGTAGTCGTCCACCACGGTGACGCCACCCACCTCGCCGCGCACGGTGAAGCGCCGCTGCACGCCGCCGAACTCGGCCAGCGCGCTGCGCACGGTGTCGAGCGGAATCTCCATCTCCTCGGCCACGGCGATGACGGCCAGGGCGTTGAGCGCGTTGTGCGCGCCCACCATGCGCACGCGGAACTCGCCTAGGGGCTCATCGCGCCGGAAGGCGTTGAAGCGCGTGGTGAAGCCCTCGAGGGTGATGCCCTCCAGGCGGTAGTCCGCCATGTGCGAGCTGCCGTAGGTGACGGCGCGCTTCTCCAGCCGGGGCAGCAGCGCCTGCACGTTGGGGTGGTCCAGGCACAGCACGTTCAGCCCGTAGAAGGGCACCCGGTTGCAGAACTCCACGAAGGCCGTCTGGAGCACATCCAGCGTGCCGTAGTGGTCCATGTGCTCCGGGTCGATGTTCGTCACCACGGCGATGGACGGGTGCAGCTTGAGGAAGCTGCCGTCGCTCTCGTCGGCCTCGACGACCATCAGCTCGCTCTTGCCCAGCTTGGCGTTCGAGTCGAGCACGTTCACCTTGCCGCCCACCACCGCGGTGGGGTCCAACCCCGCGGCCGACAGCACCGTGGCCACCATGGAGGTGGTGGTGGTCTTCCCGTGGCTGCCGGCCACGGCGACCGCGTACTTCAGGCGCATCAGCTCGGCGAGCATCTCCGCGCGGGGAATGACGGGGATCTTCCGCTGGCGCGCGGCGACCACCTCGGGGTTGTCCTTCTTCACCGCCGAGGAGATGACGACCACGTCCGCCTGCACGAGGTTCTGCGCCTTGTGGCCCTCGTAGATGGTGGCGCCCATGCTCTCCAGGCGCCGGGTGATGTCACTGCCCTTCAGGTCCGAGCCGGACACGCGGTAGCCCTGGTTGAGCAGCACCTCGGCGATGCCGCTCATGCCAATGCCGCCGATGCCCACGAAGTGCACCTGCGCCGCGTGGCGCGTCTTGAAGAGGCTCTGGGGCTTGCCGCTGGCCTTGGTCATGGCTTCTGCGCCTCTTGCTTGGGAGGGCGCTCGCGCCCGTTGGGGCCGTACGCCTGAATCATCAGCTCCACGCACACGTCCGCCAGCTCCTTGGACGCCTCGGGGCGGCCCAGCAGGCCCGCCTTCTTCTCCATCTGCTTGAGGCGCGCCGGCTCGCTCTTGAGGCCGCGGATCGTCTCGGCCAGCTTCTGCCCGGTGAGCTCGGCCTCGCGGAACATCACCGCCGCGCCCACGTCCACCAGCGCCCGGGCATTCACCTCCTGGTGGTTGTCCGTGGCGTAGGGGAACGGGATAAGGATGCTGGCCTTCTTGCACACCGTCAGCTCGGCCAGCGTGGTGGCGCCCGCGCGGCAGATGACGAGGTCCGCCTTGGCGTAGGCATCGGACATGTCGTCGATGAACTCCACCACCTCGGCGTGGAAGCCCTTGTCCGCGTAGCCCTTGCGCACCATCTCCAGGTCGTTCTTGCCCGTCTGGTGCACGAAGCGCAGGTGCTCCTTCAGGTCCGCCAGGTGCTCCAGCGAGTCCACCATCCGCTGGTTGACGCCCTTGGCGCCCAGGCTGCCGCCGAAGACGAGGATGGAGAAGTGCTCGTGCGCCACGTGCGAGCGCAGGTAGTTGTCCATCAGCTTGCGGCGGATGGGGTTGCCCACCAGCTGCACCTTGCCCTCGGGGAAGAAGCGCCGCGCCTCTTCGAAGGCGGTGAACACCACCTTGACGAACTTGCCCAGCAGCTTGTTGGTGAGCCCCGGCAGCGCGTTCTGCTCCTGCACGGCGGTGGGGATGCCCATCAGCCACGCGGCCATCACCACCGGGCCGCTGGCGTAGCCGCCCACGCCCACCACCACGTCCGGCTTGTGGCGCGAGAGGATGCGGAAGGACTCGATGAGGGCGATGGGCAGTGCCAGCAGGCCCTTGATGAGCTGGCCCAGGCCCTTGCCCTTGAGGCCGCGGGCGCTGATGAACTCCAGCGGGAAGCCCGCCTGCGGCACCACGCGCGCCTCGAGCCCCCGCTCGGTGCCCACGAAAACTACTTCGTTGCGGTGGTGACGCGTCACCACCTCCTCGGCCAGGGCGATGCCTGGAAAGAGGTGCCCGCCCGTTCCTCCACCGGCGATGAGGACTTTCACGCCGCTACCTCCCGCATGTCCGTGCCCGCGCGAGCCGTGCGATTGCCGGCCCCCTGTGTATTGGCGCTCAGGGACAGGAGCACTCCGGCCGCGCCCATCAGCACCAGGAGCGAGGTGCCTCCGTAAGAGACGAACGGCAGCGTCAGGCCCTTGGTGGGCAGCAGCCCCATGGCCACGCACATGTTCACCGCCGCCTGGAACGCGATGATGGAGGTGAGCCCCAGCCCCAGGTAGGTGCCGAACGTCTCCGGCGCCGCCAGGGAGATGCGCACCCCGCGCCAGATGACGATGGCGTAGAGCGCCACCAGCAGCGTGACGCCCACCAGCCCCAGCTCCTCGCCGATGATGGCGAAGATGAAGTCGGTATGCGCCTCGGGCAGGAAGAAGAGCTTCTGCCGCCCGTCTCCCAGCCCCAGGCCGGTGAGGCCTCCCGAGCCGATGGACATCAGCGACTCGGCCACCTGGTAGCCCGAGTCGTGCCGGTGGGCCCAGGGATCCAGGAAGGCCGTCACCCGCTTCATGCGGTAGGGGCTGGAGGCGATGGCCACGTACGCCAACGGCAGCGCCAGCAGCACCGAGCCCACCAGGTAGCTGAGCTTGGTGCCCGCGGCGAACAGCAACACGAAGAGCAGGAACACCAGCAGCACGGAGCTGCCGAAGTCCGGCTGGCGCATGCACAGCGCCACCAGCACGCCGCACAGCAGCAGGTGCGGCAGGAAGCCCACGGAGAAGGTGGCCACCTTCTCGCGCTTCTTGGCCAGCGAGTACGAGAGGTAGACGACCCAGGCGAACTTGGCCAGCTCCGCCGGCTGCAGGCCAAAGCCGGGGAAGCGGATCCACCGGCGCGCGCCGCCCGCCGTGGTGCCAATGCCGGGGATGAGCACCAGCACCAGCAGAATCAGGGTGACGATGAGCAGCGGCCAGGCCAGGCGGGCCAGCCTGCGCCAGCCGACCTTCATCGCCACGGCCATGGCCACCACGCCCAGGCCGGCGGCCATCAGCTGGCGCTTGAGGAAGTACAGGCTGTCGCCCAGCTTGTCCTGGGCGAGGATGGCGCTGGCCGAGTAGACCATCACCAGCCCCAGCGCCACGAGCGCGAGCACGGCGCACAGCAGCAGGGGATCGAACCGGACAGGCGCGGCAGCGGCGGTTGTCTTCATGGGCCAGTCCTCAAAGCGCCTGCACGAGGCGCTTGAACGTGTCGCCCCGGTCCTCGAAGTTCTTGAACTGATCGTACGACGCGCAGGCCGGAGACAGCAGCACCGTGTCTCCACTGCTCGCCAGCTCGCGTGCCTTGCGTACGGCCGCCTCCAGCGTGCCGCACGGGTGCACCGGGGCCACGCCCTGGTACGCGGCGGCGATGGTGTCCGCGTCCTGGCCGATGGTGAGCACCGCCGCTACCTTGCCGCGCCCCTCGTCCACCATGGGCTGGTACGGCGCGCCCTTGCCCTTGCCGCCCGCGATGAGCAGCAGCTTGCCGGGGAAGGCCCTCAGCGCCACCAGCACCGAGTCCACGTTGGTGGCCTTCGAATCATTCACCCACTCCACCCCTTCCAGCACCCGCACGCTCTCCATGCGGTGAGGCAGACCGGGGTAGCCGTCCAGCCCGGCCTGCACCGCCTCTCGCGGCACTCCGCCCAGCCGCGCCAGCAGCGTGGCCGCCATGGCGTTGGCCGCGTTGTGCGCGCCGCGCAGCGAGCGGCTCTTGAGCGTGTACTCCTCGCTCAGGAAGCCCAGGCGAAAGCCGCCCTGGTGGGCCACCGCGAGCCCCGCCAGCTTCGGCCCTCCCTCGGCCACCGCGCCCGTGAGGCTGAAGCCGTACACGGGCACCCTGGCCTGCAGCGCCAGCTTCATCACGTGCGCGTCCTCGGCGTTCACCACCGCGTAGTCGCCCTCGGCCTGGTTGAGGAAGATGCGCGCCTTGGCCTGGCCGTAGGCCTCATGGCTCTCGTACCGGTCCAGGTGGTCCGGCGTGAGGTTGAGGATGGCGGCGCCCCGGGCCCTCATCTGCTCGATGCCCTCGAGCTGGAAGCTGGACAGCTCCACCACCAGCGTGTCCCAGTCCTTCGGAGTCAGCGCCGCCTCCGCCAGCGGCCGGCCCAGGTTGCCACCCACGAAGGTGCGGCCTCCGCCCCGGGCGAACAGCTCCCCGGTGAGCGCCGTGGTGGTGCTCTTGCCGTTGGTGCCGGTGATGCCGATGAACGGCACGCCCGTGAGCAGGCGCGCGGCCAGCTCGATCTCGCCCCAGATGGGGATCCCCGCCGCGCGCGCGGCCTTGAGCTCGGGCAGCACCAGCGGCACGCCGGGGCTCACCACCACCAGGTGCTGCGCCTGCAGCAGCCCGGCCGGAGTGGGCCCGGTGACGAGCTTCACCCCCTGGCCCTTCAGCTCGCGCGCCACCTCGCCGAGCGTGGCCTCGTCGCGCGCGTCGAGCGCGGTGACCTGGGCACCCTGAGCGAGCAGCAGCCGGATGGCCGCCACCCCGCTCTTCGCCAGCCCGAACACCAGGACCTTCTGACCGGACAGCGCGGACGACATGGCGGGCAACTCCTACTAGCGCAGCTTGAGGGACAGCAGCGCCACGGCGCCACAGAGGATGGCGACGATCCAGAAGCGGACGATGATCTTCGGCTCGGCCATGCCCTTGAGCTCGAAGTGGTGGTGCACCGGGGCCATCTTGAAGACGCGCTTGCCCGTCGTCTTGAACGAGATGACCTGAATCATCACGCTCAGGGCCTCGGCGAAGAAGATGCCGTGGATGATGGCGGACACCACCTCGTTCTTCGACAGGACGGCCAGGCCGCCCAGCGCGCCGCCCAGCGCCAGCGAGCCCACATCGCCCATGAACACCGAGGCGGGGTAGGTGTTGAACCACAAAAACGAGATGCCCGCGCCCACGATGCTGGCGCAGAACACGGCCAGCTCCGCGCCGCCCGGCACCTGGATGATGCCCAGGTACCGGTACAGCGGCGTGGCCACCGTGCGCGTCACCCCGTTCACCGTCTCGTAGTCCGCGATGCTCAGCGTGGTGCCCGCCACGTAGCAGAGCACCGCGAAGGTGGTGGCGGCGACGATGGTGGGCACGATGGCCAGGCCATCCAGGCCGTCGGTGAGGTTCACCGCGTTGGAGGTGCCCACGATGACGAACCAGCCGAACACCACGTAGAACCAGCCCAGGTCCGGGCTGAACCAGTGTGACGGGATGAAGGGCAGCGTCAGCTTGGAGCTGATGAGCAGCGTGGGGCCGAACGAGCCGTCCGCCTTCGTCCACGTGCACATCAGCCCGAAGATGGCGACCAGGTAGAAGAAGGTCTGCAGCGCCATCTTCTTGCGCCCGGCCAGGCCCTTGGAGTTGCGCTTGGACAGCTTGAGCCAGTCATCCAGGAAGCCGATGAAGCCGTAGCCGAAGGTGAGCAGCAGCATCACCCACACGGCGCGGCTCTTCAGGTCCGCGAACAGCAGCGTGCCCCCGGCGATGCACAGCAGAATGAGCTGGCCACCCATGGTGGGCGTGCCCTTCTTCTTCTGGTGCGAGTCCGGCGTGTCCTCGCGCACGTTGCTCTGCCCGTGCTGCTTCAGGCGCAGCCGCGCGATGAGCTTGGGGCCAATCAGCATCCCCATCACCAGCGCGAACACGCCCGCCGCGACGATGCGGAAGGTCGGGTAGCGCAGGAAGTTGAGGATCCGGCCTGCTTCCGTGTCCTTGATCCACTCGTACAGCAGGAACAGCACTAGTGACCACCTCCAGGTGCCGACGTGCCCGTGAGGGCCGCCACCACCCGCTCCAGCCTCATGCCCCGGCTGCCCTTCACCAGAACCACATCCCCAGCCTTCAACCGCGGCCTCAGCCAGTTGAGCAGCGGCTCCACCTCGGTGAAGTGCGCCGCCGCTCCACCCAGGCCCGACGCCGCCTGGAAGCCCTTGTGCGAGCGCGGGCCGAAGAAGGCCACCAGCTGCGCCTTGCCCGCCACCACCTGGCCCAGCTGCGTGTGCTCCTCCAGCTCGCCAGGGCCCAGCTCCAACATGTCTCCGAGCACCGCCACCGCGCGCCCGCTGCCCGTCACCAGCGAGCGCAGCGTGTCCAGCGCCGCGTTCATCGAGGCGGGGTTGGCGTTGTAGCAGTCGTCCACCACGGTGACGCCGTGCAGCCCGTCCACCACGTTGAGCCGCCGGGCGTAGGGGCGCGCCAGCTCCAGCCCCTTCACGCACTCCTCGGGCGAGTAGCCCAGCGCCACCGCCAGGGCGAAGGCCCCGGTGGCGTTGAGCGCGTTGTGCTCGCCGATGAAGTGCAGCCGCACCGGCCAGTCCCGGCCCGCGTGGTGAATCATCGCGATGAGCCCCTCGCGGCCCAGCGACGCCACCTTCATCAGCCGCACGTCCGCCTTCTCCGAGCGGCCGAACGTCAGCTGGCGCGCCCTGGTGCGCGAGGCCTGCGCCGCGATGAGCGCGTCATCCAGGTTCACCACCGCGACCGCGTCGGGCGCCAGCTCGCGGAACAGCTCGCCCTCCGCCTCGGCCACGCCCTGGATGCTGCCCAGCCCCTCCAGGTGCTCGGGCTGCACCACGGTGATGAGGCCCGCGGCGGGCTTCACCACGCGCGTGAGCCGGGTGATCTCCCCCGGCTGGTTCATGCCCACCTCGATGACGGCGGCCACGTGCTGAGGCTCGAGCTGGAAGAGCGTGAGCGGCACGCCCACCTCGTTGTTGAGGTTGCCCTCCGTCTTCAGCGCGGGCCCACGGGTGGCGAGGATGGAGCCCACCATCTCCTTGGTCGTCGTCTTCCCGTTGGAGCCGCCCACCGCGCCCACCGGAACCTGGAAGCGCTCGCGGTGAAAGCGCGCCAGCGCGCCCAGCGCGCCCAGCGTGTTCTCCACCACGTAGAGCGGGAAGTTGCGCGGCAGCGGAGGCAGCGTCCGGTCATCCTGCACCACCGCGCCGGCCGCGCCGCCTTCCCGGGCCTGAGACAGGAAGGCATGCGCGTCGAACCGCTCACCCTGCAGCGCCACGAAGAGGCAGTCCTTCGTCAGCGCCCGGGTGTCCGTGCACACCGCGGAGTAGACCGCGGGGGCGTTGCCGCTTCTGCGGCTGGCCCCGGTCGCCTTCACCACCTCTTCCTCGGAGAATCGAGCGGCCATGGGCAGTCCAGCGCGGGGTGCGTGTCTCAGCCTTGCGGAGGACGGCTCGCCAGCGCCTTGGTGGCCGCCTCGCGGTCGTCGAACTGCTTCTTCTCGGTGCCGATGAGCTGGTACGTCTCGTGGCCCTTGCCGGCGATGAGCACCACGTCATCCGCGGACGCCATGCCGATGGCCGTCTCGATGGCGGTGCGCCGATCGGTCTCCACCAGGTAGCCCTTCTCGCCCACCTTGGCCTTGCCCGCCGAGATGCGCCGCAGCCCGCCCTTCTCCAGCCCCGGCGTCACCTGGGAGATGATCTCCTCGGGGTCCTCGGTGCGCGGGTTGTCGCTGGTGACGACGACCAGGTCCGCGCCCTCGGCGGCCGCGGTGCCCATCAGCGGGCGCTTGCCCTTGTCGCGGTCTCCGCCGCAGCCGAACACGGTGATGACGCGGCCCTTGGCCAGCGCGCGCGTGGCCTCCAGGGCGCGCTTGAGCGCGTCATCGGTGTGCGCGTAGTCCACCAGCACCGCCGGGGCGGGGCCCGGCATGTAGTTCTCGACGACTTCCATGCGGCCGGCCACGCGCGCCATGCGCTCGATGCCCGTCTGCACGTCGCGCCGGGCCATGCCCGCGCCCAGCGCCACGCCCGTCGCCGCCAGGATGTTCTCCAGGTTGTGGGGGCCCAGCAGCCGGCTCTTCACGGGGATGTCACCCGCGGGCGTCTTCAGCGTGGCCTTGATGCCCTGCAGGCTGAAGGAAACGTCCGTGGCGGAGATCTCCCCGCTGCCGGTGCGGCTGAACTTCCACGCCATGCGCTTCTGGCCGCGCAGCTCGTTGTAGATGCGCGAGGCGTACGTGTCGTCCCCGTTCACCACCGCGACGCCGGTGGGCGACAGGTGCTCGCCGAACAGCCGGCGCTTGGCCTGGAAGTAGTCCTCCAGGTCCTTGTGGTAGTCCAGGTGGTCGCGGCTCAGGTTGGTGAACGCGGCGGCCTTGAACGTCAGCCCATGCACGCGCTCCTGCACCAGGGCGTGGCTGGACACCTCCATCACCACCGTCTCCACCCCTGAGTCCACCATCTCCCGAAGGATGCGGTGCAGCTCCAGCGCGTCCGGCGTGGTGTTGGCCAGCTCCACCGTGCGCCCGGCCACCTTGTAGCCCAGCGTGCCGATGACGCCGGTGGACGAGTACGCCGCGGTGCTCATCGCCTCCAGCAGGTACGTCGTCGTCGTCTTCCCGTTGGTACCGGTGACGCCCAGCAGCGTGAGCTGCTGCGCGGGCCGGTTGTAGAAGTTAGCGGCGATGAGGGCCAGGGCCTTGCGCGAGCTGCTCACCTTGAAGAAGGGCACCTGCGAAGAGGGCACCGGCTTCTCGGAGACCACCGCCACCGCTCCGCGGGACACGGCCTCACCGACGTACTGCGCTCCGTCTTCCTTCGTCCCCGGAATGGCTACGAAGAGGTCACCGGCCTTCACGCGCCGGGAGTCCTGCGTCACCCCGGTGACATCAACCGAGGACCGACCGCCCGAGATCTGCTCGGCTCCACACCCTGCGAGGACATCCGTCAGCTTCATCTTTTCCCCTTCACACGCAACTGCAAGCACGGGGCCCGGAGTGGTGCGGCCTCATGGCCGCGCCGCCAGCTCCAGCGTCACCCGAGCCCCCTTCTCCACCAGAGCACCTGGGGCGGGGGTTTGCGATACCACGCGTCCACTGCCCGACAACTGTGGCTCCAGCGCCGCGGCGAGCAGCTTCACCACGGCCTCGCGCCCAACCTGCCCCTGCACGTCCGGTACACGCACCGTGCCCTCCCCTTCCACTGCCTGTTCGGCCACGACGGGCCGCGCGGCGGTGGGCTTGGGGGTAGGAGTAGGGGCCTTCACCGCCACCGGGGGCGCGACCGGTGCTACCGCCACCTCGGACGTGCGCGAAGGCGGCACGGCCAGGTGAGCCATGGCGGCGGTAGCGATTTCCTTGAAGGCGGGGGCAGCCACGAGTCCCCCGTACACGTCCGTCTTCGGCTCGTCCACCACTACGAGTATGACAGCTCGAGGATTCTCGGCTGGTACCACGCCAATGAAGGAGGCGATCCGCTTGTCGGAGTACCCCCGGGCGACCGGATCCGCCTTCTGGGCGGTGCCCGTCTTTCCAGCTACCCGGTATTCCTCCATGGCCGCCTTGGGAGCGGTTCCCTCCTTGGTCACCACACTCTCGAGCATGTTGACCACTTGACGGGCGACCTTGGATGACACGGCGCGGCGAACCTCGATGGGCCGGTTCTCCAACAGGACGACGCCGTCGGGGTCCACGACCTTGGAGACGAGGTAGGGGCGCATCAGCACGCCGTCATTGGCCAGGGCGCCGTAGCCGGCGGCGATCTGTACGGCGGTGGCGGTGAGGCCCTGGCCGAAGGACTGGGTGGCCAGCGTCACCTCGGCCTTGGGGAAGGGAATCACGCCGCGGCCCTCGCCGGGCAGCGCCAGGCCGGTGCGCTCGGTGAAGCCGAAGGCCTGGTAGCCGCGCACCAGCTTCTCGCGGCCCAGCGCCTGGCCAATCTTGGTCATACAGATGTTGGAGGACAGCTGGAGGATGCCCTTGGCGCTCAGCCATCCGTAGGGGTGCGTATCGTTGATGGTGTGGCGGCCAATGCGCATGGCGCCGTTCTCACAGAAGAAGGGCTCGTCGGCGCGGATGGCCTTCTCCTCGAGCGCGGTGGCCACGACGAAGGCCTTCGTCGTCGAGCCGGGCTCGAAGGTGTCCAGCGCGGCGCGGTTGCGCAGGGCCTCGCGCTGCAGGGACTCGGGGGTGTTGGGGTTGAAGCGCGGGTTGCTGGCCAGCGCGAGCACTTCGCCCGTCTTCGGATCCAGCACCACCACGGAGCCGGCGACGGCCTTGGCGTCATCCACCGCGCGCGCCAGCGCCTTCTCGGCCACGTACTGCAGGTGGCGATCGAGCGTGAGCGTGACGGAGGCGCCCTCGCGCTCCATTGGATCCAGCGAGCCCTGCACCAGCAGCTTGCGGCCCTTGGCGTCGCGGAAGCCGGACAGCCGCGAGTTCTGCCCGGACAGCTCGTCGTCGAAGGCCAGCTCCAGCCCCTCGAGGCCGCGCCCATCCGTGCCCACCACGCCCACCACCTGCGCCGCCAGCTCGCGCTGCGGGTAGAAGCGCTTGGGCTCCTTGGTGAAGCCCAGCCCCGGCAGCCCCAGGGCCTTCACCGCCTCCACCTCCTGCGGCCTGGCCTGGCGCTTCACCCACGCGAAGCGCTTGGCCTTCACCAGGCGCGCCTGAAGCTCATCCGCGTCCTCGGCGCCCAGCTTCAGCGCCCTGGCCATGGCACGCGCGCCCTTGCGCACGTCGGGCAGCATGGACGGATCCACCCAGATGGAGTCCACCTCCACGCTCTGGGCCAGCGGCGTGCCGCGCCGGTCGAAGATGTCGCCGCGCCGGGCGGGAATCTCGATCTGGCGCACGTACTGGTCCTGCGCCAGGCCGTGCAGCTTGTCGCGCTGGTGAATCTGCAGGTACACGGCGCGGCCAAAGGCCACCGCGAGCAGGGCCAGGAACAGTCCGCCCAGCAGCATCACCCGCAGCTTCAGCCACCGGGTGTTGGGCTCCGCAACCCGCGAGGCCTTCAGGTCTCTCACCGGGCGCTCCCCCGCCCCGCCACGCGCACGGTGGCCGGGCCACGCGCCTCGGCCCGCACGGTGCGCTTGGCGCCCGGCAGCTCCGGCGGCAGCGCCACCACCGCGGAGCCGGCGGGCATCGCCATGCCCAGCTGCTCACGCGCCAGCCGCTCCAGCCGCGCCGGGGCCTTGAGGGTGGCCAGCTCCAGCTTCAGCCGATCGTTCTCCCGCGTCAGCGTGCGGCTCTCGGACTCGGCCCTGGACAGGCGGTAGCCCATGTCCACCACCAGCACCCGGCCGGTGACGTGGAGGATGCCCACCGCGACGAAGAGCGCGCACAACAGCACCGCCGGCAGCAGGTGCATCAGCACGCGGCCCACCGACACGGAATTGCGCGAACTCACCTGACTCGTCATCGGATCTTCTCCACCACGCGCAAGTGCGCGCTGCGAGAGCGGGGGTTGGCCTCCACCTCCGCCTCCGCGGCGGCGATGGCCTTCTTCGTCACCAGGGCAAAGTCACCCTGGCCACCACAGACGCACACGGGCAGCCCGGGGGGGCACTTGCAGCCGCCCACCAGCGCGCGGAACGCCTCTTTCACCTTGCGGTCCTCGAGCGAGTGGAACGCGATGACGGCCGCGCGTCCGCCCACCTTGAGCAGCCCGGGCAGCGCGGACAGCAGCGAGTCCAGCGCCTCCAGCTCGCCGTTGACCGCCATGCGCAGCGCCTGAAACGTCTTCGTCGCCACGTGGATGCGCTTGGGCCAGGCCTTGCGCGGCACCGCGCGCTTCACCACCTCGGCGGCCTCCAGCGTGCGCGTGGGCAGGGCGCGCTTGAGCTCCCGGGCGATGGGCCGCGAGAAGGACTCCTCGCCCAGCTCATAGATGATGCGGGCCAGCTCGCGCTCGTCCTCGTCGGCGATCAGCTCCGCGGCGGTGCGCCCTTCCGGGCCCATGCGCATGTCCAGCGGCCCGTCCTTCATGAAGGAGAAGCCGCGCTCGGCCTCGTCCAGCTGGGGCGAGGACACGCCCAGATCCACCAGCACCCCGTCCACCGGCAGCAGGTCCGCCGCCACGCGGGGCAGCTGGCCGAAGTTGCCGGCGCGCGCCTGGAAGCGGGGGTTGTCCCCCATGCGGGAGGTGGCCGCCGCCAGCGCCACGGGATCGCGGTCCACGCCCACCACGGTGGCGCCCCGGGCCAGGAGCGCCTCCGTGTGGCCACCGCCACCCAGTGTGCCGTCGATGATCACCTTGCCGGCTCCCGGTTGCAGCATCTGCACCGTCTCTTCGAGGAGGACGGTCTGGTGGCTGAAGGCCAAAGAGGGCAGCCCCTAGACGAACGGCGCCCGTGACAGCGCGAAGGCGGCCCGCGCATCGTTCATGTGCGGATACATCTCGAAGGTGTCGTGCGCGCCCGCCGCGCGGAAGATGGCGGCAAGGTACGGAGACAGGCCCGACAGCTTCACGTCACCCCCGGCGCGGCGGAAGGCGGCCACGCGTCCCATCAGCGGCTTGACGCCGCGGTAGTCCAGGTGAGGCACCTCGCCGAAGTCCACCACCACCTGGCGCACCCCGCGCTGCAGCTTGCGGAACAGCTCCTCGGACACCTGCGCCAGCTCCTGCGCCCCCAGCTCCCCCTCCAGCATGAGCGTCTCCACCCGGTCGCCGCTGGCAACCGCTCCGGTGGTGCTCTGCCTCGCCTCCGATACCCAATTCATACTGCCCCCACCCTCACGGGTTTTGCGTGCTCCGTCGAGAAATTGGCTACTGCCTCAGCTCCGCCAGCACCCGGGCCACGTCCGCCGAGTCCACCTCGGCGCGCGCGTCCTCCTGGGCCTTGGCCCAGCCGGCGCGGCTCCACACCTCCATCACCTTCACCATCCCCACCCAGACCACGTCCTTCTCCAGCCCCGCGTGCGCCCGCAGCGAGGGCGGGATGAGCACCCGGCCCATCTTGTCCAGCGGGCACTCCTGAGCCGCCGCCACGTACAGCCGCATCAGCGTCTTCACCCCGGGCTCCATGGGGCTGCGCTTGCCCAGCGCGGCCTCGAGCGTCTCCCACTCGCGCACCGGGTACGCGTGCAGGCACGGGTCCAACGCCGTGGTGAGGATGAGCCGCTCGTCGTACGCGCCCACCAGCGTCTCGCGCAGGCGTGCCGGGAGGCTGGTGCGCCCCTTCGCGTCGATCTGGTGCTCATAGACGCCTCGGAACACGCGGAGCGCTTCCCCTCAGAGCGAGCCACCGCCCCACCTCGGCATGGGATTTCCCGCCACCGGTTGCCACTTCTTGCCACCGGGCCGCGGAAAATACGCGCCGCTTCCCACCCGGTCAAGAAATGCAACAGGCATGGAACGGGCTGAGGCACGGCGCAGGGGTGGAGGTGGGCGCGGGGCGCTGGCGCGGTGTGCCAATTGACCCCCGTCAGGGGGTTTTGCTAACCCGTCAACGTCTGCCTGCTGAGCGGGCAGACAGCTCGTCCTCGCCGGGGGGGCGAGTGGCACGGGATGGAGCCTTTCGGCCCTCCCTCATGGAGGTTGAGCACATGACGCGTTTGGTTCGTCTTTCGGTTCTGGCCGTGGCGTCCGCGGCCCTCGTGGCGTGCGGCGGTGGTGCGAAGCTGGGCGGTGGCAAGGAGGGCGCGGCGCAGGCGTTCTTCGAGGCCAGCCAGCCGGCCGGTAAGAACAGCGCCCAGGGCAGCGCCATGCAGCGGCTGGCGTCGGGCGTCACCCTGGGGGCCGAGACGGTGGCGTGCACTCACGGCGGCTCGGTGAAGCTCTCGCTGGATCTGTCCTCGTTCGACAGCACGGACACCGACAGCGCCAGCTTCGGGTTCGAACTGGAGTACGACGACTGCAACGAGGACGGCGTCAACGAGTACGACGGCAAGATGAAGATGCTGTTCGACTTCGCCGGCACCCCGGACTCCGCCTTCATGTCCCTGCGCTTCAAGGGCAAGCTCAACATCAACGGCGAGATCGACGATCACCTCGAGGTGGACATCACCCAGTCGGTCAGCCTGGTGGACATGGGCGCCGCCACCGGCTCGGTGACGGTGAAGCTCAAGGGCACCATCAAGACGTCCCAGGAGACCCACACGTACAACGACGAGGCCATCACCATCACCGTGGGCGGCGCGCTGCCCGCCGAGGTGGACGGCAACTCGTGATCACTCAGGCCTAACGGCCTAACGTGAAAAGGCCGGGCTACCCGTGAGGGAGGCCCGGCCTTGTTTTTTTTGGTGGTCCGCCAGAGAGTAGGGGCCGAGCCCCTCAATGCAGATTTCCGAGCACGATTCGAGCGTTCGCCTGAAGGTGTCTTACAAGACGCCCGAAGCGTTGATTGACGAGTACACCCGCAGCGTAGGCCAGGGCAGTGTGACTCTGGAGACGCGGCGCAGCCTGACGCGGGGCACGCGGTTCGTGTTCGAGATGCAGGCGGAGGGAGTGGCCAAGCCCGTCGAGGTGGTGGGCGAGGTGGTGAACGTGACGCCCCGGCCGGGCGGGCGCTTTCACCTGACGGTGAAGTACGCCACGAGCGTGGACCGCGCGGCGCTGGACGCGGTGCTCCAGCGCATCTTCGCGCAGGAGCACGACAAGATGCGCCGCTACCCGCGCATCCCGTTGAACGTGCGCGCCATCGAGGCCACGCCGTTCTCGCCGGCCTTCTACGTGAGGGACATCTCTCGCGGCGGCGTGGGCATGGAGGTGGATGCCGCCTCGCTGCCAGCGCTGGTGAAGGTGGGCACCCCGTTCCTGCTGGAGATGGAGCTGTCGCCGGGCCCGCTGCTGCTGCCGGGCGAGGTGATGTGGACCTCGACGGCGTTCCGGGCGCACTCGCCGGTGACGCCGGTGTTCGGCGTGGGCTTCAAGGATCTGCCGAAGGACTCGGCGGAGCGGCTCGAGGCGCTGCTGGCGCTGGACTCGCTGCCTCCGGGCCCGTGGTGGGCCCGCGTCAGCTTCGGGCAGGAAGCCCTGTCGCGGATGCCGTGAGCGGCGCGGGAGTGTGAGGCGCGGGCTAGCGCGCTAGACCACCGTCAGCGGGTAGCCTCCGGCCTGCTCCACCGCCGCCACCACCGTCTCGCGCAGCTCCGCGGGGTTGTAGGGCGCGAACAGCTGCAGCGGCGCCAGCTTCGTCAGGTGGCCCTGGAGCGCCTCGCCCTGCGCCGAGGCGCACAGCGCGCGCCGGGTGCGCTCGAACGAGCGCGCCATCGCGTCCATGCCGTACAGCCGCGTCATCGCCACCCGCACCGGATCCAACGCGCCGGTGCCCGCGCACTGGCGCGTGCGCGTCACCATCGAGTCCAGCGCGAACGCATCCATCACCACGTCCGACAGCCCGGCGAGCACCTCCTGGTGCTGCTCCAGCTCCAGGCCGAACGTCTCCGCCGCCACCTTCAGCCCGTACACCGCCATGCGCTTGAGGCACTCCGCGGCCCGCTCCTCCGCCGCCAGCGC
The DNA here is from genome assembly GCA_035296065.1 of Myxococcaceae bacterium. GTDB lineage: Bacteria > Myxococcota > Myxococcia > Myxococcales > Myxococcaceae > DATHBR01. Next base: position 26,890 of record DATHBR010000021.1, on the reverse strand, counting down.
GTCCTCGCGCCGAGCCCGGGGCACCGTGCCCCGCCCCAGCTCCTCGTCCACCGACTGCGCCACCGCCAGCATCGGCAGCTCGCCCTTCACCGAGCGCTTGAGCAGCAGCCCGGTGATCAGCATGCGGTTGATCTCGTTCGTCCCCTCGAAGATGCGGTTGATGCGCGCGTCCCGGTACGCCCGCTCGATGGGGTACTCCTCGATGTAGCCCGCCCCGCCGTGGATCTGCACCGCGTCATCCACCACGTACCCGAGCGCCTCCGAGCCGAACACCTTCATGATGGACGACTCGATGGCGTACTCCTCGATCGAGGCGATCACGTGCGCGTCGTAGTCCTTCGCCTGCCGCTCGCGCCCCTTGAGCCGCGCGTCCACCAGCCCCGCGGTCCGGTACGTCATCGACTCCAGCGCGTAGCAGAGCGAGGCCATGCGCGCGAACTTCTCGCGCGTCAGCGGGAAGCGCGCGATGGGCGTGTTGAACTGCTTGCGCTCCTGCGCGAAGCGCAGCGTCTCCTCCATGGCGATCTTCATCCCACCCAGCACGCCCGAGCCCAGCTTCAGCCGGCCGTAGTTGAGGATGTTGAAGGCGATCTTGTGCCCGCGGCCAATCTCCCCCAGCACGTTCTCCACCGGCACCCGCGCGTCCTCGAAGTACAGCGGGCACGTGGACGAGCCACGGATGCCCATCTTGTGCTCCTCGGGCCCCACGGTGAACCCCGGCGTGTCACGCTCCACGATGAAGCCGGTGAACTTGTCCCCGTTCACCTTGGCGAACACCACGAACACGTCCGCGAAGGCCGCGTTGGTGATGTAGAGCTTCGAGCCGTTGAGCACGTAGTGCTTGCCGTCCGGCGACAGCACCGCCTTCGTCTTCGCGCCCAGCGCGTCACTGCCGCTGCCCTGCTCCGTGAGGGCGTACGCGGCCACCCACTCGCCCGTGGCCAGCTTCGGCAGGTACTTCGCCTTCTGCGCCTCGTTGCCGAACCAGACGATGGGCAGCGTGCCAATGCCCACGTGCGCCCCGAAGGTGACCGACCACGAGCCCTGCTGGCTCATCGCCTCCGCCAGCAGCAGCGACGTCGTCTTGTCCAGGCCCAGCCCGCCGTAGGCCTCGGGGATGTCGATCATCAACAACCCCAGCTCGCCCGCCCGCCGCAGCAAGTCGCGCAGCAGCGCGTTGTCCTTGGCCTCGATGCGGTCCGACAGGGGCAGCACCTGCTCGCGGCTGAACTGCAGGGCCGTCTTGAGATAAAGCCGCTGCTCTTCGGTGAACATCTCCGGGCTGCCGATGGGGCTGGCTCCTACCTCGTGCAGCAGGAACGCGCCTCCCGTGGGCTGCTCTTCGGACGAAGCGGGCTCGGGGACGACGACCATCGAAAACCTCCAGAACACAGGACGCGCGGCAAGCTACGGCGTGTCCCACCCGGGCGGTAGTTCGCGGGCGCACTGCCCCCTCTCAACCTAACGTTTGGCCCGCGCGGGGGTGGGATACACCAGGCATAACGTCTCGAAGAGCGGCTCGCCCGGCTCGGTGTACACCCCGCTGAGCGCCCGCGCGGCCTGGGCCACCTCGGTGCCGAACGAGGGCACCAGGCAGAGGTCCTCCGCCGTCTTGAAGCGCCCCTTGAGCAGCCCCAGCCCCTTGCGCAGGGTGGCGATGTCCTGCTTCCCCCCGCGCACCGGCACGGAGGGCCCATTGGGGTCTCCTCCCGGCAGCTTGCCCACACTGGTGGACAGCTCGAACCCGTCCGAGCGTTGGATGATGCGCAGCTTGCCCGGCGCCACCTCGGCCAGCCATGCGCGGAAGCCCTCCTCGTCCCGCAGGACGAGCCGGTAGGCCACCGCCGCGTCCGGGTGCTTCAGCCACACCTCCGCCGCCGAGTCCCGCAGCACCTCCAGCGCCTCGGAAGTCTGCGCCAGGAAGGTGTCCGCATCCGGCACCACCAGCACGCGCTGGCCCTTCACGCGCTCGGCCAGCCGCGAGGCCTCCTCCGGCTTGCGGGAGGTAAAGCGCTCCGCGCCAAGCCGAATGGCCTCTCCCGCCAGCTCCAGGCGCAGCGCCTCGCCTGGCACCTCCTCGCCGAACACCGCCGCGGGCGCGACGCGAAACACCGCGTCATCGTCCCCACCCGCGTCCGGCTGGGCGGTGGCCAGCGGCCCCAACGGCGCGGGCGCCAGCGCCGAGAGCGGCTCCACCGGCTTGTCCTCCCGGCACCCCGCCCCCAGCACCAGCGCCGCCAGGAGCAGCAGCCCTGGCGAGGCCCTTCTCATGGCGTGGGCGTCTGCGCCGTGGGCATGCGCGCCGGGAAGGCATTGGTGACGCACGTGGCGTCCGCCAGCCCGTTCTTCCCGGCGTGCTCGGCCGCCTCGCTGGCGCTCTGGAAGAGCACCATGTCCTTGAAGCGGCTCGAGTCCTCGGTGCGGCCCGCGTCGCGGATGTAGATGGCCTTCACGCGCCCGGGGAACTCGTCGCGGATCTGCGCGTAGATCTCCGGATCCTTCTCTCCCGAGTCCCCCACCAGCACCACGGGCTGGGGGAACTGGCGCAGCAGCCGGCGGATGATGGGCTGCTTGTAGCCGGACAGGGTGCTGGGGCCCAGGTCCCTCAGGTACACGCCGAACGCCGGGAACCCATGGCGCCCCAGGAAGTCATTGACGCGCAAGCCGAACTGCACGGGCGAGCCGCTCACCAGCGCGAACGCCGGGGCCGTGGGCGCCTTCAGGCAGCCATAGAAGGCGGCCATGCCCGGCACCACCTGCTGGCTGTCCGAGTCCTTGAGCAGGGCGTTCTCCATCAGCTTCGCGGGCTTGATGACGTTGCTGATGGCCAGCGTGTCATCGAAGTCCGAGACGACGAGGAACGGGGTGGTGTCAGCCACGACCTGTACCCGGGCCCGGGCGCTGGCCCCGGCCACCTTCGCCTCCACCAGGTAGAACCCGGTGGGGAACGAGGCGCCCTGGGCCGGCTGGAGCGTCACCTCGAAGCCGCCGTCGTTGCCGCTCGTCACCGTGGTGCTGGCGCCCAGGAAGGACACCTCCACCTTGGCGCCCTCCCAGTTGGGGGCGGTGAGCCGGCGCAGGTTGCGCGACAGCACGGAGCTGCCCTGGGAAGGGGCCTCCTTCAGGACACGGCCCTGGATGACCACACTGTCCGACCGGCCAATCACGGGCGTGAGGATGACGGCGGGGCCAGCCAGCGCCACGGAGGAGGCAAGCAGCAGGGAGGGGAGCACAAAGCGAGCAAGCGAGTTCAATACGGTCTCTCAGGAACAGAACGATGGGGACCGCATGATAGCGTCTGCGGGCCCCGTGCGAAGGCACTCAGAGAGACAAGCGCTGGGGACCTCCTGAAGGAGCCTCGAGGAGAACGTGCTGTTGCCGACGGAGGGTGAAGAGTTCGGCAAGTACCAGCTGCTCGACCGCATCGCGGTGGGCGGGATGGCGGAGCTTTACCGTGCGCGCATGACGGCGGCCGCGGGCGTCACCCGCCCCGTGGTCATCAAGAAGATCCTCTCGCACTACGCGGGCAACGCCGCCTTCGTGTCGATGTTCATCAACGAGGCGCGCATCTCCGTGGGGCTGAGCCACGGCAACATCGCCCAGGTGTTCGACTTCGGCGAGGTGGACGGCGAGTACTACCTGGCCATGGAGTGGGTGCACGGCCAGCCCCTGTCCCGGGTGCTGCGCCGCGCGCGCGACAAGGGGCTCGAGGTGCTGCCGGTGCCCCTGGCGCTGCTGGTGGCCATCGAGATGCTCCAGGGCCTGGAGTACGCGCACAACAAGCTCGACGAGACGGGCCGGCCGCTGCACATCCTCCACCGGGACGTCAGCCCGCAGAACGTGCTGCTCAGCTACGAGGGCCAGGTGAAGCTGGTGGACTTCGGCATCGCCCGGGCGCGCCTGGCCGGCCGCGTCGAGCCCGAGGCGGACGCCTCGCAGGGCAAGTACCTGTACTTCTCGCCCGAGCAGGCCCGGGGCCGCGAGCTGGACGTGCGCGCGGACATCTTCGCCGCGGGCGTGGTGCTCTACGAGATGCTCTGTGGGCAGCTGCCCTGGCGGGGCGAGCGCCCCGAGGTGCTCCAGCGCATCGCCCGGGGAGACTTCCCGCCCCCGCGCGCCGTCAACCCGGGCCTGCCGCGCGAGCTGGAGCGCATCCTGTGCACCGCGCTGGCGGTGGAGCGCGAGCAGCGCTACCCCTCGGCCCAGGCCTTCGGCGAGGCGCTGGCGAAGTACCTGCACACGGCGGTGCCGGACTTCCCCGCCAGCGCCCTGGCGCACTTCCTGGCCTACCTCTTCGAGTCCGAGCTGGTGGCGGAAGGGCGCCCCATCCGCCTGCCCCCGGACTTCCTGCCGCAGCTCGAGCAGTGGAGCAAGCCCCTGCCCGAGGCGCCCAGCCAGCCCCCACGGCCCTCGCAGCCCGTGCCCACCGTGGCCCCTGCCCCCGAGAGCCCCGAGCCCCCTCGCAGGCGGCTGTTCCAGTCCCTGGTGATGTTCGGTGTGCCCATCGCCGCCGCGCTCGGAGCCCTCACGCTCCTGCTCACCGCCGAGGACTCCCGGACGTTCGCCGTGGAGATCACCTCCACGCCCCAGGGCGCCTCCGTCTGGGTGGATGGCCAGCTGCTGCCGGCCCACACCCCCGCGCTCATCCCCCACCTCTCCACCGAGCGCGAGCACCTCATCGAGGTGCACGCCATCGGCATGGAGTCCTGGAGCCAGCGCGTCCGGGCCGAGGAGGGCGCCACCCTGGCCGTGCGCGCGCAGTTGCGCCCCCGCGCCCGCTCCGCGTCCGCCTCCGCCCCGGGCGCCTCTGCTCCGGGCACGCGCGTGCCCAACGAGGGCACCTTCCCCCTGCCCACCTTCGAGGTGCGCGCCGCCCAGCACGCCTTCCGCGTGCCCGCCTCCTCCGCGGCCCGGCTGCGCCTGGATCCCTCCCGCACCTACTCGCTGATCACCGAAGGCACGCTGGCCCATGGCCCCACCCCGGGAGCCTCCATCGACACGGTGGCCTACTATGTGGAGGGCGGCACGGCGCTGCCGGCGCGCGAGTCCTTCGGCCTGGTGGGGCCGCGCGAGCTTCGGGTGCGCAACGCTTTTGCCCTCTACCTGTTCGTCCCGGACACCTCGGCCCAGGACAACTCGGGCAGCCTCAAGGTGCACGTGCGCGAGACGAAGAGCGACGCGGGCGCCACGGTGATGGTGGACGCGCGCCAGCACGCGCTCACCCCCAGCGGGGAGCAGGGCTTCACCGTGAACGGGCTGAGCCCCTCAACCGTTTACGAGGTAACGGTTCGCGACACCGCCCGCCCCGCCCATACCCGGGGCGTACAGGGCGAGGCCGTGGGCCGGGTGCTCGTCCTTCAGGACAAGGGGTGCAGCGCGTACCCCGGCGAGTCCTGGCGCGCCGGGCCCGCCCGGGTGGCGCAGACGGGCAGGCCCACCCGCTTCACCGGCATGAGCTGGCTGCGCTTCACCTTCCCGGACGATGACCTGGAGGACAACGTGGGCACCCTCTCAGTCGAGGTGTCCGCCGTGGCCGGCCCGCGCCCCGAGGGCTGCTGAGCCCCGGGCCCCATGTGGCCACCTGTAGCGCCGTGGAGCATCCTGTAGCCGAAAAATTGCTCAACGCCACACGTTCCCTACCCTGTCTCCATCGGTCCGCGCCGCCCGGCGCGACAGGAGGCTCTGGAATGAAGACGTGGCTGACGCTCTTGGTGCTCGGTGGGCTGGTGACGGTGGGGCTGTCCTCGAAGGTGGCGGCCCAGCCGGACAAAGGGCCCAGCGACGCGGAAGTGCAGGCCCACGTGGATGCGCGGCTGCGCGAGGTGATGCATACCTTGGTGCTGGCCCCGCCCGCGGATGCACGCACGGCGGCACTTGGCCGGTAAACTCATTGGATCCGGCGCGGCTCGGTGCTACGACCGCTCGCGCTCGTTGCTCTCGCCCACGAGGGGGCCATGTCAGAAGGACTCCAGCTCGCGGTTGGCGACCGGGTGGTCTACCCCAATCAGGGGGTCTGCCTCGTCTCGGCCATTGAAGTGAAAGAGGTAGCCGGCCAGAAGCTGACCTTCGTCACCATGCGCCGCGAGGAGGATGGCGCGGTGGTGATGGTGCCTCAGGCCAAGGTCGCCGCCATTGGCGTGCGCAAGGTGGCCAGCGCCGAGGAGGTGACGCAGATCTACTCCTTCCTGCGCTCGGACAGTGACAAGGCCGACCTGGACTGGAAGCAGCGCGCGCGCACCAACCTGGACCGGATGACGCAAGGCGGAATCCTGGGCCTGGCCGAAGTCGTCAAAGGCCTGCAGGTGCTCAGCGAGTTGCGGCCACTGCCCACCAAGGAGCGTGAGCTGTACGACAACGCGCGCCACCTGCTGGTGACCGAGGTGTCCGCGGCGCTGAACATCCCCGAGGTGAACGCCGAGGACTCGATCGATCTGGTCCTCTTCCCGCCCGGCCGCGAGCGGCCCAAGCGCACCGCCGAGGAGTTCAAGCAGCGCGGCGAGGACGACGATCTGGGCCTGGACGCGGACCTGCTGGGCCTGGAGGGGGACGACCTGCCGCCGGACGAGGAGCCCGCGCCGCCCGAGGAGGAGGAGGCCTCGGGTGAGGAGGGCGCCGAGGAGGAGGGCGGGGACGAGGACGAGCCCAAGGCGCGCAAGAAGGTCGCCAAGGAAGACGCGCCGGCTAGCGGGGACGCGGCGGAGGGCGAGGCGCCCAAGCGCAAGCGGGGCCGTCCGCCCAAGCCCAAGCCCGAGGGTGAGGCCGCGGCCGCGGTACCGAAGAAGCGGGGCCGTCCGCCCAAGCCCAAGCCCGAGGGTGAGGCCGCGGCGCCAGCGGCGCCGAAGAAGCGCGGCCGTCCGCCGAAGAAGAAGCCCGAGGGTGAGTCCGAGTAACAGAGCCACTCCCGGGGCCCGCGGCAGCCAAGTGCGCCGACCGAGGGCCCCACCGCCGAGGTGAAGCCCCGTGATTCGCGTGGTGACGCTGGACGACTACGATGACAAGCAGCTGGCCAAGTTCAGCCGGACGCTCTACACCGCGTTCGGCGTGGGCAGCGAGCACTCGGGCAACGCCGAGCTGCCCGCGGGCCTGTCCGATCCGCTGGACGCGGAGAAGGTGATTGATCAGGTCAAGGGCGTGCGGGCCTACAAGGACGACAAGGTGCTCTACCTGACGTCGCGCAAGCTCAAGGAGCGGCAGCTGCCCAGCGGGGCGGCGCCGACGCAGGGCTTCGCGAGGTTCGGCAAGGACAAGGCCATCATCAGCAGCCACGGCTACAAGGACCTGGAGGTGGGCTTCAAGCCGGTGGCGCGCCATGCGCTGCACCAGCTGGGGCACCTGTGGGAGCTGCACCACTGCCTGGATCCGCGCTGCTCGATGTACCCGCCCTGGACACCGTCTTTCGGGGGAGGCGAGGCGATCTTCTGCACGTTCTGCCGTGACAAGAGCGAGCAGAAGATCCGCCTGTCGAAGTCCTGAGCAAGCCTCCTCAAAGCTCCTCCCATCCGCTGCCGGGCGCGCTGCGCCTGGTGGAGCTGAGCGTGCTGCTCGTCGTCGCGCTGCTGTGCGTGCTGTTCTACGCGCACCTGCCGGGGCGCCTTCCCACGGAGGCGGACTACGGCGCGGTGAAGGCGCGGCTCCAGGCGGAGCTGAGGCCCGGAGACGCGGTGCTGCTGTTTCCCTGGTGGGCGGAGCGGGCGCGGCTGCACGTGCCGCCCCAGGTGCCCGTGTACGGCTACTTCGGCTCGGACCGGGACGACCTGAGCGCCCATCCGCGCATCTGGGTGCTGGGCCAGCCGAAGCTGCCCCGGGCGGGCGAGGCGGACTTCCTCCAGGCCTTCCTGCCCGGCCGCACGGCGGTGGGCGCTCCGTTCGAGGCGGGGCCGCTAACGCTCACGCTCTACCGCAACGGGCTGCATCGGCCGCATCGCTTCATGGCCACGCAGGCCATCTCGCGCGCCCGCGTCTACCTGGAGTCCCCCGAGGGCCTGCAACGCCCCTGCCCCTTCGACGGGCGGGCGCACCGCTGCCCGGGGCCACCGCACCTCTACGTGGCGCCCGAGTGGCACGAGAGCTTCTACGAGCCGCGCCGCTGCCTGTGGATGCACCCGCCGGGCGGCGCCGAGCGCCTGGTGGCGGAGTTCGAGGGGGTGCCTGGCGGCACGGGGCTGCGGCTCGAGGGCGGCATCATCTTCGAGTACCCCTATGGCCGCCCGCACCTGGACACGGTGCGCATGGGCGTGGATGACGCGCGCACCGGAGAGCGGCTGCTGGACGTGGCGCTGCCGCAGGGGCTGCCGGGGTGGCAGAAGGCGGAGCGCGAGCTGCCGCCAGGAGCGCCGCGCACGGTGAAGGTCTGGACGCAGGTGGGCAACGCCGAGCTGCGCCACGTGTGCCTGGACGTGTTCGCGCTCGGAGCGGCGGGAGAGGGAGCCTGATGCGCGGGCGGCCCGCCACACGCGCCGAGCTGCTCATCGCCCTGGGCCTGGGCGTGGCGGCCTTCGTGGCGCTGCTGCTCACCGAGCCGGCGGTGGGCTTCGTGCGCGACGAGGGCATCTACTTCGCGGCGGCGGAGAGCTACGCGAACTGGATCCGGCTGGTCTTCCAGGAGCCGGGGACGGCGCTCGAGGACGCCGCCATCGTGGCCGCGTACGACGTGAACCACGAGCACCCGGTGCTGATGAAGCAGCTCTTCGGGCTGTCGCACCTGCTCTTCCACAAGGGGCTGGAGTGGCTGCGCCCGGCCACGGCGCTGCGGCTGCCGGCACTGGTGATGGCGGCGCTGGTGCCCATGCTCACGTTCCTGCTGGGCAGCGCCGTGTACGGGCGCGCGGTGGGCCTGTTCGCGGCGATCTCCTTCATGCTGGTGCCGCGCCACTACTTCAACGCGGAGCTGGCGGCGTTCGACATGCCGGTGGCGGCAATGTGGCTGCTGGCCGTCTACACCTTCTGGCGGGCCCTGGAGAGCAAGGGGTGGGGCCTGTGGTGCGGGCTGGCGTTCGGGCTGGCGCTGGCCACCAAGCACAACGCGCTCTTCATGCCCTTCGTGCTCACACCGTTCGCCATCTGGCGCGCGTGGCACGAAAGCTCGGGCAACCCGGAGGCGCGCGCGGGAGCCTGGCGCCTGGGCACCGTCTTCGTGGCGGTGGCGGTCTTCTACGGGCTCATCGTCCTGGCGCTGGGGCCCGTTGGCTTTCAGCGGAAGTTCTTCCTGCTGAGCCCTCACACGCTGCTGTTCGTGGGGCTGGCGGTGGTCTCCTTCTTCCTGCTGCGAGCGGTGAACCAGGCGAGCCCGTCCACGGCGCGAGCGCTGATCCCCATCGTGACGATGGCGGTGTTCGGGCCCGTCATCTTCTACCTGCACTGGCCCTACCTGTGGCACCACCCGGTGGAGCGCACGGCGTGGTACCTGGCCTTCCACGCGCGGCACGAGCACTACGCGTGGTTCTACCTGGGCGACATTCTGCGAGCCCCGCCCTTCCCCCTGTCCTACGTGGTGGTGAAGACGGCGCTCACGGTGCCCACCAGCCTCTTCGTGCCGATGGTGACGGGCTGGCTCGCGGTGCTGGGGCGCACGCTGCTGAGCCTGCCGAAGCGGACCCGGGCGTGGGTGAGCCTCCCGTCCCCGACGGAGGCGCTGGTGGCGGTCAACGCCGTCGCGTCGATCATCATCATCAGCCACCCGCAGGTGCCTCACTTCGGCGGCGTGAAGCACTGGCTGCCGTCCATGCCCTTCCTGGGCATCCTCGCGGGAGTGGCGGTGACGCGGGGCTGCCAGGCGCTGGTGGAGCGCCTGCGGGTGCACCGCCCCACCCTGCCCTTCGCGGGGGTGGCCGTGCCGGTGTTCGCGCTGCTGATGGCGCCAGCGCTTTTGGGCCTGGCGCGCGTGTTTCCGTACGGCACGGGCTTCTACTCGGAATTGGCGGGAGGGCTGCCCGGCGCGGCCTCGCTCGGGATGCAGCGCCAGTTCTGGTCCAGCCACGTGACGGGCGTGCTGCCGTGGATCAACCAGCACGCCAGGCCCGCGGCGCGCCTGTACCTGCACGAGGTGACGGGCCACTCGTTCATGCACTACCAGCAGAACGGCCTGCTGCGGCGGGACATTCAGCCGGTATGGAGCCCGGCCGAGGCGGACATCGCCGCGTACCAGTATCACCAGGAGTTCCGCGAGCACGAGATGAACATCTGGCAGGCGTTCGGCACGAGCACGCCGGTCACCGGGCTCTACGTGGACGAGACGCCGCACATCATCGTCTATCAGCGCCCGTGAGCCGTGGGCCCGAAGGCCCTCAGCGGGGCCCGGCGGCACTGCGTATGCCATGCTCCGCGCATGTCGCGATCACACCTGGTGATTCTCCCGCCGCGGTGCTGGCTCCTGCTGGCGCTGCTCCTGCTGCCCCTGTCCGCCTCCGCCCAGCGCCGCGGCCGCGCCAACCCCGAGGAGCTGGATCCCGTCTGCCGCCGCGGCGAGGGCCCCTGCGTGAAGTTCCGCCTGGGCATCGTCGGTGGAGGCGTCATCACCTCGGAGCGCATCGGGCCAGGCATTGGAGGCAAAGCGGGCCTCTCCCTGGTGCTGCTGCCCAGGCTGGAGCTGGGCATCCAGGCGCTGGCCATGGCGGACGTGCTCGGCGAAGGCCAGCCCTTCATCGGCGCGGGCGAAGGGCTGCTGCGCCTGGCCGTGCGGGCCTCGAAGGACAGCCGCCTCTTCCTCGAACTCTCCGGCGGCGCCGCCCTCTCGGACTCACCCGAGGTCCAGCGCCGCGTGTCTCCCTCGGGCACCGTGGGCACCTCTTTCGAGGCCGCCACCGGCTACACCAGCGGCGTGTTCGTCACCGCGGGCCTCACCGTCGTGCGCGCCGAGCGGTGGACCCTGCTGCCTCACGTGGGGGTGGGCTTCTTCATGTAGCCGCCCCGCGTCATCAGCCACGCGACACTTGTTGCACCCCGTTGAACTTGCTCCGAGCGTTCTCTAACGGACGAACCCCGTGCCCTCGCGTGCAACGTCCAGGGTAGGATTTGCGGGGAGTGAGATGTTCCACGCCTCAGGGAGGGACTTATGAAGCGGTGGGCATGGGCCGTGGCGGTGATGGTAGTGGCAGCAGGCTGTACTCAGAACGACAAGGGGGCGCCCCCGGCGCGCGCGCAGATCCGCAAGGTCAGCGGCGCCACGATGGAGGTCGTCCCCAACGAAGGGCAGTTCCCCTACTGCCTGCTCTTCACGGTGTCGGAGAAGGGGATCATCCGGCAGCTCACGATGACGCGCGAGAACCGCTCCATCAAATGCGACTCGGGCAAGCCCATCGCGAACACGAGCTTCCGGGTGCCCACTCAAGAGGGGAAGGTGAAGGTGTACATCATCTTCTCGGACCAGCGCATCCAGGCGGGCTCGGTGGCGCAGCAGCTGTATGAGCTGAGAGATAGGCCGCGCGTCACCGGCTTCGACTTCCGGCTGCCGGGCCAGGCCTCGGTGGAGAGCCTTGAGTTCATCCCCGAGGAGGGCGGCGCCCCTGTCACCGGCGGCGTCATCGGCGCGGGCGGAGAGCTGGCCGGCGGCGAAGCCGGCAGCGCGCCGGGCGAGGGCGGCGCCACCGAGGACATGACCGGCGCCATGCCCGAAGGCATGGATGCGGGAGTGCCCGCAACCGACGCCGGAACCTGAGTGGACAGCCCAACGCACTGGGTGAGCCGCTGCTGAGAGCCGGACTTTTCAGCGGCGCTCCCACCCCGGAACACCCTCTTCCTCGTGGACTTGGAGCGAGGAGGGCTCGATCATGGCCCGCACACACGCAGTAAGAGGTTGGCGGAATCATGAAACTTCGAGCTTTCTGGCTGGGAGCGATGCTCCTGGCAATGGGTGTCACCGCGGGCGCATGCGATTGCGGAGGCACCGAGGATCCGGATCCCAAGCCCACGTTCGACGGCGGCGGTGGCGGTGACGGCCCTGACGGCGGCGGCGGCGGTGGCGGCACTGACGGCGGCGGTGGCGGTGGCGGCACTGACGGCGGCGGCGGCGGTGGCGGCACTACCGACGGCGGCGGCGGCGGCACCACGGACGGCGGCACCAACGTCTGCAGGCCGGCGACGTGCGCGGGCAAGCAGTACCAGTGCGGCGACTGCCTGGACAACGACGGCGACGGGAAGATCGACTCGCAGGATCCGGACTGCCTGGGGCCCTGCCACAACGCCGAGAACACCTTCGCCCTGGGCATCCCGGGCGGCGGCCACGGCAACTGCGGCTCCATCGAGTGCTACTACGACTCGGACACCGGCCGCGGCAACGACGGCTGCACCTATGACTTGCGCTGCGATCCCAAGGTGCCGGATCCGACGTGCAACCCGCCGGCTCCGGGCAGCGCCAACTGCTCCGGGCCTCAGCCGGCCACCTGCGGCAGCGTGTGCGGTCCTCTGACGCCCAACGGCTGCGACTGCTTCGGATGCTGCTCGGTGACGCTGCCCGGTGGCGGCACGCGTGACATCTTCCTGGGCTCCGAGGCGGCCAACCAGGCCGCGGGCATCAGCGCTCCGCCCTGCACGCTGGCCAACGCGGGCAACACCACGGCCTGCCGCTCGTGCACGCCCAACCCGACCTGCTTCAAGGGCTGCGGCACCTGCCAGCTGTGCCTCGGCAAGACGGAGCTGCCGCCCGAGTGCACCCCGTCGGCGCCCACTGATGGCGGCGCGCCGCCGACGCTGCCCGACGGCGGCACGATCGTCCGGTGCCCGGGTGGTGAGCAGGCCTGCGGTCTGCCCACGGATCCGCAGTGCCCGTCGAACGCCTACTGCATCACCGGGTGCTGCATCGTCATCCAGTAACGGTGTCTGAGCAGTGAAACGGCCAGGTGCGCGGGCTTCCGCCGCCTGGCCGTTTCGCGTCTGGGCCCCGCGGAGGGCTCAGCTCAACAGCGCCTGCTGCAGCAGCTTCCTGGTGGCCTCGATCACCTCCGGAGGAGCGCTGCGCAGCGAGCCCGTCGAGAACGGCGGCGCCGGGTCGTACTCGATGCCCAGCTGAATCGTCTGCGACAGCAGGTCGCCGAACTCGCGGGCCACCAGGGACAGCGCCATGTCGATGCCCGCGGACACGCCCGCGGCGGCCACCAGCTTGCCGTCGAAGACGACGCGCTCGGCCACCGGCGTGGCGCCAAAGTTCCTGAGCATGTCCGTCATCATCCAGTGCGTGGTGGCGCGCTTGCCCTGGAGCAGCCCCGCCGCGCCCAGGATGAGGGAGCCGGTGCACACCGACGTGGTCCACTTCGAGCCCGCGTCCAGGTTGCGCAGCCACGCGAGCACCCGCTCATCCCCCAGGGTCTTCGACGGGTCCGGGCTGCCCGGCACGACGATGATGTCGGCGCGGCTCACCTCTTCCAGCCGGCGCTCGGCGTGCATCCGGAGGCCCGTGTCCGTGCGCACCGGCCCCACCTCGGTGGCCACCAGGTGGATGCGCGCCCCGGGCACCAGGGTGAAGACCTGGTAGGGACCAATGAGGTCCAGAGAGGTCATGTTCTCGTAGAGCAGGAAGGCGATGTCCATGGCGTGTCCTCGGCTGGGGTGAAGTGTTGAAGCCACCCTACGCCCGGAGCGGGTTGGCAGGACTGCCATTGATTTGACGATTTCCGCCAACCTGGGCTACGCCTGGGCTCACCATGAGCCCAAAGCCGCGAAGACTGAGCCAGCGCCGCCAGGAGCGGCGAGTGCTGATCGTGGCCTTCCCCGGCGTGGAGCTGCTGGACGTGTCGGGCCCCGCCTCGGTGTTCACCACGGCCTCGGCGCTGATGAAGCCGGGACAGGCGGGCTACCGCGTCGAGCTGGCGGCCCTGCAACCCGGCCCGGTCCAGACGCAGGGAGGCCTGCTGCTGCACGCCACCGTGGGGCTCGACAGCGTGCGAGAGCCCGTGGACACGCTGGTGGTCCCCGGAGGCCTCGTCACCATGCCAGCCGAGGCCCTGCCCGAGCTGACGCCCCACCTGCGCCGGCTGGCGGCGGGCAGCCGCCGCGTGGCCTCGGTCTGCACCGGCAGCTTCCTGCTGGCTCGCGCGGGGCTGCTGGACGGCAAGCGCGCCACGACACACTGGGTGGCCAGCGAGGAGCTGCGGCGCCAGCATCCGCGCTGCGAGGTGGTCGCCGACCGCATCTTCGTCCGCGAAGGCCGGGTGTGGACCTCGGCGGGAGTCACCAGCGGGATGGACCTGGCCCTGGCGCTGCTGGAAGAGGACCTGGGCCGGGAGCTGGCGCGCACCGTGGCGCGGTGGTTGGTGATGTACCTGCACCGCCCGGGAGGGCAGAGCCAGTTCAGCGTGCCGCTCTCGTCGCAGTGGGCCACACGCGAGCCAGTGCGCGAAGTGCAGGAGTGGCTGCCCGAGCACCTCGCGGAGGACCTCTCCGTCGAGGCGCTGGCGCACCGGGCGGCGATGAGCCCGCGGAACTTCGCCCGGGCGTTCCGCGCTCAGGTGGGCGTGACGCCCGCGAAGTACATCGAGCGGCTGCGGGTGGAGGCGGCGCGTGCCGCGCTCGAGTCCACTGGCCAGACGATCAAGGAGATCGCCACCGAGGTGGGCTTTGGCACGCTGGAGACGATGCACCGCGTGTTCAAGCGGGCGCTCGGGGTGACACCGGCGGAGTACCGGCACCGGTTCGCGTCCCGAGCGGCATAAGGCTCGACACAGAGGCGGCTCGGGGGTTCGCCCCGGCCGCCTCTCGCCGTTACTACACCCTTCTTAGAACTCCTCGCCCTCGGTCTCCGCGATGCGCGTCTGGCAGCGCAGCGCGGCGGTGAAGCTGAGCGTCTGGCCGTTGCCCGTCACGGTGAACGTGTAGGTACCCGCGCCGCCGTGGGGGGACGTGTTCCAGTTGTAGTGATAGTTGCAGCTCTCACCCGCGTGGTTCATCACCGCCGAGTGGCTGAAGCCGCCCGGGCCCGAGATGGTGAGCGAGGGAGACTCGCCGAAGTCGCCACGCACGTGCACCGGGATGTGCGGAGGGCCATTGCCGTTGCACAGGTTGGGGTTGCCCACCAGGTTGCCGAACGGCTCGGTGCCCTCGCAGACATTGTCCGGCGCGCAGTCGACGACGACGGTGACGGGCGCGGCGCACGTCGCCTTGGGCTCGCGGCCCTGCGAGCCGCTCTGCGTGAAGCACACCTGCACGGTGTGCTCGCCGTTGGGCAGACTCAGCGACAGCGCGTAGCTGGCCGTCTTGATGCGGCCATCGTGCGCGAAGTCCTGCGGCCGGATGAGGCCCATCTGCACGGGCGCGCCTCCATCCACGGCCGCGGTGATGATGACCGAGTCCACCGAGCCGGTGGTCGTCACCACGCCACCCAGGTCTACCTGCGCCTCCTCCTCGCTGGTGCAGGTGTTCGCCGTCACCGCGGCGGTGGCGGACAAGCTGGTGCCATTATCCGTTCCACGGGCGGCCGTCTTCATCTCGTTCGCTCGCTGGGAAAGCTCCTGGGTCTCCTCTTCCTGCGTGGTGCCGCAGGCCGCGAGGAAGCTCAGCGCGAAAAGGACGGAAAAGGTCTTCAGCTTGAGGTGCATGGAAGCTCCGGGGGTGTGCGTGCTCGATTGCCTGCCCCATATTGAGGAGCCCTGGATTTACCGTCAAGCCATCTTTTTCCGGATAAGCTAAAAATTGAGAAATTGCTAACAGTCAATAAAACCCTGAAATCACTCGGGACTCCTGGATTGACGCCGGGCCTCAGACGAGGCGGGTGAGCTCTTTCAGGCCATGCCTCGCGATGAGATCCTCGACTGACATCCCCCGCCGGTCCGCGAACTCGGCGGCCACTTGCCTCAGTTCGGCGAGCGCCGCGCCAAAGTCTCCGGCGACGTAGTGGAACTGCGCGCGCAGGACCCGTTGAGCCCCCTGGTCCAGAGGGAACTGCCGCAGCATGCTGGCGGGAGAATCAATCGAATCCAGCCTCTCGAGCACGGGCGCGAGCGCTCTTCCAAGTCGTGCGCCCAGTTCCCGCGGGTCCGTCTGCTCGGTGATCTCCCACACCGCTGGAGCTCCCGGAGCCAGCTCATCGAGCTGGGCGGCGAACTGCATGGCCTCGCCCGCGATCACCTGCTGCCCCGTCGTGCTACCGCCCAGGGCCGCCACCGCGTCGAATGAGATCCCGATGTTGACGTAGAAAGCGCCTTCCCGGGAGGCGTTCCCCCCTGACAGCTGGAAGCTGATGGCCTGCGTCGTCTGTCCATGCGTGCGCCGGAAGGCCAGAGCCTTCTTGCGGAAGCCATGAGCCTTGGCCAGCCCCGCCACCGCGGCGGCCAGGGCCGCGGAGAGTGTTTCTCGAACCGTCATCGCGTCTTTCCTTGTTCTCATTCCCTTTTATCCTGCATTAGACAATTTGATTAAATTTTCATGGTGTTGCTTCGATAAGGTTCGCCTGCCGTAAATTCTTTTCAATCAACCCTGGGAATCCATACATGAAATTTTCCATCAAGACATTCACCGCCTCCGTGCTGGCGGTCGCCGCGCTGCTGCCCTATTCGCCGGCGTACGCCACGGACAAGTGGGTCACCGGCTATTACGCTGGCTGGCACTGGAACAAGTTCGACTATCAGGCTCCCGACTATGTGGACATGAGCACGATGACGCACTTCGTGTTCGCGCGCGTGATGCCGGGGACTGGCACGGCAGCGGGTACGGTCGTGCAGGAATCGGGTCATGATTGGTATGACTCGACGAAGGGGCCGGGCAAGAAGGACACCCCGGCGCGCACGGTCGAGCAGTACCTGATCGACAAGGCGCACGCTGCTGGCAAGAAAGCGCTCATCATGCTCGGCGGCGAGGGGGCGAACGCGGGCTTCGAGGCGTCCACCGCCAATGCGACCGTGCGTGCGCAGTTCGTGCAGAACCTGGTCAATTACATGGTCGCGCGCGGATACGACGGCATTGATGTGAACTGGGAAAGCATCTCGCTGTCCGACACCACCAATTGGACGCGGCTCGAGAATCTGCTGAGCGACTTGCGAACCGCGGCCAACAACACTCCGGAGTTCACCGCCAAGGGCGGCATCATCATCACCTTCCCGGCCTCGATCCTGAACACGAATTACCAGAATGCCACCTCGCATCATGTGACGGTCGCCGGCCTTGTCGACCAGTTCAACGTGATGAGCTACGGCATGGGCTGGTACGGCACTGATCTGGATAGCACCTATTTCGCTCCGATCGATGGCCACTCCTATACGCGGCCGTACTCCATCAAGAGCACGGTCCAGAAGTACGTGGACGCGGGTATCTCCCGCTCGAAGATCGGCATGGGCATCGGTCTCTACGGCATGAGCTATGCGCCGCCGCTCACCCAGCCTGGCCAGGCGACCGCCGGCTACACCAACGTGTTCTCGCATTACGACGAGCTTTGGAACTGGGCCATGCTCAATAAGCATGGCTACCTGAATACCGGCACTTACGTCTGGGACAACACCGCGAAGATGGGTTACCGCACCTACGGCTCCAGCGGCTACACCCCGACGGACCGCACCAGCACCACCAGCGGCTATGTGAGCTATGAGGACCCGAGCAGCATCGCGGCGAAGGGTACGTGGGCCCACTCGACGGCGACGGGCGAGGGTGTGGCCGGCACGATTGTCTGGCTGGTCAACTTTGGCACCACCAACCGCCTGAACAACCCGATGATGGTGGAGGTGAAGAAAGCCTTCATCGACCCGAACGCGACCGCGGCGGCGATCCCGTCGCCGCAGCTGACGGCCAGCTATGCGCATACGAGCACCTGGAACAACGGCTACTGCGCCAGGATCACGGTGGCGAACGCGGGTCCTGTCACCGCATATGACTGGACCGTGTCGTTGCAGATTGCAGGAACCGTTTATGGCTCCTGGGGCGGAGCGACGATCACGCAGAGTGGTAACACCCTCACGGTGACGAGTCTCTCGAGGAACGATGGCAACGATATCGTCCCGAATGACACGTATTCGGGTGTGACGTACTGCGCCAACCTTTAAACGGGTAGGCGTGACCCTCACGCGGGAAGTGCTGCCCCAGACACTAGAGCCGTGCTGGCGGCTGGAAAGGTTGGGCGGCCGCTGGGTTCGGCTCTACGATCCGAGCGGACCCGGGACCCGGCAGTGAGCGGCGGCGAAAACACCTCCAGTGAACAGGCTCACTTCTTCCTCCAGGGCGGGGGCGAAGTCGGTGCGTTGATGCGCACGCACGACTGGACGCGCTCCCCCCTGGGGCCCCCTTCAAGCTGGCCGCAGCCGCTCCGCTCGGTGGTCGGTCTGCTGCTGACGTCGAAGTTTCCGATGTTCGTCGCGTGGGGCCCGGAGCTCGGGTTTCTCTACAACGACGCGTACGCGGAGATCCTGGGCGCCAAGCACCCGGGGGCCCTCGGCGCGCGCTTCCACGACATCTGGCGGGAGATCTGGCCGGACATCCAACCGCTGATCACCTCCGCCATGCGCGGAGAGGCGACCTACCGCGAGAACCTGCCGCTGGTGCTCAACCGCGGCCGCGGCTTCGCGGAGCAGGCCTGGTTTACCTTCTCGTACTCGCCGGTGCGCGACGAGACCGGCGCCGTCGCGGGGATGTTCTGCGCCGTCGCCGAGACCACCGCGCAGGTGCGCTCCCAGGCGCGTCAGGCCTTCCGGCTCTCCTTCGAGGAGACGATCCACGAGCTGGAGGATCCCACCGGGGTGATGGCCGCCGCCGCGCAGGCGCTCGGGCGCGCGCTGGGCGTGGACCGGGTGGGCTACGGCGAGGTCGACGAGCGCCAGGACTTCGTGACCATCGAGCGGGATTGGACGGGAGGACGCCTCCCCAGCCTCACCAGGCGGCTGCGGCTCGGCGACTTCAGTCCGGCGCTCATCCGCGAGCTCGCGCAAGGCAGGACGGTCTCCGTCGAGGACGTCGAGACGGATCCACGCGTGGGCAGCCGGGCTTCGTCGTTCGCCGCCATCGAGACGCGAGCGGTGCTCACGATTCCGTTGCTGAAGGCGGGCCGGCTGGTCGCGCTGCTGTTCCTCCATCACTCCGAGGCGCGGAGGTGGAGCGAGGACGACGTCAGCCTCGTCGAGGAGGTCGCGGACCGCACGTGGGCGACCGTCGAACGCGCGCGTGCCGAGGCGCAGCGGCGGCAGATTGAACTCCGGTTCCGTGCGCTCGCCACCGCCGGCTCGTACTCGCTCTACCGGATGAGCGCGGACTGGACGCAGATGCATCAGCTGGATGGGAAGGGCTTTCTGGCGGACACGTCGGCGCCCACCTCGAACTGGCTGCGGCAGTACATTGATTCCGAGGACCAGCCGCGCGTCACCGCCGCTGTCAAGGAGGCGATCAGGACGCGCAACCTCTTCGAGCTCGAGCACCCCGTCCTCCGCGCGGATGGCTCGCTGGGCTGGGCGTACTCCCGCGCGGTGCCGATCTTCGGAGACGACGGCCAGCTCGTGGAGTGGTTTGGCGTCGCCAGCGACGTGACTGCGCGCCGCGAGGCGGAGGCGCAGAAGGAGGAGCTGTTCCGGGCGCTGGTGGAGAACCTGCCCGAGCTCGCCTGGAGCGCGCAGCCCGACGGCAGCATCGATTACTTCAACCGCCGCTGGTACGAGTACACCGGCACTACCTTCGAGGAGGTCCGGGGCTGGGGCTGGCAGAAGGTGCACGCGCCCGAGACGCTCCCGGAGGTGATGCGGCGCCTGAAGCACTCCCTCGAAACGGGCGAGCCGTTCGAGATGGTGTTCCCGATGCGGGGCGCGGACGGCGTCTTCCGCTGGTTCCTCACGCGCATGCAGCCGTTGCGCGACACGCACGGAGAGATCGTCCGCTGGTTCGGCACCAACGCCAACGTGGATGAGCAGCGCCGCCAGGCCACCGCGCTCAAGGAGGCCGTCGAGGCGCGCGACATCTTTCTCTCGGTCGCGAGCCACGAGCTCAAGACGCCGCTCACGCCGATGGCGCTCCGCCTCCAGGGGCTCGCACGCGTGCTCGACAAACAGGCTGACTCCGCTTTCGTGCAACAGGTGCGCTCGTACACCGAAGGCGCGAAGCGGCAGATCGACAGGCTCGCGGCGCTGGTCAACGATCTGCTCGACGTGTCGCGGATCTCCTCCGGGAGGTTCCGGATGGAGTTGGAGCCAACGGATCTGGCGGCGCTCGCTCGGGACGTGGTGACGCGCTTCGAGCCGGAGGCGCAGCGCGCGGGCTCATCGCTGGAGCTGCACGCGCCGCCCTCCCTGAGCGCGCTGTCGGCGAAGCTGCGTGTCGAGCAGGTGTTCACCAACCTCGTCGACAACGCGATCAAGTATGGGGCCGGCAAGCCGATCTCGGTGACGCTCGAGCGCGAGGGAGAGCTCGCGCGCCTCACCGTCGTGGACCAGGGCATCGGCGTGGCGCCGGAGCACCTCTCGCGGATCTTCGAGCGCTTCGAGCGCGCGGTGTCCGAGCGGAACTACGGCGGCCTCGGGCTCGGGCTGTACATCTCGCGGACGATCGTGGAGTCGCTCGGCGGCACCATCCAGGTCCGGAGCGAGCCGGGCCGCGGCGCGACGTTCATCGTCGAGTTGCCGCTGCACCCCGGGCCGACGAAGCACCTGCTGCCTCCCTAGTGTAAGGAGAAGGGCTCACTCAACGCGCCTCCGGTGGGCTCGAGGTGGGCTGTGGCTTCTTGGGAGGCGCGGGAGCAGGGACAAAGCACTTGCCCTTGAAGAGCACGTAACTGCTCTCCGTGCAGGCCTGGGTGTCCATCAAGGAGCTCACATCGACCCAACAGCCGCCGTTGATGGGCACCTGCTTGCGACCCGGACACTGACCTCGCTTATCGGGCCGGGCCTGCCCTGGGCGCGGCTCGGGAAGAGGCTCCTGGACAAGGGGCTTCTTCTCCGTGGAAGGCGAAGGGGGCGCCTGCGGTTCGGTGGGCGCGGTGTCCCCTACGGCTGCCGTGCCCGCGTCTGGCGTCTGTGAGTCTGAAGCCCGCTGCGTACTCACTGTCGTAGAGCCAGGCGGTGAGTGCGCTGGCTGGGCGGGCCACAGAAGCACCGCGCAAGCCCCCACGGTTGTCAGGGTAAGCCACGGCTTCGAGGTCCGTGCACGCACCTGGGGCCTGGAGCGCTCGGGGTCCTCATCTCCACCCGCCAGGGCCTCCAGCGCCTGGGCCACCTGCGCCGCCGTACCTCGTGCCTCCGGCGCCTGCGACAACAGGCGGACAACCACCTCTCGCAGCACAGGCTCGACACGGGGGTTGCTCTCCAGCAGCGGCCTGACGTCCGGACTCGTCACCCGCCAGGTGCCTTGCTCCTCCTGCCGCACCTCCATGCCCGCGGGGTACTGCCCCATCACCAGGCGATAGGCTGTCACTCCCAGCGCATACAAGTCATCCGCTGGCGAGGGGGGGTAATAGCCCTCCGGATGGTGCTGAGCGCGGAGGTAGAACAGCGCCGCTTGCGGCGAGAGATACGCCAGCGTCACCGGAGGCAGCGACTGCCACGTCAGCCGCTCCGCCCCCTGAAAGTGGCACGAGCCGAAGTCGGTGAGCATCGCCCGCCTGTCCGACAGCCGGACCAGAACGTTGTCGCCCTTCACGTCCCGGTGCACCGCTCCCTCGGCATGAAGCGCCTCCAGCGCCCGCGCCAGCTGCGCCAGCACCCGGCACACCTGCTTTGCCGAGGGCGCGTGCTGCTCGGCCCACGCATACAACGGCGGGCCCTCCACCCATTCCATGACGAAGAACGGGTACGCGTCGCCCGAAGGCGACTGTGGCCCACCCCGGTCCAGCAGGCGCGGAATACTGGGGTGGTTCAGCCGCGACAGCAGCTCCACCTCGCGCTCCATGCGCCAGCCCCACCGTAGCAGCGACACCTTGAGCGCCCCTGGCTCCGAGCGCCTGAAGCCCACGCGCTCGGCTCGGTAGACGGCACCGTAACCGCCCTGCCCCTGCCAGGCCTTCACTTGCCACGCTCCGACTCGGGTGCCTGGGGCTAGCGGGTGCAAGGGCTCCTCGGGGCTCGCCCCTTCGATCAGTCTGGCACGAAGGCGGAGAAACTGCCGCCTTCATCATGTCCTGGGAGAGGAGTCCGCCCGCTCACAGCACGGAGATCGGGTGCTTGACGATCGCCCCGAACAGGTAGCCCTGCTCGTTGAAGGGGATGGAGAGGGGCTGCACCGTGCCCCGGCTGTCGGTCGCACGTGCCATCAGGTGATGGTTGCCCGCCGTCGCCACCCACGGGATGCGGAACCGCACCCAGGCCTTGGGCACGTTGCGCGCGTCCAGGCTGGCGGGATTCCACCTGGCGCCGCCGTCGAAGCTGACCTCCACGCGGGCAATCTTTCCCAGCCCGGACCAGGCCCGGCCGGTGAGCGTGTGGCGGCCGCGCGCAAGAGTGCCGCCCCAGGGCAGCTCGAACGCGGCCTTCACGTTCTGGGTCGTGACGACAGGCCGGGTGGGGTAGTCCGGGCCAAGCATCACATACGTCTTCGTGTTCCAGTCTGAGTAGAGGGGGCTGGTGGAGACCTCGATCTTCCCCACCCACTTCACGTTGCAGATACCGACCCAGCCCGGCGTGAGCAGGCGCACCGGGTAGCCGTGATCCGGTGGCAGCGGCTTGCCATTCATCTCGTAGACCAGGAGCGTATCGTCCTCGAGCCCCAGCGAGATGGGCAGCGAGCGGCGGACCTGCCTCGAGTCCAGGCCCCAGGGCATGAAGTCCACCGCCTTCGGACTCAGCCCGGCACGCGCCAGGACATGCGACAGGGACACGCCCTTCCACTCCGCCACGCCAATGGCGCCGCCGCGCCAGGGCGTGCCAGGAGCGGGCTTGCCGTGCAGCACCTCGAACTGGGTGCGGAAGTTGCCCGCGCACTCGATCGCCCTGGTCTCGGTCCGCGAGGGCATCGCGCGCAGCTCGTCATACGTCAGCTCCAGGGGGGCCTTGACGCCGTCGCCCTCGATCCGCAGCCGCCAGGTCTTCGCGTCGATGACCGGCGTCGAGGAGTGGTTGCGCACGAAGAACAGCTCGTTCGAGGTGAGGTAGCCGGTGTCCTTGAAGGCCTCGAACCGCGTCTCGGCGTTGGTGCCATGGATGTAGAAGAGGTGCTGCGGCACCGGCTTGATGATCGCGGGGGCCGCGGCATCTTGAGCCCGGGCGGTCCCCCCGCCCAGGTCCGGCAGCACGCCCATGGCCGCCGCCCCGGCGCCAGCAGCGAAGAAGCGCATCAGGTCGCGGCGAGACAGTCCCTGTTGGCGCTGCTGCCGCCACCACCACTGGTCTTCCTTCTCGGCATCGTAGGCGGCCTGGCTCGAAAACCCTCTCCCGTTCATCGCTGGTCCCCCCCTTGGGCTCCGCTGGAGTTGGACTCCTATTGTACCAGGAGGTCGGGGACCGGATAACTCGAACGTAGAGCGGGCGAGAGTCCTTCATCGTTCTCGAACGGACACGTCCGCAGGCCTCCGAGGGGATGGTCTTCATCTGCCGGTGAACTCAGCTTTGCCTTCAGAAGAAGGCAGCTGTCACCGGGTGGCATGGCCACCCGTCGTGCCAAAACCTCGGGACCGATAGTGCCGGTAGGTAAACTGCAGCTGAGCGAATCGGTGGCCGGAGAGTCGGCGTTCCAGCAGCCAGCGCACTCGGGCATTTCCTCCCTACTCCGGCGCCTCGGGCGGCTTCATCAGGTCGAACGGGGAGCGACTGGAACTCGAGGCTGAGTAGCAGCTCATGCGCAAGCCGCGCTCGCTCCCTGGGAGGGAGCTGGAGCGCGGCTGCGAGCAGGTCGTCCGTGGTTGCCACCGCCTCGAGGCTAGAACGCCTCGCGCGCCATGGCGAGCAGGTCCGCCTGGGTGCACTTGCGCGGGTTGCTCAGGTGCGAGGCGTCCTCGAAGGCCTTGGCGGCGATCTTCTCCAGGTCCTTCTCCTGCACGCCCGCGTCCCTCAGCCGCGCCGGAATGCCGACGGCCGCGTTGAGCTTGCGCACCCGGTCAATCGCATGGCCCGCGAGCACGTCGTCGCGCATGTTGACGAACTCGCCCATGGCCACCGCCACGCGCGCCAGCCGCCCGGTGCACATGGGCCGGTTGAACTCCATCACCACCGGCAGCACGATGGCGTTGGCCAGGCCGTGGTGCACCCCGGAGATCGGCGTCAGCGCGTGCGCCAGCGCGTGGCAGGCTCCCAGGCCCTTCTGGAAGGCCATGGCGCCCTGCATCGCCGCCACCATCATGTCCGCGCGGGCCATGACGTTGCTGCCCTCCTTCACCGCGGTGACCAGCGAGCGCCCCACCCGGATGATGCCGTCAATGGCCACCGCGTCCGCCAGCGGGTGGAAGCCGTTGGACAGGTACGCCTCCAGGCAGTGCGTGAACGCGTCCATGCCCGTGGCGGCGGTGGGCCCCGGCGGCAGCCCCAGCGTCAGCTCGGGATCGCAGATGGCCGCCCTGGGCAGCAGGTGCGGGCTGAAGATGACCGTCTTGCGGCCCGTGTCCTCCAGCGTCGCCACGCCCGAGCGGCTCACCTCCGAGCCCGTGCCCGCCGTCGTGGGAATGGCGATGAGCGGCGGCAGGTTGTCGCGCACGTACTGATCGCCCCCCTTGGCGTCGTCGTAGCGCGACAGCGGCGGCTCGTGCGTGGTGAGCAGCTGCACCAGCTTGGCCGCGTCCAGCGGGCTGCCGCCTCCCAGCGCGACAATGCCGTCACAGTCGTGGCGGCGGTAGGCCTCCAGGCCGGCGAAGACGTCCTTCTCGGTGGGGTTGGGCTCCACGCGATCGAACACCGCGTACTCCACGCCCGCGGCCTTGAGCGTGTCGTAGATGCGCTGCGCCAGCCCCGCCTTCACCACGCCCGCGTCCGTCACCACCAGCGGGCGCTTCATCTTCAGCCGCTCCACCTGCGCCGGCAGACGCTTGAGCGCCCCCACCCCGAAGACGATCTTCGTGGGCCAGGCCATCTCGGTGACGCGCACATCGCTCGGCATATCGAAGGGTTGCATCGTAGTGAATCCCGGTCCTTGCGTTAGATGAGTTCCATGTAGCGCTCGAGCTCCCAGTTCGTGACGGCGCGCTCGTACTGGCGCACCTCCCACTTGCGGGTGCGCACGTAATGGTCCACGAACTCCTCGCCCAACAGCTCGCGTGCGCGCTCGGAGCGCTCCAGCAGCTCCACCGCTTCCTTGAGGTTGCGCGGCAGCGGCGCGGCGCTGGCCTCGTAGCCATTGCCCGCGCACGCCGGCGGGGGCTCCACCTCGTGCTCGACGCCCCACAGGCCCGCCGCCAGGCTGGCGGCCATGCCGATATAGGCGTTCATGTCCGCGCCCAGCTGCCGGTACTCCAGCCGCATGGACTTGGGGCTGTCGCCGATGGCGCGGATGGCGGTGGTGCGGTTCTCCTTGCCCCACGTCGCCGTGGTGGGCGCCCACGTGTTCTCCACGCTGCGCTTGTAGCTGTTCACCGTGGGCCAGTAGAGCGCCGAGAACTCCGGCATCAGCGCCACCTGCCCGCCGACGTAGTGCCGCATCGTCTGGCTCATGCCATCCGGCGAGTCCTCGTCATGGAAGGTGTTGCGCTCGCCCTTGAGGCTCCACAGCGACTGGTGCACGTGCCCCGAGCACCCCGGCAGCTTCGCGTTCACCTTCGCCATGAAGCACGCGGTGAGCCCGTGGCGCGCGCAGATCTCCTTCACCACCGTCTTGAAGAGCACCGCCTTGTCCGCGGACTTCTCCAGGTCGTCGTACCGGATGGCGGCCTCGAACACGCCCGGGCCCGTCTCGGTGTGGAAGCCCTCGATGTCCAGCCCGAACGCGTTGCACCCGTCGATGATGGCGTGCACCAGCGACGAGTTGAGCGAGGTGCGCAGCCACGAGTAGCCGAACATGCCCGGGGTGAGCGGGGTGAGGTTCTGAAAGCCCTTCTCCTTCAGCGACTGCGGCGTCTCCTTGAAGATGAAGAACTCGTACTCGGCGCCGAACTTGGGCAGGTAGCCCATGTCCCGGGCGCGCCGGCCGATCTTCTGCAAGAGCTGCCGGGGGCTGGCCTCCAGCGGCGTGCCGTCCGCGTTCACGAAGTCCAGCAGGAACGCCGCCGTGTCCGGCTCCCAGGGGATGATTCGCCCGGTGGACACGTCGATGCGCGCGTGGGCATCCGGGTAGCCGGTGTGCCAGCCGGTCACCTTGGTGTTGTCCAACAGCTCGTCCGACAGGTCCCACCCGAAGACGACGTCACAGAAGCCCAGGCCGCCCTTGGCCGCGGAGAAGAACTTGTCCAGCGAGATGTACTTGCCTCGCCACACCCCGTCGATGTCCACCGCGCCCAGCTTCACCTTGCGGACGCCCTTCTCCTCGAACCACTTGCGCAGGAAGTCCACTCCCCCGGGCTCGCGCACCAGCTGCCGCACATTGTCGGTCTTGTCCTTGGCACGGGCGCGCCGCGCCATGACCGGATGGGAGATGACCTTCGCCTTGGGACGGATTGCCATGGGTACGCGTCCTTATGAGGTAAGAGAAATCACAGGCCCGCGGGCAGCTTCGTCCACACGGCCTTGTACTGGAGGTAACCCTCCAGCGCGTGATGCGAAAGGTCCCGGCCCCAACCGGACTCCTTGTAGCCACCAAATGGCGCCGCATCGTCGAACTCGTTGAAGCAGTTGATCCACACCACGCCGCTCTTCACCTTGCGTGCCATGGCGTGCGCCTTGGCCACGTCGCGCGTCCAGAGCGAGGCCGCCAGGCCGTAGGGCGTGCCGTTGGCGATCTCCAGCGCGTGGTGCTCGTCCCGGAAGCGGATGCAGCTGAGCACCGGGCCGAAGATCTCCTCCTGGGCGATCTTCGCCTTGTTGTCGACGCCCGAGAAGATCGTGGGCGTGTAGAACGCGGCGGGGTCGAGTCCTTCGGCCAACCCTTCGGGGCGGGCGCCACCGACCACCGGTTCACCCACCTCGTCACGCCCGAGCGCGACGTAGCGCTC
>DATHBR010000020.1:0-1564 GCA_035296065.1 Myxococcaceae bacterium | reverse complement strand
CACGGGCGGCGGCGGCAGGTTCCAGCGCGCGCGCACCACCTGCCCCGCCCGCAGGTACTCGGCTACCTCCCTGCACCGGTACGCCGCGCACTGGCCCTGCTCGCACACCGCCAGCAGACTGCTCTGGTCCTGGCACACCTCCTCGAACGAGGCGACCTCCTGCTCGCACCCGGCTTGCTCCTGCCTCACCGCGTGCGGCGCCGCCGCGCAGCCAACAAGCACACCGCTCAACAGCAACCACGCCCAGAAACGCGCGCTCTGGCTCATGACCTCAAGTGTGGCGGCCACGGCTGACAGGCTCCGGCTTGCGTCTCTGGTCCCAGTCAACTGGGACTGCCTCAGCGCACGGGCAGCTCGCGGAAGAGCACATCCTGCTCGAAGCCCAGCCTCCGCACCGCCTCGACGAAGCGCTCGGTGCCCACCAGTACCGACAGGAAGTCCCCGACCCGGAACACGTCCAGGTCCTCGGGCAACGAGGCCGCGTCCAGGGCCGGCTCATCGGGCAGCTTCCAGCCCCTACGGCCGCACTTGGCACAAGGCGCGGGCCTGTCTGGCGGCAGGCAATCCGGGTGCAGCAGTCCTCGGGGCAAGAGCTCCAGTTCCAGCAGCTCCGGCGGGTTCTTCTGCCTGAAGCGCATCGCGGTGCGGCAGCCCTTCAACCCTCGCACTCCCGCGGCTTGCAGTGGCTCCAGCGCCTCGCGGCGCATCAAGAGCTCCCATGGGTTCTGAAGCAGCAGCGGGCCGAACTCGCCCCTGGCTGTACCGCTCAGCGGACCCAACCGGGTCCCTGGCCACAGGGGAACGCCTGCGGGAACCAGCGGCCGCACCTGTTCGCGGAGCCGCTCGAATTCGACGTAGTCCTTCTCCAATCTCGAAACGTACTTGTCCTTCTCGGGCAGCTGCGACAGGTCCACGCTGGGGTAGGCATCCACGCCATACGACCAGATGGCATCACACACCGGGCAGTGCACCCCAGGCAGGGTCCATTGATGCCCAGCATCGTACGAACCCGAGTAACGGGGAGCCGAAACATGCTCTAGCGAGTAGAACTTCATCCAGCCTCACTCAGTCCGGCTCGAGCAGGTTCGACGGCAGCCTCAATAACTGCTGACTGTAGGGTACCACCACGCCATACAGCTTGAACTCGTAGAGGAGCTGCCCCGCGTGAAGTTCTATCTCCAGCTTCGTCGCGCCGAGATGAGCCTTCTGGTACCGCCGCCAGGCTTCATTCCACGGGCCCCCATTGGCACCTCGATGGATGCGACGGTGCTCCTCCACTTCCAGTGCCAGCGTCCACTGATGGATGTCGATGCCCTTGTCGGTAAACCACTCCTTGAGGTCTTTGGCCTGCGGGAAGATGTGGTGGCGCTCGTAGGGCTTGCTCCGCGGCACCTCCTGGCTTGGCTCCACCTTCACCTGACCGGGCGGCAACAGCGGTTGTGAGGGCTGGTTCCACGGGATGATGAGCACCGGCTGCACGTGCCGCGACAGCCCCGGCGAACCACTCCAGGCGGTGCCCACCTCCCGCCGCGTCTGCCCACGGGGCGCTGGCACGGGCGGCGGC
>DATHBR010000019.1:0-21986 GCA_035296065.1 Myxococcaceae bacterium | reverse complement strand
GAAGGGGTAATCGGCTCCGGATGCCGGCCTCACCTCGCCATGGTCCAACAGGCGCGGAATGCTCGGGTGGCTCAGCCTCGACAGCACCTCCGCCTCACGGGCGAAGCGCGCATCCCACGGCAAGAGCGACACCTTGAGCGCCACCGGCTCCGCGCGCCTCCAGCCCCGGCGCACCGCCCGGTACACCGCGCCGTAAGCGCCCTGCCCCTTCCAGGACTTCACTCGCCACGCTCCTACCTGCGTACCTGGCTCTAGCGGGTGCAAGGGCTCCTCGGCGGCTCGCTCCAGCCCCCTCCTGAAGCGAAGGGGGCAGAAACTTCGCATCCATCGTATCCTCTGGGCTCCAGGGGGACACATGGACAGCAAATCACCGGATACAGCCTCGGGCGCGGCCACCGAGACGCCGTGGGAGCTCGCGCAGCGCCTGGCGGCTCAGGGCTTGCCGCTGTCCACCGTGAATGAGCAGCTGCTGCGGGCGGGCTTACCGGCAGAGGATGCCGAGACGTTGACGCGAGCGCTGCAGCTGAGGTCCGTGGCGGGCCCGGGTGAAAAGCGCGAGGCCGACTCGGGGCATGGCCTCAACATGCTGGTGGGGATCGCCAAGGTCGGGCTGAGCGCGCGAGCGCTCCTCGCGAATGGGGACCTCGAGGGTCAGCGGGCGCTCGACGGCATGCTGCAGGTGACGGCCGGCTTCATGCAGGTAGGCCTGGACCAGAAGCCCGTGGCGCCCACGGTGGCTCCTCCGGCGGTGGTGCCCGAGGTGGCTCCCTTCGAGGCGGAGGACGGTGCGCCGCGCTGTCAGGTGCACTCGCGGGTGCTCTCGGTGAGCACCTGCCCGCGCTGCGCGGCGCACGCCTGTTACAGCTGCGCTCCGAAGAACGGGCCCGGCGGTACTGAGTTCTGCGTCACCTGCGAGGCTCAGCCCTCCGTGCACGAGCCCCGGGTGAGGATGGCCGCTCGCCGTGTCGCGGTGGCCCTCTTCGCGGAGGCCGTGCTGCTGCTGGCACTGATGCTCTTCGCCCCGCTGCTCGGCGCGAGCCAGGGCTCCGAGTGGGGCCCTGTTCCTGTCGAGGCCGCGCTGGGGCTCTTCTTCGTCGTGCTGGGCAGCATGCAGTGGTTCGTGCCGCACCCGGCGCCCGGGGTGGTTGGCGCCGTCGTCGCGGGTGGGCTCCTGCCCGCGAGCATCGCCGCCACTCCGGAGCAGGTGCCCACGGAGACCCTCGTGCTCCTGCTGGTGCCCATGGCGGTGATGCTCTTCACCCTCGATCGGCTGGCCACGCGGCGCAAGGCACTGCTCGCGCTGCGCAAGCGCTGATTCAGCCCTTCTTCTTCTCCTGGGCCCGCTTCCAGATCTCGAAGTCCGCGCGCGCCTGCTCCAGCTTCGACTTCACCTGCGCGAGGACGTGTTGCTGGTCATCGTCCTCGCCCGGCAGCCGCGGGCGAGCCCCGGGCTCCGACGGCGCCTCGTCGTCGGAGTCAGCGTCCTGGTACTCCTCACGGATGCGTTGCGAGAGGGCCGCGGTGTCGACCTCGGCTGGCGCGGTGGGAGCCGACAGGTAGTAGTCGTCCCAGACCGTGGCCCGCGCGCCGAAGAGCTGCTCGAGCTCACTCAGCGCCTGGACGACCGTGACGTAGTCCGAAGCGCCTCGCACGTCGGGGGAGGGCTTGAGAGAGCCCCTCCAGTCCGCGGACTCGGGCAGCGTGGAGAGGTTGTAGCCCTCGGCGCTCCGGCTCAGCTTCGCGCTCCATTTGCCCGCATGGACACGGAGCTTACGAAGGTCATCCTCACTCCACGGGCGGTCGGTACGAATTCGGAAATAGATGGTCCAGCCCAATGACTCGCTCCTGGATATGGATGGGTCCAGCCGGAATGCTATCAGGGTGGGATGCACCATATGCCTGAGCGGCACCGTGAGTTCCTCGCCTCCGCGCTCGACGCGTGGAAGGCGCACCCTGGCATCCTGGGCGTCCTGGCGGCAGGCTCGTACCTGAGCCGGAGCATGGACGCGTTCTCCGACCTGGACCTCGTGCTGGTGGTCTCGGATGCGCTGCGGGCCACCATCGCCCAGGAGCGCCTCGGGCTGGCGCGGGCCGCGGGGCCCCTGCTGCAGGGCTTCACGGGAGAGCACGTCGGCGAGCCCCGGCTGCTCATCTGCCTCTATGGCCCGCCGCTGCTGCATGTGGACCTGAAGTTCCTCTCCGTCGCCGAGCTCGACGTGCGCATCGAGGATCCGGAGGTGCTCTTCGAGCGGGGTGACGCCATCACACTCCAGGCGCTGGCGGCCGCTGTCGACGTCTACACCACCCTGAGAGGTGAGCTGGGCACGCCAGGAGCCCCCCAGCCCTCAGCGGCGGAGCCCGCTGTCCGCGCCTACCTGTCGGCGGTCCGCGCGGGGGGATAGAAAGCCGTTACGCCAGGGGCAGCGCCCATGCCGTCCCTGCCCTGTCACGGCCGTGGGTGGGGACGGCACGGACGGCTCAGCGCCGCACGTCGTTGTGCTTGGCCAGGAAGACGTCGCGAGAGGACTGACGCAGCTCCTGGCGCAGCTCGCGGCGCTCGCACGGGCCGACGAAGCCGTTGTCCGTCTTCGCCTGGAACACGTCCTGGTACAGCTCCTTCTGCTGGGACACGAGCGTCTTCGCCTCGCTGGCGGTGAGCGAACCGCTCTTGACGCCTTGCCCGATGCGGGCGGCCTGGTGGGACGGACGCGCCTCGATGACGGGAGCCTTCACGCTGGGGATGTTCATGGAACTGCCCTTTCGTAACCGCGGGTTGTCTCCATGAACCCCGTAGGCGAATGAAAGTTGCGGGGGGAATTTCGCGGACATTTCCCTTCAAGCACAACGGCCCGGAGCCTCCACCAGGGAGCGCTCCGGGCCGTCGTCACCGCCAGGGGCTAGCGCGTGCCGCTTACTGGCACGAGGTGGGCACCGCGAAGCCGTTGGTCGGCGTGGTGCTGGTGGAGCCGCCGGAGATGGCGTCGGTGCCCATGCCGTAGGCGGCGAAGGCCTTCCACAGCGTGCACACGTCCGCGCCGCCATTGATGGAGGTGGCCGCCTGGATGATGCCGTCACGCACCTGGGTGAAGGTGGGGCTGCACGGCGTGTTCTTCAGGCCCTGGATGAAGTAGCGCATGAAGCGCTGGTTGCCCGCGCTGCCCGTGGCCGCGTAGAAGTCGCTGCTGAAGCCGTACTGGCTCACCAGCGCCCAGTACGCCTCCCACATGCCCTGGGCGAACACCGAGCCCACGCCGTGCGGCACGGCCATGCCGTTGATGCTGGCGTACGTCCACGTATTCACGGACGAGCTGGTGCTGTAGCGCTGGGTGCGGATGCCCACGCCCGTGGTGGGCTGGTTCAGCGCGTACGTGCCAATGCCGCGGCCCTGCGCCCCGGTGTCCGTCGAGCGAGCGGTGAACCACAGCGCCAGGAAGTCGCTGATGCCCTCGCCCGGCTGCTGGCGGTTGGTCAGGCAGGACGTGTTGCTGGGGCCGCCCACCAGGCGGTTGGAGATGCCGTGGCCGTACTCGTGCACGACGATGCCGGCGTCCAGGTCTCCGTCCTTGTCCGGCGTGGGCGCCGTCCAGATGTACATCTGCATGCGCGGGCGCGAGCCGTCCGGCGGGGTGGAGAAGTTGGCGTTGTTGGTGCCGCCGCCGTCCTGGGCCTCGGCGCGCACGTCGTCATTGCCCAGGCCGCCCTTGCCGTAGTTGTTCACCTGGAAGTTGCCAGCCGCCTCGTTGAACCCGTACAGGTACGTGACGTCGTGGATGATGTTGTTCCAGTAGAACAGGTTGGTGACGGCCGCCGGGATGTACGTGGACGGCGCGCCCGAGAGGTTGAGGGTGAAGTTGCACGCCAGCGTCGAGCCGCAGCTGGGCTGAGTCGTGGGCGGCAGGCCGTCGAAGTTGGTGTCCTCGTACGCGTGCACGTTGTTGCCGCGCAGCGTGAAGTACTCGGCCCCGGCCACGCCGTTGGTGTCATGCCAACCGAAGGGCGAAGCGGTGAGGTTGGCGGGGTTGGTGACCACCACCCGGCCGTCCGAGGGCGGCAGCGGCGAGGTGTGGTCGGGGCTCTCCACCGGCGCCGGGTAGACCTTGTAGGAGTCGGAGGCCACCCAGTCGAAGCGCGTCCACACCTCGCCCGTCTGCGCGTCCACCGTCACGTCGTAGTCATGCCGCTGGTCGGGGGTGTGCACCTGGAAGTGCCACACCAGCCGCGCCTCGCCCCGGCGCACCGGCAGCACCGCCAGCTGCGCGTCGATGGGCTCGCGCGACAGGCCCTCTACCTCCACGCGCGTGCGCTGCCGCGCGCCCGCCTGCGCCTTCAGCGACTTGGGCGCGCGCTCCAGGCGTACGCCCAGCTGCCTGGCGATGCTGGCCACCGCCTGCTCGGCGCCCACGCGCGGCTCCACGCCGGCGATGGACGTGTCCAGCGAGGGCAGGAAGTCGCTGTGCACGCTGAGCACGCGCCCCTCGCGGTCCACGTTGATCTGCAGCTGGGCGTTGTAGACGGGCAGGCCCTTGTGCGTCTGCCGCAGGTAGAGGTTGGTGATGCCGCTGTCCTCCGTATAGACGCGGTCGGTCACCTCCAGCTGGGCCAGGTCCCGCTGCTCCAGGCCCAGGGCCTGGCTGTGCTTCATGACGAAGTCCAGGCCGATGACGAGCGCATCACCGCTCTGGGGCCCGGACAGGGCGCCCACGGGGTTGGTGAGCGAGCGCACCAGGCCGTTGGACTGATCCACCTCCACCAGCAGCTCCGGTACGCTCTGGCGCAGCGCCGCCGCCGCGGACTGCTGGGCCAGCGAGAACCCGAAGCGCGCCTGGGCGTTGTACGCGGTGCGTGCGTCGAGGTGGCGCTCCTCGCCGCGGGAATGCTCGTCCGGCGCGACGGCCAGCGCACTGGAGCCCGCGAGGGCCCCCGTGAGGACGACGGCGGGGACAAGGCGCTTCCGGAAGTGACCCGTAGACATGGTGTGCTCCAGCACTGGGGGTAAACGCCCCGGGACGGGGCGGACTGCCAAGAGCCAGAGAAGCACACTCTCCGTGAAATACACAACTTAATCAGGAAAAGCGGAAATGTGCGGCATCGGTGCACCCACGCGCGGAGGGACCGTCCGATGGACGAGACTGCGCTCATGAATGACGACGCTGGCCACGGCCGGACGGTCCTTCAGCTCGAGCAGCTCAACGCGTTGCTCGAAGCGAAGGTCAAAAGCCAGGGGCAGCTGCTCGCCGAGACGCAGGAGCGCCTGCGCACACTCTTCGAGAACGCGCCGCTGAGCATCCAGCTGATCGACGTCTCGGGCCGGACGCTGCAGGTCAACGCGGCATGGCGCGCGCTCTGGCGCATCCCGCCGGACGTGATCGAGAACTTCATCCTGCGCGACTACAACGTCCTGACGGACCCCCAGCTCGAGAAGCACGGCATCCTCCCGTACTTCCACCGGGCCCTGCGAGGCGAGAACAGCCGCATCCCGGCCATCCGCTATGACGCGGCCGAGCCCCAGCTCGCGGGCCGTGCGCGGTGGGTCGAGGGCAACCTCTATCCCGTGAAGGACGCGGCCGGCGAGGTCCGGCAACTGGTCCTCATCCACGAGGACGTCACCGAGCGGCGAGAGGCGCAGGAGCTCATCCTCCGCAAGAGCGCGGAGTTCGAGGCCGTCTACCAGCACCTGCCGGAGCCGGTGATCATGACCTCGCCCGAGCACATCATCGTGCTCGTGAACCCGGCGGCGAACGCGCTGTTCGGCTATGCGCCGGGTGAGCTCATCGGACGGCCCGCGTCCATCCTCGAGGCCGAGGGAACGGAGCCGGG
Source organism: Myxococcaceae bacterium (assembly GCA_035296065.1). Lineage (GTDB taxonomy): Bacteria > Myxococcota > Myxococcia > Myxococcales > Myxococcaceae > DATHBR01. The sequence goes on along the minus strand of DATHBR010000019.1, from coordinate 16,169 downwards.
GCACGCGCCCGGAGCGGAGGCTCGCGAGGTGAGCTACCGACACCGCCGCGGTGAGCTCATCCTCACGAGCACCCTGTCCTCGGTGGCGCGCTCGGCCGACGGAGAGGTTTTCGGTTACGTCGCCATCGTGCGCGACATCCGTGAGCAGCGGCGAGAGGAGGAGATGCGCCGGTTCATCTCCAATGCGGGAGACGTCCTGGCCTCGTCGCTGGACCCTCGCGAGACGCTCTCCGCGCTGGCACGGCTCGCGGTGCCCACGCTCGGAGACTGGTGCCTCATCGACCTGCTCGAGGACGACGGCTCGGTCCGCCGTGCCGAGGTCGTCATCGCGGACCCGCGACACGAGCCCGTCAAGGCGAAGGTCGCCCGCTTCGCCCTGAGCAGGGACCGTCCGGAGAACCCTGCTGCCCGGGCGCTTTTCGAGGCGAGCCCCCTGCTCATCCCGGTCCTCGAGCGCGAGAAGATCGGGCAGATGGCCCTCAGCGACGAGCACGCCCAGGTCATCCTCGAGGCGGAGGTGCACTCGATGATCTGCGTGCCGCTCGTGGCGCGCGGCAGGACGCTCGGGGTGCTGTCCCTGCTGCTCGCCGCATCCCGGCGCAGCTACACGGAGCGGGACTTCACCTACGCGAAGCAGCTCGCCGGGAAGGCCGCGCAGGCCGTGGAGAACTCGCGGCTCTATGAGCGGGCCACCGAGGCGATCTCCGCTCGCGACGAGTTCCTCAGCATCTGCTCCCACGAGCTGAAGACGCCGCTCACCTCGCTGAAGCTTCAGATCGATCTGGCATTCCGCTCGTTGCAGAAGCCGGTCTCGGCCGGGCTCCCCACCGAGGCGTTGAACACCCGCCTCGGGGTGGCCGCTCGCCAGCTGCGGCGCGTGGAGCGGCTGATCGACGACATGCTCGACGTGTCACGGATTGCCACCGGGATGCTGACCATGGACATGGGGTCCCTGTCGGTCCGGGAGCTGGTGACCGAGACGGCGCATCAGGCGAGCGAGCTCTTCCAGGCAGCAGGCGTCGCCCTCACGGTGGAGGTCTCCGAAGATGCACGGGTCCACGGGGACCGGGCCCGGCTGGCGCAGGTGCTCGACAACCTGCTCTCCAACGCCCTGAAGTACGGCGAGGGGAGGCCCGTGCGCATCGACGTGGGCCGGCGCGGAGACCGGGTGGAGCTTTCGGTCAGCGACCAGGGCCCTGGGATTGCGCCACGAGATCTGCAGCGCATCTTCCAACGCTTCGAGCGGGCCGTGGCCAACCGGAGCATCACCGGGCTCGGCCTCGGCTTGCACGTCAGCCGTCAGATTGCCGAGCGCCACGGCGGGACGCTCGACGTGGAGAGTGAGCTCGGCGGCGGGGCGCGGTTCACGCTGCGCCTTCCCGTGGAAGTCGGGGGCAGCTGAGCGGCAGGGCACTACCCCGGTGTGAGGGCGCTACAGGGGAAGTTCCACGATGAAGGTGGCCCCCTGGCCGGGCGCGCTCTCCAGGAAGATGCGCCCGCGATGGGCCCGCACCACCTCTTGGGAGATCCACAGGCCCAGGCCGAAGCCACCATAGTTTTCGGAGACTGCCCGCTCGAAGCGCTCGAAGATACGCACCTGATCCTCTGGGGCGATCCCCATGCCCCGATCCTGGACCGTGAGCCGTGCCACCGCTCCCTCTCTCTTCACGGAGAGGGTGATGGGCTTGCCTGGGCCATACTTCGCGGCGTTGCCCAGCAGGTTATCGATGACTTGCTCCAGACGCAGCGCGTCCCAGTGTCCGACGACGGGAGCCGGCGCCTCCAGCGTGTAGTCGCACTGCACTCGTCCCAGCTCATCCTTCCATCGGTCCACCGCCTCCGCGGTGAGCGCCGCCAGGTCAACCTCACCCAGGCGCATGGCGAGCTGGCCCTGGGCCAGGCGCGACACGTCGAACAAGTCCTCTACCAGCCTGGCCATCCGCTTCAGCCGTTGGTTCGCCGTCTCCAGCTTCGTCACCCAGGACGCCAGGCTCGCGGCCTTGGCGGGGTTGCGCAGAGCGTTGATCAGCCCCTGCAGGTAGATGCTCATCGGCGTGAAGGGGGTGCGCAGCTCGTGCGAGGCCACGGCGAGGAACTCATCGCGCTTGCGCAGCGCGGCCTGAGCCTGGGTATACAGCCGGCCCCGCTCTTCGGAGAGGGCATTCACTTCAGCAAAGCCCTGGGCGTTCTCGAGCGCGGCGCCAGCCAGGGTGGCGATGAACTCGGCGATGCGCACCTCCTGCGGGCCAAAGGCCCCGGCCAGCTTGTGGTTGGTGACGCAGAAGAGGGCCGCCACCTGCCCGCGCACCAGCACCGGGGCACACAGCGCCGAGCGCGCGAGCCCTTCACCCGCGCTCTCGAGCTCCTCGGTCGAGGGCACCACGGGCCGCCTCAGCTCCTGGGCACGCTGAACGAACGTCCGGGCTGTCTCCCCCGCTGGCGTCGGCTCGAAGAGCACACACTCTTCACCCCGCAGCAGTCCCACCGCCGCCTCGCGCACGGAGGCGAGGACATTCTCCCGGGTGAGCGCCGAGGTGATGGCGCGCCCCGCCTCCAGGATGCGTGGGAAGCGATCCACCAGCGAGAGGCTGGCCTGGGGTTCCGCGGCGGTGACGGGCTCCAGCGCCGCGCGCATCGGCCGCAGGGCCTGTTCACCGGCGGCGGCGTCCTGGGCGGCATCCGGCCATCCCAGCTCGGCTCCCAGCTCGGCCCTCGCCAGCAATGTCTGGGCCCGCTCGTAGTGCATCCCCAGGCGCTCGGCGATGGCCAGGCTCCGGTCGAAGCACCGGCGAGCCCGCGCATTCTTGCCCTCCATCGCCGCGATCAGCCCCAGCTCGCGCAAGGTGGGGGCCAGGGTCTCCTGGGAGGGCGGCGCGTGCCGGAGCGCTTTCCGGGCCTCGGCCCTGGCCTTGTGCAGCAGCTCCGCGCGGCGGGAGAAGAGGTGGGCCGGAACCTGAGCCGCCTGCCGCCGGAGCGCCATCACGAGCTGCGCCTGGGTCCAGCCATGGAACAAAGGAAGCCGCAGCCAGCTCTTCGTGCACTCGACGACCTGCTCGAGGGTGGCCATGGCCTGCGTGAACTCCCCCGCGCGCAGCAGCCGCAGCGCCTCGGCCCGGAGCAGCAGGGCCTGCCTCATCAAGGAGTGGGAGCCCCCGTCCGAGGCGAGACGGGCGCGCTCGGCGGCGATGGCCTCCACGGGGACCTGGCCTCCCGAGCCCATTGACCAGAGCTCCAGCCCGCGAGCGCACGTGAGCCCATCACCGCGCTCCCTGTGCTGGCGGTACATCGCCTGACCCAGCTCGACAGCGCTCGTGAGATCTCCCTTCAGGTAGAGCGCTACCCCAAGGTCATACTGCAAATTCCCGGCGTACCACTCGTTGCCGGCACCGGCGTGTTGCAGCAGGTGCAAGGCTTTGCGGCCGGCCTCGACGCTCTCCTCGTACCTTGCGCCATGCAGCAGCACGAATTGATACATGGCCAGCGTGGTGCCGTGCTCGTAGACCTCGCCGAAGGCTTCGCGCAGAGCGATCGCACGCTGGAAGCGCTTCTGGCTTTGGGCCAGTGCCCGGTCAGCGAGGAATCTGGGCACACGCGGAATGCTCTGGACGACCAGCGGAAATGCGCCCTCATTGGCCAACGCCGTCGCCAGCTCTGAAGTCGGGGCGTACCGCTCAGCGATGCTCAACCCACGCAGGAGGGTCCAGAGAGGGGCAACCGGCCACCCACCGCTGAACCAGTAGATATGCGCCAGCCATAGGTATAGGCGGGCCGCGAGCAGCACCTCTCCCTCCAGCACCGGCGAGCGCCGCGAAGGCCTCTTCGGCCAGAGGGCCCGAGACATGCGCAGCAGCACCTCCCAGAGCAGGCACAGGACGTGGGCCAGGCGGCTGACCGGCACCTTCCGCTCGAGCAGGCCCAGCGCCCGCTCCATGAAGCCGGCAGCGGCCGGCAGCCTCTCCTGTCTCAAGGCGACTTCTCCGCGCCGGCCCTCGAGGCGGGCCCGGTCCAGCCGCGAGGTGGCGAAGGCCTGGGCCCGCGTGTAGCTCCGCTCGGCCTCCTCAAGCCCGGGCCGGATGAGCAGGACATCGCCCAGCCCCTCGAGGATGGCCATCCGCGTCTCACCGTCCGCCCCCACCGCACCCGCGTCGGCAAGGCGGTAATAGCGCTCGGCGAGGTCCGGGGCATGATTGCGCCGGGCCGCTTCCGCCGACCTCAAGGCATAGGGCCATGCGCGTTGCAGCTGCCCAGCGGCCTCGAAGTGCCAGGCCAGCTCGAAGCTCCGCTCTGGAGCCTGGCGCTCCAGCTCCAGCGCGGCCGTCAGGTGCAGCGCGCGGCCCTCCTCCACCGGCAGACTCTCCAGCAACGCCTCACGGATCCGATCATGCGTGAAGGTGTAGCGGCTCTTGGCGGAGTCCGCCCAGAGCAGGTGCCGCCGCCGAGCCTCCTCCAGGGCCGCCACGGCCTGGTCCGGGCGCTGCCGTGCCAGCACCGCCACCAGGCCCACGTCGAACTCCCGTCCGAGGACGGCGCCCGCGGTCAGCAAGGCCCGGGTCTGCTCGGAGAAGAGCACCAGACGGCGCAGAAGCAGGGCGGCGGCCCGTCGCGAGGAGCTCACCTCCGCGAGCCGCTTGGGTTCCACGCGCCAGCCAGAGGCCATGGGCTCCAGGGCGCCACACTCGACGAGCCCCCGCACCATGGCGACCGCCATGAACGGGTTGCCCCCGGAGCGCTGCACCACGAGCTCCAGCGCCTCTTCGGGCAGGGGGCCCGCCATGGACTCCGCCAGGTCCCGGAGGTCCGAGCCCGCGAAGGGAGCCAGACACACATGGTGCATGGAGACCATCTGGCGCAGCGGGTGAGCCTCGGGCACCTCTTCCTTTCGGAACGCCGCCACCACGGTGACGAACCGCTCGACTCCGGGTTGCTCTCCCAGCAGGGCCAGCGTCTTGAGGGTCAGCCCATCGGACCACTGGCAATCATCCAGCAGCACGAGGGCCGGAGTCCTCGCGTCTCCCATCGCGCTGATCACCGTCGCGAGGCGTTGTGCCGGGCAGCCTTCCTTCGGGCGCTCGGGCCCCAGGAGTGCTGGAGCCGTTGCCGTCACCAGCGCCTTGAGCTGGGGGCACACGGACAGCGCCTCGCCGAGCTTCGTGTTCCCAAGCGCGCGCAGGGCTTGCGCCAGCGCCGGGAGGCTGTCCGCGGTAGGGCCAAGTTCACCCAGAAAGCCGAGGAACGTTTGAAGAGGCTGTGGAGCCCCACGATCGATGGCCTGGCCGCGGAAGACGCGAGTTCCACGGGCGAGGGCGCGCCGCTCCAGCTCATCCAGGAGCATCGTCTTTCCTCCTCCCGACTCCCCCTCCACGAGCACGAGGCCTCCGTGCCCCTGGCCCGCGGCGCTCAGGGCGGGCTCCAGCCCCAGCAGCTCCGCGGCCCGCCCCATGAAGACGGGCTCGGTGAGCCGCTGGTGGTGATCGGACCGGCCTACCACCACCGACGGCTCGGAGATGCCACGCTCCAGCTCCAGGGTGATGGCCTCGAGATCAGCCAGGGCCGCCGCCGCCGACTGGTAGCGCTCTCGAGGCTCCTCGCACAACAGGTGCTGCACCACCTGCTCCAGCGCCCGAGGGACGGAGAGCCCCAGCGCGCGCAGCTCGGGGACGGTGCGCAGGTGCTGCTGCAGCAGCTCTCCGAGGGACGCTCCTTGGAAGGGGCGCGCCCCGGCGAGCCCCTCGAAGAGCATCAAGCCCACGGCATAGAGGTCCGAGACAGGCCCTGGCTCGCCAGTCACCAGTCCCAGCTGCTCGGGCGAGAGGTACTGGATGGCGCTGAGCGGAAGCGCCTCGAGGGAGGGTTCCCGGAGGTCCTCCAGCGCGAGCCCGAAGTCGATCAGTCTCACCGCCTCGAGGCCCTTCTCTGGGTCAACGGCGACGCGGGAGGGCGCGAGGTGGCGGTGCAACACCCCCTGGGCATGGGCCTCACGCAGCGCACGCAGGATGCCGCGCCCCAGCTGAAGGGCCTCCTTGACCGAGAGGGGTCCCATCGCCAGCCGCGCTTCCAGCGTTGCTTGGGAAGCGCCGGGCCTCACGCGGAACAGCAGCTCGCCTTCCAGGCCGGAGCCCAGGGGAGGGCTGAGCCAGGGGCTGCGTAGATCGCGCAGCACGGCATCGTCCCGCAGAATGCGCTGGAAGGCTCCCGCCTGGAGCGCCTCCAGGGGAGCCGTCTTCACCACCACCGGGGCTCCGGTGGCGAGGTCTGTCCCCTGCCAGATCTGGAGCGCCCCCTGCTGGTGAAGATACTGAGTCTTCAGGAACTGCCCCCCCAGCAGCAGCGAGGAAGTGCGCTCGCCTCTGGAAATAGGTTGTCGCATCACGCCCGTGTCCATCCGCACTCCCCTGTGGCCATCCCAGAGATAGAGTTGGGCCGGGCGGGTTTGTGACACCCCCGCTTCCAGGGCAAGTGAGCGCCTGCTGATGCGGGGCGCTTCCTTCGAAGCGGTCCATGGGGCCCAGGCAGCCCCAGGACGGTCGCCACCTCAGTCACACTTGGGGAGAGGCGACTACACCTTGGCTGAGCACTCCGTCCCACCCCCAACAAGAGAGAACGTCATGAACAAGGACCTCCGTGAGAAAGCCACCGCTATCCTCGATGCGGCGAGCACCCAGGCAATGAAGCCGCCGCCGTTCTGTCCGGCCTGCGGCCGGATGCAGACGCTCACCGAGTCCAGCGCTCACCGGGTGACCGAGCCGGTCCTCTGAGCGGGACGAGGAGGTGCCATGCCGCCTTGCGTGGGGTTGAACCTTGTCACCGACGACGCCTTCCGCGAGGCGGCACGGCCTCTCTTTGCCGAGGGGTTGGTGGCCGCGCTCGAGTGGGACCTCGACGAGACGTGGGGCTATTCGAGCCGGACCGTGCCCGGCTGGACCGAGCGCATGCTCGATTGCTATGCGGAGCACGGCGCCCTGTATGGGCATGGCGTGTGGTTGTCGGTGCTGACGGCCGCCTGGCAGCCACGGCAGGACGCGTGGCTGGAGCACCTGGCGCAGGAATGTGAGCGCCGCCCCTACCGCCATGTCTCCGAGCACTTTGGTTTCACCGCGGCGGGGCCCTTCACCCGCAGCACCATGCTGCCGGTGCCATACTGCGACGCCGCCGTCGATGTGGGACGTGACAGGCTCGAGCGGCTGCGGGCCGTCATCGGCGGTCCGGTGGGCCTGGAGGTGCTGGCCAACACGCTGGCGCCCGTCGATGCGGCGGATCAGGGCGCGTTCCTCGACGCCGTGCTGTCGCCCGCGGGTGGCTTCCTGGTGCTGGACGTTCACAACGTGTGGACCCAGGCGATCAACACCGGCTTGCCGCCAGAGCTGCTGCTCGAGAGCTATCCGCTGGAGCGGGTCCGTGAGCTCCACGTCTCGGGGGGCAGTTGGGGACGCGCGCTGCGTGCCGGGGACTCCAGGCCGGTGCGGCTGGACAGTCATGACGGACCGCTCCTGCCCCCGGTGCTGGCCCTGCTCCGCCGGGCCCTGGGCCTGTGCCCTGGGTGCGAAGTCGTCATCGTCGAGCGGCGAGGTGAGACGTTCGAGCAGGAGGAAGAGCGAGCCGAGTGGCGCGCTCATTACCGCGCCGTGGTCGAGATGGTGGCCGAGGTCCGCGCAGCGCCTGTTCGCCATGCGCGTGGCGCTGTCGCAGAGCCGCCACGGTGGCGGCTCGAGGAGGGGGAGCTGGCCCAGTATCAGCGCGAGCTGGTCACGGCGCTGGTTGAGGAGTCCGAGGGCCAGGCGATTGTCTCGCGGCTGCGCCAGGGCATCGCTGGCGCACGGCTGGCGCCGTACCTGGAGGCCTTTGACCTGCGCATGGTCGAGTTGCTGGCCGTGCTGGCCTCGCGCTGGTCTGCCTTCGACCCGTCTCAGGACAAGGGGGCGAGCCTCGTTCTGGGTGACGGTGCCAGGGAGATCGCAGTGAACGAACGGGCGTAGTCACCTGTAAGGCGGAGCCGAAGAACGGGATGAACGACACGGCCCCGGCCTGCCCACCACCCAGGCCCTGCCGCCGTGCCCTTCGGCGCTGCAGGGCTTGCCCCCGCGCGCAGGAAGACGGTGAGGCTCAGTCGTGGGTGAGCGTGAGCGTCTCGTATCCGGGCGCGTTGGAAATCTCCTCCTCGGTGAAGGCCACCTGGCGCCATTGCTTGTTGGCGAAGAGGGTCAGCTGATCCCGGAAGGCGGGTGAGTCCGGGTTGCCATGCTGCCCGTAGGTGAGCAGGGCCCGGGCCCGGACACCGCCGTCCACGAACTCGGTGGCGAGAATGAAGCTGGAGCCACCATTGATGACGTAGCCGTCGGCCGTCAGGCCCGTGCGGGTGTTGAGCAGGGGGCCGCGCGACGTGGGAGGCTCCAGCGAGCTCATGAGATTGAGGTTGTAGTTGACGACGTTGATGACGCCGTCCTGGGCCAAGCCGCCGTGCACGGGCACGCGCTGCCCCGCGCGAGGCGCGAACTGCACCTCCCCTAGAGGACGGGTGAGCGCAAGGCCTGCCCGGTTCAGCGTGAGCACCGCGGCCGCCAGCCTGTCGAGCACCGGATCCGCGCCACTGCCGGGAGCGGGCACCAGCGTGTTCGGAGTCTCCACGGGTGCGGACACCGAGAACGGCGTGGCGAAGAGCGCTCCGGCCTGGGTCTGCGCGGCGGGACCGAAGGCATCGATGAACTCGCGCCACAGGGAAGGCCCGGCGAGCTCGGCATCGAAGCGGCCATTCCACGCGGCCAGCACCGCGCAGGCCTCGGTCAGGTCCACGCTCTGCCCCTGGGTGGTGCCCCGGGGCGTGGCCTGGCAGCGCCGCACCACCTCCTCGCGCAGCTGCTCCGCGGTGAGGCTTCGGTTGCTGAGCACCGCGGCCTGCACCTCCTCCAGGGTGAAGCGGCCATCGGCCCCCGAGGCGCCACCCTCACTCACCTCGGACAGCATCCGTGCGTTCATGCGCGTGCGCAGCGAGCGGGCAGTCCTCACCTCGCCATGCAGCGGAGAGAAGCCCTCGAGCGTGATGGTGGGGTGGGGCAGCCAGTAGCTCTCGTTGGCGTTGAACACCACGTCCCGGCGGGTCAGCCGGGGCGTGGAGGGCGTGGGCACCAGGCCGGGGCTGCGCGAGCCGGGCGCCACCATCCACTCATCGCGCGAGGTGCTGCCGTCGAGCAGGATGATGTTCGCACGCGCCAGCACGGACTGGGGCGAGCCGGCACGCGCCACCTCCTGCTGCCAGGCCAGCAGCGTGGCGGGGCTGAGGTTGGGCACGGGCGCGGCATCCGCGTACCAGACGGTGCCGTCGCTGTCAGCGGCCATCGTGTGCACCCACGGCGTTCCCTGCACGGTGTCGAAGACCTGCTGGAACTGCTCCATGCCGCCGGCCTTCGACACGCCCAGGAACTGGGAAAGCATGCGCTCATTGTCGAGGTTGACGTCGCGGTAGCTGAGGGCCAGCTCCGTTGTCCACCCCACGCCGGGCAGGGAGAGAATGGGGCCGTGGTGGCTGCTGTAATAGGTGCGGGATTGCTCCCGCAGTGAGCCGTCCGGCTGGCGCACCTGGAGGGTGATGACGCGGGCGCTCATCTCCCGCTCCTGCCCATCGTAGAGGTAGTGGGTGGGCTTGCCGGGTACGAGCCGCAGCGCGTAGGCGGTGAAGCGGGCCCCGACCGCCACGGTGTACGTCCACGCCAACCGGTCGTTGAAGCCGATGATGATGCCCGGAATGCCGATGACGCTGGCGCCATAGGCGTTCAGCTTGCCGGGCACGGTGAGGTGGCTCTCATGGAAGCGCAGCTCGCCCTCCCAGGGGAAGTGCGGGTTGGCCAGCACCATGCCGCGGCCGCTCGCCGAGCGCTCCGCGCCAAGGGCCCAGCCGTTGCTGCCCACACTCTCGGCGGAGGGCGCGGCATAGGGCGAGACCTGGGGCAGCCAGCCGCCGCCTGTGCCTCCCGGCGGCTGGGCCGCGGCGATGGCGCCCAGCAACTGCCCGCTGCTCAGCAGCACGCTGATGTAGCGGTGGTAGGCCATCAGGTCCACGACCGAGATGGGCCCCAGCCAGGGCTGGCCCGCGCAGGGCAGGTTCAGGCTCGCGTGGGTGGGCTCATTCAGGTAGGCGTTGAAGCCCGCCACATAGCCCTCGAGCAGCGCCTTCTCGTCCTCGTCCAGGCGGGTGAGCGAGTCATTCGCCAGGCCCACCAGGTCCAGCACCCGGAAGGCGTAGTCCGAGGTGAGGTGCACATTGCCGGGCCCCGCGCCGAGGTAGCGCGCGCGCTCACCCCGCACCTTGACGAGCTGATCCACCAGGGTGCAAGCGTGCTCCCGGGCCACGGCGTAGCCCTGTCCGAAGCCGACACTGCCCATGTCATTGGCCCGGATGTGAGCGACGCCGTACGCGGTGTAGCGCAGCTCGGCCTGATAGCGCGCGGGAGCCGGAGGGAGAAGCGGATCATCCTTGCCACAGCCGGACAGCGCTGCGGTAGCGGCCACGGCAAGCAGACACAGACGGTGCATGAACTGCCTCCAGAAGAGCGGGGGCCGGATCAACTCAGGACCTGTACGGACCTCCATCTCCGCCGCCTGCCTTCGTCTGTTGGAGGACACCTTTCGGGGGCTGCTCTCCAACAGGGGCCTGAGGTCGTGGCATGACACCCAGTCTTCACAGGGCGCGCTGGCGGGACAATGCGAGCACCCGGGCGTTTCGGGGTACCTGGCTCAGGAAGCACTCACGGGCTGCCCCCTCGGGCACGTCCTCGGCCTGCAGGTGCAGGCAACGCAGGGCCTGCCGCAGGGCGCTGTTGGTTGCCGCATCATCCCCTTGGGCCTGAGTAGCCTCGGCCAGTGCCAGCCAGATGCTCACCGAGTCCGCACTGGAGCCACCGATGTGTTCCAGCATGCGCACACCCCGCTCGGCCTCTGCCCGGGCCTCCAGAATGTTCCCCGCGCCGAGCAGCGCCACGCTCAGGCAGGCTTGCAGGGGAAGCTGGTAGCGGATGAGCTCGGTCATCCGCTCGCGTGCCTCGCGAGCGTAGGCCTGGGCTGCGGAGAAGTCCCCCTGCGCCAGGGCCACCCGGGAGAGCACCAGGGGAACCATCCGCGGGTGCAGCGGATTCACCCCTGGTGTCTCACGCACCTGGAATGCGATCCGACGGGCCTCCTCCAGGTGGGCGGATTCGGTGCTGCCCGAGAGGACCAGAGCCAGATAGATGCGCAGATACGCACCGACCTGTCCGGAACCGTCACGGCCTCCTGACAGCCCGGCCTTCATCACCTGCACCGCCCGGGGCAACTCGCCCAGGGCCGCCAGCGCCTCTCCCAGCATGGCGAGCAGCACCAACTGGTTCCGGTCGGAGCCCACCTCCGCGAACGCGGCGATACCTTCCTCCGCCACCTCTTTGGCCCGCCAGAAGCGGCTCTCGTAGATGTAAGCGATGTACCCTCGCGTGACGCAAACCCAGCCATGGGCAAGGCCATCCCGCTTTGGGAGCAGCGCTTCCACCTGTTCCATGCGCCGCAGCACCGTGGCCACCTCGTTGCGCCGGCCGGTCAGGTTATAGACGGAGCCGTGGAAGCAGAGTCCCTCGATGTAGTGGCTGATCTCCGTGGGGACAGGATCGACGCGCAGCAGCTGCTTCCCCAGCGCGATGGCCTCCGTATGGCGCCCACTCTGGGTGTGCATGTAGATGAGGTTGCCGACGACCTGAATCCACGGGGCGCTGCCCTCCGTCAGCTTGGGCAGGGTCTCGTAGCTCACGGAGGAAGAACGCGTGAAGTCTCCCATCCAGAAGCAGATGTCCGCCTCCAACTCCTGGAGCTCGGTGAGTGCGGGCTCCTCGGGCCCACAGTCATACGCGGCTTTCAGGCACCGCTGGGCTCCTTGAAGATCCAGGCGCTGCCTTTCGCAGATCTGCCTGCAGGCGCGGATGTAGAAGTGGATGGCCTTCTGTCTGTGTTTGCCAAGCTGGTAGTGCTCGGCCAGCACCAGCGGCTCTGATTCTCCGGACGCCTCCAGCCAGCCCCCGGCCCGCAGGTGCCCCGCGGAGCGCAAGCTGTCGGGTAACAGGCTATAGGCGGCGTCACGCACCAGGGCATGGTGGAAGCGGTACTCGGCCTCCGCCGGAAAACGGCTGTCGAGCTGAGATTGCACCACCTCCAACTCCACCAGCCGCCGCAGGCAGTGCGAGAGCTCCTCGGCGGGCATGGCGGGCTCCAGCAGGGCCCATACACCCCTCTGCCAGAAGGTGCGGCCCAGGATGCTGGCGGCTAGCAGCACGCGCCGCGTCTCCGGTTCCATTCGCTGGATACGCGCCTGGAGCATGGCCAGCACCGAGCCCGGGGGCTCTTCGCCGTGCCCCTCGGCTGCCCCGCGAATCAGCTCCTCCAGGAACAGCGCGTTGCCTGCGGCATGTTCGATCAGGCGGGCCTCGAGGGACGCGGACAGCTCGGGCCCAAGCACCTGGCGCACCAGCCGGGCGCTGGCCTTCTGACTCAACCCGCGCAGCGGCAGCTCCTGCATTCTTCCCGCCCAGAGCCGCGGGAACAGCTCCTTCACCTCGGGGCGCGCGAAGGCCAACACCAGCAGCGGCTGCTCGGCAAGCTCACGCAGGACCTGATCCATCAGGTGGATGCTGGGCCCATCACCCCAGTGGAGATCCTCCAGCATCAGCAGCACTGGACACTGCGAGCACTCAGCCTTGAGCCAGGTTACCAGCGCTCGGGTGATCTGGGTGTTCATCAGGTGTGGATCTTCACGGGCTGCTCGTAGCCGGAGGCTGTGCTCACCCGGGAAGGAGATGGCGCACAGCTCTCCGAGGAACTCCGTCACGTCGGCATGGTGCTCGGAGGGAGTGTGCCGGGTCAGACGCTGGATCAGCTTGGCACGGCGTGCCTCCAGCGGCTCGCCGTCCACCACCCCACACAGCCGGCGCACTGCCTGTCCCACCAGCCCGTGAGGCGTGCTGGCGCTCATTGGGTCTCCCCGTCCGAGCAGCAGCAGCGGAGGCCGGAGGTGGCGCTCCAGGCGGCGCAGTAGCTCGTGGCGCAGGCGTGACTTGCCCACACCGGCCGGAGCGGTGACCAGCACGGCGTGAGCGCAAGAGTCCTCCACGCAGTTGCCGAGGGCCAGCTCCAGCAGCGCCAGCTCCTGCTCACGGCCTACGCAGGGTGTGGGCCGCCCCAGCAGCGGACGGGACTCATCCACGCTCAGGTGCTCGCTGCTCAGCAGCAGGAGTCCCGATGGGGCTTTCTCAGTCTGGAAGCGAGTGCCGAGCAATCCGGCGGTGGTGTCATCCACCAGCACCTGCGCGAGTGGGGAGGGCCGGGTCTTGCGCAGCAACTCGCCCGCTCTGTCGACGGCGTCTCCGGCGGGCAGGGAGCGGCCGCGCACGCTCAGGCCGGTTGTAAGCGCCACGAGGCTCTCGGGCCAGCGCTCCTTGACGGACAGCGCGCAGTGCGCCGCCAGGGCGGCCTGATCATTGGCGCTGCCGCGCTCCAGGAAGAAGGTGGCTAGCAACGAGCCGTCCGCGAGCAGGGTCGCGTGGGCTGAATAGGCCTGGAGGCTCTGCAACAGCTGTTGGAGATGCTGGCGGGCCTGCTCCTCTTCCTTCTCGCTGAGCGTGTGCTCGTCCTTGGCGGCGAGGCGGGGAGTGGCCAGCAGGACACTCACCAGGTGCTGCTCGGCGTGAGCCGATTCGGGCACCATCGAGGCGGTCGAGCCCTGGGCCGGCAGCTCGAGGCCCGCCGTGTCTTCGCTGGCAGGGGGCAGATCGAGGGGAATCTCCAGCGTGTTCAGCGTCCTTAGCAGGTGGCTGGCATTCGCGGGACGCTGCCCGGGCTGCTTGGCCAGCATCTGCTCCACCAGCGCATGAAGCGCGGCCGGCAGTCGTGGCTTCGAGGTGCGCAGGGACGGGGGATCGAAGAAGAGGATCTTCGCCAGCACGGCGGCCATGTGCGGTGCGAGGAAGGGAGGCCTGCCCGCAAGGCATTCATAGAGCACGCATCCCAGCGAGAAGATGTCCGCGGCCGGCGAAATGCCGTGAGAGCCCGAGGCCTGCTCCGGCGCCATGTAGCCGGGGGTTCCCAGCACCATGTTGCTGTTCGTGAGGTGCTGAGAAGCGGCGGTGAGGTGCGCCAGGCCGAAATCCAGCAGCACCACGTCCCGTGGCTGGCCGCCGCGGAGGAAGAGGTTGGAGGGCTTGATGTCGCGGTGGATGATGCCCTGCGCATGAGCTACGGCCAGGGCGTCGGCAACGCGCCGCACCAACTCGACTGACTCGGAGGGGCTCAGCGGCGCGCGGTCCAACCTCTGGCCCAGGTCTTCGCCCTCCAACCACTCCATGGCGAGGAAGGGCTGCCCCTCCTCGGTGAGCCCATGATCCACATAGGTGACGATGCCAGAGTGGCGCAGCGATGCCAGGGTCCGCGCTTCGCGAGCGAAGCGCAGTGCCAGTTGGGTGCTGCCCTGGGCATGGAGCAGCTTGAGCGCGACTGGGAGCCCCGTCTGCTCATCGCTCGCCAGGAAAACGAGGCCCATGCCCCCGCGGCCCGCCGTGCGCTGGAGCGTGAATCGCCGGGCAATGACAGAGCCCGGAGCGGGGGTGGGGAATTCCGAGCGCATTTCAGTGCCAGGTGGCCATTAGGGCAGGTTGGAGCCGCGAAGGCACAATGTCTATCATGCTTCGAAAGTGACAATACCCGACTGAGGAGGACACCCCCGCGTGGAGGCCAGCATCGTGACGACCGTTTTCATGCCCGTGGTTCTGGCCACCATCATGCTGGGGCTGGGGCTGTCGCTCACCCTCGCTGACTTCAAGCGTGTGCTGATCTTCCCGCGCGTGGTGCTGGTGGGGTTGCTGTGCCAGACCGTGCTGTTGCCCGCGGTGTGCTTCGTCATCACGAAGCTGGCCGGTCTGACGCCCGAACTGGCCGTGGGGATGATGCTGCTGGCCGCCTCGCCGGGCGGGGCCACCTCCAACCTGTATAGCCATCTGGCGCGCGGGGACGTGGCCCTCAACATCACGCTCACCGCCCTCAACAGCGTGCTCATGGTGGTGACGCTGCCCCTCATCGTGAACCTCTCGCTCGAGCACTTCCTCGGGGATTCCCGGACGCTCCCGCTCCAGTTCGGCAAGGTGATGCAGATCTGCCTGCTGGTGCTGGGGCCCGTGTCCCTGGGCATGGTGCTGAAGAGCAGGTGGAGCGCGTTGGCGGAGCGGCTGCAGCGGCCGGTGAAGCTCTTGTCGGCAGTCTTCCTCACGCTGGTGGTGGCCGCTACCCTTTACCGGGAGCGCGTGATGATGGGCACCTACTTCCAGCAGGTAGGGGCTGCCACGCTCGTCTTCAATCTCGCCAGCATGTTTCTGGGCTACGTCATCCCCCGGATGCTGAGGATCAGCCCCCCGCAGGCCATCGCGATTGGTATGGAGGTCGGTATCCACAACAGCGCGCTGGCCCTCACCATCGCTTACAGCCCGATGTTGCTCAACAACAGCACGATGGCCATTCCCAACGCGGTCTACGGAATCATCATGTTCTTCACCGCCGCCCTCTTCGCCTACGTGGTGAACGCCACCCGTCGCCCCGAGTCCGTGACCGACAGACGCTGAAGTAGGGCTGAGCAGGGCTCAGCGCTATCGTTGCCGCGAGAGCGGGATCACAGAAGAGTTCATTCGCGCGCATGGGTTACTCCTGAGTGACGCAAGGACTCCACCAGAAGGTGGCTGACCGCCTCCACCTGTTCCGCTTCGAGCGGCTCGAGAACGACCGTGCGGCCCGTAGCGGTTCGTACCGCCATCTCCAGCGACGATGAGCCGGGCAGCGCCGAACTGGATGAACGACACGGCCCCGGCCTGCCCACCGCGCAGGCCCTGCCGCCGTGCCCTTCGGCGCTGCAGGGCTTGCCCCCGCGCGCAGGAAGACGGTGAGGACGTCCGAGAGCAGTCCCACGTCCTTGAGCAGCACCCACCGCACCCGGTGCGGAAAGGACAGCGTCCACTGCCTGCTCGGCCCAGGCATACAGCGGCGGGCCCTCCACCCACTCCATCACGATGAAGGGGTAATCGGCTCCGGATGCCGGCCTCACCTCGCCATGGTCCAACAGGCGCGGAATGCTCGGGTGGCTCAGCCTCGACAGCACCTCCGCCTCACGGGCGAAGCGCGCA
>DATHBR010000018.1:0-177613 GCA_035296065.1 Myxococcaceae bacterium | reverse complement strand
TGGAGCTGTGCGCTCAGCCCCGGCTGGGGCCGGCCCGGGCGGCGCAGGTGCTCGCGGCGCTGGAGTTGGGCCGCCGCGCCCAGCGGGCCGCGGAGCGGCGCCCGCGGCTGCGCACTCCGCGAGAGATTTATGGGTACCTCGTGCCAACCCTGAGCGCGCTGCGGCGCGAGGTGTTCCACGTGCTGTGCTTCAACCCCCGCAACGTGCTGCTGGCGGACGTGCGCGTGGCCGAGGGCACGATGAACACCTGCCCGGTGGATCCGCGCGAGGTGTACGCCGCGGCGCTCACCACGCGGGCCACCGCCATTGTGCTGGCGCATAACCACCCGTCAGGTGATCCCGAGCCGTCCATGCAGGACATCGCCCTGACGGTGCAGTTGGCGGAGGCTGGCCGGCTGCTGGGCATCAAGGTGCTCGACCATCTGGTGCTGGGAGACGGGAACTATGTGTCGCTGATGGAGCGCGGGCTGCTGGACGACGAGGACGAAGGCAAGAACCGATGGGGCGTGGCTGGAGGGCTGTGACAATGGCGGCGGTGATGGGGTGTGGCGGCACGGGAGCGAACCCGGGCGGGGCGTGGCAGGTGGAAGTGGTGGAGGAGCACAAGGCCCAGGTGGTGGAGCTGGGCACGCGGCAGGCCCGGGTGGTGGACCGTGGGACGCTGCCACCCGGAGCCCGGGAGGGAGACGTGGTGGTGGATGGCCGGTTGGACCCTGAGCTGAGGGCCCGGCTGACGCGCGAGGTGGCCGAGCAGCGGGCCCGCTCGGTTGTTCCGGTACCACGGGAGTTTGACCTGTAGGGTAGGAACGATCCCCGGTTGACGATCCTACGGGAAAGGTAAATATGCGGCGGATGCAGCCACAGGACCTGCCTCACTTCGCGCAAGCCCAGGAGGGCCTGGTCCGACACTTCGGTCTGACCGAGTTCCGTCCGGGCCAGGCCGAGGTGATCAGCTCCGTGCTCAGCGGGCGCAACACCGTGGTGGTGATGCCCACCGGAGCGGGCAAGAGCCTGTGCTACCAGCTGCCGGCGCTGCTGCTGCCGGGGGTGTCGCTGGTCGTCTCTCCGCTCATCGCGCTGATGAAGGACCAGGTGGAGCAGCTGGCCGCCCGGGGCATTCCGGCCACCTTCATCAACTCGTCGCTCACGGAGCTGGAGCGCGCCGAGCGGATGCGGCGGCTGCGCGCGCGTGAGTACAAGCTCGTCTACGTGGCGCCCGAGCGCCTGCGCAGCTCGAGCTTCCTGGATGCGCTGAGCGAAGTGGGGCTGGATCTGCTCGCCGTGGACGAGGCGCACTGCATTTCGCAGTGGGGCCACGACTTCCGGCCGGACTACGCGCAGCTGGGGCAGATTCGCAAGCGCCTGCGCCCGCCGCGCACCATGGCGCTCACCGCCACGGCGACCCCCGAGGTGCGCGAGGACATTACCCGGGTGCTGTTGATGAAGGACCCGGCGGTGTTCGCCCAGGGCTTCGACCGGCCCAACCTCTTCCTCGAGGTGCTGAGCGTCAGCGGGGACGAGGAGAAGCGGCAGACGTGCACGCAGCTGGCCACCCAGGGTGGCAGCGGCATCATCTACTGCGCCACGCGCAAGGCCGCCGAGGGCATGCACGCCTCGCTGCACGAGCGGGGGGTAAACGCCGTGCTGTACCACGCGGGCATGGAGGACGAGGCGCGGCGCATCGCCCAGGAAGAGTTCATGGCGGCCAGGGAGGCGGTGGTGGTGGCCACCAACGCCTTCGGCATGGGCATCGACAAGCCGGACATCCGCTTCGTGGCCCACGCCAACATTCCCCGGGCGGTGGAGGCGTACTACCAGGAGGTGGGCCGCGCCGGCCGGGACGGGCAGCCCGCCACCGCGCTGCTGCTGTTCAACCACGCGGACGTCTACACCCAGGAGCGGCTCATCGAGAGCAACCACCCCTCCGAGGCGGTGCTGGCGGACATCTGGAACGTGGTGCGCAACGTGCCCGAGTTCAGCAAGGGCATTGGCGTGCTCTCGGGCATGGTGGGCGCCAGCGAGTTCGAGGTGTCCGCGGCGCTGCGCATCTTCGAGCGCGAGCGGAAGATCGAGCGCGGCGGCCGGGGCGAGGGCGAGCACGGCATCACGCTCACCGAGAAGGCCACCGCCACCCAGCCGCACGCGGAGGACTCGCGCCGGCTGCTCCAGTCGCTGCTGGAGGTGTTCCCCGTGGGGCGCTCGGCGTCGGTGGAGCTGCCCGTGCTGGCGCGCCGCACCGGGCTGGAGCTGGAGGAGGTGCGCCACGCGCTGGGGCTGCTGGAGAAGGCGGGCGCGGTGAAGGTGCGCCGCCCGTTCGCCGGGCGCACCATTCGCGTGCTGGAGCCGGTGCCCTTCCGGGACCTGGGCGTGGACCTGAGCCGGGTGCGCGAGCAGGAGCGCCGCTCGCTGCTGATGCTCAAGCGGATGACGGACTACGCGTACACCCGGCGGTGCCGGCGCGGGTTCATCCTGGGGTACTTCGGCCAGCAGGACGCGCCGCAGAGCTGTGGCAGCTGTGACGTGTGCGCGGGCGCCCGGATGCAGCGGGTGGCTCCAGCGGCCCGGCCCGCGGGCTCCCACGGCAAGCCCGAGGGCTACAGCGAGCTGGCCGCCACGGAGCTGCGGCGCTGGCGAAAGGCGCTGGCCAAGGACCTGGAGATTCCGCCTTTCATCATCTTCAATGACGCCACGCTGCTGGGCCTGGCGGCGGCCCTGCCCACGGACCGGGAGACCTTCCTTGCAGTGAAGGGCACGGGCGAGAGCCGCTGGGAGCGCTTCGGGCCCAAGGTGGTGGAGATCTGCCTGATGGCGCGCGCCGCGGGCCACGAGCCGGTGGCGGTGGCCGAGGTGCCCCGGGCCCGCCGCGGCCGCAAGGCTTGAAGGCGCGCCCTACCCGGGTCGGCCCTGGCCGGACTTACGGATGGCCCGGCGCTCCACGTAGCTGCGCAGGCCGCCCACCAGCACCCCCACCAGGAACGCCAGCACGAAGATGATGCCAATGGTGGTGACGGCGAAGATGAGCCGCACCTGGTACTCGGGCACCTTGCCGTCCAGGTAGACGGTGCGCAGCGGCTCCATGGCCCCTACCAGCTCCAGCGCCCGCGCGGGCAGCGAGTCCAGCGACAGCGACAGCCGCTGGACGAACGTGGAGGGGTACACCCGCCGCGCGATCTCCACGACGATACCCACCAGCAGGTAGATGACGGACAGCAGGAACGCATTGCCCGCCATGATGCTGATGAGCGGGTATGGCAACGGCTGCCGGGAAGGTGTCTCCACGCTACTTCACCGCCCTCTTCTTGAGCGCCGGCAGGGCCTTCTTCACCCGCTTGGCCTCCTCGGAGGAGCCGGCCAGCTTCAGGAAGGCCTCATACTCCTGAATGGCCCGGGGAAGCTCCTCGGGCTTCTTCATCAGCGCGTCCGCCAGCGCCAGCCGCACCAGGCCGTGCGAAGGCTCGAGCTCCGCGGCCCGGGTGAGCGCCGCCAGCGCGGGCTCCTCTTGCCGCTGCTTGAGGGCCACCAGCCCCAGCGCCAGGTGTGCCCGCCCGCTGAAGGGCGCAAGCCTCACCGCCTCGTCGGCCGCCGCGCGCGCGTCCTTCACCGCTCCGGCGCTCAGCAGCACCCGGGCCTTGGCCGTGTGCGCGAAGGCCTTGTCCCACACCGCCGGGGACTTCTCGGCGATGGCATCCAACGCCTTGGCCGCCGTGCGGCCACCTTCGGAAGGATCCACGTAGTACGCGCCCACCTGGCCACAGGCGGAGTCCGGCCCCTCGCGTACGGCCGCCTCGAAGGCGGCCACCGCCGTGTCCGGCTTGTCCATGCGCAGGTAGGCGTGGGCGATCTCGCAGAAGGTCTCCGGATCCCTCGGGTCCAGCTTGTTGGCGCGCTCCAGGGCGCTCAGGCCGCCCTTGGCCTCTCCGCTGGCGAAGAGGATGGCGGCGCGAACCCGGTGCGCCTCGGCGTCGGCCGGATCCTGCTTCACCGCGCGGGCGGCCATCTCGGCCGCCTCGGGGCGCTTGCCGGCGTGGAACAGCGCCAGCGCCAGGCCCTTGTTGGCCTCGGCGTTGTCGTTGGCCGCCTTCCAGGCCTCGAAGTGCTTGAGGCCCTCCTCGGTGCGGCCCAGCGCCAGCAGCGCCCGGCCCAGCGCGTCGCGCGCCTCGCCGTGGAAGCCGTTGCGCTCCACCGCCTGGGTGAGCGGCTGCAGGGCCATGTCCGGCAGGCCGCGCGAGAGCACCAGCCGGCCCAGCGCGCACGGCGCCTCGTAGTCGCGCGGGTCCTTCATCGCCTTCTCGAACTGGGTGCGCGCCTTCTCGGGCGAGGCCAGCCGCCAGTACACCCGCCCCAGCGCCACCTGCAGGTCCGTGCGCGGCTGCTTGGAGGAGTTGACGGCCTTCTCCAGCACCTCGCGCGCCTGCTCACCGTTGCCCTCCATGGTGTCCGCCATGGCCAGGTAGCCCACGGCCTCGGGGGGATAGCGGTTGTTCACCCGCGTCTTCTCCAGCTCGGAGCGCACGCGCTTCCAGTCCTCCAGCCGCGCGTAGGCCGCCGCGCGCACCAGCGCCGCGCCCCGGCTCGAGTCCCCTTCAATCTGCGTGAGCGCGTCCTTCACCCGGTCGCGGTCCAGCAGCGTGCGCCCCAGCCCCTCGCGCGCCGGCTCGCTTTTGGGCTGCAGCTTGAGCGCGGCCAGGAAGGACTGCTGGGCCTCGTCCAGCTTGCCCGCGGCGCGGCTGGCCTGGCCCAGCGCCAGGTGGAACTCGAAGGCCAGCGGCCCCTGCGTGCCCGCGGCCAGCAGGGGGAGCGCCTCGGTGTACTTGCCCAGCTCCGCCAGCAGCCGCCCGTGCACCAGCTGCTGGCGCGCAAGCACCTTCTGGGGCAGCCCCTGCTCGGCGGCCAGCGCCTGCATGTCCTGCAGCGACGCCTCGAGATCCTGCTCCAGCGCCAGCCGGCTCTCCGCCACGCCAATGCGCGCCAGCGGATGCTCGGAGGACAGCTCCCGGGCGCGCGAGTACACCTCGAGCGCCTTGGTGTGATCATTGAAGTCCTGGTAGTAGCCGCCCAGCTTCACCAGCGCGCGCACGGGGCGCTGAGAGCCCTGCATCGCGCGATCGAAGCGCTTCACCGCCTTCTCCGGCTGCTTCTCCTCCAGCAGCAGGCTGCCGGCGATGGTGTGCAGCTCGGCGGAGGCCTCCTCCGTGGACTCGAGCACGGCGCGGCGAGCTACGGGCCGGGCCTGCTCGTCCGCCACCAGCACGTCGGTGGCGAGGCTGAGCCCCACGTGCGCGGTGCGGACGCCCGCCTGCTCCAGCGCCTTGAGCGCCTGCTGGCGGTGCGCCACGGCGGCGCCGTGGTCGGCGTACAGCAGCGCGTGCGTGTACGCGGTGAGCGCCCATGCCCGGCTGTTGCGGTCGTCCATGTCCCGCGCGCGCTCGAGCAGCGTGAGCGCCTCGCGCAGGGAGGTGCCGGTGTCCTTGGAGATCAACCGCTCGGTGTTATCGAGCACCTCGGTGAGCGTCTGGCCGCCCTGCTTGGCGCGCAGGGTGATGAAGGCGCCGATGCCGACCAGCAGCACCACCGACACCACCGCGCCCACGGCGAGCTTCAGGCCGTAGCGCGCCAGGAACGAAGGCGTCGCGGCGTTCTTGGCGATCTTCTCGCGAAGCTCCTTCTCATAGGCGGCGGCAATGGCCGCGGCGTCCACCTCACCGGAGCTCGTCCTCGCCCTGGCGGCGGGAGCCTGAGGCTCGGCGGCATCCGGAATGTCATCCAGCAGCGAGCGCTTGGCGCCCGTCGCACCGCCCGAGGAGCGGCGCGGCCCAGGGGCAGTCCGCGCGGTGTCGGACACCCGGGCCGCCGCGGGAGTCGCGGCCAGGCCATCCTCTTCAATGGAAGGCAGATCTCCCAGCAGGCCACCGCCCGAGGAGGCCGGCCTACTGGCCCGGGGCGCGGCGCTCGCGTCGGCCTCATCGATGGGAGGCATCGTCCTGTCGGGCAGCTGCTCCGGGGCATCCGGATCATCCAGATCGGGCAGCAGCCCTCCGGCGGCCACCTCGCGCACCGGAGTGGTCTCCTCCATGCCCTGGTCGACCGCGGCCTGGGCGGCGGCCATGGCCTCGCGCGACTCACGCGTCTCGCCCGGAGGCAGCGTGTCCTCATCGTCCCGAAGCGGCGAGCGCGCAGGATGCTTGTGGAACATCACCACCTGCACCCGGGCGGGCCCCTTCTGCTCGCCGTGCTCCACGGCCGCGGGCGGCGGAGCCTGCACGGGCTCCGGCTCGGGCGCCGCGAAGTTGTCCTCGCCTCGCAGCGCGGCGGCCTGGGCCTGCAGCGCCGCCAGCGAGCGGACGGCGGTGACTTCCTCCTCGTCCTCGTCATCCAGCGGCGGCTCGTCGAAGGGCGAGCGCTCGGCGGCGGCCGGCGCATCGTCAAAGGGCGTCGGCTCCTCGGCGGGCGCGGACGCCTCGACGGGGGGCGGCTCCTCGGCCAGCGGCTGGGGCGCCAGCGCGTTGGCGGTGAGCCCGGGCAGATCCGCCATCACCGGAGGCGGGCCACCGGAGAGCGCCTGCTGCGTCTGATCCAGCCACAGCTTCACCCGCCCATCGTTGGGCTGCAGCGCGGCGGCCTTGCGCAGAATGGGCAGCGCCGAGCGGAACAGCCCCCGCTGCACCAGCACCTCGCTGATCAGGTTGTAGGCGTGGGCGTTCTCTTTATCGATGGCGATGGCCTTCTCGAACTGCTCCATCGCCTGCGCGGGCTTGCCCAGCTGCAGCAGCGCCTTGCCCCACAGCACATGGCCAATGACGGACTGCGGGTGGTGAGAGATGCCCTTCTCGCACACCTCGATCGTGCGCGCCGCCTCACCCTGTTCGAGGAGGACCTTGGCGAGCTCTACAAAAATCGCGGACGACGGGTCCTGTTGAAGGACCTGTTCGTACCGCTCCACCATCGACTTAGGCATGGATGTTCGGAACTCCGGTGCGCGGGCGGGGTCCGAGACGATACCACTGTGATCTTGTTGTGGGACCCCCACCGGGTGCTACCGTCGACCACCACCATGCGCCTGTTTGCCCGTTTACTCCTGGTAGCCCTGCTAGGTGGGGCTTGTTCCCACACTCCCAAGAGCACAGGGATGGAGGGGCTCAAGCCCATCGTGGAGCAGTTCCACCAGCGCGTGCGGTGGAAGGACTTTCGCGGAGCAGCGCGTCATCTCGTCCCTGAGCGCCGGGAGGCCTTTCTGAAGGCCCGGCGAGAGCTGCAGGACGACAGAGACTTGTCGATCACCGACTTCGAGGTGCTGGAGGTGACGCAGGCCGAGGACGGGATGCGGGCCACCGTCACCACGCGCCTCCAGTGGATGCGGCTGCCCTCGGCAACCGAGCAGACAGCCACCGTCACCCTCGAGTTCGTCTTCCAGCACGGCACCTGGCTGGTGGAGCGGATGCTCGATGGGCCGTTCGACGGAGAGTTGCCGTAAAAAAAAAACCGCCCGTCGACTCGGGGCCGGCCGAGGCGACGGGCGTCGAAGGTTCCCCTATGGAACCCCCTAACCATGCCGCTCCCTAGAGCAAGGCCGGTGCCAGGGGGCTGATCCAGGGCGGCTCCTCGGGAAATCAAGCACTTGGCTCTGAAGGGAGCCCCAAGAGCCATGCCAACCGGGCCGAAGTCATGACACGGCTGTCAGGCACCCGCGAGTCTCCTGGGGAACAGGGCCCCTGACAACAGTGTCAGGGCCCCCCTGACTGCTCGCCGTGGCTACTCGCCGATGACGGAGCGGATGGTGTCGCGCATGGAGTAGCGCAGCTTCCAGCCCGCCTCGTTGCGCCAGCGGTTGCCATCCACGTTGCAGAGGAACTGAATGTGGTCCAGCTCCGGCGGGGGGAAGTTGGCCAGGCGGTACTTGAAGAGCATGCCCAGCACGGGGCGGGCGACGGGGTGCGGCACGGGAATGGGGGTGTGGCCCAGCTCGCGCAGCACCGAGGAGAGGGGCACCTCGCCCGGGCCCACCACGTTGTAGACGCCCTTGAGCGTGGGGTTGAGCGCCTCCACCATGGCGCGGGCGGCATCCTCCACGTGGATGAGCTGCACGATGGGATCGAAGCCCGCCAGCATCCACGGGTAGCGCAGCCGCAGGTAGTTGGAGGCCGCGTTCTTGATGAAGGGCCCGACGATGTGCACCGGCCGGAGGATGACGGTGTTGATGTCCGGGTGCCGCCAGAAGAAGCCGTGGGCGAGCATGTCCACTTCGATCAAGTCGCGCACGCCCGAGAAGCGGCTGGCGGCCATGAGCGGCGCGTCCTCGGTGAGGAAGTTGGAGTTGTCCGGGCTGGGGCCGTAGACATTGGCCGAGGAGAGGACGACGACCTTCTTCACGCCGTGCTTGGCGCAGTACTCGAGCAGGCGCGTGGTGCCCACCACATTGAAGGAGTGGTGCTCCTCCTCGCTCATGCGCGGGTCATGCATGATGCCCATGTGGATGACGGCTTTGATTTCGTTCTTGCGGAAGACGTCCTCGGCCTTCTTCTTGCGCAAGTCCAGCTGGTGCATCTCGACGTCCTTCGGCTTGCCCACGAAGGGGCGCCGGTCGATGCCGATGATGCGCTCGCTCTTGTGCAGCAGCTTGGCCAGAGTACGACCCAGGTTGCCACTGATGCCCGTGACGACGACCGCCGGTCTCATTGCGCCCCCCTCCTGAAACACGCCTGCTGGCTCACCAGAAGATGCCCCGGCGTTCCTTGAGGCCCTGGTGGATCATCGTCTGAATGGCGGCCTTCACGGTGCGCACCTTCTTGTCCAGCTCGCTGTCCTCGTCATCCGCGCGGCCGGAGAAGTGCATGGGGTCGCCAAAGTACAGGCGGTACTTGGTGGGCAGCGGGAAGGGCAGCCCCGTGGGCGTGAGCGGGAAGGCGGGGAAGCCCAGAAGCTTCGCCACCGGCTTGACGTCCACCAGCGCGGGGGCCTGCTCCTCGGCGCCCACCACGGCGATGGGGACGATGGGCGTGTCCGTCTCGAGCGCCAGGCGCATGAAGCCCAGGCCGAACTCCTGCAATTGGTAGCGCTGGGGCCACAGCTTGGTGATGCCGCGCGCGCCCTCGGGGAAGACGAGAATGGCCTCCTCGGCGGCCAGCAGGCGCCGGCAGTTCTCCGGCGTGCCGACAATCTGGCCCACCCGGGCAAAGAACGTGGAGATGTACGGCAGCGTGGGCACCCACTTCTCCACCATGCTGCGGATGGCGCGCGGGGGCTGGGCCTCCATCATCATGGCCACGCCGATCATCGCCCCGTCCATGGGCAGCTGGCCGGAGTGGTTGGCGACGAGCAGCACGCGGCCCTTGGGGACCTTCTCGATGCCGAAGGTCTCCACGCGGTGGTACTTGCGGTAGAGCCACAGCAGGGGAGCCACCGCGGCCAGGCTGTAGTCGAGGTTGAACCCGAAGGGGTCCACCCCGTACTCGTTCTCCGTGCGGGCCAGCGCCTGGAGCTGCTCCTTGCGCTCCTCGCCCGCCATCTGCTCCGTCCAGCCCTTCAGCCGCTGCCGGACCTTGTCGCCTAGCCGCTCGAACATGGGGGCTCTTTACACCAGCGCCTCCCCGGGAGGGAGGGTCTGCGTGCAGGAACCCGTGACGTATTCGTCAACCGGCCCTTAGAGCGTGGGCGCCAGCCGCTCGGCCGCCACGCGCAGCGGGACGACCTCGCGCTCCTCTTTCAGCCAGCGGAACAGGGTCTCCAGGCGCTCCAGCTTCCGGGTGGCCGGCACGCGCAGGTCCCGCTGCTGGCGCACCAGCTCGGGGGGAATGCCATCGGCGGCGTCCAGCACGTCTATCGCGTGCAGCTCGAAGTTGAAGAGCGCGTCGCCCCGGCACGAGGCCCAGCCGGCGCGCACGGCGGGCAGCGGCAGGGTAGCGGCGAAGGTGCCGATGAGGGGAAAGCGCACGCCGGGCGTCACCGTCATGGGCAGCTCCAGCACCGCTCCCCTGCCCCGCGCATAGGGCTGTGCCGGGTCGGGCCGGTAGGGGGTGCGGGGCGCCAGCAGCACGCGCGGGCTGTCCAGCACCGCGCGCGAGGGCCGCCTCAACACCGCCAGCGCGCCCATCACCGTGGCCTTGGCGGCGTAGTACGGGGCGGCCGGGAAGACGGACGAGCCATAGAGGTAGCCCCGCTGCACCGTGGCCCCATAGAGCGCGGCATTCAGGGTGTAGCCCGGCGCCCGGAAGCCCACCGGACGCACGCCCGTGGCGGCGAGGATGGCCTCCTCGCCGCGAGCCAGGTCCTCGAGGATGGACCCGGGCGCGCGCCGCGTCAGCGCGTAGTCATGCGAGAAGCTGTGGTTGGCCACCTCGATGCCGGCGGCGTGGGACTCGCGCAGCGCCTGGGCCGCGCCGGGCTCCGCCAGGTCCTCCCCGATGGCGAAGAAGGTGCCGGGCACCCCCACGGCGCCCAGCAGCTCGCGGAAGCGCCGCACGGCGGTGGAGTACACCAGCCCCCGGGCCCGGGCATCCAGCAGCGACTCGGGCAGCCCCTGAATGCGGCAGTAGTGGCGCAACGAGTCCAGGTCCACGGAGATGGAGGCGAGCCGGACGGCCACTTGAGCCCTCTTCAGGTGCCGCGGATGCGGATGACGTAGACGAGCTTGCCCACGTTCCTCAGCACGTTGGGCACGCGCCGGAACAGGTGCACCGAGGGCTGGCGCTTCTCGTGGAGCTGGATGGGGATCTCCATCACCTGGAGCCCCTCGCGCCAGGCGCGGATGACGAACTCGCTGGCGAACACGTCCATGTCCACCACGCACTTGGCGATGACGGGCATCAGCGCCTCGCGCCGGAACGCCTTCAGCCCGTGGGTGTCCGTGCCCCGGAAGCCCAGGGACACCTTGAGCAGCTTGTTGTGCACCCGGGTGGCCACGCGCCGGATGAGCGGCCGCTGATCACTGGCGCCCTTGGCCGCCTTGGAGCCCACCACCATGTCCGCCTCGCCCCGCTCCAGCCGGGGCAGCGCCGCTTCGTAGAAGACCAGATCGCACAGGTCGATCTCGTCACACACCACGTAGGTGCCCTGGGCCTTCAGGATGCCGGCCTTGAGCGCATGGCCGTAGTTGGGCCGCTCCGAGTGGAACCAGCGCAGGCGCGGGTTCTGAGCGCACATCTGCTCGAGGATCCGCGGCGTCGCATCACGCGAGCCGTTCTCCGCGAAGATGACCTCATAGTCCCAGCCGCGCGCGTCCAACCCCTGGCACAGCTCCGCCGCGGCCGAGGCCACGATGGAGGCCTCGTTGTAGACGGGAATGACGATGGACAGGTACGGAGCAGCCATGATCGAGCGGTAACGCGCAGAGCCAGACCGGGCGAACTAGCACGCCCGCCGCCACCCGTCGACAACAGTCGCCGGGCCGTCCAACGCTCAACGCTCGTTCAGCACCCGGGCACACGCCCGGCCACCCAGGATGGCGTCCTCCATGGACGAGTACTCCCACTGCCCGTAGCGGCCCGCGGTGAGGAGCCGGGCGTGCTCCAGGAAGCGGAGGATCTCCGCCTTCGCCGCCCCGTACTGCTCGTCATAGAGCACGTACGCGTGGGGAATCTCCCGGGCCTTGGAGAACAGCACGTCCTGCGCCGTGTGAATCATCTGCGAGCGCACCAGGT
The DNA here is from genome assembly GCA_035296065.1 of Myxococcaceae bacterium. GTDB lineage: Bacteria > Myxococcota > Myxococcia > Myxococcales > Myxococcaceae > DATHBR01. The sequence goes on along the minus strand of DATHBR010000018.1, from coordinate 165,980 downwards.
CCTCCACCGCGTACTGCTCGCACTGGGCCACGGACAGCTCCCCGTGGTGGCTGTACTCCACATAGAAGGTGGCGGTGTCCGGCGGCGCCAGCGGCGCATACACCGCCGACGGCGAGCCGATGCGGTAGGCCTTGAACTCCGGCTCGGGCAGATAGATCCAGTGCCACGGCTGGCGGTTCTTCCCCCGCGCGGCCACGGACACATAGGTGACGGTGGTGGCCCGCAGGCGTCCGGCGGCGGCGCGCACCTCGTCCGGCACCCCGGCCGGCCCCCGGCCCAGCAGTTCCACCAGGTGGGGCAGGGACACGGTGGACATCAGCTCCGAGTAGCCAAGCGAGCGCCCATCCGACAGGGTGACGCGGCGGGCCTTCCAATCGATGGAGGTGGGCTCGGTGCGCACGCTCAGCTCGCCGCCCTTCAGGTGGCGCAGCATGGCGCGGGCCAGGCTCTCGATGCCGCCCTCGCGCGGGTAGAGGAACGAGGCGTTGTACCCCAGCGCGTCACTGCCCGCCCCCAGCGCCCCGTCCACCACCTCCTTGAGCGTGGGCCGGGGCACGAAGCGCCCCACCCACGCCGCGGACAACTCGCGCGGGTGCACCGTCCAGAGCTTCTGGTTGTACGGCACCATGAAGTTCCTGGCGAAGCCCTCGCCCATATAACGGAGGATGAACTCCTCGAAGTTGCGCGGCTCGCGCTCTCGCAGCTCCCGGCCCTTCTCGCCGTAGATGGCCTCCACGTAGCCCTGGAGGTTCTCCGAGATGACTTCGGGCGGCAGGCCGTGGGTGTTCACCTGGTAGGGAAACCGGGTGAAGACACCGCGCGAGTAGATGCCCGCCTTGCGCTGAATGCTCACCATCTGACCAGGCAGCCAGAGGGTGTTCACCAGCTCCTTGATCTCCGGATCCCTCAGGTGCAACCAGTGCCCGGTGGGATCGAAGTAGCAGCCATCAATGACTTCGGTCTTGATGAGGCCGCCCACCCGCTCGGACCTCTCGATGAGGTGCCAGGAGCGCTTGAGGAAGTGCGCGGCGGACAGGCCCGCCAGGCCAGCGCCAAGAATGACGGTGGGGTCCATTCCTGTGGGGTCTACCACCTCCAGGCCAGGGGTGGGGCATTCACGTTCACACCCTGGCCCCCCAGGCTCTCGAACCCCTGCCCCCCTGCCTGGTGTCCAAGGGTTGGCAAAGGGCGGCGCTACGCGTTCTTTCCGCCGTGGAAATGGCTCTGATAGCCTGCGCGCGCGTGAGGATCACCTTGAGCCCGCTTGCGGGCACTCGCGCAGGTCCGTGAAGGAACTCCATGAAAGTCTCGTGCCCGTCTTGCCAGACGAACTACAACATCGATGACAAGCGGATCCCGCCAGGCGGCGCCAAGCTGAAGTGCGCCCGGTGCCAGAACACCTTCCCCATCAAGCCTCCCTCGGAAGGCGTAGCCACACCTATAGCCATTCCGCTGCCCGGGGCCGCCGCTCCCGCGCAGCAGGCCGCCATTCCGCTGCCCGGGGCCGCCGCTCCCGCGGCCGATCCGTTCGGGTCCTTCGGAGACGAGTACAACCAGCGTGACGAGTCGGAGTCCACGCGCGTCATCTCCCTCTCCTCGCTGCCCAGCGCCGCGTTCCGGGACACGCAGGTTCCGCTGCCCCCCGCGGGCCCCACCGAGGGCTACAACCCCAGCGCCTACGAGGCGCCGAGCACCGCGCGCGACTTCGACTTCTCCGAGTCGGCCCCGGCGCCCGAGGCCGACTCCTATGGCCAGGCTCCGGACGCGGGAGATCCGTTCTCCTCGTATGACGCGGGCATGCAGACGCAGGCCGCCATCCCCCTGCCGGGCGCGGCCTACCCTGCTCCTCAGGACACGAGCGTCACTCAGCCGATGCCGGCCTCCTACGCGCAGGCCATTCCCCTGCCCGGCGCCGCCGAGGACCCGTTCGCCCTGCCTCCCCCGCCCGAGTACGGCTACTCGGATCAGACCCAGGTGACCGCTGCTCCCTCGGAGGATCCGTTCGCCCTGCCTCCTCCGCCCTCTACGCCCGAGGCGGACCCGTTCGCCCTGCCGCCGCCGGAGGATCCGTTCGCTCTGCCTCCTCCGCCCTCCGGGCCCCAGGAGGATGCCTTCGCCCTGCCGCCGCCGCCGGACGCGATGGAATTGCCCGCCATGGGCGCTCCCAGCGCACCGCCGCCCTCGCAGCAGTACTCGTTCGAGTCCGATCCGGACCCGTTCGCCGTGGACCTGGCCGAGCCGCCGCCGTCGGCGCCCGCGCCCGCGCAGGCCTCGCCCAACATCGGCACCGACTTCGGAGACGTGAGCTTCGATGATCCGCTGCCGCAAGCGGGGCCTCCCTCCGCCGGAGACGCGCTCGAGTTCGATCCCACCGCCGCGCCCAAGCCCTCGGGGGCAGATGACCTCGAGGTGGACCTGTCCGCGCCCCTGCCGCCCCCGCCCACTCAGGGCAGCGCGGACGGCCTGGAGATGCTCAGCTTCATCGACGACGCCGCCAAGGGCAGCGCCAAGGCCGCCAAGGCCAAGCGCTTCCACGTGCGCCGCCGCTCGGGCAAGGTGTTCGGCCCGTTCGAAGAGGGCGTCATCGTCAAGATGCTCGAGGACGGGCAGCTTTTGGGCAACGAGGACGTGTCCACGGACTCGGAGAACTGGACGCCCATTGGCACGGTGAGCGCGTTCGCCGCCGCCATCCAGAAGCTGATGGAGGGCCCCGCCTCGAAGACGGGCCTGCCCGCCGTGGCGCCCGCCAGCGAGACGCCCGCCGCCGAGGCTCCCCCCGCGGCCGCCTCCTCCAACCCCAGCCTCGACCGGATGAAGCAGCTGTACGAGGGGCGCATGGCGACGATCGCCGTCGTCGATCGCAGCAGCGTCTATGACAAGTGGAAGAAGCGCATGCCGTTCCTCATCGGCGGCGGCGTGGCGCTGGTGCTGGTGCTCATCGGCGCCAGCTTCGGCTTCACGCGCTATGGCGTCTTCGGCCACCGCAAGCTCTTCCCCGCCAGCGTCAAGGCGGGCTCGGCCCAGGCCACCCAGGTAGAGAACGCGCGCAAGGCGCTGCTGGCGGACACCTTCCGCAGCTACCAGGAGGCCAGGGATCTGACCGCCGCGGTGCTCAAGGGCAACGAGTACCCCGAGGTGCGCGCCATCTGGTGCCAGTCCATCTTCTACCTGCAGCGCCGCTACGCCGCCGCCGAGTCCAGGGACGTCAGCACCTGCCAGACCAAGCGGGAGGACATGGAGCTGCTGGGCACCAAGCACCCGGAGGTCGTCAAGGCCCTGGCGGGCTCCGCGCTGGCCCGGCGCCAGGCGGACGAGGTGCTCGCCTCGCTGCAGGATGCCTACAGCCGCGAGGCCAACGCGGGGGACGTGGAGATCGCGTTCCTGCTGGCCGAGGCCCAGGCGCTCAAGCGCCAGGACAAGCAGGCCATCGCCACGCTGGAGAAGGTGCTCAAGGTCCGCAAGGACTCGGCCAAGGCGCTGCACATGATTGGCAACCTGCACCGCGACTTCAACCGCCCGGACGAGGCCGTCAAGGCGTACGAGCAGGCGCTCCAGGCCGACCCCAAGCACGTGGTGTCCGCGGTGGAGCTGGCCGCGGTGGAGCTGCTGCTGCGCAAGGGTGATGCCGCCAAGGGCCTGGCCGCCGTGGAGCAGGCGCTGGACGAGAAGGCCCTGGCCGACCTGGGCCCGGCGGAGGTGGCCCGCGCCCGGGGCCTCAAGGGCGTGGCGCTGGCCGCCCTGTTCAAGTTCAAGGAGGCCGAGGCCGAGCTGAAGTCCGCCCTCGAGAAGGACCAGGACTCCATCTTCATCAAGGCCCAGCTGGCGCGGGTGCTGCGCGCCAACCGCGACTTCGCGGGCGCCCTGCCGCTCTACGAGGCGGCGATCAAGGAGGAGCCGGCCAACCTCGAGTACACCGAGGGCCTCATCACCTCGCTGGTGATGACGGGCAAGATGGAGGGCGCGCGCAAGGCGGTGGAGAACGCCAACCAGCGCTTCCCCAACGAGCCGCGCATCGCCCTGCTCTTTGGCCGCATCGACGACGCGCGCGACCAGATCGCCGCCGCCGAGGGCCACTACCAGCGCGCCCTCAAGGCGGACCCCAACCTCTTCGAGGCCAACCTGTACCTGGGCCGCTTCTACCTGCGCCTGCGCCGCACCGCCGACGCCCGGCCTCAGCTGGAAGAGGCCGCCAAGAAGGCGCCGGACAACGCCGGTGTGCGCGCGGGCCTGGGCGAGCTGGCCCTGGCCGAGAACAACGTGCGCCTGGCCGAGGAGGAGTTCATGAAGGCGCGCGAGCTCAACCCCAGCCTGGCGGATGCCTACCTGGGCCTGTCTCGCGTGGCGCTGCTCAACGGGGATCTGGAGTCGGCCCGCGCCGGCGCCAACAAGGCCCTGGAGCTGGACCCGCACCTGCTCAAGGACGGGCGGCTGCAGCGCGGCACCGTGCTGTGGCGCCTGGGCCAGCTGGACGAGGCCATCGTCGAGCTGGAGAAGGCCAAGGCGGATGACCCGCGCTCCATCAACATCCCCATCACCCTGGGCGCGGTGCTCTACGAGAAGGGCGACTTGAGCAGCGCGGAGAAGAACCTCATGCTGGCGCTGGGCCGCGAGCCCTCCAACCACGAGGCGCTCTACCACCTGGCCATGGTGAAGGCGAAGCGCGCCGAGTTCAGCGGCGCCATCGATCAGATGCGCATGGCCGTGGAGAAGGCGCCTCAGCGCGCCGACTACCACTACGCCCTGGGAGAGATCTACCGGAAGGCCGAGCGCCTGGCCGAGGCCATCGACGAGTGGAAGGAGACCATCAAGCGCGATCCCAACCACGCGGACGCCTACGAGGCCCTGGGCCGCGCCTACCTCGAGGGTGGCAAGGTGGATGACGCCATCCCCGCGTTCGACACCGCCCTGGCGGTGGACCCCCAGCGCAAGCGGGTGCTCGGCGCCATCGGTGATGCGTACTTCACCGCCGGCCGCTGGGACGAGGCCATCAAGCGCTACGAGAAGGCGCTCAAGGAGTCCCCGGACCTCACCTACATCTATTACAAGCTGGGCCGCTCCTGGTCCGAGCGCGAGCAGCACACCCGCGCCATCGACTGGTACAAGAAGGCCATCGTGGCCGAGCCCACCAACGCTCAGGCCCACTACTACCTGGGCTACGCCTACAAGGATAAGAACAAGCGCAAGGACGCCGCCGCGTCCTTCCGCAAGTACCTGGAGCTCAAGCCGGACGCCGAGGACAAGGGCGAGATCGAAGACGAGATCGCCGCCCTTGAGTAGCCTTGGGGGGGGCTGCTCTTAAGCCCCCCGCCCCTGCCCCGCGACGTTCGCTTCCTGGCGTCGCGGGTCAGGTCCAGCTTGCCGGGCGCGTCTGGGGTGCTAAGAGTCGCCCCCCATGCTGGATCTCCGGAACGTCGCCCAGAACTTCGATGCGGTAGTCGCCCGGCTCAAGGCCCGCGGCGGCAGCCTGGACCTTGGCCCCTTCCAGAAGCTCTTCACCGAGCGGCGCGAGCTGTACGTCGCCATGGAGAGCCTGTCGGCCCGGCGCAACGCCGCCAACGACGAGATGAAGAAGAAGGCCAAGGAGGACCCCAAGGCGCTCGACGCGCTCAGGGGTGACCTTCGCGCCGTCTCCCAGGACATCAAGGAGAAGGAGACCCGCCTCAAGGACGTGGAGGAGGAGCTCAACCGCATTCTCTTGCTCATCCCCAACATTCCCCACGAGTCGGTGCCCACCGGCGCCAGCGAGCAGGACAACGTCGTTGTCCGCACCTGGGGCGACAAGCCCCACTTCCTCTTCACCGCCAAGCAGCACTTCGAGGTGGGCGAGAAGCTGGGCATGTTGGACTTCGAGCGCGCGGCCAAGGTGTCCGGCAGCCGCTTCACCTTCTACAAGGCGGCCCTGGCCCGGCTGGAGCGCGCGCTCGTCTCGTTCATGATCGATGTGCACACGCAGAAGGGCTACACGGAGCTTCTGCCGCCCTACCTGGTGCTGCGCGACACGATGATGGGCACCGGCCAGCTGCCCAAGTTCGAGGAGGACGCCTTCAAGACGACGGGCGAGCCCGAGCGCTTCCTCATCCCCACCGCCGAGGTGCCCGTCACCAACTACCACGCGGACGAAATCCTGGAGGGCAGCCAGCTGCCGGTGAAGTACTGCGCCTTCAGCCCCTGCTTCCGCGCCGAGGCGGGCGCCGCGGGCCGCGACACGCGCGGGCTCATCCGCCAGCACCAGTTCCACAAGGTGGAGCTGGTGAAGTTCGCCACCCCGGACTCCAGCCTCCAGGAGCTGGAGGGCATGATGGATGACGCGTGCGACATTCTTCGCCGGCTGGGGCTGCACCACCGGGTGGTGCTGCTGTGCACCGGCGACATGGGCTTCTCGTCGCGCAAAACCTACGACATCGAAGTGTGGCTGCCTGGCCAGGGAGCGTACCGGGAGATCTCCTCGTGCTCGGACTGCGGCGACTTCCAGGCCCGGCGGGCGAAGATCCGCTTCCGCGCCCAGAAGGGGGACAAGCCCCAGCTGCTCCACACCCTCAACGGCAGCGGCCTGGCCGTGGGGCGGACGAGCATTGCCATCCTCGAGAACTACCAGAGAGAGGACGGAAGCGTGGCCATACCGGAGGCGTTGGTGCCCTACATGGGCGGGCTGCGGGAGATCCGCCCCCTGTGAGCCACATCCCCATTGCAATGGGCGATAGATGAGGTAGAAGGGCGGCCCCCGTGCAGTCCGCGGGACCGCGCGGCTAAGCAGCAGTTGGAGGAATGGCCGAGCGGCTGAAGGCAGCGGTCTTGAAAACCGCAGAGGGTGAAAGCTCTCCGTAGGTTCGAATCCTACTTCCTCCGTTTTTTGTGCTTGTTTTTCGCAGTTCTTTGACAGAGAAGAGTTGGAGAGATGGCCGAGAGGCTGAAGGCACAGGTTTGCTAAACCTGCATACTCGAAAGGGTATCGAGGGTTCGAATCCCTCTCTCTCCGCCACTTAGTAGCAGCGTTGGAAGACACGCTCCCTTAGCTCAGCTGGATAGAGCGTCGGACTACGAATCCGAAGGCCGGAGGTTCGAATCCTCCAGGGAGCGCCACACTTCCTCGCCGCTTCTCTCATGAGTGAAGACGAAGCTTTCATGCAGCAGGCGCTAGCGCTCGCGCGGGAAGCAGCGTCGCTCGGAGAGGTCCCCGTTGGCGCCGTGGCGGTACATGAAGGCCAGGTGATTGGTGCTGGCTTCAACCGCCGCGAGGTGGACAGAAACCCCCTGGCTCATGCCGAGGTGTTGGCGCTGGACGCGGCCCGCAAGGCGCGAGGTGCCTGGCGGTTGTCGGGCGTCACCCTGTACGTCACGCTGGAGCCGTGCGCCATGTGCGCTGGCGCGTTGGTGCAGAGCCGGGTGACACGGCTGGTGTTCGGGGCGATGGACCCCAAGGCCGGAGCGGTGGGCTCGCTCTACAACCTGGTGGAAGAGCCGAGACACAACCACCGGCTCCAGGTAACGAGTGGCGTGCTGGCGGACGAGAGCCGCCTGCTTCTGAAGACGTTCTTCGAGCGCTTGCGCGAGAAGAAGCGTGACAAGTGAATACTGGAGAGCTGGCCGAGTGGTCGAAGGCACCTGACTCGAAATCAGGCGTACCGGGAACGGTACCGTAGGTTCGAATCCTACGCTCTCCGCTCTTTTGTACCCTGGAGAGGTGGCCGAGCGGTTGAAGGCACACGCCTGGAACGCGTGCATACCTTAACGGGTATCGTGGGTTCGAATCCCACCCTCTCCGTAGCTGTTACTCTTCTGTGGTCGACAATTTTGTGGTCGGGACAACGTGGGGACGTGAACCCCGCCAGGTCCGGAAGGAAGCAACGGTAGCGCACCTTCGCGTGTGTCCCGGCCGTTTCTGTTGTGAGGAGCCGATGCCCCCCTGGGGCGTCGGCTCTTCGCTTTTGCGGGCTCAGGGGCGGGCGAGGATCGTCTCTCGGCCCACCTGGCCCACCTCGCGGAAGCCGGCGGCCTTCAGCTCCGCCAGCGCCCGGCCCTCGAAGGTGATGGCGCGGTTGAAGGCGGGGTCCCCCACGGCGCGCTGGAAGGCCCAGTCCTGGGGCCAGTCGCAGGTGAGCCAGGGGATGTTCTTGCCGATGTAGAAGAAGCCCCCCGAGCCCCACAGGCCCTCGTTGACGATGAGCAGGCCCGTCACATCCCTGGGCCGGGTGGCGGCGACGATGGCGCGGAACTGGTCGGCCCGCATGTCCTGCGGCGGGTAGAAGGCGGCGGGGGCCACCGTGGTGGCCAGCGCCAGGGCGGCGGGGCCCCAGCGCAGCTTCGTGGCGAGCGAGGCCAGGCTGACGAGCCAGCCGGCCATGGCCGGAGCCGCGGCGAGCACCAGCAGCACGAGCGCCGGGTAGACGAAGCGCTCCTCCTTGTGGGGCGTGGCGGTGAGCACGGCCAGGTACACCAGCGCGCAGAACAGCGGCAGGGAGACGGCCCGGCGGCGCAGGGCCTCCAGCCCCAGGGGCACGGTGAGCCAGAGCCAGAAAGGCAGCGCGGAGAGGAGCACCGGCACGTAGAAGCCGGGCGGGTTGACGCCGTAGTCCCTCGCGGCCCCGTCGGTGAACACGTTGAAGTTCAGGTAGGCGGAGAGCGAGTGGAAGGGGGTGCCCCAGCTGCTCCAGTCGAGCGCCCCGAGCCCCAGCGCGACGAGCAGTCCGCTCAGGCAGGTGAAGGCCAGCACCCGCCAGCGCCGGGCCACCAGCAGCCACACGAGCACGGACAGGACGAACACGGCCGAGCCATAACGCGCCACCACGGACAGCCCGAGCACCAGCCCGGTCAGCAGCCCCACGCGAGCCGACTGCTCCTTCCGGTCCAGTGCCTCCATGGCCACCACCAGCAAGGCGGCGGAGATGGACTCGCTCATCGTCCGGCCCGCGAAGACGAGCACCGGCCCGTACAGGCCCACCAGCAGCACCGCGAGCAGGCCGCCTGCCTGCCCTGCCCTTCGCGCGGCCATGCGGTAGGTGGCCAGCAGCATCCACCCGTGCAGCGCCAGCTGCGGCAACGCCACCAGGGCCCGATTGGCCTGCGGGTGGGTGAAGCCCAGCAGGCTCGTCAGCCGCAGCAGCCAGGAGAGCAGGATGGGCGCCGCCCAGTTGCGCAGCCCCTGCTGCCACTCCCAGGCGAGCACCCCGTAGCCGTGCGCCCGGTGCCAGGCCGGCTCGAGCAGCTGGTACACCTCGTCCGGGTGGATCCGGCCCAGCTGCACCACGGCGATGACGAAGGGCAACAGCACCACCGCCCCCATCAACGCCAGCCGCCCGCGCGTCAGAGGGCGGCTCTCGGCGGAGGACTCCGGGGCAGCCGACAGCGGGGGCTCGGGCGCGGCGGAGGGCAAGGAAGGCTGAGGAGCGGTAGCGGTCATCCGATGGCCGGTGGACTCTCCCCGGTCCGGGTGTCCTCGCGCAAGCGATGGGCTATTTGTCCGCCTGCCCCCGGGTCGGGTAAGAGCAGCCTCACTCCGGGAGGCACCCCATGCCAGACGTCATCGTGGTCGGCGCAGGTCACAATGGGCTGGTCGCGGCGGCGATGCTCGCGCGCCGGGGGCTCACCGTCACCGTCCTCGAGGAGAAGGACAGGGTGGGCGGGGCCTCCAAGACGGAGTACCCGTTCCGCTCCGCGCCGAAGCTGGGCGTCTCCACGGGCGCTTACCTGCTGGGCCTGATGCCGCCGGAGCTGATGCGCGAGCTGGAGCTGGAGTTGCCCCTCAAGCGCAGGGATCCGCACTACTTCCTGCCCACGATGGACAACCGCTACCTGCTGTTCGGCTCGAACGAGCAGGAGATGAAGCGCCAGTTCATGGCGTTCTTCTCCGAGGCGGACTGGAAGGCCAACCAGGCGATGAACGCCGAGCTGGCCGCCTTGCGAGAGGACCTGGCCCCCGCGTGGCTCCTGCCTCCGCTGTCGCTGGAGGAGACCGCCGAGCGCTTCATCCGCCCCGCCCTGCGCACCGCCTTCACCCGGCTGTGCCGGGGCTCGGCGCGCGAGTACCTGGACCGCTTCGGCTTCGAGTCGGACCTGCTCAAGGCCATGTACGCGGTGACGGATGCCTTCTCCGGCCTGGACGCGGGCTACGACACGCCCGGGGCGGGCATGAACCTGCTCTCCCACAACATGTGCCGGCTGCCCGGCAGCGGCGGCACGTGGATGATCGTCTCCGGCGGCATGGGCACCGTCACCCAGTCGCTTGCGCGGGTGGCCCAGCGGCACGGCGCGGAGATCCGCACCCGGGCCAAGGTGGCCTCCATCCGCACGGACCGGGGCGTGGTGAAGGGCGTGGTGCTCGAGGGTGGCGAGGAGCTCACCGCGCCCGTGGTGGTGTCCAACGCGGACCCGTTCCGCACGCTGAAGCTCGTGGAGGCCTCGGCCGTGCCCAGCGAGTACCGCCAGCGCGTGGACGCGATGGCTAGCCCCGGCACCACCCTCAAGGTGAACATGTGCCTCGAGGGCCTGCCCACCTTCACCTGCCTGCCCGAGGACAAGGGCCAGTTTGGCCCCACCATCCACCTGCTGCCCCAGGAGGATGTGCTCGAATCGCTCGCGCGCAGCTACGCGGACACCCAGGCCGGCAAGCTCGCCGAGTTCCCCTCCATCGAGTGGTACTTCCACACGCCCATCGATCCCAGCCTCCGGGACGACGCGGGCCACCACAACTCCGCCCTCTTCGTGCAGTGGGTGCCCTATCAGCCCAAGGGCTCCACCTGGGAGAAGGAGGAGGCGCGCTACGTCCAGCACCTGCTCTCCATCTCCGACCGCTTCGCCCCGGGCACCAGCGAGCTCGTGGTGGAGACCTTCACCCTGACGCCGCCCCGGATCGAGTCCCACTTCGGCATCACCCACGGCCACATCCAGCACGTGGACGGCAAGCGCGGCTTCAACGAACGGCTGCCCTACGAGACGCCAATCGAGGGGCTCTACTTCTGCAGCGCGGGGTGCCACCCTGCCGGTGGCGTCATCGGCGCCTCCGGGCACAACGCCGCGGGGGTGGTACTCAAGGCCCTGGGACGTTGAACTCCGGTATGCTCCCACGCCATGTCTGACATCTCCCTGCCCGCACAGGCCCGCGTCGTCGTCATCGGCGGCGGGATCATCGGTTGCTCCGTCGCCTATCACCTGGCCCACATGGGCTGTAAGGATGTCGTGCTCCTCGAGCGCGATCGCCTCACCTCGGGCACCACGTGGCACGCCGCGGGGCTCATGGTCACCTTCGGCTCCACGTCGGAGACGTCGACCGAGATGCGCAAGTACACGCGCGATCTCTACAGCCGGCTGGAGGAGGAGACCGGCCTGTCCACGGGGTTCAAGCCCATTGGCTTCATCGAGCTCGCCTCCGACGCGGACCGCCTGGAGGAGTACCGCCGGGTCTCGGCCTTCAACCGCTACTGCGGGGTGGACGTCCACGAGATCAGCCCCAGCGTCGTGAAGGAGCTCTTCCCGCTGGCGCGCACCGACGACATCCTCGCCGGGTTCTACGTCAAGGAGGACGGCCGCGCTGATCCCGTGGGCGCGACGATGGCCCTGGCCAAGGGCGCGCGCATGCAGGGCGCCAGGATCATCGAGGGCGTCTCCGTCACCGGCGTGCTCAAGCGGCGCGGCGCCGTCACCGGCGTGACGACTTCGCATGGCACCATCCAGGCCGAGTACGTCGTCAACTGCGCCGGAGCCTGGGCCCGGCAGCTCGGCGAGAAGTCCGGGGTGAACATCCCGCTCCAGGCCGCCGAGCACTACTACCTCATCACCGAGACAATCCCCGGCCTGTCGAAGGACTGGCCGGTGATCGAGGACCCTGGCTGCTACGGCTACTACCGTGAAGAGGTGGGCGGGCTCATGATCGGCCTCTTCGAGCCCCTCTGCGCCCCCTGGAAGGTGGGCGGCATCCCCGAGGACTTCTCCTTCGGGGAGATCTCTCCCGACTGGGACCGCATGGGCCCCTACCTGGAGAAGGCCATGTCCCGCGTCCCCGTCTCCCTGCAGACGGGCGTGAAGAAGTTCTTCTGCGGCCCCGAGAGCTTCACCCCGGACCTGCAGCCCATCGTGGGCGAGGCGCCCGAGCTCAAGAACTACTTCGTCGCCGCGGGGTTGAACTCCATCGGCATCCTGACCGGCGGCGGACTCGGGCGGGTGCTGGCCAACTGGATCCTCACGGGCAACCCCGGCGTCGACATCACCGGCTTCAACATCGATCGCCTGCACACCTATCAGTCCAACCCGGAGTACCGCCGCACCCGCACCGTCGAGTCGCTGGGCATGGTCTACCAGTGCCACTACCCCACGCGCACGATGACGACCGCTCGCGGCGCCAAGCGCTCGGCGTGGCATGACCGCCTGGCCGCCCAGGGCGCCTACTTCCGGGACGTGAGCGGCTGGGAGAGCCCCGACTGGTACGGCGAGCCCGGCACCACGCCGGATCCCGGGCCGCTCTCCTTCGGCAAGCAGCGGTGGTTCCCCAACTGGGCCGCCGAGCACAAGGCGGCCCGAGAGGGCGTCATCGTCATGGACATGTCGTTCATGGCCAAGTTCCTCGTGCAGGGACGCGACGCGGGGCGCCTGCTCAACCACCTCTCGGGCAACAACGTCGACGGGCCTTCCGGGCTCATCACCTACACCCAGTGGCTCAATGAGCGCGGGACGATCGAGGCGGACCTGACCGTCACCAAGCTCGATGACGAGCGCTACTGGGTGGTGGCGGCCGACAACGCGCACCGCCACGTCGAGACCTGGATGCGGCGCCACTTCCCCGACGACGCGCATGCCTTCGTCACCGATGTGACGTCCGGGTGGGCGCAGATCAACGTGCAGGGGCCCCGCTCGCGCGAGCTCATGCAGTCGGTGACGAGCGCCGACATGTCCAACGAGGCCTTCCCCTTCCGCGGCGCGCGCGAGCTCGACATCGGCTTCGCGCGGGCGCTGTGCGTGCGCATCACCTACCTGGGAGAGCTCGGCTACGAGCTGTACATCCCCACCGAGCAGGCGGTGCACGCCTATGCGCGCGTGGTGGCCGCGGGCGAGAAGCTCGGGCTGCGGCACGCGGGCTTGAAAGCCCTGGCGTCCCTGCGCATGGAGAAGGGCTACCGCGATTACGGCCACGACATCGACAACACCGACTCGGTGCTCGAGGCCGGGCTTGGCTTCGCGGTGGATCTCAAGAAGCCGGGCGGCTTCATCGGCAAGGAGGCGGTGCTGGCCAAGAAGGCCGCGGGGCCGCTCAAGAAGCGCCTGGTGCAGGTGCTGGTGCAGGATCCGCAGCCGATGCTGTTCCACGCCGAGGTGGTGCGCCGCGACAACAAGATGGTGGGCTATGTGCGCGCCGCGTCCTACGGGCACACGCTCGGCGGCGCGGTGGGCCTGGTGATGGTCGAGTCCAGCGAGCCCATCGACTCAGCCTGGCTCGAGTCCGGCAAGTGGGATGTCGAGATCGCGGGCAAGCGCTATCCGGCCATGGCCTCGCTGCGCCCCCTGTACGATCCCGAGATGAAGCGCATCAAGGTCTAATCCTCTTCAGGGAGCTTACCGAAGATGGGAGGAGCCTACCCCAAGAGGGCTCCAAGGCCCTCTCTTCGTGGACATACCTGAAAGGGGCTAAAGCAACCTGCCTGCCACTGTCGGCCTCCGCTTTCGCTCCCTTGAGTCTGATAGAACGCTGCATCGCGGTGGGCATGCCCGCAATCCATGGGGGAAACACTCGTGAGCACGATGACGACGTTCGACACCACCCCTGAAGCACTGGGGGACCTCCTTCGGAGCGTACAGAATGGGCGGACCCAGCTCCCCGACTTCCAGCGAGGCTGGGTCTGGGACGACGCTCACATCCGGAGCCTGCTGGCGAGCGTCTCACTCTCGTATCCGGTCGGTGCCATCATGATGCTCCAGGCCGGCGGCGAGGACGTGCGCTTCAAAACCCGCTCCGTGGAGGGTGTCAAGCCCGAGGGGCTTCGCGCACCGGAGCGGCTCATCCTGGATGGACAGCAGCGGCTCACGTCCCTTTACCAGGCGCTGCTTTCCGGTGCCGCCGTCGAAACCCGTGACTCACGCGGCAATCCGATGAAGCGCTGGTACTACGTAGACATCAACAAGGCGCTCAGTCCACACCACGACCGTGAAGACGCCATTGTGAGCATCCCCGAGAATCGCAAGCTCCTAAACTTCCGGGGAGAGGAGACCGCGGACTATTCGACCCTGGAACGGGAGGTCGTGGCGGGATTGCTCCCGCTACGGCTGATGTTCGACACCGATGGTCTCATGCGCTGGCAGATGGCGTACCTCCAGGCGGAGCCTGCCCATATTCAGGCACGACTCGCTACCTGGAGCCACCTCATGACGGAGGTGATTCAGCGGGTTCAACAGTACCAAGTGCCGCTCATCATGCTCCGCAAGGAGACTCCGAAGGACGCTGTCTGCCAAGTCTTCGAGAAGGTAAATACGGGTGGGGTGGCCCTAACGGTGTTCGAACTGCTGACAGCCACCTATGCCGCTACCGACTTCGACCTGCGTAACGATTGGAACTCGCGCCTACTCAAGCTCAAGAAGCACAAGGTGCTCGCCAACATCGAAAGCACCGAATTTCTTCAAGCGGTGACCCTGCTGGCGACCTACGCACGTCGGAAGAAGAGCCTCTCGGTAGGTACGTCCACCGATGCTGCTCCCGGCATCAGTTGCAAGCGCAAGGACATCCTTCGACTCACGCTAGAGGACTACAAAGCCTGGGCAGATACGGCAACCTCTGGCCTCTTCCGCGCGGCCACGCTGCTTTACGACCAGAACATCTTCTCCGCGAGAGATATCCCTTACCGTACCCAGCTCATCCCGCTCGCGGCGATCTTCGCGACGCTTGGAGAGCGGGCGGACACTGACGGCGTGCTCACTAAGCTGACCCGCTGGTACTGGTGCGGCGTCTTTGGCGAGCTCTACGGCGGCGCCCTGGAGACGCGCTTCGCCCGGGACCTGGCCGAGGTCGTCGCTTGGGTGGAGGGAGGCGCGGAACCGAGCACCATCATTGATGCGAACTTCGCCCCGGCCCGGCTCCTCTCGCTCCGGACACGCAATAGCGCAGCCTATAAGGGGCTCGCTGTACTCCTTCTGCGTGACGGTGGGCGAGACTTCCGCACGGGCTTCTCGATCGATGCACAGATTTACGACGACGAGAACATCGACATCCACCACATCTTTCCAAAGGCATGGTGCAAGCAGCAGGGCATCGAACCCAGTCGTTACGACAGCGTCGTCAACAAGACGCCCCTTTCGGCGAAGACGAACCGTATCATCGGTGGGAATGCCCCCAGCACCTACCTAGCAAGGCTCCAGAAGTCCGCGGACATCAGCGACGAGCGGATGGGTGAGTTGTTGAAATCGCACGTCATCGAGTTGGCACGGCTGCGTTCCGATGATTTCAAGGGCTTCTTCGAGGCACGAGAGTTGGCGCTGCTCCAGCGCATCGAGAAGGCCATGGGCAAGAAGCTTGCTGCACACATGACCGAAGTGGATGTGGGCCCCCTGGAAGTGGTTGCCACCGAGGAGGATGACACAGGGGACGAGCTCGGCTGAGGAGTTCACCTCGCCGTGGGCGCGCCTGCGACTTCGCGTACGTGGGCCCACTCGTCCTGCGCGCGAGCATGCGCGACCTCCGCCCAGAGTGACGGCAGCGGCCAGCTTTCGAGAGCAGCATGGTTCGCGGCCGTCAGGAGCGTTCGGGCTTCGCCGATCAGTGCCTTCACGCGCTCGTGCTCCGCCTCATCCCCCAGGTCCGTTGCCCCATCCAACATGAGTTGAAGGCCAACCATACGCGTCAGTACGGTGGAGTCTGTCTCTAGAAGTGAGCCGATCTTCCAAAGAATCCGCCCGAGTCGCTGCCTTGAGCCAGGCAGCAGTTGGCGGCGAGTCTCCTCTGCTCGTTTGAGCAACAAGACCAGGGCCCAGTTACCTCGGGACATAAGGGCCACCTTGAAGGCACCCGCGTCAGGATTCGCAAGGCCCGCTTCCGTCAACAGCGCACGCGCTTCCATCAAGGTGTCACCGAAGGAGCTATCGTTCCAGGTAGGCAGGGCCGTGAGCGCCTCCAGTCCTTCCAGTTCCTGGTGGCTCAAGGCCGTCCACTCCGGGTTTTCCGCCCAGAGCAACAGCATGCGTGGATGCATCACCCCGGGCGAAGCCTGCACCAACCGCGAGAGCCGGCTACGGGCAGCAGCCTGGGCCTGATCCTGGAGCGCAGGCGGCAACCGCGCCGCCAACAGCGCCACGGCGGCCACCTGCGCCAGGGTGGGATCTTCCAGCATGGGCAACTGCTCCATCAGCCAACGAGCCCGCTCCTCGGAGAGTCGCGGCGTGGCGAGCACGAGCATTAGTTGGACTGGCGGCGCGTCCGCCATTCGCTCGGGCATTTGCGTGAGAGCGGTAGGCTGAACCTCGTCCATGGCGATCTCGGGAAGCAGCGGGCTGCTCGCGAAGCTGGGACGCCCCAACTCGACCCAAGCCCGCAGAAAGGCGCTCCTCCAACCATGTGAGGGATCTTGGGTGAGAGACTTCCACATCTCTTCGAGGAGCACCGGCTCCAACTGCCCAGGGGCCGCAGACTGGAGACGCGCGAGAGCCATCTCTACCTCACTCCTCTCTCCGGACTCCAAGGCAAGACACGCCTGAAGAAGCAGCGTTGGGGCATGAAGAGGTTCCACCGCGAGCACTGCCTCGACCTGCCGCCGGGCGTGGAGCAACTCCCCCGCGGCGATGGCCATCGCCGCATCGTGGGTACGGGAGTCTCGTCCAGACGTGGAAGGAGGCGAAGGTTCAGTGTGCTGCCAGGTCCCCCACTGAGAGAGTAGGATAGCGACGACAAAGAGCCCGCCGAACACCCCCAACGCGAGCAAGAGGCGCCCCAGCAGCCAGAGTATTTCGCGCCTGGACTTCGGTAAGAATGAGAACACCATGGCTCCCTTCATCCATGCTCGCGGCATCGTCCTCGCACTCGTCGTGGGAGCGCACTCACTCCTGCTCGCATGCACCGAGCCGCTCTTGTTGGGCAGCATCCCACCAGAGGCCTTCCAGTTCACCGTCGTCGTCGCTCATGATGGGATCGGAACCGGGGGCTGGAAAGTGGCGCAGGTCGTTATCCTGCTGGGCAAGTTCTCACCCATGTACCCGGCTACCACCTTCTGCGAGGTGGAAGTCGGCGTACCGGAAGTGAACCGGAAAGGGCCTGTTCCGGCTCTATTGGCGCAAGTGGAAGCTGCGGCCGCCGCAGATACGGCGGCCCGTCACGTGCTCAAGAAAAAGCTGAATCCCACCGCTGCCGTATGCGCCGAGTTCCGCGCGAAGATGCAGCGCTACTTGACAGAGCCCTCGACCGACCTCATTCCTGGCGCACAGGTCACCGGCTTCCAACGGACAGGGCTCCCTCGAACGACATTCCCCTGAGCAAGGCGTCGATGGCGACTGAACTCACGGCGGACGCGCTCCGTCAGCTTCTTCATGACTACTACCCAGCAGGACTCTGGCCGGACGACCCCGCCTACAAATCCTCCGAGCAAGCGCAGCGGCTCACGCAGCACCTCGCCTCGGCCCAGCAGGATACCCTGACATGGAAAGGCTTCATCCAGCAGGTCGCCAATGAGTTCCACGACTGCCTTCGCTGGGACACGACACTGCTATGGAACGAGCCATGTTACCGCCTGCGTGTCTCTCTCCCTGGCGTGGTGGTGGGCGGCGGCCATCACGATGAGACCATCTGCCTGCTGAGCGTGCTTGCTCCGGCCTATGTGATCTACGCTGCCCACTGGCTGGATACCGGGCCCTTCAAGGAAGCATGGACCCGCTACCCTCCCCTTCCCACCGAATTTCAGGCTCATGAGGCCCGGCTCGCCAAGCTCCTGGAGTCCACCATGGGAGCCTCGCGGCTCTCAAACAGCGTGCTTTTCACTCCCATCCCCGAGCTCGCTCCGCGCACAGGTAATGTCGCGTTGGGTAAAGCCCTCCTCATCGATCTGCTCTTCACCGTGGATAGGTGGTGACCACGATGAGCCTGGGCCTCTGCCCATGAGGAGAAGCTCGTCTCCCTCATTCAATCTGTTTTTGGTTTCACCCGCTTGCCCAATGAGGTGCTCTTCACCCCCATGCCGCACTCCACCGCCAAGTACCCCTTCGAGGCGGGGCTCCTGGGTTGGGTTCAGGAGTTCCGCCAGGAAGCCGGCTTCCTGGCCGTGTTCGGCCCCACGGGTGAGCTGCTCAAGGTCCATGAAGCCGATATCGTCCAGTCCGGCAACCGCCTCGTCTCGCATGAGCGCAAGAAGCAGCTGATTCAGGTCCACTTGAGCTGGATCTACTACGATCCATTCGAATGGCCCGAGTACGCCTGGCTCAAGTGGCACCAAGTGCCTCGGGCCGTGTTGAACCAGATGATCGACAAGTTCCGGCTGCCGCCCCTCCCCCAAGGTTCTGGCGACCCTCAGGAGCTGCCTGAGTCCTGGGGCGTGATGTTCTAAGCCCGGGAGTGAAGACCGGATTTCCCCTGACTCACTGTCGGGGAATGTTGGACTTGGTGGGGCACACGGAGATGCGCATGGATCATTCGCGCCTCCGTGTTTAGATACCGCCCCCCATGAGCTACCTCGTCCTTGCGCGTAAGTGGCGCCCGCAGACCTTCGACGACATGACCGGACAGGAGCACATCGTCCGGACCATCGCGAACGCCATCAAGATGGACCGCGTCGCTCACGCCTACCTGTTCTGCGGCCCTCGCGGCGTGGGCAAGACGACGGCCGCCCGGCTGCTCGCCAAGGCCCTCAACTGCGAGCAGGGCCCCACCGCCGCGCCCTGCGGCACCTGTCGGGCCTGCACGGAGATCACCTCCGGCACCTCCGTGGATGTCGCCGAGATCGACGGTGCCTCCAACAACGGCGTCGAGAACGTTCGCGAGATTCGCGAGAACGCCAAGTACCTGCCGCAGCGCGACCGTCACAAGATCTACATCATCGACGAGGTGCACATGCTCTCGGGGGCCGCGTTCAACGCGCTCCTGAAGACGCTGGAGGAGCCGCCGGGCCATGTGAAGTTCATCTTCGCCACCACCGAGGCCCACAAGCTCCCCGACACCATCCTCAGCCGCTGCCAGCGCCACAACTTCCGCCGCATCCCTGCCGCGCGAATGCTCCAGCGCCTCAAGCAGATCTCCGAGGCCGAGGGCGCTGGCATCTCCGACCGCTCGCTGTCGCTCGTCGTCCGGCAGTCCGAGGGCGGCATGCGCGACGCGCTCAGCCTGCTGGATCAGATCCTCGCCTCCTGCGGCCAGAGCCCCACCGATGAGTCCGTCGCCGAGGCCCTGGGCGCCATCGACCGCACCGTGGTGCAGGACTTCGCCGAGGCCCTGGTGCGCAAGGACGCACGCAAGGCGCTCACCCGCGTCGAAGAGGTGTTCAACCGCGGCCTGGACCTCAAGCGCCTGGCCGAGGAGCTCGCGCTCCAGCTGCGCCACCTCTTCGTCACCAAGGCCCTGGGCGAGGCTCCCGCCGAGCTCGCCGAGTCCGAGCAGAAGGCGCTCCTGGCGCTCGCCCAGGAGGCCGACTCCGCGCAGATCGCCCGCCTGTTCGACGTGGTGCATGGCTCGGTGTGGGACGTGTCCCGCGCCTCCCAGCCCCGCCTCGCGCTGGAGATGGCGCTGCTCAAGGCCATTCAGCTCTCTCCGGCCAGCAGCATCCCGGACCTCATCGCCAAGATGGATCGGCTCGCCAGCGGCATGAATGGCGAGGGCTCCAAGCAGACTCAGTCCGGAGCGCCTGGAGGTCGCTCCGGTCCCTCGAACTTTCGCGCCTGAGCGCCCCGTCGCTCAGCCCGCTCCAGCCCCGGCTCCCGTCCGGCCGCCCGCGCCCGCTCCGGAGCTCCGGGGCGGCAACGGCTCGGCTCCATCCGCGCCCGTGCCTCCGCCCCCGCGCGCCTTCGAGGCGCCTCGCAACGAGGCGCCCGTCGCCCCGCGCTCGCCCGAGCTGGCCCGGGCTCCCACGCCCAACGCGCCGGCCGGCGCCACTCCGCTGTCGCGCGTGACGGAGCCCGCCCCCGAGGTGCGCGTCATCAACGTGCGCAAGCCTCCCGAGGCCGCGCCCACTCCCAGCGCGGACGAGCGCATGTTCCCCGAGGAGGGCTCCGCCGAGGGCTGTGCCTCCGGCGACTGTCTGCCCGAAGCCGCCGCCGAGCCCGAGCCGGCTCCTGAGCCGGCTCCCGCGGCGGCTCCCGCCCGGAATGGGCGCGATACCCCCACCCTGCCCAATGGGGACCGCTGGCGCGCGGCCGTGGAGGCCGTCCGTACCCAGAGCCCCCGGCACGGCACCGCGCTCGCCCACGGGCGGCTGCTGTGGCTGCGTCAGGGCGAGGTGGGGCTGGCCTACGCCGCCAACGCCGCCTTCCATCGCGGCATGGTCACCGGCGGCAGCGGCAAGGCCCTGGTGGAGAAGGCTCTCTCCGAGCACTTTGGCCACCCCATGAAGCTGGTGTCCCAGGAGGCCACCGCCGAGGCCGCCACTGCGCCCAGCATCGCCGAGCAGGATGCTCAGGCGCGCGCCGCTCATACCCAGAGCACCGAAGGCAAGGTCCGCAGCCACCCAGGGGTGCGCGCCGTGCTGAAGATCCTCGGCGGGGAGATTGAACACATCCAGGTGTTGGAGCCTGAACGCCCTTCAGCCAGCCCGGCGATCGAAAGTCCGGACGAGAGCGCCTGACAATCGCCCTGAACTGACGGTAGGTTGCGGCCCCACCTTTCGGAGTTCTCTCGAAGAGGACGAAGTCATGCCCGGCATTGATCTGAACTACTTCATCCGGCAAGCGAACAAGCTCACGGAGAAGATCGAGCAGCGCAAGCAGGAGTTGGCCAACGAGACGGTCGAGGCCAAGTCCGGCGAGGGCCGCGTCACCGTGGTCGCCAACGGCATTCAGGAGATCCGCAGCATCAAGATCGACAAGGCCGCCATCGACCCGAATGACCCTTCGATGCTCGAGGATCTGATCACCGCGGCGGTGAACGCTGCCCTGGCGACCAGCCGTCAGCACATGCAGAAGGAGCTGGCCAAAATCTCGGGCGGCATCAAGATCCCCGGCATTACTTAAAACCGGATGACCCCCGATCCCCTCAACCGCCTGGTTGCCCAGCTGGCCAAGCTGCCGGGCATCGGCGAGAAGACCGCGCAGCGGCTCGCGTTCCACATCCTTCGCGCCTCTGGCGACTATGCCGTGGAGCTCTCGCAGGCCATCCGCGAGGTGAAGGAGAAGGTGCACCTGTGCGGCCGCTGCTTCTCGCTCACCGACTCGGAGCTGTGTGGCTTCTGCCGTGACGAGCGCCGTGACGAGCGCGTGCTGTGCGTGGTGGAGACCTTCGCGGACCTGATGGCGCTGGAGAAGACGCGCGAGTTCAAGGGCCGCTACCACGTGCTGCACGGTGTGCTGTCGCCGCTGGAGGGCGTGGGCCCCGAGCAGCTGCGCATCAAGGAGCTGCTCGAGCGCCTGTCCGACAGCAAGGTGGAGGAGCTCATCGTCGCCACCAACCCGGACGTGGAGGGCGAGGCCACGGCGCTCTACCTCACGCGGCTGCTCAAGCCGATGGGGCTGCGCATCAGCCGCATCGCCCAGGGGCTGCCGATGGGCGGGGACCTGGAGTACGCCGACCAGGCGACGCTGGCCAAGGCGCTCAGCGCCCGCCGGGAGATGTAGGGCGCGCGCGGCTAGCGCGTCACCGTGTAATCGAAGGGCAGCACCACGTTGACCTCCTGGTCGCGGTGCACCGGGAAGCGCAGCTTCTCGGCCTGCGTCTCCAGACACTGGCCCACCGTCTTGCTGGCCAGCGGCCCCTGCGTGGTGGCCTTCACCCGGCCCGAGGAGGCAATCGACAGTTGCACGCGCACCACGCCGGTGTTCGAGGGCAGGTCCGCCTTGTAGCGCTCGAAGCAGGTGGCGATGCGGGAGCGGCCTTTGGACACCACGCGCTCCACGTCCGCCAGCCCCAGCGTCACCACGCGCGGCTTCGCCGTCGTCTTGGCCACCGTCTTCGCGGGCGTCTCGGGCGGGGGCACAGCCACGGCCACGGGCTCCACCGGAGCCGTCTCCGCGGGCGCGGGAGCTGCCTCGGTCGGAGCCGCGGCCACGGGGGCCACGGCCGGCGGCTCGGGCGCGGGCGTGGGCGCCACCGGAGGCGGCTCGGCGGGAGGCACCGGGGCGGGCGCCACGGCCACGGGCTCGGGCGGCTTGGACATTGCCCACCACGCCGCGAAGCCACCCAGGGCCAGCACCAGGACGGCGCCCACGGCTCCGGCCACCAGGCCCAACCGGCGAGGCTTCACCGCCGTGGGGCCCTCGGCGGCCGGGGGCGCCGGGCGACTCGCCAGAGGAGGCGGGACGACGCTCGTGGAGCTGTCTTGCGGCTCGGGCGCGGCAGGGAACTCGGCCGCGGGGAACACCCCGCTGCTGGCGAACACCACCGGCTTCTCGGGCGCGCTGGCGCCCAGCTGGGCGCTCATGGCCTTGAGCGTGGCCAGCGTGGGCACGCGCGTCTTCTCCGTGAAGCGCTGATCGCCGAACTGTATCCGCATGTACTCGGAGAGTTCCTTGTTGCTGGCCAGCGCCAGCTTGCCCACGGTGCAGCGCTCGAGCGCGTCGGCGAACTCGCTGGCGGTGGCGAAGCGGTCCTCGGGGCGCAGGGCCATGGCCTTGAGCACCACCGCCTCCAGCTCCCTGGGAATGTCCGGCCGCAGCTTCGTGGGCGGCATGAAGTCGCCCTGCAGCAGCGCGTTGAGCACCGCCAGATCATTCTCTCGCGCGAAGGGCCGCACGTTGGTGATGGACTCGTACAGGCTCACCCCCAGCGAGAAGATGTCCGCGCGCCGGTCCACCTCCTCGCCCCGGGCCTGCTCGGGGGCCATGTAGATGTACTTGCCCTTCACCACGCCGGTGCGCGTCTGCACCAGCCGCGACGAGGCCTTGGCGATGCCGAAGTCCAGCACCTTCACCTGGCCCTGGTACGTCACGTACAGGTTGGACGGGGAGATGTCGCGGTGGACGACGTGCAGCGGCTGGCCCGACTCGTTGGTGAAGTCGTGCGCGTAGTGCAGGCCGCGCGCCGCGTCCGCCAGCACGCGCATGACGATGGGAATGGGCGTGTACTGGCGCTTCTTTCCCGCCTGGCGCAGCGTCGTCGAGAAGTCCTCGCCGGCCAGGTACTCCATGCAGATGTAGTAGCAGCCCTCGATGAAGCCCAGCTCGTGGATCTGAATGATGTTCGGGTGAGACAGCCGCGCCGCCAGCCGCGCCTCGTCGCGGAACATCTCCACGAAGTCCGGCAGGCTCGACAGGTTCGACAGCATGCGCTTGATGACGACGTTGCGCTCGAAGCCATCCGCTCCCAACAGCTTGGAGAGGAAGATCTCCGCCATCCCGCCCTCGGCGAGCTTGCGCACCAGCACGTACTGCCCATAGGGGCGCAGGAGCGGCGCCGCGACGGACTGACTGCCCGGCTCGGCCTGGGGGGGGCTGCTCATTCCTCGGAACCTCGCTTCAGGGTGCGCACCAGGTACAGCTCCGGAGCGCCGGCATTCTGCATTCTAAACAGCAGAACGGGGGGAGAGCCCACTGGCTCCACCCAGGTATCGAACCGGTGCTTGCGATCCAGGCTCACCGGGCGTCCGTTGATAGACACCTGAGCCCCCACCGGCGCCACTCCCACCGCCCGGATACGCTTGGCTGCCCGCTGACCGTTACGGGGGGAGGTGACGACGAGATCAGGCACCGAGTTGTCA
Source organism: Myxococcaceae bacterium (assembly GCA_035296065.1). Taxonomy (GTDB): domain Bacteria; phylum Myxococcota; class Myxococcia; order Myxococcales; family Myxococcaceae; genus DATHBR01. The sequence goes on along the minus strand of DATHBR010000018.1, from coordinate 142,191 downwards.
TACACCAGGTCGAGCTTGTTCATGCGGCCCCCCCGCAGCGGCTGGCCGCCACGTGCCAACGGTGTCACGGACCACAGGAAGCTGCCTTCCCCCAGCACGCCCGCCTCCAGAGGGGCCCGCGTCTCGCTCACCGTGCGCTCGGCCACCGGCTTGCTCAGCTCGCCGTTGCGGTACACCGAGACGCGGTACTTCTCCGCCTGGGGTTCGGCGGCGTAGGAGAAGGTCACCGCCGGGGGCTTGTCCTGGTAGAAGATGGTCGTCTTCTCGGGCCCCTCGGGCACCTCGTTGGTGGGCCGCGCCAGGTCCTTCGCCGCCCGCTCCGGCGCGAAGAGGGCGCTGCCCCGGGTGATTTCGGTGCCATCCGGCTTGCGCACCCGCCAGTACAGCTTGCCGCGCGTGGGCGCCGGCACGTTGGCGAAGGGCTGGTGGACCACGCCCCGCATCAGCGTCCGGGAGAAGGCGGCGTCCGAGGCCACCTCCAGCACGGAGTCGCCCTCGCCCTGCCAGGAGATCGTCACCTCGGGCACGCCGCGGTGGAACACCTTCACGTCCTTCATCGCTGGCAGCGACACCGGAGCCTTCGCCAGCGGGGCCACCACCGCCTGCGCCTCTCCGGCCAGCGAGGCCTTCTCGCCCGCGCGCAGCGGCTGGCGGGAGTCCCCCCGCACCAGCACCACATCTCCCGTGCTCGCGGCCACGTCGAACCCGTCCGCCGTGCGCCGCACGTTGAGGTTGGCGGGGCCACCGCTCTCCAGCGTGAGCCCCGGCAGCACCACGCGGCTGTCCCGCTCGGAGGCGAGCCTCACGGCCATCTCGCCCCGGCGCAGGTTCACCCGCGCCTCGTCCGTGGAGCCCTGCTTGCCCGCCCCTTCCACCACCAGCTCTCCGCCCGGCGCCAGCGCCAGCGTGGAGGCCGAGCCCTCCAGGCCCAGGTACGCCGTGCCGCCGCGCGAGCGCACCCCGTCTCCGGGGGCCAGGGGCTGAGCGTTCTTGCCCACCGCGCGCCACTTCGCGCTGCCCTTGGAGCGCACCTCCACGCGGCCGGTGTCCGCGCGCACCGTCACCTGAATGGTGGCCAGCTCCAGCACCCTGGGAGCCCGCTCCACCAGCTCCGCCTTGCCCGCGGACACCGCCACGGACTCACCCGCCGAGGCCTGCAGCTGCTGCCCGTCCTTGGCCACGAACTCGATGGCGCCCAGCCGCACCTCGACGCGGCTCGCCTCGGCGCCCACGTCCACGCTCACCTCGCTGGGCTGGTCGCCGCTTACGCGCGTGAGGCCGTACGGAGTGAGGATGCGCAACTCCACCTGAGGGCCCGTGCGCTCGGGCGAGGCCGCCGGCACCCGGGACAGCAGGATGCCGCGCGCCACCTGCAGCACCACGCCACTGGCGTCCTCGTCGAGCACGAAGCGCGCGTTGGCGCCCACCTCGATGGTGCGCCCGTCCGCGAACTGCACGCGGGCGGAGCTGTCGGGCCCTGTCTCCAGCGCGTCGCCCCGGACGAGCGGGCCCTCGGAGGCGGCGCCTACCTGCCCTGCCCGCTCCAGCCGGACGTCTCCCTGGATCGCCTCCAGGCGCGCCTGCCAGGTGAGCCCCGCATCCGGCGCGGTGGCGCCTGCCTGCGGCGGCTGGGGCACGGGGCGGGTGGGAGACGGGGGCGCGGGGGCGGAATCCTCGTCACACCCCCACGCCAGCAGCAGCAGGAGCGAGGCGACGCTGAGGCGAAGCGCGCTCACCGGTTCCTCGGGAAGAGATCGACGTTGAAGATGGCCTGCTCACCATCGCGCACGGTGACCGACTTGCTCTGGGTCAGGTGCCCCTTGGCGGAGATGATGATGCGGAAGGTGCCCGGCTTGAGCTTCAGCGAGAAGGTACCGTCAGGGCCCGTGCGGCTGCGCACCTTGGCCGCCGGGATGACGAGCGTGGCCACGACGGGAGAGCCCCGCGTGCTGCGCACCGTGCCGGAGATGGTGGCGTAGCCCAGGCGCTTGGCGAGCATCAGCGGCACCGGCAGCTCCGACTCCTGTCCGCCCACGATGACCACCGCCTCCTCCACGGCCTGGAAGCCCTCGGCGGAGACCTTCACCAACACGGGGCCCGGCGGCAGCTTCTCCAGCCGCGCGAGGCCCGCCGCGTCCGTGCGCAGCTCCGTGTCGCCCACCACCACCTTCACGTCCGGCATGGGCGTGTTGTCGCGCTTGTCCGTCACGAGGATCCGCACGCTGCCCACGGCGGGCGGCAGCTTGCGCGCGCGCACCTCCAGCGTGGCCTGGCCCTCGGGCGCTACCGTGACGCGCCCCTCGGCCGGCGCGTAGCCCGGCGCCGTCACCTGGGCCACCACCGCTCCGGCGGGCAGCTCCGGCACCCGCAGCTGGCCCTTCGCGTCCGTCGCTTGCGGAGCCTGCGCCGGGCCCCCCTCCACCGTGAGCACCACCTGGGCGCTGGCCAGCGGGGTGCCCTTCTCCGCGTCCAGCACCTGCAGCGTCAGCGCTCCCCTCTGAGGTAGTAGAGAATCGGAGGAGGCCGCGTCCGCCTGGAACCAGGACAGCTGCAGCGCCGCGCCCACCCGCTGCAGCGTCTGATCCGAGCGCGCTCCGCTGTCCGCCGTCAGCCCGTCCTTGACGAACTGGTAGTCCAGCACCGCCGCCGCCTCCCAGCGGCCCACCCGCTTCACGGGATAGAGCAGCGCGACGCCGGCCGCGAAGCCACTGGCCGAGGCGCCACCGCCCGCCGCGTCCTGCGCCGAGAAGGCCAGGGGAAGCTCCAGGCGTACCTCGGCCTGGGCTCGCTGGACGATCGGAACGCGCGCCCGGGCTCCCAGCAGCGCCGCATGGCGCCCACCGCGCTGGAAGGCAGGGGTGGGGTTCGTCGAGTCCGAGAACATGGGTAGCTGGGCGAAGCCGTAGCCGAGGCTCAGCTCACCTAGCACCGGCCCGAGCTGCCGCCGCGCCGCCGCGCCCAGGGAGAAGCGCAGCAGGCTGCCCTCCGTCACCCGCGTCGCCTCATTATTGAGAGAGAAGCCCTCGCGCTGCACCTGCAGCTGCGCGCCCAGCCACTCGAGGCCCAGGCCGTACACCGTGGCCGCCACCGCCAGATCATTGGGCGTCGCGCCGGAGTAGGTCAGCCCCGGCCCCGGATCCGCCTGCTCGCCCTGGCGAAGCGACAGCCCGTAGCGAAGCCGCACCGCGGCGCGCTCCAGCGTGGGACCCGTGGGGGTAGCGGGAAGCTCCTGCGCGGACGCGATGCACGGCAGCACCGCCACGGTGAGCGCGAACAGGACGAGGAAGGTAGGGGGACGACGCAGTGGGGACAAGGCTGGCGGCAGTATAAGGAAGGCGGCCATCGTCCCCAAAACACTGGCGGACAAAATCTAGTGGGTTGTCAAAACCACGTCCCATCCCATAAGGACAGGCCATGCCGCTGCTGCTCCTTCTCTCCGTGCTGGCCGCCGCCCCGGAAGCTCCTCTGGAGCGGGGTGAGACGCTGCTGGCCGCCGGGGACTGCGAGGGGCTCCAGGCGCTGTTTGCCCCCTCCTCCACCGCCCGGGCCGAGCGTGGCACCGAGCGCGGCACCGAGCGTCAGATCGACGCCGCGCGCCTGCTCGTCCGGGGCGCCACCGCCTGCCGCAAGCAGGACAAGGTGCTCGCCTTCGCCCTCACTCAGCGCGCCGTGGAGCTGGCTCCCACCGACTATGGGGTGCGCACCGCCCTGGCCGAGAGCCTCATCTCCCTGGACGAGCGCGCCTCCGCCGCCCAGCTGCTCGATGAAGTGCTCCAGGCCCACCCCCACAACGCCGTGCGCGCCCGCTTCCTGCGCGCCCAGCTCGCCGACGCCGAGTCCGAGCACGCTCTCGCCGTCCGCCTGCTCGAGCCGCTGCTCCAGGAGCCCGAGTACGCCGAGCCCGCCCGCGCCCTGCTCACCCACAACCAGGCCGCGCTCCAGGACCGGGCCCAGGCCCGCGACACCCTGGCCCGGGAGGAACAGGCCGCCCAGCTGGCCGCCGCCCGTGCCCAGGAGGTCGCCGCCTCGCGCACCCTCCCCGAGCAGCCCAACGCCCCCCGCTCCGGCACCGAGGCCTGGAGTACGCGCGGCACCCTCAAGAGCGGTGGCGCGCGCACCTTCCGCACCAAGAACATCCAGGCCGGCACCACCTACATCTTCCACGCCACGGGCCGGTGCACCCCTCCGGCCCAGAAGAAAGGCCGTAAAAGCCGGCTGGGACCCACAGTGGATTTGTTCGGTCAGGACTTCCGTGTGCGAATCGGTTCCTTGGAGCCGCTGCCACTCAAGGTAGGATTGGAACCGGAACAAAACGCCCTGAGCTTCCAAGCTCCGGGTAGCAACCCGCAGATCTTCATTGAGGACCGCACGGAGCAGCGTGCGGACCGTCCCCGCTGTACGATCAGCGATGTAGCAGTGCGAGTGCCATGAACAGAACCATGGATCTCCGAGGAAGAGCCGTCTGCCAGCTTGCTGGCACCGGTGGTGTCTGCTAAGCATCCCGCGGTCGGGAGCGACGCATCTAACCTCCGGGATTCACTCCAGAAACCATGGAGAGCACCGAGGCACCTGCGAAGCGAACGCTGAGGAGCGTAGAGGAGCGTATACGCCCATGGGCACGCAACTGGTGATGTACGAAGAGGAGTTCACCAAGATCAACGCGGTTTGCGACCGGCTGACCAAGGACGCGAACGCGAAGGTGGTGTTCCTCGTCGACAAGAACGGGCAGCTCATCTCCTCCGCGGGGCAGACCCAGAACATCGACACCACGTCTCTGGCCTCGCTGACGGCCGGCAACGTGGCGGCGATGGGCGGACTTGCCAAGCTGATCGGTGAGAACGAGTTCCCGAATCAATTCCACGAGGGGGCGAAGGACTCCCTCTACATGACGATCGTCGGCAGCCGGGTGGTGCTGGTGGTCATCTTCGATAACCGCACCAGCCTCGGTCTCGTGCGCCTTCGCATCAAGAAGGCCAGCGATGAGCTCGCGAAGATCTTCGAGAGCCTGGTGAAGAAGACCGACACGCCCGGAATCGGCTCGCCGTTCGCCGAAATCTCCGACGACGATATCGACAACCTCTTCAGCGAATAAGCCGGGAAGCCATGTCCTTCATCAACTACTCCTCCCGAGAGATCAACTGCAAGATCGTCTACTACGGGCCTGGCCTCTGCGGGAAGACGACCAACCTGCAGTACATCTACAACAAGACCGCCGCGGACACGAAGGGCAAGCTCATCTCGCTCTCGACCGAGACGGATCGAACGCTCTTCTTCGACTTCCTGCCGCTGTCGCTGGGTGAGATCCGCGGCTTCAAGACGCGCTTCCACCTGTACACGGTGCCAGGCCAGGTGTTCTACGACGCCAGCCGCAAGCTCATTCTCAAGGGCGTGGACGGCGTGGTGTTCGTGGCCGACAGCCAGATCGAGCGCATGGAAGCGAACATGGAGTCGCTCGAGAACCTGCGCATCAACCTGGCCGAGCAGGGCTACGACTTGAACAAGATCCCGTACGTGATGCAGTACAACAAGCGGGACCTGCCCAACGCCGTCACCGTGGAGGAGATCCACAAGGCGCTCAACCCGCGCAACATCCCCGAGTACCAGGCGGTGGCGCCCACGGGCGTGGGCGTGTTCGACACGCTCAAGGCGGTGGCGAAGCTGGTGCTCACGGAGCTGCGCAAGGGCGGCTAGCCGCAGGGCGGCCAACCACCCAAGCCCCCGCTGCTGCGAGGTGCGGGGGAAACGGTGGTATGACCGCAGTCCGGTCCGGCCGGCTCCGTCGAGGTCGCTCGTGCGTTGTGCCTCCTCCACCTTCTGTCTCCTCGTGACGCTGGGCGTGGGCCTGTGGCTGCCCGCGCTCGCGCAAGAAGCTCCCGCGGCCGCTCCCGCCGCGGCCCCTGCGGCCCCTGCTACCGAGGTGACGGTGTCGCCTCCGGACGGCGCCCCGCCCAGGGCCGAGCCCTTGTCGGAGGCCATCGCGCCCACCGCGCCCGCGGGCCCCGGCGGCGCGCAGACGGCGGACGAGGCGTTCACCACCCGCGTCAAGACGCTGGAGGAGCAGGTCGTCGATCTGAAGGAGAAGATCTACCGCTCCAAGGCGCGGCTCTTGCTGTTGCAGGAGACGGTGCTCGGAGGAGACCTGTCCACGGGCGCGCAGGCGGTGCTCTTCCACAAGAACGAGATGGGCAGCTCGTTCGTGCTCGAGTCGGTGGCGTACGCGCTGGACGGGGCCCCCATCTTCACCAAGGTGAATGACAACGGGGACCTGGAGAAGCTCGAGGAGTTCGAGATCTTCAACGGCCGCATCGTCCCCGGGCAGCACCAGGTGGCCGTGCGGCTGGTGTACCGCGGCAACGGCTACGGCGTGTTCAGCTACCTCGAGGGCTACAAGTTCAAGGTGCAGTCCAGCTACACGTTCAACGCCGAGGCCGGCAAGGTGACGACGGTGCGCGTGGTGGGCTTCGAGAAGGGCGGCCTCACCACGGACCTGAAGGACCGGCCCGCGGTGCGCTACGACATCGAGGTGTCTCGCGACGCGCCCCGGCCCCGGTCGGACGCTCCGGCGCCCTCCGCCTCCTCCGGGACGAAGTAGAGGTACGCCGGTGAACCCGTCCTGGCCCCGCGCCCTGCTCTGTCTGGCGGTGATCGCCGTGGCGCTGCGCGCCCAGCCCTCGCTCGCCCAGGACTCCAAGCAGTCCAAGGAGCTTCGCGCCAACGCCGCGGTGGGGCGCCAGCTGGAGCAGGTGGACAAGCAGCTGCGGAACGCGGACGAGAACATCCGCTTCGTGGAGACGCAGTTCACCCAGCGCGCCGAGCCGAGCGACGAGGAGGCCAAGCTGCGGCGCTTCTCGGACGGAGAGATTCAGTACCTGCTGGGCGACTGGACGGCCGCCTCGGTGCTCTTCTACGACCTGGTGAGCGATCCGCGCTTCCGCGCCAACCCGCGCTACGCGGACGCGCTCTTCTACCTGTCCGACTCGCTGCTGCAGCAGCAGAACTTCATCGGCGCGAAGCTGTACCTGCGTGAGCTGCTCGGGCTGCCTCCCACCGAGCGCTACAAGGAGGCGCTGGCGCGCTACCTCACGGTGGCCAGCCGGCTCAACCAGTTCGACGGCATCGACGAGTACATCGCTCAGGCCCGCAAGCTGTCCGGCGGCGAGCTGCCTCCGGAGCTGGCGTACGTGTACGCCAAGTGGCTCTTCCAGCGCACGGACTTGAAGAGCGAGGAGCGCATCACCCGCGCCCGGGCGAGCTTCGAGCCGCTCACCCGCTCCAACATCCGCATCGTCCGGTTGCAGAGCGCCTACCACCTGGGCGTGCTGTCGGTGCAGGCCGGAGACTTCACCGACGCCATCACGCGCTTCCGCGAGCTGGCCGCCCTGCCCGTCAACACGGCCGAGGAGGTGCGCATCCGCGAGCTGTCCAACCTGTCCATGGGCCGGCTGCTCTACGAGACGGGCGCCCTGGACGAGGCGCTGGATCGCTACTCGGAGATCCCCGGCGAGAGCGAGTCGTTCGTGGACTCGCTCTATGAAATCGCGTGGACGCACGTGAAGCGCGGGGACTTCGAGCGCGCCAAGAACGCCATCGACATCATGCTGCTGGTGGACCCCGAGTCCCCGCTGGCGCCAGACGCGCGGCTCTTGCAGGGCCACCTGCTGCTCAAGCTGCAGCGCTATGACGAGGCCTCGGAGACGTACGAGGGCGTCATCACCACCTACGGCCCGGTGCGCGAGAAGCTGGACGAGCTGCTCACCCGCACGCAGGACCCGGTGGCCTACTTCGACAACCTGCTGAGCCGCAGCGGGCGCACGCTGGACCTGAGCACGCTGCTGCCGCCGGTGGCGCTGCGCTACGCCCGGACGCAGGAGGAGGTGGCCGGCGCCGTGGCGCTGATCACCGACCTGGACAGCGGCCGCCAGGGCGTGGGCGAGGCGCGGGAGCTGGCCACGCGCATCATCCAGGCGCTGGAGGAGCGCGGGCTGGAGACGTTCCCCGAGCTGCAGGAGGGCTACACGCGCGCGGACGCGGTGCAGAGCGGGCTCACCCGGGTGGAGCAGGTGCTGGTGGCGGTGGAGACCTCGGCGGTGCTGGAGCACCTGAGCCCCGAGGAGCGCAAGCAGCTGGAGGCGGTGCGCCAGGAGCGCGAGAAGCTGGCCCAGCGCTTCGCCCTGCTGCCCACCACGCAGCGCGAGGTGGAGGAGCGCCGCCAGCGCATGCAGAGCCAGGTGGACGAGCTGGACCGCGAGGCGTTCCGGCTGGGCTACGAGCTGCAGAGCCTGACCGCGGTGGCCACCGCGGTGCGCAAGTGGGTGGAGGACACCCGCGCCGAGCGGCGGACGGACCCCACCGAGGAGGTGGCCTTCCTGGGGCAGCTGCAGGCCGAGGCGGACACGCTGCGGGAGCTGCAGTCGGAGCTGGACCGCACCCGCGCGCGGCTGGCGGACGAGCGCAGCGCCGTGGCCACCTACGTGGCGGGCGAGGAGCTCATCCGACAGCAGTTCTACGAGGTGCTGCAGCGCGAGCGGCTGCTGGTGGCCTCGTTCGCCGGCCGGCTGCCCGAGGACGTGGCCGCGCTGATGGCGCGGGTGCAGGAGGTGCGCGAGCGCACCGACACCCTGCGCGCCCGGGTCACCACCGCCAAGAGCGTGCTCAGGGCCCAGCTCGAGCGCCGCGGCCGCATCATCCTCGACAAGGTGCACGCCGAGCAGCGCCTGCTGGGGCAGTACGACACGGAGGTGGCCGCCGTCTCCGGAGACGCGCGCAACCTGGTGGGCCGCATCGCCTTCGACAGCTTCCGGCGCGTGCGCCAGCAGTTCTACGATCTGGTGCTCAAGGGTGACGTGGGCCGGGTGGACGTGGCCTTCACCCGCAAGCAGGACAAGACGGTGGAGATCCAGAAGCTGTCCGCGCAGAAGGACAAGGAGCTGCGCGCGCTGGATCGGGACTTCAAGGAAGTCCTCAAGGAAATCCAATAGCGATGCGCCGCCTGTTGCCCATGCTGCTGACGCTCACGTCCCTGGCCGCCGCTGCCCAGCAGCCGGCCGCCGAGGCGCCCAGGAGCCGCTACCTGGAGGGCATGGGCCGCACGGCCCAGGAGGAGGCCCTGCTGCAGGAGTTCAGCCGGGCGCTGCGGACGTACGAGGAGGAGTCGCGCGACTACCGGCGCGAGGTGCAGCTGCTGGTGGAGCGCAAGTACGAGGAGAAGCGCAGTGGCCTGGCCGCCTCGTACGAGAAGGCCATCAGCGAGCTGGAGATCAAGGAGCGCAAGGAGCGGCTGGACGCCATCGCCCGCTTCGAGGTGTTCCTGCGCCGCTACCCGACGGAGCCGCGCTACTCGCCGGACGTGATGTTCCGCCTGGCGGAGCTGTACTACGAGCGCTCCAGCGACGAGCACCTGGCGGCCATGCGCACCTATGAGGAGCAGCTCAAGGGCCTGGCCGAGAACGCGGAGCCTCCGCCCGAGCCTCCGGTGAACTTCGGCCCGTCCATGGCCCTGTACCGGCGGCTCATCAGCGAGTTTCCGGACTACAAGTTCAACGACGCGGCCCACTACCTGCTGGGCTACTGCCAGGAGAAGCAGAACCAGTTCGACGACAGCCTTCTCACCTACCAGGAGCTGATCGATCGCTACCCGAAGAGCCGCTTCGCCACCGAGGCCTGGGTGCGCATCGGCGAGTACTGGTTCGACGCGTACAGCGATCCCAACGCCCTGGCCAAGGCCTCCAACGCGTACGAGAACGCCACGAAGGACACCACCCACCCGCTCTACGACAAGGCGCTCTACAAGCTGGGGTGGTCGTACTACCGCATGGACCGCTTCGACGACGCGGTGGAGCGGTTCCTCACGCTGGCCGACTTCTACCAGGCCCAGCAGAAGGCCCAGGGCGAGGACGCCAGCGGCGGAGACCTGCGCGAGGAGGCGCTGCAGTACGTGGCCATCTCGCTGTCGGACGAGAGCTGGCCCAACGGCGGCCTGAGCGGCGCCCAGGCCCTGATGGCCAAGCGCGGCAACCCCGCCTACGAGGCCGACATCTACCGGCGCCTGGGCAACATCTGGTTCGACCAGACCAACCACCCCAGCGCCATCGAGGCCTACCGGCTGGTGCTGCAAAAGGATCCGCTGGGCAAGGACGCGCCGCAGGTTCAGCAGAAGATCGTCCAGGCGTACGAGCGCGACCGCAAGCTGTCCGAGTCCTTCGCCGAGGCGCAGCAATTGGCCAACGCCTATGCCCCGGGCAGCGCCTGGTACAAGGAGAACGCGAACGATCCCGAGGCGCTGGCCGCAGCGGACGAGCTCGCTGAGAAGAGCCTCTACGGCAGCGCGCTGTACCACCACCAGCAGGCGCTGGCCTTCAAGAAGGACGGGCAGAACGAACAGGCCCTGCGGGGCTTCGAAGTGGCCGCCAAGGCGTACGGCGCCTATCTGGAGCGCTTCCCGCGCACCAAGGGCTCGTACGAGATGCGCTTCTATTACGCCGAGTGTCTCTACAACTCGTTCCAGTTCTCCCTGGCGGCCCGCAACTACGAAGAGGTGCGCGACTCGCGGCTAGACGAGAAGTTCCGCAAGGACGCGGCCTTCAGCGCGGTGCTCTCGTGGCAGCAGCTGCTCGCCGCCGACATCAAGGCCGGCACGGTGAAGGACTCCAAGCCCCTGCGCTCCTCCGAGCGCCCCGAGGGCGAGGTGATCGCGCGCCTGCCCCTGGCCGAGTCCGAGAGCCGGCTGGTGGCCGCCTCGGACCGGTACGTGGCGCTGCTGCCCCAGGACGAGAAGAGCCCCGGCATCGCCTACAGGGCCGCGGAGCTGCACTACACGCACAACGACTTCCCCGAGGCCCGCCGCCGCTTCGAGGCCATCGTGAAGAGCTACCCGAAGAACGAGGTGGCCAAGTACTCCACCAACCTCATCGTCGAGAGCTTCCTCATCGACAAGGACTGGCGCAGCGTCGAAGAGGTCAGCGGCAGGCTGGCGGCCAACAAGGAGGTCATCGATCCCTCGAGCGACCTCTATAAGGACCTGGTCAAGTTCAAGCTCGCCGGCCGCTTCAAGCTGGCCGACCAGCTCATGGCCGAGGGCAAGTACGAGGACGCCGCGAAGAAGTACATTCAGCTGGTGGACGAGGCGCCCCGGCACGAGTTCGCCGACAAGGCGCTCAACAACGCCGCGGTGTGCAACGAGAACACCCGCAGGTTCGACTCGGCGCTCAAGCTGTATGAGCGCATCTACCGCGAGTACCCCGCCTCCAGCCTGGCTGACGCGGCGCTGTTCCGCGTGGCGGTGAACGCGGAGAACTCGTACGACTTCGACAAGGCGGTGTCCAACTACCAGAAGCTGGTGAAGGATTACCCGGCCTCCAAGGACCGCGAGGCGGCGCTCTACAACGCCGCGCGCCTGCTCGAGGGCCAGCAGCGCTACGCCGAGGCCGCCAGCGCCTTCCTGCGCTACGCGGACCTGTTCCCCAACGCCGAGGATGCGCCCAAGAACCAGTACCGCGCCGCTCTCATCTACGAGAAGCAGGAGGACTGGCGCGGGCAGATTCGCGCGCTCAACGAGTTCATCACCAAGTTCTCCAAGAAGCCCGCCCAGGTGGAGCTGGTGGTGGATGCCCAGCGCCGCATCGGCGACGCGTACAAGAAGCTGGGCAACGAGAAGGAGGCCCTCAAGGCCTGGACCTCCGCCGCGGACGAGTTCGACCGCCGCAAGCTCAAGCCGGACGCGCAGCCGCTGGCCGCGGACGCCGCCGCCTACAGCCGCTTCCAGCTGGCCGAGGAGGAGCTGCGCAAGTTCGACAAGATGAAGATCGGCGGCAAGGGCAAGGCGCTGGAGCGCAGCTTCGAGGCCAAGCGCGCCGGAGTGAAGACCGTCAATGACGCCATGGCCAGGGTGTACCCGTACAAGCGCCTGGAGTGGACGCTGGCGGCCCTGTACCGCCGCGGCTACGCCCTGGAGCGCTTCGCCAACACCATCATCGAGACGCCCATCCCCCCGGACGTAAAGGCCCTGGGCGAGGAGGCCGTGGTGGCCTACCAGGACCTGCTCGCGCAGCAGACGGTGACGCTGGAGGACGCGGCGGTGCAGAGCTACACCACCACCCTGGAGGAGGCGCGCAAGAACCGCATCTCCAACGAGTGGACGCGGCGCACGCTCGAGGCGCTCAACCGCTTCCGGCCCAAGGAGTACCCGGTGCTCAAGGAGCCCAAGGAGGCCATCTCCTCGGACACCGCCTACCCCGAAGGCCTGGTGGGCAGCCTGTTGGGCCCGCAGCGCCCCGAGGAGCCCGCACCCCAGAAGCTCACCGATGGAGGTGAGAAGTGAGCCCCCAGCGCCTGCTGTCCGCCCCTCTCGCCCTGCTGCTGGGCGCCGCCTGCGCCTCCGCGCCCGAGCCCCGCCCCACGCCTCCGCCCGCGCAGAGCATGGCCTCCCCCAGCGCCACCGCGCCCGCGCCCGCGCCTGCTCCCGCGCCAGCTCCGGCCGAGGCCAAGCCCTCCGCCCCTGTCACCTCCCCTGCCCCCGCCAGCGGCGCCCGGGGAAACTTCGATCGCGCGGTGGAGAGCGCCCGGCGCGGCGAGCTGGAGGCCGCGGAGAAGTCGCTGGAGGCGCTGCTCGCGTCCAACCCGAAGCTGGACTACGCATGGACGAACCTGGGCGTCATCCGCGAGCGCAAGGGCCTGCTCGAAGAGGCCGAGAAGGCCTACCGCAAGGCCCTGGAGCTCAACCCCGAGCAGGAGTCCGCCTGGGACTTCCTCACCCGGTTGTACGGCCGCACTCAGCGCGCCTCCCGCATCGAGGCGGAGCTGCGCCAGAAGCTCGAGCCCAGGCCGGATTCGCCCAGCATGCGCACCGCGCTGGCGCTCGCCCTGCTGCAGCAGAAGAAGCTGGAGTCCGCCGCCACCGAGGCCAAGCGCGCCCTCAAGGTGGACGAGCGCTACGTGAAGGCCATGCAGGTGCTGGCCCAGGTGTACTACCGCGAGAAGAAGCACGAGCTGGCCCGCATGGTGCTGGAGAACGCCCGCGTCATCGACGCGCAGGACGCCTCCATCCACAACGCGCTGGGGCTGGTGCAGCTGTCCCTCAAGCAGCGGCCCCAGGCCCTGGAGAGCTTCAAGCAGGCCGCCGCCCTGCGCCCTGACTTCGCCGAGGCGCGCAACAACTTCGGCGCCATGCTCAACGAGGCTCAGGACTATGCCGCCGCCGTGGCGGAGCTGGAGGCCGCCGTGAAGGCCGCGCCGGACTTCGCCTCCGCCCGCCTCAACCTGGGCAACGCCTACCGCGGCACCGGGGACTTCGAGCGCGCCAAGGCCGAGTACGGCCAGGTGCTCAAGCTCCAGCCCTCGCTGGCTGACACCTACTTCAACCTCGCCATCCTCTACCTGGACCTCGAGCCCCAGGGCCTGGACACCCTCGAGCGCTTCAAGACGGCCATCTCCTGGTTCGAGCAGTACAAGAGCACCGGCGGCAAGGACGAGCGCGTGGAGCAGTACGTGAAGGACGCGCAGAAGGGCATCGAGAAGGAAGAGCGCCGCCGCGAGCGCGAGAAGCGCGATCAGCTGCGCAAGGCCCAGAAAGCGGAAGAAGACGCCCAGAAGGCCGCCGAAGCAGCCAAGCAGGCGGAGCAGGCTCCCGCTCCTGACCCTACCCCGGCCCCCGCTCCCACCCCGGCCCCCGGCTCAGGTAAGCTGGGCACCGACGACAAGTAGAGGCCCCGCCCATGCGCACCTTCCTCACATTGCTCTGGATGCTCGCCGCCCTGCCCGCGCTGGCGCAGGACTCGGGCTCTGGCGCGCCCAAGAAGAAGAAGGTCATCCGCCTGGACGCCCTCACCGTCGAGGGCAAGATTCAGAAGCCCCAGGCCTTCTACATCCTCCAACGCTCGAACCTGAACTTCGAGGAGCTCAACAAACCCGAGAGCTTCGTCCCCAAAGTCGTCGAGAGCGTGGACAAGCAACCTTTCTAGGGCCTCGAGCGTTCAGAGAAAATCATGGCTTCACCCCAGCCCCAGCAGCCCCACAAATTGCTGCGCGTCGGCATCATCCAGGCCGACCGCATCCTCGAGGAGCGACACATCCACAAGGGTGATGTCACCATCGGGCACGACGCGAAGAACACCATCGTCCTGCCCCCTTCCGAGGATCTGCCCGCCAGGTTCGCCCTCTTCGAGAACCGCAACAACCAGTACCAGCTCGTCTTCGATGACGCGATGCAGGGCCGGGTGCACCTGGGCACCTCGGACGTGGAGCTGGACCGGGTGCGCAAGCAGGGCCTGGCGCAGGAGCGCGGCACGCACTACGTGCTGCCGCTGCAGGAGAGCGCCCGTGGCAAGGTGGACCTGGGCGAGCTGACGCTGTTCTTCCAGTTCGTCCCGCCCGTGCCCGCCTCCGAGCGGCCTCAGCTGCCGCCAGACGTGCAGGGCGGCTTCTGGAAGGAGCTGGACCGCAACTTCTTCCTCATCCTCGCCGCCTGCTTCCTGGTCGCGGGCGTGTGGGGCACCTACACGTACTTCGCCGAGGCCCCCCGCGAGCCCGAGCTGACGCTGGACGAGCTGGAGGACCGCTTCGTCAAGGCGGACATCATCCCCAAGCAGCCGCCCAGGCAGGAGGTGGTGGCCGAGGCGCCCCAGGCCGCCGAGGAGGCCAAGCCCCAGGAGGAGGCGAAGGACTCGGGGGAGAAGGCCGCGGACAGCGCGCCCAAGGACGCGGCCCAGCGCAAGGCGGAGGTCGTCAAGAAGGTGTCCGGCAAGGGCCTGCTGAAGATCCTCGGCTCGTCGAGCTCGGGCGGCGGCGGGGCCTTCGCGGACGTGCTCGGTGGCAGCACCGGCGGCGGAGAGATCGCCGAGGCCCTGGCGGGCGCCGGCGGCGTGGGCGTGGCCACCTCCGAGGCCCTTGGCGCTGGCGGCCAGAAGGGTGGCGGCGCCGGTAACGTGGCCGGCATTGGCGAGTTGGGCACCACCGGTGGCGGCAAGGTGGACCTGGGCAACAAGAAGGAAGTCGAAGTCACCGGCCGGGTGAAGGACGCGGCCCCCGAGGTGGACAGCGCGGACGTGGACCGCGATGCGCTGGCCCGCTACGTGAAGGCCCGCCTGAAGGCCATTCAGAACTGCTACGAGAAGGAGCTCAAGCGCAACCCCAGCCTCAAGGGCAAGGTGGTGGTGCGCTTCAGCATCATGCCCTCGGGGCGCACCGGCGACATCGACATCGAGGAGAACACGCTGGGCAACGACGCGGTGGGCAGCTGCATCCGCTCCGTCATCCGCAGCTGGGTGTTCCCCTTCAAGCCGGACGACGAAGTGCCTGTCGCCTACCCCTTCGTCTTCTCTCCGGCGGGCTAGGCGGGGCCGCGTTGACACCCCCGGCTTGCGCTTCTACTCTCGCCGGGTGAGCTGGATTCGCACCATCGCGCTGCTGCCCGTGCTGCTCGGGGCGGGGCTGGCCGCCGCCCAGGCGCTCAAGCCTCAGGGCCCCGCCGCGCCGGCCATGCCCGCGCTGGAGCGGGCCAGCGAGGTGCCGGATCCGCAGAAGATCGAGCGCAGCGCCAAGGCCCTGGCCACCATGCGCACCGCGCTGCGCGAGGTGCTCGAGAAGCTCGAGGAGGCCCGGCAGACCAAGGACGTGGTGAAGCTCAACTGCGTCAACGAGAAGCTCGCGCAGATCAAAGGCCTGCTGCGCATCTCCGAGCAGGCGGACGTGGGGCTCCAGGAGGCCGTGGCTCGCAAGGAGACCACCGCCAGCGAGCACGAGTACACCAAGGTGATGATCGCCCAGCAGAAGGTGGCTCAGCTGCGCTCGGAGACCGAGGAGTGCATTGGCCAGCTCGCCTTCCGCACCGACGAGAACCTCTCCATCGAAGTCGAGGAGCCCAAGGACCTGCCCGGCGGTGATCCCACCCGGCCTCCTCCTCCCGAGGACGTCATCGTCCGCCCGCCGCCCGCCAGTCCCACCCTCTAGGTGGGGGCTGTCCGGAGGAGCTGGGTAGGCGCCCGGAATCCAACTAATTTTCGCGGGCGTAATGAGCGCGCGTGTTATGACCGCTGAAGGGCCGAAGCCGCAGGTAGGGAAAGGTAGCCGGCACTCCGGCGTGATCGTCCGAGCATGACGCAGTCTGGCAACATCCGCTGGGCCCTGATCGCTCTGGTGCTGGTGATGCTGGGCCCCGCCATGGCCGGGGCTCAGGAGCCGCCCGTGCCCGCGGGTGGCAATGGCCTGAAAGTGGGAGACGGGAGGCTGCACCCGTTCTTCACGCTGGAGACGCGGCTGGACACCGGCGTCGGCTACTTCCTCAACGACGAGACGCCCAACCCGGACGACATCCGCGACGACTTGTCCAGCGAGGTGGTGCTGCGGCTGCGGCCCGGGCTGAGGCTGGACGTGCCCTCGTCCAAGGTGGCGCTCACCGCCTCGGCGCAGGCGGAGTACGTGCTGTACACGGGGCTTCTGGAGAAACAGTCCACGTACGGCTCGCACCTGGAGGGCGAGGCGAACCTGTCGGCCCACTTCAACCCCGAGGGGCAGGTGGGCTTCGTGCTGGCGGATCAATTCATCCGCTCGGATCAGACGCGCAACGCGGCGCTGGGCGCGGGGGTGCTGTCGCTCTTCAACGAGCTGCGCGCCAACCTGCCCATCCGCCCCGGTGGAGGCGCCATCGAAGTGACGCCCGAGGCGGCCTGGGGCGTGGAGTTCTTCTCGCCCATTGGCCTGGCCATTCCGGTGGGGTGCGTGGAAGGGGTGTGCGACCCCATCACGGTGGACACGTTCGACTACAACAACCTGCGCGTGGGGCTGGACGGGCGCTGGCGCTTCCTGCCGAAGACGGCGCTGGTGCTGGACACGGACCTGGACTTCCGCAGCTACTTCGAGGGCACCAACCCCAACGCGGTGCTGCTGCGCACCATGGCGGGCCTGGCGGGCCTGGTGTCCGCGAAGATCGCCGTCAACGCCAAGCTGGGCTGGGCCCATAACTTCGGCCCCACGGGCGGCAGCACGCTCATTGCCCAGCTCGAGGGCACCTGGCTCTACAGCCCGACGATGACGATCAAGGGCGGCTACTACCGCACGCTCAACCCGGTGGCCGCCTACGGGTTGTTCCGCAATGATCGCTTCTACGCCGAGACGCGTGCCCTGTTCGGCGGCAAGCTGGTGCTGCACGCGTACGGCGCGGTGGATCTGCTGGGCTTCTACAGCCCGACGACGCCGCGCAGCGACTCGCTGGTGACGCTGGACCTGGGGCCCGAGTACCAGTTCAAGCCGTGGCTGGTGGGCGCGGCGGGTTACCTGCTGAGCGTACGCTCGTCCTCACTGGCCGGCCGGGGCGTGAACTACTCGCGCAACGAGTTCTATCTGCGGCTGACCCTGGTGTACTGAGCCTCTCTGTCCTCCCATGCGTGCCCTCGCCGCCCTGCTGCTCCTGGCCGTGCTCTGCGCCTGCCGCTCGGCGGCCCCGGTGCCGGATCTGCCCCTGCCCTCGGCGGAGGAGTCCGCCCGCGCGCCCACCAGCAACACGCTGGGCCCGGGGGACCTGGTGGAGGTGCGCGTCTTCCAGGAGCCGGACCACTCGGGCATCTGGCGCGTGTCTCCCGAGGGCACCATCGACTACCCGCTGTGCGGCAAGGTGGCGCTCGAGGGGCGCACCTCCAGCACGGCGGCGGACTCGCTGCGCGAGTGCCTCACGCGCTACCTGCGCCGGCCCCAGGTGTCGGTGCTGATCCGCGAGTACAACTCGAAGAAGATCTTCGTCTTCGGCGAGGTGCAGAAGCCCGGCACGTTCCCGCATGACGGAGAGATGACCATCATCCAGGCCATCACCCTGGCCGGTGGCTTCACCAAGCTGGCGGCGAAGAACAGCACCAACGTCACCCGCATCGTCGAGGGCCAGGAGCGCAAAATACGCGTGCCGGTGGCGGACATCGGCGTGGGGCGGGAGAAGAACTTCCTGCTGCAGCCCGGTGACATCGTCTTCGTGCCCGAGAGCTTCTTCTAAGCTGCGGCGCTCACCCGGGCCGGGTGCCGAAGGGGACGGGGGGCTTCCAGCCGAGGTCCGCCAGGAACTCGCGGCACTCCTTGTGGAGCACCGGTGCCAGCCCCGGCGCGCACGCCAGCACGTCGCCGCGCATCACGTCGAAGGGCGAGCCGTCCATCATCGTCATCTCCCCGCCCGCCTCCGTCACGAGCAGCGAGCCGGCGCCCACGTCCCACGGCTTGAGGCTGAACTCGAAGAAGCCGTCGAAGCGCCCCGCGGCCACGTACGCCAGGTCCAGCGCCGCGCTGCCCGTGCGCCTTATGCCCTGCGCCTGGCGGATGAAGCGGCTCAAGAGCCCCACGGGCCCCTCGGGGCTCTCGCGCACGTCATACGGAAAGCCCGTGCACAGCAGCGCGCTCTCCAACTTCGCCGTGTCGCTGGCCTTCAGCGGGCGGCTGTTGAGCGTGGCGCCCTCGCCCCGGGCCGCGGAGAACATCTCGTCCAGCAGCGGGTGGTACACCGCCCCCGCCAGCACCCCGTCCGGCCCGTCCACCGCCACGCTCACGCAGAAGTGCGGCACCCGGTGCGCGTAGTTCGTCGTCCCATCCAGCGGATCGATCAGCCAGCGCAGCCCCGCGCCCTGCGTCACCCCGCTCTCCTCCGCCAGGATGGCGTGCCCCGGGTAGCGCGAGCGCAGGAACGCAATCAGCGCCTCCTCGGAGGCCTTGTCCGCGTCGGTGACGAGATCAATGCCGCTCTGCTTGAACGAGATGGTGCGCTCGCCCAGGAAGCGCTCGGCGAGGATGCGGCCCGCCATCCGGGCGCCCTCCTCCGCGGTGCGGCGCAGGGCCGCGGGTGTCTGCTGCTCCATGCCCCTGCCTCCCGTGCTCACTCCGCGCGCTCGGCGAGGAGCAGCTCGATCTCCGTCTGGTACTTCTGGAGGTACTCCTCCGCGAAGCCCTCGTGGATGAAGCGCACCCGCCCCTTGCGATCCAACAGGTAGGAGGTGGGCATCAGCTTCACCTTCAGCGTCTTCTCGGCCACCTGGGCGTTGGCGTCCAGCAGCACCGGCAGGCTCACCTTCGTCTCCTCCAGGAAGGCCGGAATGCCCCGCGCGTCCTCGTCCACGTTGAGCGCGTACACCTTCAGCCCCCGCGAGCCGTACTCCTTGGACAGCTGCTCGTAGAGCGGCAGCGAGTCCCGGCACGGCTCGCACCAGGTGGCCCACACGTCCAGCAGCACCACGCTGCCGCGATCGCTCACCAGGCTGTAGGGCTCTCCGCCCGGGTAGCGTTTGAGTTCGAACGCCAACGGCGGGCCCTCGGTGCCCTCGGCCTGCCGCGCGCCGCTGCGCCCATCCGCCGTCAGCGAGGGCAGCGTGCTGTTCTTCGAGCAGCCAGTCAGAGCCAGGAGCACCAGGGCCATCAGCAGTGAGCGCATAGGGCGTTGAGCCTACCCCGCCCGTCCGCCGAGCGCCGCGAGCAGCTTGTCGATGAAGCCTCCGAAGGCGCCGTTGCTCATCACCAGCAGCACGTCGTCCTTCCGGGCCTCGCGCGCCACGCGCTCCACCAGCGTGGGCACGTCCGCCGCGTGGTCCGCCTCGATGCCCTGGGCCTTCAGCGCCTCGCACAGCTGGGGCACGTTCAGCTCCTCGTTGGTGGGCACCTTGTCATGGCGCTCGGGCACCTTGAGGCTCGCCCGCGAGGCCCCCGTGAAGGCGTGGGCGTAGTCCTCCTGGTGGATGTTGCGCCGGCTGGTGTTCGAGCGCGGCTCGAAGATGGCCCACAGCCGCCGCGTGGGGTAGCGGTGGCGGATGGCGGCGATCGTCTCGCGCACCGCGGTGGGGTGGTGGGCGAAGTCGTCGATGACGAGGATGCCGCCCGGCTCGCCCCGCGGCTCCTGGCGCCGCTTCACGCCGCTGAAGCTCGCCAGCCCCTTGGCGATCTGCTCGAAGGAGAGCCCCAGCCCCCGCGCCGCGGCGATGACGCTCAGCGCGTTCTCCACGTTGTGCGCCCCGGACAGCTGCATGCGCGCGGTGCCCAGCACGCCGCCGCGCTCCACCACCTCGAAGCTGGCACCCTCGGGGCCGTAGGAGATGTTGCGCGGGGTGTAGTCCGCCGTGGCGCCCTCCTTGCCCACGTACGTCACCACCTGCCCCCGCGTGCCCTGGGCGATGCGCAGCGCGTTGGGGTACGCGGCGCAGACGACCAGCCGGCCGTCCGGGGGAATCAGCCGCACGAACTTCTCGAACGTGGCCTCGTAGTGCGGCATGTCCCGGAAGATGTCCGCGTGATCGAACTCCACGCTGGTGAGGATGGCCGTGCGCGGCTGGTAGTGGAGGAACTTGGAGCCCTTGTCCCAGTACGAGGTGTCGTACTCATCGCCCTCGACGACGAAGTGAGGCCCCTTGCCCACCCGGTAGTTGCCCGAGTAGTTGCGCGTCACTCCGCCCACCAGGAAGGACGGATCCTGTCCGGCCTCCACCAGCACGTGGGCCATGATGGCCGACGTGGTGGTCTTCCCGTGGGTGCCGGCCACCACCACCGAGTGGGACTGCTTGAGGAACAGCGAGCCCAGCGCCGCGGGGAAGCTCATCTGCCGCACGCCGCGGGTGCGCACCTCGGTGGCCTCGGGGTTCACCCGGCGAATCACGTTGCCGATGATGACCAGGTCCGGCTTGGCCGCGTCCAGGTTCTCGGGGCGGTAGGGGGTGAGCACGGGGATGCCCCAGGCCTTGAGCATGTCGCTCATGGGCGGGTAGACGTTCTCGTCGCTGCCCGTCACCTCGTAGCCGGCCGCCTTGAGCATGCCGGCGAACGAGCCCATGCCCGTGCCCGCCACGCCCACCAGGTGGATGCGGCGCGCGGCGCCCGGCTCGATGGTGTCCAGCACGTTTCCGTTGTCGTCAGCCATGGTTCCCCTGGTTCGGTTCGTCGGGCCGCTCGAGGCCCAGCGCGGCTACTACGAGATTATGGAAGAGCGGCCGGAAGTCGCGGATGCGCGTCTCCTTGCGGCCGTAAGCCACGCGGTTGGTGACCAGCGCCACCACCAGTGCGCGGCGCAGGTCCACCCAGAGGCTGGTGCCGGTGAAGCCCGTGTGCCCCACCGCCCCGGGCGGGGTGTCGCCGATGAGGTGGCCCGCGCTGGAGTACTCCGGCGGAGCCGAGGGCGAGTCGAAACCCAGGGTGCGCGTGCCCAGCAGGATCGGATCCCGGTTGAGCAGGCGGTGCCACAGGGGCCCCGGGGCGAGGACGGACCTGCCCGCGCAGCCGTCCAGTACCGCCTGGCCAAAGCGGGCCACGTCCACCGCGGTACCAAAGAGCCCCGCATGCCCGGCCACCCCGTCCATCACCCAGGCGTTGTCGTCATCCACCTCGCCGGGAGGGCTGGGCCGGGTGGGCAGCTCGGGCCACATGCCCTCCTGGCCGGGCGCGGGCTCGCGCGGGCGCGTGGCGCCAGAGGGAGCCACCTTGCCGTCCGTGGGCGACTCGGAGAGGCGGTGGAAGCGCGCGGTGAGGCCCAGCGGCTCGGCGATGTGGCGCGGGAAGAGGATGTCCAGCGGCGCGCCGCCCACGCGCGAGAGGATCTCTCCCAGGAGGATGAAGCCCACGTCGCTATAAGCGGTGCGGGTGCGCACGGGGGCCGCGAGCGGCGTGCTGGCGGCGGCGCGGATGACTTCCTCGCGCACCTGGGCGCGGGTGGCCTGGGGGCAGGTGGGCTCGAGCAGCTCCGGGTGCGCGGTGAGCGCCTGAGCGAAGAATGGGACGAACGGTGGCAGGCCCGAGCGGTGGTAGAGCAGGTCCGCCACGGTGGCGCCCGCCTCGGCCACGGGCGTGCCGGGAAAGAAGCGCGCCACGGGCGTCTCGGGGCCGACCTTGCCCTCGGTCCACATGCGCAGGAAGAGCGTGGTGGTGCAGAGCACCTTCGTCACCGAGGCGAGATCGAACCGGGTGTCTCCGGTAGTGGCGCCCGCCACGCCGCCGAACACCTGCACGCCGCGGTGGAGCACCACCGCCTGGGCGGCGGGGAACACGCGCCCTTTCACCGCATCCTCGAGGGCCGTCTGCAGGTCGGCAATGGGGTTCATTCGCTCACCGCTCCTTCGAGGAAGGTGAGGCGCGCCTCGCCCGCGTCCAGGCGCACGCGGGTGCCCAGGGGCACCGGGTAGTTCAGGGTGCCATGGCCGATGGGGAAGCCAGCGGCGCAGGGCAGCCCTGTCTCCTCCGCCAACGAGCGCAGCACGTCCGTGCTGGTGTAGGCGCCGTTCTTCTCCTCGCAGTCGGTGAAGTCCCCCAGGACGATGCCGCGGGCCTTCTCGAAGGCGCCCGCCAGGCGCAGGTGGGTCCACATGCGGTCGATGCGGTAGGGGCGCTCGCCAATGTCCTCCATGAGGAGCACGGCCCCGTCCAAGGAGGGCATGTACGGAGTGCCCAGCAGGCGCGTGAGGAGCGAGAGGTTGCCGCCGATGAGGGGGCCCTCGGCGACGCCGGGGACGAAGGTGGCGTTGCCGGTGAGCGGCTCGGGGGCTTCCGGGGACTCGAGGAGGCGGAAGAGGCGCTCGTGCACATCCGCGGGCTGCCGGCCGAGCTGGGTGAGCACGGGGCCGTGAATGGAGACGCGGTGCACGGCCTGCATGGCCAGGTGCACGGCGGTGATGTCCGAGAAGCCCACCAGGGCGGGCGGAGCGGACTCATCCAGCGGCAGCTCCGGCAGCAGGCGCATGGAGCCGTAGCCGCCGCGGGCACAGAAGACGGCGCGGGCGCCCGAGTCCATCAAGGCGCGGGAGAGCTCCTCCTGGCGGCGCGAGTCCTCGCCGGCGAGGTAGCGGTGAGCCTCGAAGAGATCGGGGCGGAACACAGGGGTGTAGCGCTGGCTGATGAGAGCCAGGCCCGCCTCGAAGCCGGGCCGATCGAAGGGCCCGGCCGGGGCGATGACGTGAACGGTGTCCCTGGGACGGAGCAAGAGGGGCTTCTGCCAGCGCACGGGGGCTTCATAACACCAAGCCCCGAGCCCCTGCCGCCTCCGTGTTCCCAGCCCAACTTTCCCCTACCCCAACCGTTCAAGAGCCACCGCGAAGAAGGCATCCGTGCCGTGCCGGTGGGGGGCACAGACGAGAAAGCCCTCCTGGAAACACTCCGGGGCCAGCCCCCCTGCCCCCGCGGGCACGGGCCGGAAGTCCGGGCGCTGGCGCAGGAAGGCGGTGACGAGCTCCTGGTTCTCGGCGCGGTTCACCGTGCAGGTGGCGTACACGAGCCGGCCCCCCGGGCGGACCAGGCCAGCGGCGCGGGTGAGCAGCTCGCGCTGCACGGGGACCAAGCGCCCCAGCACCTCGGGAGTCATCAGGAAGCGCAGGTCCGGCCCCCGGCGCAGCGAGCCCAGCTCGGAGCACGGCGCATCCACGAGCACCCGGTCCACGCTCAGGCCCTCGGGAGGAGCGCGCAGCACCTGCACGCGGGTGAGCCCGGCGCGGGAGCAGCGCTGCATGAGCCGGTCGAGCCGCTCGGCGTCCGGATCGTAGGCCAGCAGCCGGCCCCGGTTCTCCATGGCGGCGCCCAGCTGGAGCGTCTTGCCTCCGGCGCCCGCGCACAGGTCCAGCACCGTCTCCCCGGGTTGGGCCTCCAGCAGCAGGCCCAGCAGCTGGCTGCCCTCGTCCTGCACCTCGAAGAGGCCCTCCTGGAGGGCGCGCAGGCCGTAGAGGTTGGGGCGGGGGCCTTCCACCCGGAGGGCCAGGGGGCTCCAGCGGCCGGGCCGGGTCTCCACGCCCTCGAAGCGCAGGCGCTCGGCGAGGGCCTCACGGGAGGTGCGCAGGGTGTTCACCCGCAGGGTGATGGGGCCGGGGACATTGAGGTGGGCACAGAAGGCCTCGGCCTCGGGCCCCCACTCCCGGGTGAAGTGTTCGGAGAGCCAGTCCGGCAGCGAGGCCCGGAGGGCCAGGGAGGGGGGCTCGGCGGTGGAGAGCGCGGGAGGGGGCTCCACCCCGGCCAGGCGGGCAGCCTCGGCGGAGGGGACTTGGGCCAGCCCGGCCAGGAGCGCATAGAGGAGCCCCGGGGCGGAGGGCTGGGGCTGGCCCAGGAGGAAGCCGAGGCGCCGGCGCCAGAGGGCGGCGTTGAAGAGGGCCTCCTTGAGGGCCTGGCGCTGGGCCCGGGAGAGGTGGCGGTGTGCACGCAGGGTGCGGTCCAGCACGCGCTCGGCGGGGGTGCCGGCCAGGACGAGGTCCAGGGCGGAGGCGGCCAGGGGGGCCAATCCGTCGAGGGCGGCCCAGGGCTGGGCACCCAGCCTTTCGAGCGGATCAAATCGATCTGTTGACAGAGCAGCCTCCGTTCTCTAGAAATCACCCCCGTCGCAGCGAGCACCAAGCGCTGCGGCGGACATATTCCCCGATAGCTCAGCTGGTAGAGCGGGTGACTGTTAATCACCATGTCCGTGGTTCGAGTCCACGTCGGGGAGCTGAAAGAAGGGCGTTGAGCGCAAGCTCAGCGCCCTTTTTGTTTTCCCTCCCCGGGTGCGGCTTCGTCTTTCCACGCTCGAGGGTGGCTCCTGAGTAGGGAGGCAGGCTACAAGAAGAGCGTCATGGCAGCCGGGGACCCTGTTCAGGCGTTCATCTTGGAGGAGTCGGCCGCATGAGCCCCGGTGCTATTCCCGCATGGACGGCGGACGGAGTGCTGCCGCCGATCAACTTGTCCCAGCCGGTTTCACCCGACCGCTCGCCCTATGTCGTCTCGCTCACGGACTACGTGCTGCGTTTCGGCACCACCGCGGAGCGGCGAGCCGTTCTCGACGGATACCTGCGCTATCGCGCGGCGCTGCACTCGGTGGGCCTCGTCCAAGGCTTTCAGTGGCTCGACGGCAGTTTTCTCGAGCACGTTGAAGTGACCGAACGCCGGGCGCCGAACGACATTGATGTGGTGACGTTCTTCCACCTGCCGACCGCCACATCGCAAGCACAGCTCGCGGCGCAGGAAAGCGAGCTCTTCGACAACGAATCGGTGTTGGCCACGTACCGGGTTGACGCCTATCTGGTTCACCTCGGTATGCCGCCAGAGCGACTCACGCAGCAGAGTGCTTACTGGTACAGCGTCTGGTCTCATCGGCGGAACCAGCGTTGGAAGGGCTTCGTACAGGTTGACCTCACCCCCACGGAAGACCTGGCCGCCGCGGCGACACTCGCCAATCCTCCCCCTTCCTCTACAGGGGTACGGCCATGAACCACGGCGAGTACCTTCACCTCCTCGGAGAGAAGACCGCGCTCGAGCGGATGATTGCCGAAACGCCCGAAGAGGACGTCCTCGATCGCGCGAGTCTCGTCGCCCGATTGAGGAGAGTCGAGGTGCTGCTCGCCCAGGCGCGACCGGAGGAGCGCGAGCCTGCTCGCGTGACGCTCACGTTCAGAGGACGCCCTGTCATCGGCAGCCACGGCATCTTCGCCGAGTTCGGCATGAGAGCAGTGAACAGCTTCGCCGAATCGGTGGTGGCCATGGCGGCATCCCTGACCGGGCCGCTCGCTGAACGGGGGCGCATTCCCAACCGCGATCAACACCAGCTCTTGATCACTAGCACCGCGCAGGGCTCGTTCGGCTTCGAACTCGAGGAGCACCGCACCGGGCAACTCTCTCTCGGGGAAGCCAGTGCTGTCGCCCAGGCACTCGATCGCACCCAGCAGCTCCTGCGCGGGACGCTTGGCACTGACGACGAGCTCGCGGAATCGGCTGCGGAGGCCAACAGACGGGCGCTCGACAAGGTGCGTGTCTTCTTGCAGACGCTCGTGGACCACGAGGCTGTATGCACGGTGCAATTGGGCGACTCGCGTGTTGCCTTCAGTGACGTCGGCCAGGTGAGAACGAGCCTGGAGCGCTTGAGCCAGGAGAACCTGCGTGAGGAGCAGGAGAAGCTGCTCGGCGAGTTTCAGGGCGTATTGCCAAGATCGCGTTCATTCGAGTTCAAGATCGCCGGCTCGGAGAAGATCATCCGCGGCAAGATCGGACCCGAGATTGCTGACCCTGATGCGCTCAACCTCGAGCTGCATCGACCTGCCCGCATCAAGGTACTGGTGACGCGGGTTGGCACGGGGCGGCCGCGATACCTGCTGATCGAGCCGCCAGAAATCGCCGAGAGCGAGTAGTCAAAAACCGGGCCCTGCCTACAGACTTCCAACAGGTCGGCGCCCTTGAGCCTCGGCAGGGGCCCTCCCCTTTGCTATCTGAAGGGGCATGGCAACTCCGACTCCGCAAGCAGGCATCCTCGAACCGCATTGCCAGGTAGCTCGCAGCGTAGGCTTCCGCATCGCCCCCGAGGCCGACGTCGCCGCCGCGCTTCGCACCATGCGAGACGAGCTGTCTCCGGGGTGCGCCCTCATGGGAATTGGCGAGCCCGTGGTCCGCATCTTCGGAAAGAAGATCCCGGGCATGCGGCCGTTCCCCGCGCTGGCGGGCCCCGGGTGCAGCGTGCCCTCCACGCAGCAGGCGCTCTGGTTCCTCATCCGCGCGCAGGACCCAGGCACCCTCTTCGACGTCTCGCAGAACATCCGCAAGCTGCTGGGTAACGCGTTCATCATCGAGGACACGATGGACCTGTTCCACTACGCGGGCGGCAGGGATCTCACCCGCTTCGAGGACGGCACCGAGAACCCCGAGGGCGACAAAGCGGTGAACGCCGCGATCGTCTCGGAAGGCCCGCTGGCCGGATCGAGCTTCGCCGTCACGCAGCGCTGGGTGCACGACCTGGAGCGGTTCCACCGCCTGCCGCCCGAGGGCCGCAACCACGTCATCGGCCGGGACGCGGAGACCAACGAGGAGCTCGAGGACGCGCCCGACTCGGCCCACGTCAAGCGCACCGCCCAGGAGAGCTTCGAGCCCGAGTCCTTCATGGTGCGCAGGTCCATGCCCTGGGCCGGCAACACCCGGCAGGGGCTCGAGTTCCTCTGCTTCGTCGAGTCGCTGGACCGCTTCGAGCGGATGATGCGCCGCATGGTCGGCGAGGACGATGGCATCGTCGATGGGCTCTTCCGCTTCTCGCACCCCATCACCGGTGGCTACTACTGGCTGCCTCCGCTCAAGGACGGACGGCTGGACCTCTCAGCGCTCGGGCTCTGACACGCGATGCTGCCGCTCGCCACTCCTAACCAGTTAGGAGTCATCGCTCGCTGCTTTCGGCCTGAATGAGGCCTGTCCCCCACCCTGGCTCCAGGAATTTTGAGGACTTGGGGAACGAGGGGGCGGAATCGGCTCAGCGCGCCTTCCCGGGGCCCGATGTAGGCACGGGTTTCTGGAGCACCTCGACCGCTGGGGTGTAGCACTTACCCTGGCGGAGCACGTAGCCGCTCTCCACACAGGCTTCAGCGGTCATCGGAGCGGTCTCCACCCAGCAGCCTCCGTCGAGCGCCACCTGCTTGTGCCCTGGGCACCGGCCTTTCGCATCGGGCTGGAGCTGCTGCCGGGGTGGCCCCAGACGCCGTTCGGCGCGAGGTTCCTGAGCCATGGGCTCCTCCTTCGAGGACGGCGGAGCGGAGGCCTCGGGCTCGGTGGTCGAGGTGTCCCCCAACGCAGCCGTGCCCGCATCGGGCGCCTGGGACTGCGCCTCCATCGACGGACTCGCGGACACGCGGCCGGGAGGCAGGCGCACCGGCTGCACGCGCCACATCAGCAGCGCGAAGACACCGACGGCCGTCAACGCCAGCCAGGGCTCCCAGGTCCACACACGCAAGCGGGGCCAAGCGCGCTCCGGGCGTGCCCCCGTACCAGCGGCAACCGGCGCTTCCACCGCGGACACCTGGGCCACCGGCGGCGGAGCAGGCTGGCGCTCCTGCACGTCGTCCTCTTCCGCCATGGCCTCCAGCGCCTGAGCCAACTCCGCCGCCGTGCCGCGCGCCTCCGGCGCATCCGTGAGCAGCCGCAAAATCCACTCCCGGAGCCTGGGCCCCACCCGGGGGTTGCTCTCCAGCAACGGCCTCGGGTCGGGGCTGGACACGTGCCAGAAGCCCTCCTCATCTACCTGCGCATCCATCGGCGGCGGGTACTCGCCCATCACCAGGCGGTAGGCCGTCACGCCCAGCGAGTACAAGTCATCCGCGGGCGTGGGCGCGTAGTAATCGTCGCGGTAACGCGCCAGGCGAATCTCGAACCGGGCCGCCTGATGCGACTGGTACGCGGGAGTCCCGGAGCCAGCGCCTGCCACGTCAGCCGCGCCGCTCCCTGAAAGTATCCCGAGCCGAAGTCGATGAGCACGGCCCGGCTGTCCGACAGCCGGACCAACACGTTGCCGCCCTTCACATCCCGGTGCACGGCGCCCGCGGCATGCACCGCCTCCAGCGCTCGCGCCAGCTGCGCCAGCACCCGGCACTGCTGCCGCGCGGAAGGCGCTTGCTGATCCGCCCATTCATACAGCGGCGTGCCCTCCACCCACTCCATGGCCAACCACGGATGCTCCACTCCCGAGACGGCGTGACGCAGCACTCCCCGGTCCAGCAGCCGCGGAATGCCCGGGTAGCTCATGCGCGAGAGCAGCTCCGCCTCGCGCACCAGGCGCGCATCCCACGGGTAGCGCGCCACCTTGAGCGCCACCGGGCCCGCGTGCTCCTCGCCTACCCGCACGGCGCGGTAGACGACGCCGTAGGTGCCCTGCCCCTGCCACGCCTCCACGCGCCAGGGCCCCACCCGCATGCCTGGAGAAAGACGAAGCCCCTCGGGTACACCTTCCATCCCCTCACTCCAGAGGATGAGCCCGGCTGTTGGCAAGTGGGCCCGGCGATGTTCTCTACCCTGCGGAAGCCGTGCCGGGCCCCGCGGCCAGCCGCCTTGGCGCTTGAACAAGGCCAGAGCGATGGCCAAAACCCCACCCACAACGCCTATGAATAACCCTGAGATCGACTCGCTGATCGCGGCACACCAGTACCACCCCAACGTCGAGTGGCGCCTCATCCCCGGCAAGGGCCGGGGCGTGTTCGCGCGCCGCTTCCTCGCCAAGGGCACCCTGGTCGAGTGCTCGCCCATCAGCCGCTTCCCCGCCAGGGATCTCAAGCAGGCCGACCACCGCGACTGCCAGGCGCTGCACCACGTGTTCACCTGGAGCACCGAGCCCGGCCGCGAGAAGGCCTATGGCTGGGGCCTGCTGGCGCTCTACAACCACTCGGCCTCGCCCAACGTGGAGCTCATCGACGGGCCCATTCCAGACACGGGCGCCATGGTGGCCCTGCGCGACATCCAGCCCGGCGAGGAGCTGTGCTGCAACTACGGCTACACCTGGTTCGAGCCCGCGTGAGTCACGGCCTCGTGACTTTCTAGAAAAACAGCTTTAGCTTGATTTCATCCACAGAGCTGTGAGACAGCCGCGCCCGCACCCAGCAAGGGCGTGGGCGGCGAAGGGGCCGGGTGCTCTCCCCAGACACCGAGGCTGTCACATGCGACTGTCCCTGAAGACTCTCTGGCTGGTGCCCGCGCTGTTGGCCAGCGCCTGCGGCCCCACCGATACCGTGCTCGACGAGCAGCCCTCCGCGCCCGGCACCACCACGCAGGCCCTGCTCCACGCGCCGCCAGCGCCGGCCAGCGGTAACATCCTGGACAGCACCACGTACATGGGCGCGGTGGCGGTGCCCGGCTCGGTGCAGACGCGCTTCACCACCAACCCTCAGTACTTCTCCTTCACCTTCCAGGCCCGCGCTGGCGCGCAGCTCAAGCTCGAGGTGACGCACCTGGGCAGCAGCATGCACCTGGACACCGGCCTGTTGGTGTACGGCCCGCGGCAGGCCAGCGGCAGCTATGGCACCACCGTGCTCGCGCAGGACGATGACGCGGGCTACGGGCAGCTGAGCAAGATCGCCGGCGTCACCCTGCCCACGCAGGGCGAGTACCTGGCGGTGGTGAGCACCGGCACCGGGGCCGGCAAGCAGTTCCGGCTCCAGCTGGACTGCCTCAACGGCAACTGCGCGCCGGTGCTGGACCCTTCCGTGTACGCCGAGTGCGAGCTGAACGTGGCCACCGAGATCGAAGTCTGCGTCCAGGCCCGCGTGGAGGAGGTGGACCCGGTGCTGGGCCGCCCCATGACGGCGCAGGAGGCGTACGACGCCTGCACCGGCCTGGACGACGCGCACGCCAACTACCTGGCGGTGTGCAACGGCGGCGGCACCCCGCCGGCCTTCTGCGCGGGCGGCGAGGCGGCGTACACCCAGCAGATGTGGCCGGTGTGCCAGGACTTCTACCTGCACTACTACGGCCTCTACACGCTGACGCTCGCTTCCGAGCCGCTCAGCGCCAACCTGCAGTCCAAGGTGAGCGCGGGCAACGCCGCGTGCCAGACGCAGAACTGGTCCACCTGCTCCGGCTCGCTCGAGGCCTACAGCTTCCCGTGGAGCAGCACCGCCACGCCGTGGCTGCAGCGCGCGGTGGAGGCCGTGGAGGAGCAGCGGGGCGGCATCGGCTACTGGGGCGAGGAGTTCCTCACCTACGAGCAGTTCGCCGCGCAGGTGAACCCGGACTTCCAGCTGGACCCGGCCCTGCTCAACGACGTGGGCAACGGCACCGAGGCGGTGCAGGTGAAGCACTTCTCCGACTGGGCCATGACGGCGCCGGACTACTGCGAGTGGTACGACACCTACGTGCTGCTCTTTCCCCAGTCGCACAAGGTGGCGGTGTTCGACTACACGTACGGCCGGGACTGTTAGAGCCCGGGAGAGCCCATGCACCGCAGCCGCTTCTGTGCCCTCGTCATCGACTGCAAGACAGATGATATCGATGCCGCCGCCGCCTTCTGGAGCGGCGCGTTCGGCAAGCCCGTCGTGCAGCCCTCGGTCGTCGGAGACGACTACCGCGAGCTGACCACCCAGCCCGACGAGCCCATCATCCTGCTGCAGAAGGTGACCCACGAGAGCCGCGTCCACCTGGACATCGAGGCGGATGATCTCGACGCCGAGGTGAAGCGGCTGGAGGCGCTGGGCGCCAGGCGCGTGGCCTTCGTGCGCGATCGCTGGTGGGTGCTGGAGGCGCCTACCGGCCACCGCTTCTGCGTGGTGCGCCCGCAGCGGGGCGCCCTGGAGTCACGCCCGCACACTAATACCTGGAAGGACGGGGCAGCCGGACAATGAAGCGCGTGCCGTCCTCGGGCGTGGAGCGCACCTCGATGTGCCCGCCGTGCGCCTGGACGATCTGCCGGGTGATGAAGAGCCCCAGCCCCAGGCTGCCTCCGGCGCCCTTGCCCGGCTCGCGCCCGCGCTGAAACGGCTCGAACAGCGTGGGCAGCACCTCGGCGGCAATGGGGCTGCCCTGGTTGTGCACCTCGAAGAGCCACGCGTCGGCCGCGGTGCGCGTCACCACGCTCACCGGCGTGTCCGCCGGGCTGTGCTGCACCGCGTTGCCCAGCAGGTTGGCCATCACCTGCGCCAGCCTGTCCGGATCCGCCTCCACCTGGCAGCCGCCGTCCATGCGCAGAATGAGGTGCCGCTCGGGGTACGCGGAGCGGACCTCCTCCACCACCTGGCGCGTCAGCTCGCACAGGTCCACCGGCCGGGTGCTCACGGGGATGCCGCCCACGCGCGCCTGCGTGAAGTCCAGCAGGTCGCGGATGAGGCGGTGGGCCCGGTCCGCCGCAGAGTAGATGCGGGTGGCCGCCTTGGTGGTGCGCGCATCCAGCTCCTCGCGCTTGATGAGCGTGGAGGCCGACAGGGAGATGGCGTTGAGGGGGTTGCGCAGATCATGGCTGACGATGGCCACGATGTCCTCGCGCACTCGCACCGCGTCGCGGGCCTCCTGGTACAGCCGCGCGTTCTCGATGGCCACCGCCGCCCGGTCCGCCACGCCCTGGGCCACCGCCACCAGCGACGGCTTGAACTGGCTCTCCCCCCGTCTCCACACCAGGTTGATCAGCCCCAGCTTCCGGCCCTGGGCGATCAGGGGAACGATGACCGCCGTACTGGGGGCCAGCTCCTCGAGCACCTGCCGGTGCTCGGGGCTCCGGGCCGCGGCGTCCAGCCACTCGGGGGTGATCTGCTGCACCAGCGCGGAGCCGGAGTTGAACGCCTGGATCAACGGACTGCCCGAGTCCATCCTCGGCGGGTACGCCATGGCTTTGAGGAGCGTCTCTTTGAGCGCCGGGTTCCTGGCCAGCGCCTCGAGCCGGCGGAACTGCCCGTCCTCTCCCAGCAGATCCACGATGCAGTAGTCCGCCAGGTGGGTCACCGCCAGCGAGGCCAGGTTGCTCATGGTGGTAGCCACGTCCAGCGACTGGGCCAGCACGGTGCCCGCCTCCATGAGCAGGGCCTGCGCGTGCTCGGCCTCCTTGCGCTGGCTGATGTCCCGGACGATGCCAGTGAAGACACGGCCCCGGGGCAGCACCGTCTCGCTGACGGCCAGCTCCATGGGGAAGACGCTGCCGTCCTTGCGCCGGCCCTCCACCTCGCGGCCACTGCCGATGATCTTCCGCACGCCGGTGCGCAGGTAGTTGTTCATGTACCCGTCGTGCTCACGGCGGTACGGCTCGGGCATCAACATGCTCACGTTGCGCCCGATCAGCTCCTCCGGCGCGTAGCCGAACAGCCGCGTGGTGGCCGCGTTGGCGCCCAGCATCGTGCCGCGCTCGTCGATGGTGATCATGCTGTCCACCGCCGTGTCGAGGATGGCCTTCATGCGCTGGCTCGTCTCGAGCAAGGCCTCCTCCACGCGCTTGCGATCGGTGATGTCGGTGGAGATGCCGCACAGCGTGTCCTCGCGGCCGCTGCCCGCCGGCAGGCGGAACTTCACGGACAGGTAGGTGTGGGCCCCATCCTCCTGGGGCACGTGCTCCTCGACGGTGACGGGGCCGCCGCCCTCGAACACCTGCAGGTCCACGTCGCGGAAGCGGCGCGCCACCTCCTCGGGCCACACCTCGGCATCGCGCTTGCCCAGCAGCTGCTCGCGCGGGCGGCGCAGCAGCGCCTCCATGTGGCGGTTGACGACCATGAACCGGCCCTGCTCGTCCTTCACGTAGATGGCGGCCGGGGCGTGGTCCACGATGGCCTGCAGCCGCGCCTCGCTGCTGCGCACCCGCTCGGTGAGCTGGGCCTGGACGATGAGCGAGGTGGCCCGCTGCGCCATGGTGCGCAGCAGCTGCTGATCATCGTCCGAGAAGTCATACGCGGTGCGTGAGCCCATGTGGGCCACGCCAATCACCCGCTCCTCGTGCAGCAGCGGCACGCCGTAGAGGGCGTGCACGCCCAGGCTGCCCAGCGCGGGGCCCTGCCCCAGCGGCGCCACGGCCGCGTCCCGCAG
Organism: Myxococcaceae bacterium; assembly: GCA_035296065.1. Lineage (GTDB taxonomy): Bacteria > Myxococcota > Myxococcia > Myxococcales > Myxococcaceae > DATHBR01. The sequence goes on along the minus strand of DATHBR010000018.1, from coordinate 109,011 downwards.
CAGCAGCGGCTGGCGCCGGGCGGCCACCGTGCCCGCGAAGCCCTCGCCCACCTTCACGGTGTAGCCCTGGAGCACCTCCTCGTGAAAGCCGATGGCGGCCCGCACGCGGAGGATGTCCTCCTCGTCGCGCAGCAGGATGGCCACCGAGTCCACCGCGGCCACCGTCTCCAGCAGCACCGTCATCAGCTGGGGCAGGAAGGTGCTCAGGTCTCCGGTGCCCAGCGCGGCGGAGGAGACCCGGTCCAGGGCGCGCAGCGTCCGCTCGCGGGCCTCGGCGAAGCGGGCGGCGGAGGCGGCGATGGCCTCGTCGATGGCCTGGTCCAGCTGGCGCACCTCGCGCACGGTGATGGCGCCGTCCACCTCCTGCTCCCACAGCTCCAGGATGACGTCGCGCAGCGCGCTCAGCTCCTCGGCCACGGTGCGCAGCTCATAGCCCTCGTCCAGCCGCTCCAGGGCATGCTTGTCTGGCAGCTCCAGGAGCGACTCGGCGTGGCCGGTGTAGATGCTGCGCAAGACGAGCGAGATGCGCTCCAGCAGCTGGGGGATGTGGTCCCTCAGCGCGGCGGGCCGCAGGTGCTCGGCGGCGGGAAGCTCCCGGGCCCGGCGCTCCCACTCGCGCAGAATGACGTGCTGGCGCTCCTGGATGAAGTCGCTCAGCCGAATGCCCTGTCCAGCCGTCTCAGAGCCTGGCTCCACCATGCGTGAACGTTAGCCACCGGCCCCTTTCCTGCCCTTGCCGGGAACCTGGTCAGCAGCCACACGTGCCGCGAGCGCCCGCCAGCACGGCAGCCCCCCTGCGGCACGGGCAGGCCCTCGGGTGCCGTGCTACGGTGCCGTCCGTGGCGCGTGAAGACTCCATGACAGAGCGGGCGGACCGGCTGGAACTGCCATTCAACGAGTTCGGCGTGGATCCGTATGGCATCTCCAAGAAGCACATCGCCATGGCGGCCTCGGTGTTCGCCGTGCTCTACCGGAACTACTTCCGGGTGAAGTGCTATGGCCTGGAGCACGTGCCGCCCCGGGGGCGCGGCATGCTGGTGGGCAACCACTCCGGCGGCTACGCGGTGGACGGCGCCATGGTCATCGCCTCCATGTTCCTGGAGCTGAACCCGCCCAGGCTTGCGCAGGGCATGGCCGAGAAGTTCATCAACCGCTTCCCGGTGGCCTCGCTGTGGACGAGCCGCACCGGCCAGTTCACCGGGCTGCCCGAGCACGCGCTGCGGCTGCTCGAGGACGACCGGCTGCTCATGGTGTTCCCGGAAGGAGCCCGCGGCACCGCCAAGCTCTACAAGGAGCGCTACTCGCTGGTGGACTTCGGCAGCGGCTTCATGCGCCTGGCGCTGCAGACGCGCGCGCCCATCATCCCCTTCGCCTTCCTGGGGGGCGGCTCGGCGCTGCCCACCATCGCCAACCTGTACCGGCTGGGGCGGCTGTTCGGGGTGCCGTACATCCCCGTCACGCCCTACCTGCTGCCGCTGCCGCTGCCGGCGCCACTGGAGATCCACTACGGCGAGCCGCTCATCTTCACCGGCAGCGGAGACGAGGATGACGAAGTCATCGCCGGCTACGTGGAGCAGGTGAAGTCGCGCATCGCGGGGCTCATCGAGAAGGGGCGCACGGCGCGGCAGGGGAGGCTGGGCGCATGAGAGTGATGATCCTCGGCATCGCCGGAGGCATTGCCCGGCAGCTGGCCACGCGGCTGCGGGACGCGGGGCACCAGGTGATGGGCATGGACGTGCGCCCCTGGTCCAGCGCGCCCGAGGGCATCGAGTTCCACCGGGTGGACGTGCGCAAGCGGGCCGCGGAGGACATCTTCCGCCGCCGCCGCCCCGAGGCCGTGGTGCACATGGCCACCATCACCGCGCTCACCATGCGCGGCGGCGAGCGCGGCCGCATCAACCTGGACGGCACCAAGGCGGTGTTCGATCACTGCCGCGACTACGGCGTGAAGCAGGTGCTCTTCGTGGGGCGCCACACCTTCTATGGAGCGGCGCCGGACTCGCCGCTGTACCACAGCGAGGACGAGCCCCCGCGCGCCCTGGAGAAGGTGCCGGAGCTGGCCGACCTGGTGGCCGCGGACCTGTACGCCGCCACCGCGCTGTGGCGCATGCCGGACATCACCGCCGCGGTGCTGCGCGTCTGCTACACGCTGGGCGCTCCGGGCACGGGCACGCTGGCGGGCTTCCTGCGGGGCCGGCGGGTGCCGCAGGTGCTGGGGTATGATCCGCTCTTCCAGGTGATGCAGGAGGAGGACGTGGTGACCGCCATCCAGCTGGCGCTGGAGAAGCGGGTGCGAGGCATCTTCAACGTGGCGGGGCCGCCGCCGGTGCCCTTCTCCATCATCATCCGGGAGACGGGGCGCACGCCGGTGCCGCTGCCCGAGTTCCTGCTGGCGCGGCTGCTGGGGCGCGCGGGGTTCCCCCGGCTGTCGCGCGGGGCGCTGTCTCACATCAAGTACCCCATCGTGGTGGACGGCCAGCGCTTCCGCGAGGCCACGGGCTTCCGCCACGCCTTCGACGAGGGCCGCATCCTGCGCACCTTCCGCGAGTCCGCGCCCCTGCCCGGCCCGGAGCTGTGAGCGGGCCTCAGTCCACGCGCGGGCCCCAGGCATTGCTGATAAGGAAGGGGGCGAACCATGGCCACTCCTCCCCTACCGGCGCCTGTGCCGCCCACGCTCGACCGGGAGCGCTTCGCCGCGCTCGTGGCCCAGGGCTACAACCAGGTGCCGCTGGTGCGGCGGCTGGAGCTGGGCGCGCTGCGGCCGGTGGATCTGCTGCGGGCGCTGCCCGAGGGCGGCCGCTTCCTGCTGGAGAGCACCCGCGTGTCGAGCGAGGGGCGCTACTCCTTCCTCGGCGCGCGGCCCCTGCTGAGCTTCACGGCGAAGGACGGGGAGTGCCGCGTCCAGGGCGAGCACCAGCCGGGCCTCCCGCTGGAGGTGCTGCGCGGGTTGCTCCAGCGCTGGCGCGGGGTGCGGCTGCCGGGGATGCCGCTGTTCTGCGGCGGCGCGGTGGGCTTCTTCGCCTACGAGGCGAGCCACGCCTTCGAGACGCTGCCCCGGCATCCGAACGATGATCTCCGGGTGCCGGACCTGGCCTTCTGCTTCGTGGACACGTTCCTCGCGGTGGACCACCTGACGGGCAGCCTGCTGGTGGTGGCCACGGGAGCCGACTACGACGACTGTGCCCGCCGCGCCGAGGCGCTCGAGGCGCTGGCCCGGCAGGCCGTGCCCACTCTGCCACCGGCACCGCCCTCGCTGGAGGCGCCGACGCTGACGCCGCGCTCCAACTTCACGCTGGAGCACTACCTGCGCGCGGTGGAGCGCGTGCAGGAGTACATCCTCGCGGGCGACACCTACCAGGTGAACCTCTCCCAGCGCCTGGAGGTGGAGTACGCGGGAGACGCGCTGGCGCTCTACGAGACGCTGTCGGCCACCAACCCGGTGCACTTCGCCAGCTACCTGGAGGGAGACGGCTTCCACGTCATCAGCGCCTCGCCCGAGCGGCTGGTGCGGGTGGAGGACGGGCGCGCCACCACGCGGCCCATCGCCGGCACGCGGCGCAGGGGGACCGCCGAGGAGAACGCCCGCTTCGCCCGGGAGCTGCGCACCAGCGAGAAGGAGCAGGCCGAGCACGCGATGCTGGTGGACCTGGAGCGCAATGACTTAGGCCGCGTGTGCGCCTATGGCACGGTGGAGGTGACGCGGCTGATGGAGATCATCGAGTACACGCACGTCATCCACATCGAGTCCGAGGTGGCGGGCACGCTGGCTCCGGGGGTGGACCTGCTGCAGGTGGTGGGCGCGGTGTTTCCCGGCGGCACCATCACTGGCGTGCCGAAGATCCGCACCATGCAGATCATCACCGAGCTGGAGCCCCATGCCCGGGGGCTCTACACGGGCTCGATTGGGTACCTGAGCTTCGCGGGGGGCATGGATCTGAACATCGTCATCCGCACCATCCTGCTGAAGGAGGGCCGGGCCTACGCCCAGGTAGGGGGCGGCGTGGTGCACGACTCGGAGCCACGGCAGGAATACAAGGAGACGCTGCACAAGGCGCGCTCGCAGCTCATCGCCCTGTCGGCGCGTGGAGCCAAGGCGTGATTCTGCTCATCGACAACTTCGACTCGTTCACCTTCAACCTGGTGCAGGCGCTGGGCAGCCTGGGAGCGGAGCTGCGCGTGGTGCGCAATGACGCCATCACGGTGCCGCGGGTGGAGGCGATGAGGCCGGACCACATTGTCATCTCTCCGGGGCCGGGCACGCCTCGGGAGGCGGGGGTGTCGCTGGAGCTCATCCGCGCCTTCGGAGGCCGGGTGCCGTTGCTGGGGGTGTGCCTGGGGCACCAGTGCATCGGCCAGGTGTTCGGCGGCCAGGTGGTGCGGGCTCCGGTGCCGGTGCACGGGAAGACGGCGGCGGTGGAGCACGTGGGCCAGGGGCTCTTTCGAGACATGCCCCGGCCCTTCGTGGCGGCGCGCTACCACTCGCTGGTGGTGGACCGGGCCACGCTGCCCGAGTGCCTGGAAGTCACCGCCTGGCACGAGGGGCTGATCATGGGCATGAGGCACCGCGAGCTGCCGAGGCTCGAGGGCGTGCAGTTCCACCCCGAATCGTTCCTGACGCAGGATGGAAACCGGCTGTTGGCCAACTTCCTGTCGGCTGGGAGTTGAAGGCGCGGGGGCTCGGAATGTTCGGCACGGTGGCGGTGAACGGCACGGTCCAGCGGTGGGAAGAGCTGCGGCTCCAGGACTTTCCCTCGGCGTTCTTCTTCGGCGCGGGCTTCTTCGAGACCTTCCTGGTGCGCGGGGGGGAGCCCATGTTCCTGGAGCGGCACCTCGCACGGCTAAGCGCGAGCCTGGCGGCGCATGCGCACTGCGTACAGGCACCACCGGCGGAGGTGCTCTCAGCAGCCAGCGTGCGCGAGGTGCTGAACCGCTGTCTCCAGGCGGATGCCGCGATGGGGCCAGGCTTCACGGGCGTGGGCAAGCTCACGGCGGCGGACGGGCGGTTGCTGCTGTCCTTCCGGCCGCTCGCACCGAATCACGAGGACCTCCAGCGCCAGGGCCGCGGCATCGACCAGGTTGAGTCCACCCTCTACCGGCGGGGAGACCGCACGTTGCAGCACAAGAGCCTCTCGTACCTGCGGCAGCACCAGCACATGGGGCCGCTGCCAGTGTTCCTCAACGAGGCGGGCGAGGTGTGCGAGGTGCCCAACGCGAACCTCTTCCTCCAACTTGGAGACGCGCTCGTCACTCCGCCCGTGGACGCGCCCTGCCTGCCGGGCATCGTGCGGAGCGTGCTGCTGGAGGCGGGCCGCGTGGCCGGACTGCCCGTGGTGGAGCGTCCCGTGCGCAGCACGGAGTTGAGCGACGCGCGCGGAGGCCTGCTCACCAACTCCGTGGGCCTGGCCATTGGAGTCACCCGCCTGCTGGGACGCGCCCTGCCTGGGAGCCTAGAACTTTCTAAGCTAGTTCGAGAGGCCCTCGACGCAGCGGCCCTCAATCAGGCTTAAGGGCTGAGCTGTTATTTATTTCTGCCCTCTCAACGACTCCTGGCGAAATGCACAACCGACGATACCACTGAACCTGTTTCCAGAAATACTTGCATTGCGTTGGCGAGTATTTCCTGCCCCAAATGATGCTCATGGCCTTGCGTCGTCACGCATCGCGAATACCAGTTTTCTTCTCCTTCTTAGAGTTGAGTTCGCGATCACGAGTTGTACGCTCGTCAGCATCCATCCACTCATCATATGGGCTGAGCGGGGTTGGATATGCCAATTGTGCGGGACGAATTTCTCTTACGGGCTTTCTAAGCGGAAAAGTTACCATGAAGGCCCGCCAAGCCCCTGGCCGTTGCTTGCCATCATCGGCATCTCTATCATCAATAATCTTATTAGTCTTAGGATCAAATTTCTCAACATAGACGGTTGGCTCCATATGTTGCCCCGTATCTTTCTTGCCTTTGGACCGCCCAGGGGCTCCGCCCTTTGCGGCAGACTCTCGTTCAAGCCAACGAAATGTGAAGCGACAATTTCCATGCCTATCAAGACTATATTTCAACTTCACGGCCGAGTCCTGAACGTGAGTAACTTCATCACCAGCCCGAGCAACCTTAAAGCCAGTTGGGATCTGCGGGAAAATCTTTTTCCTCACATCCGCCTGCTCGATATGATCAAAAAGCCTCAGCGACTCAGCAATATTAAGAATGGGGCCTGTACGATACCCTTGTTCACTCACGGTTCGGTTGCGAATGCCGCTCAATTTCGTAGAACCAAGCCTGATGTTCGGCCTAACAACCTGCTTATCAATCTCGGCAAAAAAACTTCTTACCACAGGATCGTCCATCTCAACCCTCAACTTGAGCATGCCCGTTGGAGCACCTCGACGAAACCCACCTACTGCGACGCTATGTCGGCTCGTCTTATGAACATAGCCACCAGTGGTATCAATATATGCCTTAACAATAAGAGCATTAGTATCAGACAGAACTACAGTCGACTTTTTCCCATATCCACAGGCACGTCCCAAGAGTCCCTGAAGGAGTGCATTGAGGTCGCTTGCCTTCTGAGCAAAGTCCATAAAGAATCGCACCTGCACAGGGAAGGCATCAGCCATTCGCGCCCGATTTGTGACAAAAACGATATAGGGGAGGTCCGAGCGTTTGCGCATAGCAATCCTCCGCTTAACTGACACACCAGTCGAGTCAGGGCCGTAGTACCTGATCACCTCTATAAGTTCCGAATCCAATGCTAGGCGCTCGATGAATCGCTCAGTCCGAGTATTGTCATTAAAAGCTCGGACACATAGACCAACCGGTTCCTCCATGTCCCCATAATCATCCAAGATCTTATAAACAGCCTCACGCAATGCTTTTTCTACCTCGATCTGATAAGTTGCTTGATCATCTTCAAACGAGATCTTCTTCGCATGGCGCTCGAAGCTTTTGGCGCCACCATCATATGCCGCCATAGAGATTTTATCTGCAAAAGACACATCAAACTCATCCGCAAACTCCGTAAGCCCCATTGTCGCTGGCGGAACAATATTTACGTTCTCGGCAATTGGTCTTCCATTGAAGAAATTAAATCCAGAGTACTTCTCAGTCAGATATTGTCGCACTTCCCAGACGCGATCAAGATCGTTAAGCTCGAACGGTGTGGCTGACAGTCCGACAAACCAGTGGTCTAATCGTTTGGAGCCCAAGGCTCTCTCTATACGATCAAAAATTTGAACAAGCACGCATGGTTGTCGAATCGGACCTGCGTCACCAGTCACAATTCGATCACTCGCGCCAAACTGAGGTTCGTCGATAATCATCAGAGACCGGTAGCCTCGGTTTGAAGCTCTCTGGCAGAGGTCGACTATCCTTCCAACGCTTTGCTCTCCGCCAACCCTGCGATGCACCAGATCCTCTAATTGGGGGACGTCAAACACGTCGTCGCCAACATCGCGCAAGACCTCCTCACGATAGTTGAGCAGACTTGGCGAACGCGCAAACACCGCATTCAAGCTTGAGGTTGGCTCTCCGCTTTTACTTGTCGCAAAGATCTCAACGTTCCCGTAATAAGTCAGGAACCTCTCAAGTTCCACCCTTGTTTGATCCTCGTGATTCGTCTGACTCGAAATGATATAAAACGGATAAACACGAGTCCCAGTGAGCAAATAAACCACGGGGCCTGCCCATTGCAGCGCAAGCGATGTCGTTGTTTTGCCAGATTGCATCGCCCCGAGCACATGCCCGCACCGCTTTTGATCCCGCAGCAACTCCACTAAACAATCTATAGCGGTCTTCAGTTGCGATTCATGAACAATCCCTGTGTCGTCCACCTGCGCCTGCGACCAGTGAGGCGCAATGCGAGCCAGGCCGATGCCAGCAGTCACAGCCTTGATAGCACTTCTAGGATCCATTCGAACTGGAACGCCTTTGCGCTTCGCCCAGTCGTTGAAGACTTTGGCCGTTTCCAGCAAATGGTTTTTGTATTTTTTAAGTCCTTCGTTCAGATCTTTGTCGTCCATACGATCCCTCATTAGCAGTTAAGAGCCCATACCGCGAGAACATCAAGTCAACGGGAGCGGGCAAAATCCTACATGTAGGATTTTTCGCCCCATCAAGAATCCATTTGCTTCTCTATGACTCTTATTAATTGTTCCCACCAGAGCAAGTGTGATTCACTGCGACACCGCTATCCGCTGTGAGACCCTCGGCACCATACCAGAAAGCGTCAAGTCAAAAAGCGAAGCGGTTTACTATCGCCCTTGAAGAAGCTGAGTGGGACTATTGATTATGGAATCAGCACAATCCATTCAACAGCAACACAGCCTTATCTTGAACTCAGCCTCAGCCAAGTACTGTTCGACCCCAGCGGAGAGCCGCCCCATGCACTCCGTCGAACTATTCGCTGGTTGTGGCGGATTAGCACTTGGTGTTTCCGAGGCAGGCTTCAAGCACATGCTAGTAGTCGAGCGCGACCACTCAGCCTGTTCTACATTGAGCGCGAATCAACTACAAGGCGTTCGACACGTATCGGACTGGCCTCTAAAAGAATGTGATGTCATCGGCCTTGATTATTCAAATTTAACCGAGCGCATTGATCTCCTCTCTGGAGGACCGCCGTGCCAACCGTTTTCAATTGGCGGAGCTCATCTAGGTCCACTGGATGAACGGAACATGTGGCCTGAAGCAATTAGAGCTGTACGGGAAATCAAGCCGAAGACTTTCCTCTTCGAGAACGTACGTGGCCTTCTCCGACCTGCATTTGCAAGATATTTGGAGTATCTTCGGTTGCAGCTTGCCAGGCCGGATATCACACCCAAAGCCCCCTTTGACTGGGAAGCGCATCTAATCCGTCTCAGCAAAGCTGGCAAATCTGCATCGGAGCCAACCTATCGCGTTGCGATAGGCGATATCAACGCGGCTGACTATGGCGCTGCGCAGAAGAGGCACAGGGTCATCATCATGGGAGTGCGTTCAGATATCACCTCGCAACTGACGCTGCCCACTCCTTCGCATTCTCGAGAAGCTCTTATTTGGAGCCAAGAAGTTTCAGGAGACTACTGGGACCATCACCGAATCAGTAGGCGCTTACGTCCTCCGATCACGCAAGCCACACGCGCGCTTGTCGACCGGTTACGCGCGGAAGGCCGCCCTATTGAGAAGCCTTGGGTGACGGTGCGCGACGCCATTTACGATTTGCCACCACCACGTATTAACCAAGAACCACTGCCGAACCACCGATTACATCCCGGAGCTCGAAGTTACCCACATCACACAGGTAGCACTTGGGATGAGCCCGCCAAAGCGCTGAAAGCCGGGGCACATGGCGTTCCAGGCGGTGAAAATATGCTTGTTCTTAAAAATGGTCGCGTCCGCTATTTCTCCATTCGCGAGATGGCACGACTACAAGGCTTTCCAGACAACTTTGTCGTAACTGGTGGGTGGGTTCATTCTATCAAGCAACTCGGAAATGCTGTTCCTGTCCCAGTGGGCCTTACGTTTGCTAAAGCGCTTCGAGAAGTGATTATTAAGTCTGAATTCCGATCAACAAGCGAGGCCGTTGCATTGTAACGAATCACCTACATCTGGTTCTCCGGAAAAGATCTGGTGGTTCTTTCTTTTTGAGGATGTATTTCTGCAGTAACCTCTGCCGCCGAACTATTTAAGGAGTACTATATGCCGCGCCACCAAGTTGAGTTTGCAAATGTCGTTGTTCGTGCGGGCGAAAGCGAATTGCTCGATCTATTTGACGATTTAGTGTGGCCAGCACTCACCAATAAGCAATTAAAGCGCACCCACGGAGACTCAACATTTTTCATAAGTGACTGTCGAGGGTTCGTTGCACATTGGAACGGAAAGCCCCAGTCAGTTGTGATTGCACGAATTATTAAGACCACAAAACTAAAGCGAGAGCAGTATTACGATGAACGACAAGGAATTGTCGCCGACCAGCGGACTCTTGACTCCGCGCCGTCTGGCGTTTTCCTTTTAATTCTGAACAACCACAAGCTTATCTACGTCCACGAAACCGCTCACGCGCCCCCAATTGGGCAAGTTGAAAATACTCTGCGGCGGTTTATTTTAGCGACTTATGACCAACTGATTCGCAGCAAATTCAGTGCACACCAAAAGAGGGGCACACCCGTTACACAGCGTACGCTCCGAACAGAATTTCCTCGGCCTGACGTAGACGTGATCCCGTTGCCTCACGAAGGGTCTATCGCTGAGTTCATAAACGTTTTCGACGTAATTAAGACTATCGAAGTTCGTCTCATTCGCCCAAATAGCGAGATAGATCTTAACCCGTTTTTTAAGGTGGCACGCCAAGAGCAGGAAAGACTCAAATCAAAACAGACAACCATCACTCAGCGCAGTACAGAGGGCCTCTCCGACACAGAGGCAAAACGATACGTTACCGCTGCCACTCGCCAAGGAAACGCTCGCATAAACGTTAGAGGAACCGATGAGCGTGGCGTTAAGATCAGCGGCAACAACGACAACTTCAACATCAAGACCTACCTCAACCATGTCCCCAAGAGCATTACAACCATTGCCAAACGGCTTTTCACCGAATTCCAGAAGCTAGCGCAAGACAATCACTTCCCCGTATCGCAGTCTCAAGATGCCGGCAAAAAAGCCGAGCATCTTGCGCAAGTACATGACTGGCCATCACTTCAGTTGCGCGGGGGCGATGATGAATCAGCAGACTGACCCCACCCCCGATGAGCTTACGAAAGAACGTAATCTCTGGGAGTTATTTAAGTCGTCTTCAGTATTGCCCACTTCGAAAATAACTGAACGACTCAAATTAGGGATGATCACAGCTCTCGCTGCGTATGTATCGGGCACAGGATCAGCCGGTGACTGGGGGGTTGGAGAGATTGCTTCGACGGTGCGTGCCTGGGCGAGCGAGGGATTAAGTTTCTCGTCGCAAGTGATTGGCTTTGTGATCGCGGGTTTCACTGTTTTTGCCACAATGAATGCACGAGAATTCACGCTCGCCCTCGCACGGCACCGTGAACCAACGACACAGCACTCTTTCCTCAAGTACGTTTACTTAAGCTTCATGCGTGTCTTCATGTTGTACATTGGATTCATCGCCCTTTGCCTCGCTGTTCGACTATTAGGAAGCCCTGGCGGTTTCGTCTCGCTTTTCATAAAAATCCTACCGGAAGCCGGCCAGTTCTGGGCTAAATCGCTGATCGCACGTGCCAGTTTCGTTCTGCTCGGAAGTTGGTTCTGGTTCGTCGTGGTGGATCTTTACGCTTTTATGTTTAATGTGTACCATACAGTCATGTCTGCTGCTCGCTGGGAACTTGAACGCAAACCTGATGTGACATCTCACAGTATCCAAGAACCGCGAGCAGTTACTGAGACTGTATCGACTCCATCAGAAACTGTTCCTTCCTCAAATATACAGGCGCAGACTGCAGTTTCACAGCAGAGCAGCGAAGCACCGCGAATGCTAACTCTGCTTCGAAATTTCGCGAGACACGTGCTTACGCGTAACCGTACACGTGACTGATTGGCTGACCGAGCGGCCGAGGATAACCTCATGTGTCGCGATAGGTGCCAAACTACGGCAGATTGGATATCTGGTGCTTTCTAATGACCGTGGGAGGCTCCATCACCTCTATGGACCGCTCCCTCGTCATCGTTCCCCGCTGGGCCGGACGCCCCGACACCGACTTCTACCCGTGGCTCGAGGCCAAGCTGCGCGAGGCCCCTCACGGGTTCTCCTCCGTGCGCACGCTCGACATGCCCAACCCCGCCCAGCCCACCATCGAGGCCTGGGTGGGCACCCTGGCACAGGCCCTGGGCCCCGCCCCCGCGCCCTCCACCGTCCTCATGGGCCACAGCGTCGGCTGTCAGGCCGTCCTGCGCTACCTGGCCACCCTTCCCCCCGGCCACGTCATCGACGGCGTGCTGCTCGTCGCTGGCTGGTGGGAGGTCGACAAGCCCTGGGAGAGCCTCAGGCCCTGGCTCCAGCCCCCCGGCGACCTCGCCCGCCTCCGCGCCGCCGCCCGCCGCTTCGTCGTCCTCATCTCCGACAATGATCCGTTCACCTCGGACCATGCCCGCAACCGTCAGCTGTGGCAGGAGCGGCTCGGCGCCGAAGTCGTGCTGGCCCCCGGAGGCCGTCACTTCAACAACCCACATGAGCCTACAGTGCTGAATTTACTCCTGTCCCGCTTCGGCTCCGCTCTCAGTCCTATGCGCTGATCTGCTACCATGTAGGCAGATCATGACGCTGCAACTTCTCTCAGGTTGCGCCGATAATTCCGTTGAAGACGTTCCCTTTTTTGGAGTCCCGATATGGCCCGCATCAATGAGCCGCGCGTTACCCCGCGCACCCAGCCCCGGACGCAGACGACGCAGCCCACCCCGCCCCGGGCGCAGACCGCGCGGCCCACCACCCCGCCCCGGACGCAGGCTCCTCAGCAGCAGGACCGCTTCGAGGGCTTCTTCAACGCCGTGAACCGGGGCGCCAACGCCATCAAGAGCGTCACGGACTCGGTGGTTGCCGGGGCGCGCACGGCCAACTCGCGCGCCACCCGCGGCGCTGGCATCGCCGGCACCCTGGCCACCGTGGCGCAGCTGCCGGGCGCCGCCCGTACGGCCTTCCGCGATGTGCGCAACGCCGTCCAGAACGCCACGGCGGAGACCGTCACCCGGGCCACCGGCTCGGTGGCCAGCGTGGTGTCCACCACCGCCAGCGCGGCCAAGGGCATCATCGAGACGGGCAACCTGGTCCGGGACTTCCGTGGCATCCGCGACGCGGCCTCCCGCACCATCCTGAACCGGGTGCCGGATGCGGCCCGCGGCGTGGTCAACCGCGTGGCCGGCGAGACGGCTCAGCAGGTGCTCAACGGCGCCTCGCGCCAGGTGGCGCGCAACGTGGCGGCCCGCGTGGCCGGCGAGGGCCTCGAGGTCGCCGCCCGGGCCGGTGTCTCCGCCGCGCGTGAGGCGGCTCCTCACGTGCTGGCCGCCACCGCGGGCCGCGCCGCTTCGCGCTTCGTGCCGGGCCTCAACGTGGGGATCGCCGTCGCGGACTCCGTGGCCTTCGGCTCCGAGGTGGCCAACGCCATCCGCGGCGACGTGAACCCGGGCAAGCTGGTCACCAGCGGCATCACCGCGCTGGGCTCCATCGCCGCCGCGACGAACATCCCCGTCGTCAGCCAGGTGGGCGCCGCCGTCTCCACGGTGTCCAGCTTCGTCGGCTCGTTCTTCGGATAGTAGGCACGCCCACTCCGGGCCTTCGGCCTCTTCGCGAGGTGTGGTATCGAAGGTCCGGAGCGAGGCAACATGGCCAAGAAGAAGGACCGTTCCGAGAGCACCCTGCCGGTCACCGCCACGGGCGACGTGCAGGTCCATGGGCTCTTGAAGCAGGTACCGGCGGCGCTGGCGCTGGACAACGCGCCGGTGAAGCTGCCGGAGGTGCAGCCCCCGTCTCTCGAGGGGCTCACCGCGCAGGTGTCCCCCCGCCCCCTCACCGAGGACGATCTGCTCGAGCGGCTGGCGGATCTGGTGCGCGAGCATGCCCAGCGCCGCGTGCGTGCCGAGGGTGAGTCCGTGGCCCTGGGCGACGAGGTGCTGCTGGACACCATCGGCTACGCCCAGGGGCGCCTCATCCCCTTCTCTGTGCGCGAGAGCTCGTGGGCCGTGGTGAACCCGGATCCGCTGCTGCCCGGCTTCTTCGAGGCGCTGGTGGGCAAGCAGGTGGGCCTCTCGGTGGAGATTCCCCTCACGCTGCCGCCCGACTACCCGGTGGAGTCGCTGCGTGGCGCGGCCGCGCGCTTCCTGGTGGATGTGCGCGAGGCGCGCGAGCTGACGCTGCCGGATCCCCAGTCCCCGCAGTTCATCGCGTCGCTGGGGCGCGGCGCCACGCTGACCGAGGTGCTTCAGAAGCTGGGCGACGAGCTGGCCAACGAGCGCACGGACGAGGCGATGCGTGAGGCCCGGGAGCACGTGCTCGACGTGCTGGTCGAGCGCGCGAAGGTGGAGGTGCCCCGGGAGCTGGTGGACGAGGAGATCCGCCGCCGCTGGACGGAGGCCGAGCGCCCCATCCTCATGCGCAAGGCCTTCGAGCCCGACGAGCTGATCCAGGCGCTGGACGCCTGGCAGCAGGATCCGCTCACCCGGGCCGATGCCGCCCGGCGGCTGAGGATCGGCGTGGTGCTGGCCGCCATCGCCAGGCGCGATCAGATCCAGCCGCGGCGCGAGGACCTGGACACGATCGCGGGCCTGCTGATGGGGCCGGCGAAGCTCACCCGGGCGCAGCTCAAGCAGGCGCTGGAGAACGACCCTACGGCGCAGGAGCGGCTGGCCAACGTGATGATGCAGCTGGCGATGATCGATCACGTCATGTCGAAGGTGAAGCTCACCGCGGCCCCGGCCGGCGCCTGAACTGGCGGGGCGCTGGGCCATGGGCTTCCTGGACGCGTGGATGTTCCGCAAGTGGCCGCGCCCCGCGCAGCCCGCCTCGCTCGCGCTGGACCTGGCAGGCGCGCGCCTGGGGTCCTTCACCCTGGGCTCGCCGGTGCAGGGCCTGGCCGAGAGCCTGGGGCCCCCGGCCTCGTACTGGGCCATGCGCCGAGGGTGGTGGCACTACCCGGAGAGCGGCCTGGCCTTCACGGAGAAGCACGGGCGCATCGACTACATGACGATCGTGGCCTCGCACCCGGAGAAGACGCTGCTCCAGGGCTTCATGGCCCGGTTCCGGCCCTACTCCGGGCTGGTGCGCCTGGCGCATGGCTCCGAGCGCGCCTCGAACGTGCGGGAGCAGAGCCTGCGCGAGGTGCTCGGAACACCCATCTCCGAGGACCGGGAAGAGGCCATCGTCCTGCTGACGTTCCGCAAGAGCGGCGTGGAGTTCGAGGTGGAGCTGCTTCCCAGCGGGCACCTGGTCTACCTGGGGCTCACCCCCGCTTCGGAGTGAGCGAACCGGACACGTTGGCGTTAGGGTGCGTGTATGGCGTGGCTTCAACTGGCACTCGCCGGGCTGCTCGAGGTGGTGTGGGCGCTCGGCCTCAAGCGTACGGAAGGCTTCACCCGGCTGTGGCCCAGCGTCCTCACGCTCGCGGCCATGGGCCTGAGCTTCTACCTGCTCGCGCGGGCCGTGCGCACCCTGCCCATCGGCACGGCGTACGCCGTGTGGGTGGGCATTGGCGCGGTGGGCACGGCGGTGGTGGCCATGCTCTTCATGGGTGAGAGCAGGAACCTGCTGCGCGTGGGCTCCATCATGCTCATCGTCGCCGGAGTCATCGGCCTGCGCCTGGCAGACGGGCACTGATGTCCTCCTCTACTCCGGAAGCCGTCCACGAAGCCCTCACTGGCGCCCCCTCCTTTCTCTCCTTTGGAGCCTGGGAGGCCGAGGGCTTCACCTTCGAGATCGCCAGCCGCCGCCGGCTCGACACCCGCCAGGTCCTCCCCTACTTCGAGCACCAGGGCCGCCTGCACGTGGGCGTGCTCGAGCGGCGACGCGCGGCCCGTGCGCTGCGCGGCGCGCCCCTGCTCGGCCTGGAGCCGGTGGGCATCGACTTCGGCGGCGTGGACGAGACGGGCAACATCCTCGAGTACGGCCGCTCCGTCTTCAACGCGCGCACCCGCATCTCCGTTGATGATCAGGGCCTGAAGATTCCCCTGCCCAGCTACGCGCGCTCCATTGGCTACCTCACCGAGCTGGCCCTGCCGCTCTTCATCGCCGTTCACCCACCGGCCTCTTCAGAGGTGGAGGTGGAGTGGGATGGCGCGCGGCACCGGCTCCTGTTCCGTCCCGCGGACGAGCTGCTGCACGAGCTGGACAGCGGGCTGCACACGCACAGCGAGGACCTCTCGCTGCTGCTGCGCGGGCTGCTGGGCCCAGGGGCCGCCGCCCAGCGCGCGCCGCTCCAGGACTCTCCGGGAGCCCAGGCCCTGCTCGAGCGCGAACCTTCACGGGTATGGGACTCGGGCCGGCTGGCGGCCTTCGTCGAGCGCGGGCTGGATGCGCGCACCGCCGCGGGGTTCCAGCGCCGGCCGGCTCCCACGGGAGCGGAGCTGCGCTTCCTGCGCGCCCGCCGGGTGCACCTGGACAACCAGTGGTGGGAGGTGGTGACGCCCGGGACGGGCAAGTCCCTCAACGTGCTGCCCTTCATTCACCACGCGGGGGAGACGTACTTCCTGCTGTGGTCGGAGACTCGCGTGGCCGCGCTGGAGCGCCGCGTGCGCCAGCCTCTGTACGACTTGCCCGTGCACCCGCGCTACGTGAACGCGACGGGCTTCTTCCTCACCGAGGACGAGGCCCGGGCACTGGAGTCGAACACGGCCCTGCCGGGCCTGGTAGCGCGACGGCTGGGAGCGGCGCTGGGACAGACGGTGGGCGTGCGCTCCCTGCGGCGGCTTGGGGCCGGCGCCGAGCCCGCTCCGGCGATGAGCTCCGAGGTGCGCCACCGCATGGCCTGTGAGCTGGACGTGACGCAGCTGCGAGGGCTGCCCGAGGACGTGTTCCTCATCCGCGCGCCGGAGCTGTCCCGCGCGGTGGCCGAGGGACGGGTGAGGGATCCGGTCATCGTCTCCGGGCTGCTGGCGCTGAGCGCGGAGCTGGGGCTGAATCCCTTCGGCGCGGCCCGGACAGCGCCCACCGACGAGCGGCTGAGTTTCCTCGACACGATGACGCAGGGCTCAACCGTGCAGCGCCGGCTGCAGACGTACTCCTCCATCGAGCAGGAGCAGCTCCAGGCGCCCACGTACGCGCGACTGATGACGATGCTGCAGCACGAGTACGGTGTCCGGGTGGCCTACCCGCGCAACGAGGCGGATCGCTCGTTCTTCAAGGCGGCGTTCCGCGTCTTCATGGCGGCGGACCGGGGAGAGAACCGGGCCCTGCAGGGGCTGCACTGGTCGCACGATGCGTTCCACTTCTCGCTGGGCAACTACACCCTGCCCGCGCCCGAGGACTTCGAGGGCTGGTACGTGTCAGGCGAGCCCGTGCCACCGATGCCAGCCACCGAGGGCCCCGTCTTCGAGCAGTACAGCTGGGCGCTGAAGTCGGCGGAGGACGAGGCGACGTTCTTCAGCTTCTGGACGCTGTACGACGAGGTGTTCTCGCTGAGCCGGCACGTGAAGCAGCTCACCTTCTACGCGGCGCTCGAGGACATGGGCATCACGGACCGGGCCACGAGCCGCGCCATCTTCGACGCGGTGACGGGGCGCGCGGAGATCCCCGCCGAGGTGGAGCGCAACCCCGTCTACCGCGCTCGCCAGGACGTAAGGGAGCTGTTCGTGTACATGCGCGGCTTCAGGGATTACCACCTGAAGGACATCCGCGAGGCGTGGAAGCACGCGTCGCGGGACATGTACCGGGGCTTCTTCCTGCGCTTCGGGCTCTACTCGGGAGACGCGGAGGCCTACGTGCGAGGCGTGAAGGCCGCCCAGCAGCGGCTGGACGCATACCCCCCCGGGCTCAACCCGCTGCTGGCCGAGTGCGCGGACACGCGAGTGGCGCTGGCGCTGCGCGTCTTTGACGGCACCAAGGCGCTGAGGCTGGTGCGCGCGGCGGTGGCGGGCACGGACGCCCAGGCGGCGCAGCGGCGCCGGGACTTTCTGCACACGCTCGCGGAGCCGTACTTCCAGGCACTGGAAGAACAGCAGGGTCTGCTGGAGTCGCTCCGCACCCGGGTGACGAACGCGGAGATGGTGCCCTTCAACGAGCAGGTGCACGCGGACATCCAGCATCTGGCCGTGACGCTGGAGTTACTGCGCGGCGGGCTCTGGGACGAAGTGGAGCGGACCGGGCTGCTCACGGCGGAGGCGGTGGCCGCGGAGCGGCAGCGCGAGCTTCCGCGCTAATCCTCCGGGTGGAACCCGAGCCCGCGCTCGAGCTCCTCCCGCGTCAACGCGCGCCAGGAGCCCACGGGCACATCCAGGCTCACATCGCCCACTGCCTCACGGTGCAGCGTGCGCACGGGGTGCCCCACCGCGGCGAGCATGCGCTTCACCTGGTGGTGGCGCCCCTCGGTGAGCACCAGCTCCACCCGCTCGGGCCCCAGCAGCCGGGCCTGCGCGGGCCGCGTGGGCCCATCCTCCAGCACCAGCCCCTGCCGCAGCCGCGTGAGCGCCTCCTCCGTGGGCCTTCCCGCCACGTCCGCCACATAGCGCTTGGGCAGGTGCTTCTCCGGCGAGGTGCCGTGCCGCACCACCCGCTCGTCATTGGTGAAGAGCAGCAGGCCCGTGGTGTCCCGATCCAGGCGCCCCACGGCGTACCACTCGAAGCCCCGGAGCTCCCCGGGCAGCACCCCGCGCAGGTGCTCGAACACCGTGCCCACTGCTTCCGGATCCGTGCCCGCGACGACGAGGCCCGCGGGCTTGTGCACCATTAATACGTGCAGCGGGGCCTGAAGCGCGCGCACCTGCCCATCCACCCGCACCTCCACTCCGGGCTGCACGGGCGCGAAAGGCTCACGCTCCACGCGCCCGCCCACCTCCACCCGCCCCGCGCGAATGGCCTGCTCGGCCTCGGCCCGGGGCATCACCCCCGCCCGGCCCAGGGCCCTCGCGAGCCAGTCTGCTCGCTCACCAGGCGACACGGCCTTCTGACGCAGCCGCGCGGCCTCCAGCCACCGGGGTGTCTTCTTGCGCTTCACGTTCCTTTATTCCCTCGCTCGACGATCGCCCATCTTCGCGCCGCATTCCAACCCACTCGCACGCGGTGTCTGCTGCTTGCTCCGCGACCGGTGTGCCTCACCCGCCTGCCCTAACCCCCCCGGTGCATAGCTTTCCCTCAACAGACTCTCGCGCGTGGAGAAGACGAGAAGACACGCCACGGCGAAAACGCCACTCACGGAGGGAACATGGCCAGCTACATCCCAGGCAGCGGAATCCAGAGCAGCGGCTACGTGACAGGCTCCACCGGAAGCTTTTCCGGTCAAAGCGACCAGTCCTCGGGCATTGCCCAGGCGGGCAAGGAGCAGGTGAAGCGGCTCGGCGGCATCACCAAGGACCGCGTCTACCACCAGGTGGACGGCAAGAAGGAGCAGCTCGTCAAGAGCCTGCACGGCATCGTCGGCACCCTGGAGAGCATGGGCAAGGACAAGAGCCTCGGCGCCGCCCAGCCCCTTCTGGACAACGCCCTGCAGGTGATTCACCGCGTCTCGGATCGGCTGGAGAATGGCTCCACCGAGGACCTGGTGCGCGACGCTCAGACGCAGATCCGTCAGCGGCCCGGGGTGTTCATCGCCGGGTGCGTGGCGCTGGGCTTCTTCGCCGGCCGGTTCCTGAAGATCTAACGGGGGCGCCATGGAACCGTACGATCCTCGATTCAATACCGGAAACAACGGCCAGCCCATGGGAGCCAGCAGCTCCCAGGGCTTCGGCGGGGCCACAGAGCCCTCGCGGCCCATCAAGGAGCTCGTCTCCGAGTTCCTCGACCAGGGCAAGAGGCTGGTGCGCGCCGAGGTGCAACTGGCGCGCACCGAGATGAAGGCCGAGGTGAAGAAGGCCTCGGCGGGCGCTGGCCTGCTGGCGGGCGGTGGCCTGGTGATGCTCCTGGGAGCGTTCACCTTCGTCGCCTTCCTCGTCATCGCGCTCTCGGGCGTGATGCCGCTGTGGGCCTCGGCGCTGCTGGTGGCGGTGCTGCTGCTGGGCGGTGGCGCGGCCATTGCCTATGGCGGCCTCAAGGCGATGAAGAAGGTTCACGGACCCACCAAGACAATCCAAACCCTGAAGGAGGACGGCCAATGGGCGAGCAGGACCATGCACTCCATGAAATCGCAGATGCACGGGCACGCATGAGCGAGATCGCCGACGAGCTGGCGCTGCACGCCCAGCCCGATCGCGTGAAAGCCATCGCGCAGGAGAAGGTGTCCGAGTGGAAGGAGCTGGCCAAGGAGAAGGCCACGGAGAAAGTCGGAGAGCTGAAGCAGCAGGCCAAGGACGCGGTGAACGACAAGGCCACCGAACTCAAGACACGCGCCAAGGAGGCAGTGATGCACAAGACGACGGAGTTGAAGGAGCGGGCGGACACCCCGCGAGGCTGGAGCCTCCTGGGTGCCATTCTCGGGGCCGGCGTGGGCGCGGCCCTCATGAAGAAGGCGTTCACGGTGCGCGAGGAGCACACGGGCGTCATCGGTGACAAGGACTTCCGCTACCGTGGCGAGAGCTACTCCTCGTTCCAGCGCACGGACACCTACGGCTCGCCGGCCGCGGGCGTGAGCGGTGACGTGAGCCCCCTGGGCAGCGACACCTGGTCGAGCAGCGGGGCGGACACCAGCGGCGGCATCAAGGAGCGCGCCGCGGGCGTGGCGCACTCGGTGCAGGACAAGGCGCATGACCTGAAGGATCGGGCCATGGGCGCGGTGGGCCAGGTGAAGGACCAGGCCTCGAACCTGCGCGAGCGCATTCCCTCGGGCAGCGAGGTGAAGACGCAGGCGTCCGACTGGTTCAACCGGGCGCTGGAGACTCAGCCGCTGATGCTGGCGGTGGGTGGCGTGGCGCTGGGCATGTTCGCCTCGATGTTCCTGCCGGTGTCGGACAAGGAGCGCCAGCTCATCGAGCCGGCCAAGCGCAAGGCGCAGGAGAGCATCACCCAGCTGGGTGATCAGCTCGAGCAGAAGTTGCAGGGCAGCTCGGAGAGCGCCAGCGGTGGCCTCTCTCATGACGCCACCGGGGGCATGAGCAGCATGAGCAGCGGCGTGGGCTCGATGGGGGCCTCGTCGGACTTCACCGCCAGCTCCGAGGGCATGATGGGCGCTGATCGCCCGTCGCTGCTGGAGGAGGACGAGGACCTGAGCGCCTCGCCCACCGGCTCGCGCATCCCGCCGCTTCCGCCGCTGGATGACCTGACGCCGAAGATTCACTGAGCCGCGAGGCTCGAGTGGCACCCCGGGAGCACCGTCTCAGGGCTCCCGGGGCCCGCCCTCCGCGCTAGCGGCGCGGGCGGGCAGCCCACTCCCGGTCGAGGATGGCGTGGATGAGCGAGTCGACCCACTCGCCCTTGAGGAACGCGTTCTCCCGGAAGTGAGCCTCCTGGCGCATGCCCAGCTTGCGCTGCACGCGCACGGAGGCTTCGTTGCGCGGATCGCAATCTCCCCACACGCGGTGCAGGCCCAGGGTGCCAAAGCCGAAGTCCAGCATGGCCTCGGCGGCCTCGGGGATGTAGCCCTTGCCCCACACGGAGCGGTCCGCGACGTACCAGAGCGCGCCCTCGCGCTGCTCGGGGTCCACCACCTTCAGCCCACAGCGGCCGATGAGGCGCCCGCCTTCGCGGAGCACCACGGCGAGATCATAGATGCGCCGGGGAGACTCGTGCGCGGTGGCCATGGAGTCCACGATGTACTTGCGGCTCTCCTCGGCGGTGCGGACGCCGTGGGACTGGTAGCGGACGACCTCGGGATCGGACTCGTAAGGCCAGGTAGCGTGCCAGTCGTCCTCGGAGAACTCGCGCAGACGCAGGCGTGCGGTCAGCAGTTCCATCGCGCCACCATACCCCTCTGCCTCCGGGAGAGGCATGGGGTAAGGGTTCGTTTGACTCGCACAGGCGGCTCTGCGATGTGCCGCCCGTGCTTCCGCCCGAACACACCGCCTTGCTGCCCGAGCCACCTCCCAGCCCCATCGTGGCCTTCACACTGCGCCTGGGCCAGGCCCTGCACCGCTACGGCACTCCGGCGCACCGGCTTGAAGAGCAGATGCGCCAGGTCTGCGAGCGGCTAGGCGTGGAGGCGCGCTTCTTCTCCACGCCTACGTCCATCTTCGCCTCGTTCGGTCCTCCCGAAGCGCTTCGCACCAGCCTCATCCGGGTGGAGCCCGGGGCGATGGACCTCGAGCGGCTGACGCTGCTGGACGCGCTCGCGCAGGAGGTCATCCACGGCAAGCTCTCCCCGGAGGCGGGAGCGGCACGGATCGACGCCATCCTCACGGCGCCCGCGCGCTACACGCTGCCCATCACGTTGCTGAGCTGGACGCTGGCGGCAGGGGCGGCGGCGAAGCTCTTCGGAGGTGGGCCGAGGGAGATGGGCGTCGCGGCGCTGAGCAGCCTGCTCATCGGAATCCTGGAGCGGTTGACGCGCGACAAGCCCGCGACGGCGCGAGTGCTGGAGCCGGTGGCCGCGCTGCTCACCTCGGGGCTGGCCGTAGTCGCGGCCAGTGTCATCGGCCCGCTGTCGGTCCAGGTATCCACGCTCTCAGGGCTGATCGTGCTGCTGCCTGGGCTGGGGCTGACGGTGGCCATCAACGAGCTGACCACGCGTCACCTCATCTCGGGCAGCTCGCGGCTGATCGGCGCGGCGCTGATCTTTCTTCAGCTCGCCTTCGGCGTGGCCCTGGGCGGCAGGCTGGCTGGGTTCCTGCCGCCCGCGCCGCCGCTGCTCGGGCCCACGCCCCTGCCCTTCTGGGTGGACCTGGTGGCGCTGGCGGTGGTGGCCCTCGCGGTGACGGTGCTGTTCCGGGCCCGGCCCAGGGACGCGGGGTGGATCATCGCCGTGGGAGCCCTCGCCTTCGTTGGAGCACGGCTGGGGGCCCAGGTGCTGGGCCCGGAGCTAGGCGCCTTCGTGGGAGCGCTGCTGCTGGGCATGGCGAGCAACGCCCTGGCCCGGCTGCGCAACCGGCCCTCGGTGGTCACCATCGTTCCCGGAATGATGCTGCTCGTCCCGGGCAGCCTCGGCTTCCGCAGCCTGGAGTCCCTGCTCGCCCGGGACGTGCTGGCGGGCGTGGACACCGCCTTCTCCATGTTGATGGTGGCGGTGGCCATCGCCGCGGGCCTGCTCTTCGCCAACGCGCTGGTGCCCTCGCGCCGGGTGCTCTGAGCACAAATTTACGGGAGGGGGACACCAGGCCTCCCGCCTCCTTCTGGAAATTCTCACCTCCCACTGGAAATTCTCACCTCCCACGCTTGAGCCTCTTCGAGCCCTTACGCTGAGAACTCCGAAGCCGCTCAAACTCAACTACTGCTCTCTTCAGGGACGGTATCGCCTTGGCCGGAAGTGCTCGCCGCGCCTTGAGAGTTCGCGCAAGCAGTTCGGATGCAGGCTTGTATTCATGCTCCTTGACCAAGTGCTCATCTTTATAATTCGTCTCTTCGTCGGCCTGTCCATGGGTTAGGAAATAAACCCAGGTCTCGAGTTGACGCCTCGGAACCCAAAGCGCAATCCTTTCCCTGGCTTGGCGCAACTTCTGATCTGTATCCTTGAGGCGCTTGTTGAGTTCCTGCTCCCTGCCGCCCTCATGTCGCGTATCCGCGTCAATGAGCACAAGGAGAGCACGCGTCTTCTTCCCACCGCGGTTGGCCCGAACCTCCGCTGCGTAGTTATTGAGCACGTAGGTATATGCCGAACCTTTAGCTGACGGCGAGACATTGGGGGCGATCTGGTCATGACGCCAGCCGAGCCTTACAAGGATTCTAAGGGCAAACTGCCAATCTTCGAACCCCTCACATAAAACCACCACGTGTACACGCCTCATTCGAGCCACCCTCGGGCCAACAACTCCGAGACAGGAAGCCCGGTCTCGTTGCTCGGCATCGGCTCGACATGGACTGGACCACCTCTCGAGCGCGTCAGGAGAAGGCCTCTTGAGGGAGCAATGAGATCGATCAAACTTGCGTTATGAGAGATGAGAAGCGCCTGCCCACCCTCATCCGTCTTCTCCATGAGGAGATTCAGCCATGGGTGGATTTCACGCGGCGACAGGAACTCTTCTGGCTCATCGATACAGAGTGTTGCCTCGTTCGGGACGGCATGCAGCAGCGTGTAGAGTACGACCAACGCACGCTGGCCCTCTGAGAGTTCCGCAAAGGTAAAAAGAACGTGGGAGCGAGGCCTATGCGGAGAAGAAAATAAGAACATCAGGACATTGGTTTCCCGTCCCAACCGCGGAAACTGATAATCAAGAAAACCCTCCAGCACAATCCCTAGGCTTTGCTTCAGCTTTCGCTTGAGGGTTGGACGTACCTTATGCATTGCCAGCAGCCATGAGGCAAAATTAGAGAGGTCCGGCTCCAGGAAATCGCCGCGAAGATTGGTAAACGGCCCAAGCTTCGGGGGGACAGGCCGGAAAACCCAGATGCCGGCAATCCTGTTCAGCACCCAATCGAGGTGTCTGGAGCGAACTTGAAGCGGCAAGTTCGAGAGCGGGGAGAGCTTGTTGCCGGCTGGAAAGCGTTGTGCCGAAGCCTTCTCGTGCACATGGATCGTCACCTCTTCCTTGAAGAAGGTGTAGAGCGGCCTCCCGTCGAACAGGACTTCTTCACGTTCGATTTGCCCGCTCTGCGACCCCTTGCCATGTCGAATGGCAATCCGGTACGTGAAGTTCCCCTCGGGTGCACGGAGCTCCATTTCGAATTGCTGGGTGGTCTGGCGTCCCCAGCGGGTGCACGTCTCGTCAGGGAAGAGCTCCGACGCGCTGACTCCCGTCACAACGAGTTGGCGGATGTTCCAAAGTGCCTCGAAGACGGTGCTCTTACCCGCCCCATTGGGCCCCACCAGCAGAGCGAGCGAACTCGGCTCGATCGTGGCTGACTCGAAACATCGATAATTCTCGATAAGGAGACGTGTGAGCATTCGTGTCACCACCTTATCAGGGAGTCTGCTGCTCGGCGGAAGCTCTCCCGCTGAAGTCGCGTTTGGTCTATCGCGGAGAGAGGATTTAGCCCTTGGTGCCGCGCGCGGCCTCCACCGCGCGCAGAATCGCCTCCGGCGTCGCGGGAGAGGCCAACTGCACCTCCCTGCCCTTCGTCCCGAAGCGGGCGATGGCGTGCCGCAGCGCCGTCACCACGCCGATGGCCAGCATGAACGGCGGCTCGCCCACCGCCTTGCTGCCATGGATGGTGTTGTCCTGCGGCGCGCGCTCCAGCAGGGCCACGTGGAACTCCTCGGGCGTGTCTCCCAGCGCCGGAATCTTGTACGTGTCCGGCGAGTGCGTGAGCAGCTGCCCCTTCGTGTTGAAGAGCACCTCCTCGCACGTCAGCCAGCCCACGCCCTGGATGAAGGCGCCCTCCACCTGCCCCTTGTCGATGTTGGGCACCAGTGAGCTGCCCACGTCGTGCAGGATGTCCACCCGCCGCATCCGGTGCTCACCGGTGAGCCCGGACACCTCCACCTCCACCACCGCCGCGCCGAACGCGAAGTAGTGGAACGGCTTGCCCCGCCCCGTCACCCGGTCGTACCCGATGTCCGGCGTGCGGTAGTACCCCGTCGCCGACAGCGACACCTGCGACAGGTACGCCGCCTGCGTCACCTCCTCGAAGGCCAGCACCCGCTGCGGCTGGGCCGCGTGGAACACCTGGCCCGCCGAGAACTCGATGCCCTCCGCGCTCTGCGCCCCCAGCAGCTTCGCGGCCACCGGCCGCAGCCGCTCGCGCAGCGTCTCGCACGCCGCCTTCACCGCGAACCCGTTGAGGTCCGCGCCGCTCGAGGCCGCCGTGGCCGAGGTGTTCGGCACCTTGTCCGTCGCCGTGTTCATCACCCGCACGCGCTCCACGGAAATGCCCAGCTCGTGCGCGCACACCGCCCGCATCTTGGTGTGCAGGCCCTGCCCCATCTCCGTGCCGCCGTGGTTGAGCTGCACCGAGCCGTCCGCGTAGATGACGACCAGCGCGCCCGCCTGGTTCAGGAAGCTCGTGGTGAACGAGATGCCGAACTTCACCGGCTGGTAGCCAATGCCCCGCTTGGTCCACCGCGAGCTGGCGTTGAACGCCTCAATCTCCGCCCGGCGCTTCGCGTACTTACTGGAGGCCATCAGCTCCGCGTGGATGCGCGGCAGCCGGTTGTTCTCCACCTGCTGCTCGTAGTGCGTCCGGTCCTCGGGCGCCTCGCGGTAGAGGTTGAGCCCGCGCACCTCGGCCGGGTCCATGCCCAGCTTCTCCGCGGCGCGGTTGAGCACCTCCTCCATCACGAACATGCCCTGCGGCCCGCCGAAGCCACGGAACGCCGTGTTGGACGGGTAGTTCGTCCGCGCCACCCGCCCCACCGCCTCCACGTTCGACAGGTAATAGGAGTTGTCCAGGTGGAACAGCGCCCGGTCCAGGATGGCGTGGGACAAGTCGTTGCTCCACCCGCCGTCGGACACCAGCTCGACCTTGAGCGCCAGCAACATCCCCTCGTGGCTGAAGCCCGCGTCGAAGCGCGCCCAGAACGGGTGGCGCTTGCCCGTGCGCTCCATGTCCTGATCGCGGTTGAGCCACACCTTCACCGGCCGCCGGGTGACGGTGGCGCCCAGGGCCGCCAGCGCCGCGAAGCCCGCCGCCTGCGTCTCCTTGCCGCCGAAGCCGCCGCCCATGCGCGGCACCTCCACCTTCACCATGTGGCGGCCCAGGCCCATCACATCCGCCACCTTCTCCTGCACCTCGGACGGGTGCTGCGTGGAGGACCACAGGTGCACCGCCCCGTCCTCCTCCGGCACCGCCAGCGCGACGTGCGTCTCCAGGTAGAAGTGGTCCTGCGCCCCCGTCATGCACTCGCCCTGAACGCGCACCGGCGAGGCGATCAGCGCGGACTCCGGCTCGCCCCGGCGCATCCGGTGCGGGTGCGGATCCTTCGGGTGGGCGATGTACGAGCCCTTCTCGATGGCCTCGCGGATGGACAGCACCGCCGGCAGCACCTCGTACTCCAGTTCCACCAGCGCGGCGGCCTGCCGGCCAATGGCCGCGCTCTCCGCGACGATGAGCCCCACCGCCTGCCCCACGCAGTGCACCTCATCGGTGGCCAGCAGCGGCTCGTCGTGCACGCCCTTGATGGGGCACACGTCGTTCACCCCGGGAATGTCCCCGGCGAACAGCACCGCGTGCACGCCCGGCAGCGCCAGGGCCTTCGAGGCATCCCGGCGCCCCAGCCGCGCATGGGCATGAGGCGAGGCGATGAGGTGGCCCACCAGCGTGCCCGGAGGCGTGGGCAGGTCATCCACATAGAGCGCCTCGCCGCTGGTGTGCTTCAGCCCGCTCTCGTGCTGCGAGGGGGCATGGACGGGGCTCTTCTTCGCCTCGAGCTCGCGAGGGGCAACTTCAGAGGGAATGGCGACCATGGCTCACCTCACCTGCACCGTGGCGGTATGGCGCTCCTGGAGCCTGGGGGCAGGCTCCGTGAGCGTCTCCTGGAGGAACCCGCGCAGCAGGTTCTTTGCTACCGAAGCGCGATACCACGCCGAGCCCCGATGGTCGGTCAGCGGGGTGAAGTCCTCGTCCAGGTGCACCAGCGCCGCCTCCACGCTCGCCTCCGTCCAGGGCTGTCCCACGAGCGCCGCCTCGGTCTTCTGGGCACGGGCCGGCCGGGCGGCCATGCCTCCGTAGGCCAGCCGCGCCTCGCTCACCCGGCCCGCGGCGTCCACCACCACCCGGAAGCCCGAGGACACGGCGCTGATGTCCAGCTCGCGCCGCTTGGACACCTTATAGGCGATGGTCCTCGCCCCCGCGGGCTGCGCGGGCAGCTCCACGAAGGCCAGGATCTCGCCCTTCTGGAGCGCCGTGCGCCGGTAGCTCACGAAGAACTCATCCATCGGCACGCGCCGCTCGCCCGCGCGCGAGAGCAGCACCGCCTGGGCCCCCAGGGCGATGAACACCGGCGCCAGGTCTCCAATGGGCGAGGCGGTGCAGAGGTTGCCGCCCACCGTCGCGCGGTTCTTGATCTGCCGCGCGCCGAAGTAGCGCAGCATCCGCTCCAGCGGAGGACACGCCGCGCGCGAGTAGTCCTCCAGGTCCGTCAGCGGCACGGTGGCGCCCACCCGGTGGCCTCCCGCATGAGGCTCCAGGGCGCGCAGCGCGGACAGCGCCTCCAGCGACACCAGCAGCGCCGGCTCGGCGTAGCGCTTGGTCACCTCCAACGACAGGTCCGTGCCGCCCACCACGAAGCGGGCCTCGGGGTGCGCGTCCAGCACGTCCCACAGCGCCTCGAAGGTGGCCGGAGTGAAGAAGCGCTGCGGGCCCACCGTGTACGCCAGCTCCATGGGCTCGGGCTTCGTCTGGGCCAGCGCCCGGGCGAAGCGGTCCGCCGGGTTCATGCCCGCCACCTGCTCGGTGGCCTCGCGGATGGGCCGGTAGCCGGTGCAGCGGCAGAGGTTGCCGCACATCTGCGCGTCCAGCTTCCAGCGCTCGTCGAAGTCCTTGCGGTGGCAGGCCTCCAGCATGGCCATGGCCACGCCCGGAGTGCAGTAGCCGCACTGCGAGCCCAGCTTCTCGGCCAGCGCCTGCTGCACCACGTGGTACTTGCCGCCCTCTTTGAGGGCCTCCACGGTGTACACGCGCTTGCCCTGCACCATGGGCAGCAGCAGCAGGCACGAGTTGACGGAGCGCAACGCCATGGCGCCCTTGCCGTCCGGCTCCAGCACCGCCACCGTGCAGGCGCCGCAGTCACCCTCCGCGCACCCTTCCTTGGTGCCGGTCAGGTGCACCCGGTCGCGCAGGTAGCGCAGCAGCGTCGTGGTGGGAGAGAGCCCCGACTCCTCGACGAGCCGGTCATTCAGGTAGAAGCGCAGCCGATCCATGTGGGAGCAGTCTAGCCCAGCCTCCCGGCCCGCCTCATCCCCGGTTGAAGAAGATTGCCGCCAGGCTGACCAGGAAGTAGGGGCCAATGCCCGCCGCGCCCGCGTAGTCCTTGGCGATGCGCTGGCCGAACAGCAGGGCCACGAACGTCAGCCCGCTGAGCATCCCTCCCACACAGGCGATCCGGGGGTTGCCGGTGGCCACCAGCATGATGATGCCCACGGCGCACACCGCCCCGGCCAGGATCTCCAACACGGCGAGGCTTGCCAGCATGGGCTTCACCTGGCTGCGCAGGATGGGCACCTTGGAGAAGAACCCCGTCTGCCAGCTCAGGTTGCCCTTCCAGTCGAACACCTTGTCCAGGCCGGACTGCAGGAAGGTGACGGCCAGGTAGGCCACGGGGAGCACCTGCAACAGCCAGGAAGCAAACTGCGGCGAATCAATCGGTGGCATTCCCACACTCTACCCGCCTCCGTGGCGTCCCCAAGTGTCCTGTTCACCGTACGGAAGTCAGCGTTTGGGGCAGTTGCCCCTTCCGTCTAGGACAAGCCGTCTTAGTTTCGAGCCTCATATGGTCTCGGATCAGGTCGCCCGGCGCGTCTTTACCGGCCTCATCATTCTTTCCATCATCCTGCTGGCGCTGGTCGTCGAGCCGTTCGCCAAGGGCTTCTTCCTGGCCGCGGTGCTCGCCGGCACGCTCTACGGCGCCCACAGGCGGCTGACCCGGCTGTTCCGGGGGCGGGCCAACCTGTCCGCGGGCCTGCTGTGCCTGGGCGTCGTCGTCGCCCTGCTGCTGCCGCTCACCGGCCTGACGGCGTTCCTGGTGGGCGAGGCCGCCGAGGGCGTGCGCTTCGTCCGGGAGACGGTGAACCGGGAGGGCGTCGCGGGGCTCGTGGAGCGGCTGCCCGGGCCAGCGCAGCGGCTGGCCGAGAACCTGATGGAGCGCTTCGCCGTGGAGGAGACGCAGCTGGACCAGACCCTGGGCCAGCAGGTGAGCAGCCAGGGAGGCACCGCCGCCAGGGCCGTCACCGGCGCGGTGGCCGCCACCGGCTCGTTCATCTTCCAGACGGTGATGATGCTCATCGCCTTCTTCTTCCTGCTGGTGGACGGCAGAAGGCTGGTGGACTGGCTCGAGAGCGTCTCTCCGCTCAAGCGCGGGCAGACCACGGAGCTCTTGCGCGAGTTCCGCGTCGTCGCCATCGCCGTGCTGGTGTCGTCCATCGCCACCGCGGGAGTGCAGGCGGTGGCCGCGCTCGTGGGCTACCTCATCGCCCGGGTGCCCGTGCCCTTCTTCTTCGCAGCGGTGACGTTCTTCGTGGCGCTCATTCCCGCGGTAGGCGCCGCCTCGGTGGTGATGGTGGCCGCCCTGCTGTTGCTGATGACGGGGCACCCCTGGGCCGCGCTCTTCCTGGCCATCTGGGGTGTGGTGGTGGTGGGCCTGGTGGACAACGTCATCAAGCCCATGCTGGTGAAGCGGGGCCTGCACATGCACGGGGCCATCGTCTTCTTCGCGCTGCTGGGTGGCCTGGCCGCGTTCGGCACGGTGGGCCTGCTCATTGGCCCCCTCATCGTCGCCTTCTTCCTGGCCCTGCTGCGCATCCACGAGCGGGACTACGGCCGGTCGACGCCCATGCCCGCGGCCCCGCCCACTCCGCCGCTGCCGCCCACGGATCCCGGCGTCAGCGCCGGCCCCGCCGTCCCGCCCGCTCACTGAAGCGGTGACCTAGCGGGGCGCGGCGGCCTTGCCCGGGGCCTTCACCTTGAGCTGCTTGAACAGCTCCTTGATGGCCTCGGGCTTGTTGGTGGCCAGCAGTACGGCGGCCCTGGTGGCCTCGGCGGGCTCGAGCTTGCCGAGCACGCTGCGCTCCAGGTGCTGGGCGATGAAGCCCTGGGTGGTGTCCACCTGTAGGTCCGTCAGCTGGCCGTTGGCGTCCACCACGGGCAGCAGCCGCGGCGCGGTGATGAAGAGCACCGCCGGCACATCCGCGGCCTTGACGCGGGCGACCACCTCGTCGCGCAGCTTGGGATCGAACTTGATGCCCTTCTGCGTCACCAGCGCGCGGATGCCCGCGTAGTCCCCGGTGGCCTTGATGACCATCAGCTGGGAGAGCAGCTCGCCCACCGCCTCGCGCATCTTCGCGTAGTCGGTCACCACCCAGTAGGTGCGCCCGCCCTCGGACACCTGCTTCACCGCCCCCTTGTCGATGAGGAAGTTCACCGTCATGTGGTGGCCGCGCTGGTGGTCCTCCTCGAACTGGTCGCCCTTCTCCACGCGCGCCAGGTTGGTGAGCCCCTCGACGAGGAAGTCGCGGTACATCTGCTGAGCGATCTGCTCGTGCTCTGGCGACAGCTCGGCGAGCACCGGATCATACGCGTGCCACAGGGCCACCAGGTCCGCGCGGGCCTCCTCCAGGGTGTTGTCGTACTCCTTGAGGAACTTCGAGGGGGCCTGGTTCTTGAGCTTCTTCTTGTCCACCTGGCCCGAGGCATGGCCGAGCACCTCGTGGAAGGCGACCAGCCACTTGCGCGCGGTGGCCGAGTGCTTCTGGGCCTGGGCGCGCTCCTCGGGGGTGCGGGAGAACTCGAGCGCCAGCGGCAGCCGCCGCAGCGCCGAGGCCGTCTCCATCACGTTGGCCACCAGCACGCTCTTGCTGCCGTGCTTCTCGCGGATGTGCTGCTCGTTGGGCAGGTTGATGCCCGCGGGCGGCTGCGGGTAGCTGGCGATCAGGCTGATGGCCTTGGACACCGGCAGCGCCACTTTCTTGCGCTTGTAGGCGGCGGGCCAGGGCGTGCGCTCCTCGAAGTACTGCGCGCGCTTGCCGATGAGCTCCATGATGCGGTTCTCGGAGGCGTCGCGGTAGTTGATGAGCGCCTCCCACTGGCCCTTCTGCCCGCGGGGGTCCACGTACGTCTCGATGAAGCCGATGGTGGCGTCCACCGGCGGATCGGCCCTCAGCCAGGCGATGTTGTAGGCGTCCCAGTCCTTGGGGCTGCCCGTCTGGAAGTAGCGGATGAGCTTCTGCAGCACGGGCTTCTGCTGCTTGTTGGCGGACTTCATCGCCTCTTGCAGGTGGGCGTTCACGCGCGAGAGCTCCTCGGCGTAGAGCCCCGGCGGCGTCTTCTTGTCTCCGGCGCGGAACACCTGCTCCACCAGCTTGCCGTTGACCTTCACCAGGCGCGAGTTGAGCGGGTTCTTCTCCTTGAACCCCTCCACCTCGGCCAGCGTCACGCCGGGCCCATAGGCGGTGTTGGCCGAGGCGGTGATGAGGTCCTGCCCCTGTGGCGGCGACTTCGAGGTGAGCGAGGGCTCGAAGGAGGCATCGAAGATGGTGGGCTGCAGGGACTTGAGCCACTCGCTCAAGGCGCGCTCGTCCTGCACGCCGAACGGGGCCCCGGCGCGGAAGGCGCGCACGGCGGCGGCCGACAGCTCCCCGGAGGTGAAGGTGGGGACGAACTTCTGGCCCGTCACGTGGTCATGGTTGCCGCTGTGGCCGTAGAAGCGCTCCAGGTAGGACGTCAGCCGCTGATCGAAGAGGCCGGGGCCGCCGGGGCCCTCGAGGCCGAAGAGGTAGACGCCCTCGAGCAGGCGCTTGAGCTCCACCACGCGCCAGCCGAGCTGATCATAGGCAATCTCCTCGCCGGCATGGGCGGCGAGGGTCAGGTGCCAGGCGACACGCTTGTCTTCCGCGGAGAGCTGGGCGACGCCGGGCGCGAACATCTGCGCGATGGCGGTGTTGCCCGAGCGGGCCTTGAGGAACGGGTTGGCCTTGGCGGCGGTACCAGCGGAAGGGTTCGCCTGCGGGGAGACGGCGAGCACGGCAGCCAGGAGGAGGGCGTTCATGCAGGTCCAGGTGAGGGAAGAGTCCCCTGGCAGTTAGCACCCGTCCCCGCGCTGTTCCAGTTTGGCACCGCCCCGGGCACCGCTTTTGCGTGGCAATAGGACTTTGGGGAAGGCTCTCAGCGGCTGGTGACGAGCAGCGGGGTGGCCAGCGGGCGCTCCTCGCAGTCCCGCGCGGAGCCGTCCTCCCAGGCCAGCATGAGGAAGTCGGCCGGCCCATCCAGAGCGATGATGGGGTGGTGCCAGAGGCCGGCGCGGTAGTTCACTCCCTGGCCGGGCCCGCACAGGAAGGCGCGCAGCTGGGCCAGGTCGGGCTCGCCGCGCGCGTCATCCGGGCACACCACCACGAGGAAGCGCTGGCAGAGCAGGGGCACGAACATCTGCGTGGAGCAGGGGTGGCGCTCCAGCAGGCGCACCTCGAAGGGCAGCGCCTTCTGCACCGAGTGAAAGAGGGCCAGGTTGGGCTGGGCGCCCGGGCGGCTGTTGGCGAGCTGGGCCACGTGGTTGTAGCGGGTGGCGGTGCCCTGGTTGGCGCTGGAGCCTCCAGAGAGCTCCAGGCCGATGACGTCTCCGAAGGGAGCGAAGCCCTCGCGGGAGAGGGGCTGCGCGTGAAGGGGCTCGGGCCTGCCAGTGCTCATGGGGCGGTTGTTAGCAGGCACACCCTGGCTTGGCATAGGCCCCGGAATCGCGCGGAGACGGAGTGCACGAAGTCCACCCGTGAGGTAGGATGGGTGCAGCCCTACCTGAGACATATGACGACTCCCCTCCCCCCGGACACCCGAATCCCTGAATACGGCTCGCAGGTTGGCCCCTGGCTGGTGCGCGAGCGCATTGGCAGCGGCAGCCATGGCGTGGTGTTGCGCGCCGTCAAAGCGAGCAAGCCCAAAGGCAAGAGCTATGCGCTGAAGCTGGCGCTGGAGGCGGAGGACATCCGCATGGAGCGGGAGGTGTGGCTGCTCTCGCGGCTCCGCCACCCGTCAGTGCCAAGGCTGGAGAGCCACGGCACGTGGACCAGCCCCCAGGGTGATGCCTACCCGTACCTCGTCATGGAGTGGGTGGAAGGGTTGTCGCTGTACAAGTGGGCGTCCGAGTACGGGCTCACGTTACGCCAGGCCATTGGGCAACTGGCGCAGGTGGCGCGGGCGTTGGAGGCCACGCACCACCATGGGGTGCACCGGGACGTGAAGGGCGGCAACGTGCGGGTGACCCCCAAGGGCCGCGTGGTGCTGCTGGACTTCGGCAGTTGCCGGTACTCAGGGGCTCGCCCGCTGACGAGGGGTGGCATGCCGCCTGGCACCCCCCAGTACCGCAGTCCTCAGCTGCACTTTCTCAAGTACGCCCTGCGGCTCGGCGCCAAGGAAAACCACGAGGGAGACCCCGCGGATGATGTGTATGCCCTGGGAGTGACGGCCTACCGGCTCCTTGGGGGGACCTACCCACCGCAGGGGGCGGATCCCGATGACGAGAACGATCTGGGTGAGTCGGTAAAGCTGGAAGCGCCCCGGGGACTGGCCGACTGGTGCCCGGAGTTGAGCGCGCTCATCCTGCGGATGCTTTCCGAGGATCCGCTGGCCCGGGGCAGCGCGAAGCAGGTGGCCCAGGAACTGGAGCGTCTGCTCAAGAGCGCCAACCCGGCGCTGGACCGAGTCTGGATGGAGGGGGCTTCGTTGCCGCCCACCGACAAGACCCGGTGGGTGTTGCCTGCCTGGTACCCAGAGCGGGAGCTGACGCGTTTAGCGGCCGCCGCGGGGGTCGCCATCGGAGTGGGGCTGCTGGTCATGCTGGTGACGCGCGACGCGGACAAGCCCGAAGTGGCCTACGCGGAGCCGCAGAGCAGCGGCTCGCAAGGCAACGGGCAGCCAGATGGGGGCACAGGGTCCATGGGGGACAAGGCGATGGCCTCCGTGGCACCCGCTGAAGCAGCCCCACCCTCGGGACGGGCAGTCACTCGTGAAGTGCCCGACGAGCCTCTGCCTGGGCAGAAGCGCCCGCCCTGCAACAACCGGAACGCAGTCGTGATCAACGGCGGCTGCTGGTGGGAGGGGGACGGCAAGAAGGGAGCCCCTCCCTGTGAGACGGGCACGCACGAGTACAGTGGGCGTTGTTACGCGCCCTTGTTCATCGGCGCCGAGCGCGTGCCGACCTCCGAGGAACCCTAGCGAGGTGTGCACTCGAGGGGCCCGCGACGTACGCGGGCCCCCCGGGGCTCCGCTTAGAACACGGTGCCGTTGGTGCGCTTGCCCGGCGAAGAGCCCGAGCCGGACAGCGTGGTGTGCAGCACGAACGTGCCGGTGCTGCTGCCATCCGGGCTGCGGTTGGCCGACACGCCATCCGTGCCGCACAGCGCCGAGCCCAGCGTGGCCGTGTCCACCGCCGTGCCCGCCGTGTTCTTCAGGTACACCGTGTCACCGCTGTTGGACAGG
This sequence comes from Myxococcaceae bacterium, assembly GCA_035296065.1. Taxonomy (GTDB): domain Bacteria; phylum Myxococcota; class Myxococcia; order Myxococcales; family Myxococcaceae; genus DATHBR01. Next base: position 74,320 of record DATHBR010000018.1, on the reverse strand, counting down.
CTCAGCGTGCCCGTGGACGCCGCCACCGCGTTCGTCATCCCCGTGGGGATGCCCGCCGCACCGCCAAACACCACGAACGAGCGGCCCGCCGCCAGGCTCGTGCCGCTGGCGAACGTGTGCCGCAGCCCCGTCGCGTCCGCCAGCGTCCAGCCCGACAGGTCCACCGCCGCCGTGCCCGAGTTCACCAGCTCCACGAACTCCGTCGTCACGTCCGAGCCCGCCTCGTTCACCAGCACCTCGTTGATGAACACCGTGCCCGTGCCCGTGGGCGCCGTGGTGATCGTGAAGGCCGCGTCGCTGGTGTCGCTCACCGCCGAGTTCGCCGCGTCGCTCACCCGCACCCGCGCCGCCGTGGAGGCGCTGTTGGGCACCGTCCACGTGTAGCTGCCCGTGGAGGCCGACGTGCTGGACGTAATCAGGCTCCAGGTGCCGCCATCCAGCGTGTACTCCAGCTTCACGTTCGTCACGCCCGTGGCCGACCAGGAGATGCTCTGCGCGCTGCCGCCCGCCCAGCTCTCGCCGCCATTGGGCGAGCTCACCGTCACGCTGGCGCTCACCGTGTCACCCGGAATGAGGAAGTCCTTGATGACCGCCATGTGCTGCATGTTCGCGGCGCCGCTGTCGGCCGACAGCGCCGGAGAGATCTCCGAGATGGGCGAGTACACCCGCGTGTCCGCCACCAGGCCCGCCGAGAACGTGCTGCCGCCGATCACCGTCGCCACCTGGTAGGCCCGCAGGTCGCTGTCCACCAGCACGTGATCATACGGGCTACCGCGGCTGGCGTTGGTGTTGGTGTTGCCGTTGCGGTCCGCCGGGTACGGGGCCGCCACCGACACCACCTGCGAGAAGGTGCTGAAGGCCGCCTCGCTGCGGCTGCTGGTGTTGAAGTCGCCGGCGATCACCAGGTAGTCCGTCACCGGCACGTTGGCCTTGATGAAGTTGACCAGGTTGACCGCCTCCGTGTTGCGGATGGAGCTGCTCGAGGTGAGCAGGTGCACGCTCACCACCCAGAGGTCCTTGGGGCCCGGCACGTCGATGCGCGCCCACGCGAAGTCCCGGTTCGTCACCTGGGTGTCGTCCCACTCGCCCGCGGCGATGATGGGCCAGCGGCTGATGATGCCGTTGGGGATCTGCGCCCCGCCCTCGCGGTAGTACGAGAAGTTGGTGCCAAACGCCGTGTTGACGTAGCCGCGGATCGCCGTGGGCGTGTTGTCGCCGTAGTTGAACTCCTGAATCGCCACCACGTCCGGCTTGGTGCCCTGGAAGATGCGGGTGCCGTGGCCCGGATCGTAGCTCTGGAGGCTGCCGCTGGTGGTGTTGGCCGCCATCACCCGCACCGGAACGCTCAGCGCGCTCTGCTGCGTCGCCAGCGGGCCCTGCTCCTGCGTGTCCAGCTCGGCGCCTCCGCAAGCCGCCAGCGTGAGGGACAGCACGGCCGCCAGCAGACGGCGGTCCAGGAGCGAAAACCTCGAGAGGGTCTCAGTCATGCGCATGATGTTGGGTCCTGCTCCGCGAATGGAGCAAACGGGGGATTAGAAAATTATCGTCGCATTGAGCAGACCCGTTGCGGAAGGCCCCGGTGAAATGCACTGCCGCTCACAGTGCGGTCATCACCGACACCGCGACGAAGGTGTACCGCAGCCCCTTGCCCAGGGTGGTGAACACCAGGAAGGGCACCTTGCGCACCCCCACGAAGCCCGCCGCGAGCACGAAGGCGTCCCCCACCACCGGCAGCCACGAGAGCACCAGCAGCGGGGCGCCCCAGATCCTCAGCCGCTGCTGGGCCCGCTCCAGCCGGGGGCCCTCGCGGCTCATCCGGCGCGAGGCCCACCGCCCCAGGCGCCCTCCCCCACCCCGCGCCACCCACAGCCCCAGCACGTAGAGCGACAGCGCCCCCAGCACGTTGCCCACCGTGGCCACCGTGACGGCCGCCACGGGCGACACCCCGCCGTGAATGACGGCTGCCAGCAGCGCCTCGGACGGCATGGGCACTACCGAGCCCGCCAGCATCGCGACGAGGAAGAGCCCAGGCAGGCCCCAGGCGGCAAGCGTGGAGGGATCGAACAAGCGCACCGCGGGTGTACCACAGCGCACAGGCGCACGATCTGCGCCCTGTGCTCCACCTCGACTGGCGCTGCGCAGCCCTTGCGCGGCCGTGCAGGGCCTTTGGGACACGTGCCCCCATGGCATGGCCATTGCTCCAGGGAGGGTGACCCCTCTCTTCACGGCTTGCTCTTCTTCGATGACCTCTCCCGTCCCCCCCGCCGCTCCGAATCCTGATCTGCGCCTGGTCCCCGTCGAAATCGCCCCCGAGACGTTCTGGGTGGGCAAGCGGGAACCCGGCAGCATCTTCCACGCCAACCCCTACCTGCGGCGCTTCCGGGGGACCGACGCCAAGACGCAGAAGCAGAGCGAGTTCAACCTGCTGATCGATCCGGGCTCCAGCAGCGACTTCTCCACCATCCACACCAAGGTGAGCTCGCTCATCGGTGGGATGGATCGGCTGTCCGCGCTCTTCATCAACCACCAGGATCCGGACGTGGGCTCGTCGGCGGCCATCATCTCGGCGCGCTACGCGCCGCGGGCCGGCATCGTCTGCTCGGAGGACACCTGGCGGCTCATCGTCCACTTCAACCTGCCGCGCAACCGCTTCATCGCCACCGAGAAGTTCGCCCAGGGGCTCAACGTGCCCACCGGCCACAGGCTCATCCCGGTGCCCTCGCCCTTCTGCCACTTCCGTGGCGCGGTGATGCTGTTCGATCCGGAGACGCGGGTGCTGTTCTCCGGGGACCTGTTCGGAGGCCTGACGGACGCCAACGCCCAGGGCATCTATGCGCAGGAGAGCGACTGGTCGGGCATCCGCGCCTTCCATCAGATCTACATGCCGGTGAACACGGCGCTGCAGCGCACGGTGGCCACCATCCGCAAGCTGGCGCCGGCGGTGGAGATGATCGCCCCTCAGCACGGGCGCGTGGTGCGCGGGCCGCTGGTGCAGCAGTTCCTCGAGCGCATGGAGCGGCTGCAGGTGGGCCTGGACATCATGGACGAGGCGCAGGACCGCACGCACCTGCAGGCGTGGAACTCGGTGGCGGACCGGGTGCTGACGCTGGCGCGTGGCTACCTGGGCAACTCCGTGGAGGCGAAGCTGGAGACCAGTGCGGAGCTGACGGACACCTCCGCCTTCGACGGCAAGCGGCTGAAGATCAACCGCATGGGCAAGTGGACCCTGGAGCACGTAGTGGATCTGCTGTGCCACGGCGAGCCGCCGGAGATCTCCGGCCCCATCCTGGTCGAGGCCACCAGCGCCGCCGCCGAGTACAACCTGCCCACCCCGCACCTGGACATCGAGGGCACCATGGCGCCCTCGCAGGTGTCGCTGCTCAACAACTGACGTGCCCAAGCCCCTGGAAGCAGAGGCAGGGCCGCTGGCCGCGGAGGAGTCTGTGCGGGGTAAGGACGACAGCCCGGAGGCAGTCACGTACCTGGCCGGGGGCGAGCTGTCGCCCGTGATTCCGGCCCGCACTCCGTCCGGGACGCTGATTCAGGGCTCGGTGACGCCGGCGGCGGCCAGCGCTCCGGTGGTGCGGGGGCTGGTACCGGGCCAGCTCATCACCGAGCGCTACCGCGTGGAGCGGTGGCTGGGGGTGGGAGGCAGCGCCACGGTCTACGCCGCCACGGATCTGTCCACCGGCAAGGAGGTGGCGCTCAAGCTGCTGACGGCGCCGGGGAACGATCCGGCGCTGGTGGCGCGCTTCCGGCTGGAGATCGAACACGCGCGGGTGCTCGAGCACCCGAACATCCTGCACGTGCTGGACGTGGGGACGGATGGCGAGCGCCACTTCCTCATCGTGGAGCTGTTGCAGGGCATGGACCTGAGGCACGTGCTGGCCGCGCGGCGCCCGACGCTGGCCGAGACGCTGCGCTGGCTCACCCATGCGGCGTGCGCGCTGGAGCATGCGCATGGGCGCGGGGTGCTGCACCGGGACGTGAAGGCGGGCAACCTCTTCATCACGCATACCGGGGTGCTCAAGCTGATGGACTTCGGGCTGGCCAAGAGCGAGCACGTGATGGGCAACACGGCGCAGGGGGCGGTGTTCGGCACGCCCGAGTACATGGCGCCCGAGCAGGTGATGGGCACGGAGGTTTCTCCGGCGACGGACCTGTACTCGCTGGGGGTGGTGGCCTACGAGCTGCTCACGGGGCAGCTGCCCTTCCGGCACACCCAGCCGGTGCCGCTGATGTTCCTGCACGTGCAGCAGCCGCCGGTGGCGCCACGGACGCTCAATCCGCAGGTGCCGGAGGCCTTCGAGCGGATCGTCCTCAAGCTGCTGGCGAAGCAGCCCGAGGCCCGCTACGCGAGTGCCACGGCGCTGCGCGCGGCGCTTCGGGAGTTGTGGCCGCTGGTGCTGCCCAACGTGCCGAAGGCGCGGCCCGCGGCTCCGGGCCCACGCATCCAACACGTCTAAGGAGCACCGTTCCCTCTGCCCGCGGCAGAGGGCTAGGGTGAGGTTTCCGGTGGAGCCAACAGGGGGCCCTCGAATGGCGCAGCAGGACAGCTTCGTGCAGTACACCGTGGAGTTACTGGAGCCGCTCGGGCCGGTGCAGGCGCGGGCGATGTTTGGCGGGTGGGGGCTGTACTACGGCGGGATGATGTTCGGGCTCATCGCCGAGGGGCGGCTGTACCTGAAGACGGACGAAGAGAACCGCCCGGCGTTCGAGGCCGCGGGAGGCGAGCCCTTCATCTACGACAGCGGCAAGGGCAAGCCGCCGGTGGCCATGTCCTACTGGACGCCGCCCACGGATGCGAGCGACGACGCGCACGCCCTGCTGCCCTGGGCGCGCCGCGCGGTGGAGGCCGCCCAGCGGGCCCAGGCGAAGAAGGCCACGGTCAAGAAGAAGCCCGCGGCAAAGAAGAGCTCCGCCACGAAGCGGCCTCGAGCAGCGAAGCAGGAGGCCGCGCCGCGCAAGCGCGTCAGCCCACGGAAATGAGCAGGCCTCACTTCTCCTTCAGGGCCGCCAGCACCTCGCGCGCGACGGCCACGGAGGAGGCCGGGTTCTGGCCGGTGACCAGCCGCCCGTCCCGCACCGCGAAGCTGGCCCACATGGGCCCGCGCTCGTAACGGCCGCCCAGCTCCGTCAGCCGCGTCTCCAGCGCGAAGGGCACCACCTTGTCCAGCTTCACCGCCTTCTCCTCCTCGTTCGAGAAGCCCGCCACCCGCTTGCCCGCCACCAGCGGACGCCCGTCCGCGCCCTTCACTCCCACCAGCGCCGCCGGCCCGTGGCAGACCGCCGCCACCACCGCGCCCCGCTCGTACCCGCTCGACAACATGCGCTGCAGCGGCGAGTGCACCGCCAGATCCCACATCACTCCGTGCCCACCCACCACGAAGTAGACGTCGTACTGCTCCTTCACGCTCTCCAGCACCAGCGTGTTCTCCAGCTTCTTCATCGCCGCCGGGTCCGCCAGGAACGCCTTCGAGGCCTCGGAGGTGTCCTTCGTGCTGCGCGGATCCGCCGGCGCCTTGCCGCCGCGCGGCGAGGCGATGTCCACCTGCGCCCCCGCCGCTACGAACTCCTGGTAGGGCGCCGCCAGTTCCTCCAGCCAGAAGCCCGTGCGCTCCCCGCTGGTACCCATCTGCTCGTGGCTGGTGACGATCAACAGCACCTTCACTGCCGCCAGAATCTTCATGTGTTCGCTCCTCGCGCTGGCCCGTCCGTCATGGGGGCCACGGGGTGAAGAAGTACCGCTCACCCCACCCCAAGAAAACCGAGGGTTTCTTCGCTTAATGTGTAGCCATGCTTGGCAATCACGAAGCGCTCTGGACGCTGTGGGAGGTGAGCCGCGCCGGGACCTATGCGGCCGCCGCGGCACGGCTGGGCATCACGGCCTCGGCGGTGGGACAGCAGCTCAAGGCGCTGGAGCAGCGCCTGGGCGTCTCGCTCTTCGAGCGCGTGGGGCGCCGCGCCCGCCTCACTCCCATTGGCCTGGCCCTCATCGAACGGCTGGCGGAGCACCTGCCCGCCCTGGACGCGGCCATCGATGAGGCCGCCGAAGCTCACCGCGCCGTCCGGGGAGAGGTGTCGCTGGGAGGCCCGTGGCCCTTCTGCCGCTTCTGGCTGCGCCCACGCCTGCCCCGCATCCTGGAGCGCCACCCGGACCTGCGCCTGAACATCCGCTTCGAGGTGTCGAGCCTCCTCACCCGCCGGCTGCTGGGGGGAGAGCTGGATCTGGCCATCGTCGGCACGCTGCCCGAAGCGCCCGGGCTGGAGGTGCGGCCCGTGGCTCACGAGGAGTTCGTCGCCGTGGCCGCGCCGGCCTATCTGCGGCGCCAGGGCACTCCCCGCTCGGCCCGGGACTTCGCCGCGCACCGCTTCATCGCCTTCGATGCGGACCTGGCGATGCTCGCTCCGTGGTGGCGCACCGCCTTCGGCCCCAGGGAGCCGCTGCCCACGCAGGTGGCGTGCCGCATCACCAACCTGGACGAGATGCTGGCCCTGGTGGAGGCCGGGTGCGGCATCGCCGTGCTGCCCGACTACCTCGTGGGCCCCTCGGTGGACGCCGGGCGCATCGTCACCCTCGCGCCGGAGACGGGACGGCGCTCGCTGCGCCGCCCCCGGGGGACTCTCTGGCTGGCGTGGCGCCGGGCCGCCGCCCCCACCGCTCGCTTCCTCGCCGTGCGTGACTGGCTGCTGGAAGGCTCGGGCGAGCTCGCCAAAAGGAGCGCGGACAGGGCCCATCCGTTATAGTGGAAAAGCCTCCGCTCCCGCTAGCCATCTGAGTTAAGGTCGCGCCCCCGATGAGTGCCCCTACCAGTCCACCGAAGAGTGCCCCGAAAGAGAAGCTGCTGGCGCTGCTGCTGGAGAGCCGGCAGCGCCAGTGCTTCCCCTCCGAGGTGCGCACCGCGGCCCCGGAGTTCGTTCAGCATGTGCTGGGGCTGCTCTTCCCCCACTTCGCCGAGCGGGTGGAGTGTCACGCCGCCGCCGTCCAGCGGGATGTCATGACGGTGGAGGCCCACCTGGTGCGCCTCACAACGCTGCTCAACCCCCTCTACCCGGGGGTGGACACCACCATCCCCGAGCGCTTCATGGAGGAGCTGCCGGACATCTACGGCTACCTGCGCGACGACGCGGAGGCCATCTACCGGGCCGACCCCGCCGCGCGCAGCGTGGACGAGGTGCTGCTCACCTACCCGGGCTTCTACGCCATCGCCATCTTCCGCGTGGCCCATGCGCTGCACCGGCTGGGCCTGCCGCTGCTGCCCCGGCTGCTTACCGAGTTCGCCCACCAGCGCACCGGCGTGGACATTCACCCCGGGGCCACCATTGGCCGGCGCTTCGTCATCGATCACGGCACCGGTGTCGTCATTGGCGAAACCACCATCATTGGCGACGGGGTGAAGCTCTACCAGGGCGTGACGCTGGGCGCGCTCGTGGTGGAGAAGAACCTGTCGGACCAGAAGCGCCACCCCACCCTCGAGGACGAGGTGGTGGTGTACGCCAACGCCACTATCCTGGGCGGCGCCACCGTGGTGGGCCGCGGCAGCATCATCGCCGGCAACGCCTGGCTCACCCAGAGCGTGCCCCCGCAGTCACTCGTCTCCCGCCGTACCGAGGTTCGTCCCCGGGGCGCCAACACGGACCTGGGCGAGCTGGAGTTCCACATCTGAAACGCGCAGTCCCCTACCCCCGAGGCTCACACGCATGAAGGCAGCCAACATCCTGCAGACCATTGGCAACACGCCCCACGTCCGGATCAACCGGCTCTTCCCCTCGCGCGTCGAGGTGTACATGAAGCTGGAGCGCGCCAACCCGGGTGGCAGCATCAAGGACCGCATCGCCCTGTCGATGATCGAGGACGCCGAGCAGCGCGGCGTGCTCAAGAAGGACAGCGTCATCATCGAGCCCACCTCGGGCAACACCGGCATCGGCCTGGCGATGGTCGCCGCGGTGAAGGGCTACAAGCTCATCCTGGTCATGCCCGAGTCCATGAGCCTGGAGCGCCGCCGGCTGATGGCCGCCTACGGGGCCACCTTCGAGCTCACCCCGCGCGCCCAGGGCATGAAGGGCGCCATCGCCCGCGCCCAGGAGATGGTGGGGCAGACGCCCGGCGCGTGGATGCCGCAGCAGTTCGAGAACGAGGCCAACATCACCGTGCACAAGCACACCACGGTGAAGGAGATCCTCCAGGACTTCCCCGAGGGGCTCGACTACCTCATCACCGGCGTGGGCACCGGCGGCCACATCACCGCGTGCGGCGAGGAGCTGAAGAAGACGTGGCCCAAGCTCAAGGTGTTCGCGGTGGAGCCGGTCAAGTCGCCCGTCATCAGCGGCGGCGCGCCCGGCCCGCACCCCATTCAGGGAATTGGCGCGGGCTTCATCCCGAAGAACCTGCACACCAACGCCATTGACGGGGCGATTCAGATTCCCGAGGAGGAGGCCTTCGACTTCGCCCGCCGCTCGGCGCGCGAGGAGGGCATCTTCATCGGCATCTCGTCCGGCGCCGCGCTGGCGGCGGTGAACCGGAAGATCGCCGAGATCCCCGACGGCAGCCGCGTGCTCACCTTCTGCTACGACACCGGCGAGCGCTACCTGTCCATCGAGAACCTCTTCTAAGGAGGGCGCTAGCCCCCGGGGAACTCGCGCACCAGTTGGAGGAGCCGCTCCATCTCCTCCGGCTGGTTGTAGAAGTGAGGCGACAGGCGCACGCGGCCCCGGCGCAGCGAGAGGCTCACGTCGCGCGCGCTCAGCCAGTCCGCCAGCGCCTTGGGATCTCCGCGCGCGGGCAGGAAGTGGAGAATGCCGGCGCGGTGCTCGGGCGCGGGCCCCGTCTGGCAGCCCAGGGCGCGCAGCCCCTCGTCCAGCTGAGAGAGCAGCTCGCGCAGGCGCTTCTCGATGGCCTCGGGCCCTACCTCGAGCAGCAGCTCCAGCGCCGCTCCCAGCGCGTAGATGCCGGTAAAGGCGTGGCTGCCCTCCTCCAGCTTCCGGGCGTCCGCGCGCAGCTCGAAGTGTGAGCGGTGGAAGTTCCACGCGTCCGTGGTGCTGCGCCACCCCACCAGCACCGGGCGCAGCCGGGGCAGCACGTCCTTGGACACGTACAGAAAGCCGATGCCCGAGATGCCCAGCATCCACTTGTGGCTGTCCGCGCTCAGGAAGTGGATGCGGCTTTTCTTCACGTCCACCGGCACGCAGCCCACGCTCTGAATGCCGTCCACGCACAGCAGCACGCCCGCGCGCTCGCACACCGCGCCTACCGCGTCCAGGTCCGTGCGGTAGCCGCTGGCGTACTGCACCGAGCTGACCGCCACCAGCCGGGTGCGCGGCGTCAGCGCCGCCGCCACCGCCTCCGGCGTCACCCCTCCCCGCGGGGCGGCGATCTCCCGTACCTCCACGCCCCGGTCCTTCAGGTGCTGCCAGGGGTAGACATTGGAGGGGTACTCAATCCCCGCGGCCACCGCCACCTCGTCCCCGGGCCGCCAGTCCAGCCCCTCGGCCACCAGCCCCAGCCCGTGGCTGGTGTTGCGCACGAAGGCGATCTCGTCCGGCTCGGCGCCGATCATCCGCGCCGCCAGCCGGCGTACCCCCTCCGCTCGGGCCTCCCAGCCGCGCTCGTGCTTCACGCCGTGCCGCACCACATCGTCCATCCACTCGTGCACGGCCGCGGCCACGCGCAGGCTGGTGGGCGCTACCCCCGCGTGGTTGAGGTACAGCTGCTGTTGCAGCACGGGAAACTCGGCGCGGTACGACTCGAACGCGTGGCTCACCGCTCCGCCCTCCCCGCCCGCCGGCGCGCCCACGCGGGCACCAGCACCAGCACCAGCCACCCCAGGCCACCGCTCCAGGGCCCGGCCTGGCACGAAGTGCCGCTCACCACGCCGCTGCCGCGCTCCACCTGAACCTTGAAGGCGCAGCTGGCCGTCTGGCCTCCGGGATCCGTTGCCGTGGCAATGACTTCCGTCTCTCCCTCGCGGAAGGTGCTGCCCGGCGCGACGCTGTAGCTCACCGTGGGGGCGCCCAGGTTGTCCGTCGCCGTGGCCTCGGGGAAGTTCACCACCGCGCCCTGCTCGGAGGTGGCCCGCGCGAACTGCGTCTCGGGACACAAGATGGAGGGGCCCTGCGGATCCACCAGCAGGACCTTGAAGGAGCACTGCGCGAGGTTGCCCGCCGCGTCACGGCTCTCCAGCTCGACCGTCGTCTCCCCCACCGGGAAGCGGTCCCCCGAAGCGTAGTTGGCCTGCAGCTGTGGGGACGGGGTGACGAGATCCACCGGGACCGCCGGGTAGCTCACGTTCAGGTCCTCCTCGCGCCGGGCCACCCGGAACAGGCTGGGCGGGCACTCGAGCCGGGGAGGCGTCGTGTCCTTGATGGTGAGCGCGAAGGAGCAGGTTACGGCGTTGTTCGCCGCATCGCTCGCCGTCACGTCGATGGAGTGCCGCGCCACCGGAAACAGCGTGCCCGGCGCCTGGCTGTAGGTCACCGTCAGCTGATTGGCCGGAGTCACCGCGTCATTGGCCACCACGAAGAAGCTGGCGATGGCGCCGCCCGCGCTCGTGGCCTCCTGCTCCACATCGCCCGGGCACAGCAGCAGCGGGGCCGTGTTGTCGCCCACCAGGATCCTGAAGTTGCAGGTGGTGGAGTTCCCCGCCAGATCGCTGGCCACGGCGCTCACCTGCGTGGCCCCCAATGGGAACGTGAATGGGGGCTCGCCGGGCATCGGGTCGAAGAACACCGCCAGCCCGGTGAGCGCATCATCCACGGCGCTCAGCGGAGGCGAGTCCAGCACGATGCCCTGGCTACTCAGCGCCTCGATGGGCACGTCCTTACAGTCGAACCGGGGAGCGTGGCAGTCCACCTGGCTCAGGGGAACGACGTACAGCTGATCTCCGGTGGCCTGAAGCGTGGCCACGAAGAAGAGGTTGGGGCCCGCGCGGCGGAAGTCGCGCGGCGTGGAGGCGCTCGTGCCTTGCGCCACATCCGCCAGCCGGTAGGTCCCCTCCGGCGTCCCGTCGCTCCGCCAGGGCTCATAGCCGGACACCACGTCATTCAGCTCCATCAACAGGGTCCCCGGACCGGCGGCCAGCGAGCCGAACTCCGGGTTGACCGAGCCTGGGATGATGTCCCTCACCATCCGCGTGCCCCCGGCCGAGCCGTCGCTCCGCCACAGCTCCCGGCCGTGCACCGCGTCACTGGCGGTGAAGAACAGCGTCTGCCCCACCGCGGTGAGGTGCTGGGGATCGCTCGAGTCCGCGCCCGGTTGAATGTCCTTGATGAGCCGGGTGCCCATGCTCGTCCCATCGCTCACCCACAGCTCCCCGCCGGAGTCCGGAGTGGCGAGCACGAAGAACAAGAGGTTGCCCGCCGCGGTGAGGGACTGCGGCGTCACCGCCGTCTCGTCACCGTATTGACCGAAGTCCCGGACGAGCAGGGCCCCCGCCCCCACATCCGTCCCATTGCTCATCCACAGCTGCTTGTTCCCCGCCCCACTCGTGGCGGTGAAGAACAGCAGCTGCCCCACCGCCGTGAGCTCTCCCGGGCCGCTGCCCGGACTGCCCTGCATCGGGTCCCTCACCTGCCTGGGGACGCCCTGCTCGGTGAGCTTCCACACCCTGTTGCCGTCCGAGGACTCCTGGGCCTTGAAGAAGAGCGCGTCGCCCACCACCGTCAGCTCCCCGGGGTACGAGCCCTGCTCCTCCGGGTAGATGTCCGCGACGCGCTGGGTGGCTCCGGACATCCCATTGATCTTCCACAGCTCGGAGTCGCCGGTCACCCCCTCCGCGACGAAGAAGAGCGTATTACCCAGCACGGCGAGCTCGGAGCCGGCGCCCGCCGCCTGATTGGGAAAGGCCGCCACCCGCAAGGTGCCAGGCCCCGTCCCATCGCTATTCCACAGCTCCATGCCCCCTGTCGGCCCGAAGACCACGAAGTAGAGCATGCTGCCCATGACGGTGAGCAGCTGGGGCCGCGCGCTGGTAGACCCCAGGCGGATGTCCTTGACGAGCCGCGTGCCCAGGACCGTGCCGTCGCTCCTCCACAGCTCGCTGCCGTGGGTGCCGTCGTTCGCCGTGAAGAACAGCACGCCATTCATGCTCACCGGCTCGGAGATGGCCGAGCCGGTGGCGCCTGAGCGGATTTGCCTCATCTGAGGCACCGCGACACAGGGCGCCGAGGCCCGGGCGGCTGCCGGCCACAGGGCCACGGCCACCAGGGGCAACAGGAACGTCAGCGGTGCGGAACGTAGGGGGAGCCGCATGGTGCGCTCTTCTCCAGGCCGTGGTCTTGCCCTGGTGTACCGCACTCCCCGCACCTGCGGGAGCCCCCTGTCCCACCCCGCTGGGCACCCGCGCCCACCGGGGCCCTGAAAAAGACAGCGGCCGGTGCCCCTGCTCCGGGCACCGGCCGCCTTTAAGACTCACAACCCTGTCGGACTAGCGGCCCGCCAGCGTCGTCTGCACGCGGAAGGTGATGACCGCGGAGGGCGAGTTGTTCGCCCCGTCACGCTCGATCACGTACACCGTGTGCTGGCCGTTAGCCAGCGCCGTGGGCTGGGTGAAGGACCAGGTACCCGCCGGCGTCGCCGTGGTGGTCCCCACGACGTTGCTGTCCACCACGATGCGGATCGTCGTGCCCGGCTGCGCCACGCCGCTGTAGGTCGGCGTGTTGTTGTTCACCACCCCACCAGCGCCCGGCGAGCTCACCACCGGCGGCGGCGTGACGCGCACCGTGCACTCCGCCTGGGTGGCGTTACCCGAGGAGTCGCTCACGGTGTACTCCACCTTGTACGTGCGGGCGCCCTTGGTGGGGTTGGCCTCGGCGCGCAGCTGGAAGCTGCTCGCCCCGGGCGTGAAGATGATGTCGCCCGCGTCGTCGCCCGGCTGGTTGCTGGTGATGTTCGTCACGCCACCCACCAGGTTGATGGGCAGGTAACCCTCGCACCGGTCCTGCGCCTCGGCGCACTCGCTCAGCTCCACATTACGCATGGTGCCGTCGGTGGGAACCATGCGCGGCATGCGGTCGACCGTCGTCGGCTGCTGCGAGTCGATGACCTCGACCGTGCGGGTCAGCTCATCGGCCCAGTTATACGCGCCGTCACGCACCTGGTAGGACAGCGTGTAGATGCCAGGCACCTGCTTGTTGACCTCGCCGAACGGGATGATCTCCTGGTTGAGGTCGCCGTAGCACTGGTCCTCGGCCCAGGCGCCCGGGTTCACGTAGGGCGAGGGGTCCGGATCGCCGCCGTCGCGAGGCAGGAAGCACTCCACCTGCTCGTAGGCCGGGTCACCGCCGTCGTTGTCCGGGTTCAGGCCCAGCACCGGCTTGATGGTGTCACGCACGTACACCGAGAGGATGGCGCCCTGGATGTTGTACGTCTCATCCCAGGCCAGGTACTGCACATAGTACAGACCTTCCACTTCGGTCGTGGGACCAGGGCCGAAGTCGTCCGGGTCGATGGAGCCCGGCACGCCGTCCTCGTCGTCGTCACCCGTGTTGTACTGGTGCACGATCAGCGAGCCCTCGCACAGGTCCGTCGCGGTGGCCTCGGGCGCGTTCCACACGTTGCCGATCGCGTAGCCCGTGCACTCGTAATAGACGTCCTGGTCGGCAATCGACAGCGTGGGGGACGAGGTGTCCTCCACCGTGATGGTGCGCGTCACCAGCCCGTTGCCGGCAGCCGCGTTACCCGCCCCGTCCACCGCGGAGTACGTCACGGTGTACTGGCCAGGCTCGTTCGGCAGCGAGGCCGGAGTGGCAATCACCGCCACTGGGCCCTCGCAGGCGTCGGTGGCCGTCACACCCAGGCTGGGCTGGGTGCCGCACTCCACCGTCTCACCGGGGTTCTGCACCGTGAGCACCGGCGCCGTGGTGTCCACCACCTGCAGGTCGCGGGTGATCTGCACCACGTGGCCCACCGTGTCATCACCCTGGTAGCGGGCGAAGTAGTTGCCCACCTGGTTGATGTTCAGGTTGGTGAACTCGCGGAACACGGTGTGCGAGGTGTCGCCGTAGCAGGCGTCCTGCAGCTTGGCCATCGGGTCGTTGTTCAGGTTACCCAGCGCGCACTCGAGCACCATGGGGTTGGGGCCGTTGAGCGTGATGACCGGGTCCAGGTTGTCCTGCACCAGCACGTTGCGGATGACCGGCACGCCCGCGTTGCCGCTGTTGTCGCGGGCGTTGTAGGTGACCAGGTAGGGGCCCGTCTGCTTGACGTTCACCGTCCCCGTAACCACCACGTCCTCGGCGCCCGAGCACAGGTCCGTGGCCGTAGCGCCCGGATCCGCCCACACGTCCACGTTGCACTCGAGCACCGTGGGGCTCGAGCCGTTGAGCACGATGGTCGGGCCCTGCGTGTCGTTCACCGTCACGCGGCGGGTCTTCTGGTCGAAGTTGCCCACCATGTCCTCCGCGCGGTAGGTCAGCGTGTAGGTGCCCGCCGTGGTGTGGTCCACCGCGCCGCTCACCGTCACGGGCAGCGGGCCCGCGATGCACGTGTCGCTGGCGGAAGCGCCCGGGTCCACGTACGGGGTGCCGCACTCCTTGGTCTCCGTGGCGCTGCCGTTGAGCACCACCACCGGAGCCACCTCGTCGATCATCCGCACCGTGCGGCTGACGGCCGAAGTGGCGGTGTTGCCGGACGGGTCCGTCGCGCTGTAGCTGATGCTCACCGCGCCCGGCTGGCCAGCCACCGGCGTGCGCGTGGCGACCACCGGCAGGCTCCCCGCGCACGTGTCGTTCGCGGTGGCGCCCGGGTCCTGGTAGGTGGTGCCGCACTGGTAGGTCTGCTCCAGCGGGCCCACCACGGTGATGGCGGGCACCTGGGTGTCGCTGACGTTCACCGTGCGGCTGACCGGCGTGGCGATCTGACCGGACGGGTCCGTCACGTTGTAGACCACCGTGTACTGGTTGGGCACGTTCACGTTCACCGTGCCGCTGCGCTGGATGGTGGCCGTCAGGTCGCCGTGGCAGGCGTCATTGGCCCTGGCGCCCTGGTCGTTGTACGGCGTACCGCACTCCAGGTTCACCGTGCCCGGACCCACCAGCGCCAGCGTGGGCGCCGTCTCGTCATTCACCGTCACCGTGCGGGTGACCGGCGAGATGACCTCGTTACCGGACGGATCCTTCACCTTGTAGGTGATGGAGAAGTTGCCCGGAGCGGTGGGGTTACCCGTGCGAGTGGCCTCGATGGCCGCCGTCAGGTTACCGGCGCACTGGTCGTTGGCCGTGGCGCCCGGATCCATGTAGGTGGAACCGCACTCGTGCTGCTGCGCGAGCGGGCCGTTGACGACGATGCTCGGCACCAGGGTGTCGCGCACCGTCACCGCGCGGGTGAGCTCCGGAGCGGCGTTGTTGGACAGGTCCTTCACGTTGTAGCGGACCGTGTAGTTGCCCAGCACCGCCGGGTCCACCGTGCCGTTCTTCTGGATGGAGCCCGTCAGGTCGCCGTTGCACAGGTCGCTCGCCTGGGCACCCGGGTCGGCGTACTGGCCATTGCACTCGACCAGCTGCGTGGCCGGGCCCACCAGCGCCAGCGTGGGCGCCTGGGTGTCGCTGACGTCCACCGTGCGGGTGGCCTGCGCGCTCTGGCCCGAGGGGTCCGTCACGCGGTAGGTCCGCGTGTAGGTGCCCGCCACGCCCGAGTTCACCGGACCGGTCGTCTGGATGTTGCCCGTCAGGTCGCCGGCGCACGCGTCATTGGCCGTGGCGCCCTGCTCGTTGTACGCCGTGCCGCACTCCAGGCCCAGCCGGGCCGCGCCATTGAGGGCGATGACCGGCGCGGAGGTGTCGGTCACCGTCACCGTGCGCGACTGCGCCGCGGTGGCCTGGTTGCCCGACGGGTCCGTCACGCGGTAGCTCAGCGTGTAAGCGCCCGCCGCGCCACCGTTCACCGAGCCAATCACCTCGATGCGGGTGGTCACGTTGCCCGCGCACGAGTCGGCCGCCGTGGCGCCCGGATCGGTGTACGGACCGCTGCCGCACTCGAACGTCTGAGCGAACGGAGGCAGCACGGTAATGGACGGGGCCTGCGTGTCGGACACGGTGATGGTGCGGGTGCGCTCCGGAGCGCTCTGGCCCGCCTGGTCCGTCACGTTGTAGGTGCGCACGTAGGTGCCCGGCGCGCCGGTGTTCACCGCGACGCCGCCCAGGACGATGCGGTTGGTCACATCGCCGAAGCACGCGTCGTTGGCCGTGGCGCCCTGCTCCTCGTAGGTGGCACCGCACTCCAGGCCCAGCGAGGCCGGGCCGTTGAGCGCCAGCACCGGCGGCTCGTTGTCGTTCACGGTGACCGTGCGGGCGTTGGCCGCGACGGCCACGTTCCCGGAGTCATCCGTGGCGGTGTAGGTGATGGAGATGGCGCCCGGCTGAGACGGGTTGCCATTCTGCGTGGCCGTCACCGTCACGCTGCTGTCGCAGATGTCGGACGCGGTGGCGCCCGGATCCACGTAGGTGGAGCCGCACTCGAACGTGTCGTTGGCGGGGCCCAGCACCCGGATGGTCGGCTTCAGGGTGTCGCTCACGCCCACCGTGCGGTTGGCCGAGACAGTCTGCTGGCCGTCCGTGGCGGAGTAGCCCAGCGTGTAGCTGCCCGGGGTGGTGTGGTCCACGTTGCCCGTCTTCTGCACGGGCAGGGTGCCGCGGCACGCATCGTCGGCCGAGGCGCCC
This sequence comes from Myxococcaceae bacterium, assembly GCA_035296065.1. Classification (GTDB taxonomy): domain Bacteria; phylum Myxococcota; class Myxococcia; order Myxococcales; family Myxococcaceae; genus DATHBR01. The sequence goes on along the minus strand of DATHBR010000018.1, from coordinate 57,667 downwards.
GGATCGTTGAACTGCGTGCCGCACTCGAGGCCGGCGTTGGCCGGACCGTTGAGCGTCAGCCTCGGGGCCAGGGTGTCCTGCACCGTCACCGTGCGGCCGACGTTCGAGGTGCCCACGTTACCCGACGGGTCCGTGGCGCTGTAGGTGATGTTGTACGGGCCCGGCGCGCGCGGATCCACCACGACGCTGGGCACCGCGGGCAGCGCACCGACGCACCCGTCGAGGGCCGTGGCCCCCGGATCCGTGTACGTGCCGTTGCCGCACTCGACCGCCTGGTTCAGCGGGCCGGTGACCGTCACCTGCGGGGCCTGCGTGTCGGAGACCGTCACCGAGCGGGTGACCTCCGGAGCGCTCTGGCCCGAGGGGTCCGTCACATTGTAGCGCACCGTGTAGGTGCCCGTCGTGCCGGTGGTCACCGGGTTGCTGGTCACGATGCGGCTCGTCACGTCACCGAAGCACGCGTCGTTGGCCGTCGCGCCCAGGTCGGTGTACGCAGCACCGCACTCCAGGCTCACCGAGGCCGCGCCGTTGCGCACCAGCGTCGGCGGCTGGTTGTCGTTCACCGTCACGGTGCGGGCGCCCGCCAGGGTGCGGGTGTTCCCGGAGTCATCCGTGGCGGTGTAGGTGAAGGAGATGGCGCCCGGCCGAGACGGGTCGCCCGTCTGAGCGGACGTCACCGCCACGTTGGTGTCGCAGCTGTCCGTCGCGGTGGCGCCCGGATCCGTGTAGGTGGAGCCGCACTCGAACGTGTCGTTGGTGGGGCCCAGCACGGTGATGTCCGGCTGCAGCGTGTCCTCGACGGTCACCGCGCGGCTGACCGACTTGGAGAACGCGCCGTCCGTGGCGTTGTAGGTCAGCGCGTAGTTGCCCACCGCGTTGACGTTCACGCCACCCGCCGTCGTGACGGGCAGGGGGCCGCGGCACAGATCGGTCGCGGTGGCACCCTGGTCGTTGAACGCCGTGCCGCACTGGACCGTCTGCGCGGCGGCGCCGTTGAGCGTCAGCGTGGGCTCCTGGGTGTCGACCACCGTCACCGTGCGGGTGCCGGCCGCCGTGCCCGTGTTGCCCGACGGGTCCGTGGCGCGGTAGCCGATGACGTAGTTACCTGGGTTGCGCGGGTCCACCACGCGGGTGGGCAGCGCGGTCAGCGGGCCGGCGCACGAGTCGCTCGCCGTGGCGCCCGGATCCGCGAACGGACCGGTGCCGCACTCCACCTGAGCGGTGGGGCTGCCCACCATCGTCACCGTGGGGGCGAGCGTGTCGCTCACCGTCACGGAGCGGGTGGCCGACACGGGGAACTTGCCGTCCGTGGCGGAGTAGCGCACCGGGTAGTTGCCCGGCAGCCGGTGGTTGACGTTGCCGGCGATATCCACCGGCAGGTTACCGGCGCACTGGTCGCTGGCCGAGGCGCCCTGCTCGGTGTACGCCGTGCCGCACTCCAGGCCCAGGCTGTTGGCGCCATTGAGCGTCAGCGTCGGCGGCAGGTTGTCGGCCACCGTCACCGTGCGGCTGCCCGCGGCGGTGCCCGTGCGGCCGGCGCGGTCCGTGGCGCTGTAGGTGATGTTGTAGCTACCCGGAGCATTCGGATTCACCACGCGGCTGGCCACCGCGGGCAGCGCGCCATCGCACCTGTCGCTGGCCGTGGCGCCCTGGTCGGCGTAGGCGGAATCGCCGCACTCCACCGCGACGCTCGAGGCGCCATTCATGGTCACCGTCGGCGCCAGCGTGTCAGCCACCGTCACCGGGCGGGTGGCGGTCGCCGTCCTCCCGCCGTTGTCAGCCACCGTGTACGTCACGCCGTAGCTGCCCGGGTTCCTGTTGTTCACGGTGTTCGTCCTGGTGATGGCGCTCGTCCTGTCGCCCATGCACTGGTCGTTGGCCGTGGCGCCCGGATCGGTGAACGGATCACCGCACTCCAGGGCCATGGGCGTCGCGCCCAGCAGCGTCAGCGTCGGCGGCAGGGTGTCCGACACGTGGAAGAAGCGGGTCGCAGAGCTGCCAGTCTTCCCGTACCTGTCCGTGGCCGTGTAGTAGGTGGACTGGTTGCTGCCCACGATCCGGGGGTTGATCGCCCTGAAGGGAACGGCGGTGAACGGGCCCGGGTCGCACTGGTCCGTCACAGCCACGGGCGGGTGGGCGAAGTTGGGATCGCCGCACTCCAGCTGCACGGGGTTGGCGCCCTGCAGCACCAGCATGGGGCCCTTGGTGTCCTGCACCGTGACGAGGCGGGTCTTCCGGTCGGCGACGTTGCCCGCCGAGTCCGTCACGTCATAAGTGAGCGGGTAGGTGGCCGGGGTGCGGATGTCCACCGAGCCGCCCCGCTGAATGGAAGTCGCCGGGATTGTCTCGCAGGCATCGGCGACGCTCGCGCCCAGGTCGTTGAACGCGCTGCCGCACTCCACCGCCTGATTGGCCATGCCGTTCAGGGTGATGGTCGGCTTGAGCGTGTCGCTCACCGTCACGGTGCGCTTCTGCGCCGCGGAGGTGTTGTTCGACATGTCCTTCGCGGTGTAGCTCACCTCGTACGCGCCCACCGGCTTGTTGCTCACCTCGGTCACGACGGTGGTGCCGCGCCGAATCGTCGTCGTGACGACCGGAGCGCTGTCGCACACGTCGGTCGCGGTCACGCCCGGCTCCGAGTAGCTGTCCACACCGCACTGCAGCGCCATGGAGCCCGAACCGGCCATCGTGAGCACCGGGGCCGTCTGGTCCACCACGCTCACCGTGGCCTGGCACGAGGCGCTCTTGCCACGCGAGTCGGTGCACGTGAGGGTCGCCGTCGTGTTGCCGTAGGAGTACGAGCCCGGCGTCTGCGTGCAGCTCACCGTATCTCCGGGGTCCGGATCGAAGGAGCCGTCGTTGATGCTGGCGAACCCACCGCACGTCAACTCCGCCACGACCGTCGCGTTCTTGCACCTCGCCACGGGCGGCCTGTTCGGATCCGTGGTCGCCACGACGCGGCACATATTGGTGCACATGCCGTTGGTGATGTTGCCGCTGAAGTCACGGCGATTCCGGACGCCGTTGTCGCACGCCTCGCCCAGCTCGGGCTGAACGATGCCGTCGCCGCACCACGAGGTCTTGCACGTCCACGAGCAGGTGGGCTCGGGCGGAGTACCGGTCGCCGGCTGACCATTGCCGTTGTCGAGCAGGTCGCACTCCTCACCCGACGGCTGGTTATCCGTGAAGCCGCCGCAGCCAAAGCCCGTGGCCGTGGTGCCGCGCGTCAGGATGAAGGGCGTGCCCGGGTAGGTCTCAGCCCAGTCAAAGTCATAGTAGGGCTGAGAGCCCGGCATCGTGCCGTCCGGATCGATCGCCAGCGCGCTAATCGAGAAGTCATTCTGCGGGTAGGTGGTGAACACCGACTTCGCCGCGCACCCGTCCACGCCGGTGAGCAGCCCGTTGAACACGTACTGCGAGAACGTCGCCGGATACTGAGAGGGGATGTGGCCCGACTCGGTGCAGCCCATGCCCGCCACCTTGAAGGTACCGAACGGCGCCAGCAGATCCACCGTGGTGCCGTTGGGAGCGTTGCGGTACGCGCAGCCCAGCGAGATGTACATACCGGTGAGCAGCGGACGCTCGGTCGCGAGCTCCATGGCGCCCTGCACCACCGGATCCAGCTCACCCGCCGACGTCGACCAGCTGTTGCTGGCCACGTTCGAGCCAATGATGATGACGTTGCCGTCGATGACGGCACCCCAGTTGGGCCGTGAGGCGATCGCCGCCTGCCACGCCGCCGTGCCCGGGGTGCACGCCGCGTCGCCGATCACCAGCGCGCGGTAGCTCATGAACTGCTCGGCTGTCATGCCCTCCCACTGCGCTGGTGTCACCACGTCCACGGCCCAGGCCTGACCCGAGGGAGCTGGTAGCGCCGCGACGGCCTTGGCCTCCTGGCTCTGCAGACCGCCGGTAATGGTGGACCCCAGGATGAGCACCTTGCGGGTGCTATTGGCTTCCTGACGTGTGGTGCGCACGGTGGCCGGGGTTGGCTCGGGCAGTGGCGCACTTTGTTCCTCGTCGCAGGCACTGGTCGCCAATGCGACCAGCACCAACGACGCTCCCCAAAGGCCTTTGAGTTTCATGCGGTACATCCCCCACGGCTTGGTGAATCGACTTGGCTGAAAGAACTACGTGCTCGTCATCCCAGGACTTCTGCTCTTGCGGACTGCGGATTCACTCGCAGATGGCGATGTGGGCGCAACCCACTGGCTTGCCTTTTCGCCACTCGTGATTACTGCGAGCAGACCTTCAGTCGCCCCGCAATTTTCCCTTTTTGCTGAAGACAGGCAAGCGGATTATTTCTCGAATTGTACGAATTTCTCGAAAAGGTACGACATGGCAGGACACATGCGTACTTCGGCATTCCCCGGCGCCACCAACCGTGCGAGCGCGAGGGCTGCCTTCTCTTCTTAAAAAGTGAGAGGCGCTTTTCTACTCATAGTGAGCTGAATCGAGCGCGCTGGGCGGGATCGTACAGCGTCGGACGTTGCGCGGGCGCTCGGTGCGCCCGCGCAACGGATCAACCGCGGTGCTACGGGCTGGAGAGGCTGGCCACCGTCCGCGGCGGCGCGCTCACCGTGTAACCCGCGGCCGCCCCATTGTCCTCGGCGGTGTTCATCTCCGCGGCGGGCACGTTGATGCGGCACAGGCCCGGGCGGGTGTTGCCGGTGAGGTCCTTCAGCTCGAAGCGCACCCCGTACACGCGGCCGTTGCCATCCGCCCGGCGCTCGGCGCGCAGCTGGAAGGTGCTCTTGCCGGTGATGACGATGTCCTGGGCGGTGGTGCCGTCGGAGTCGTCTGGCGCGTCCTCGGGCTCGTCGCTGTAGATGGACAGGATGGTGCCGTTGTTGGCGTTGGCCCAGCCGTCGCACGAGTCATTGGCCGTCACGCAGTCGGACAGGGTGAAGTTGCGCATCGTGTGGTCCGCGGGCGTCGCGGCCACCGTGCGGTACTCGAGCGTGGGGCCCTGCGTGTCCACCACGTGCACCGTGCGGGTGATGGACGGGGCGGCGTGCAGCGCGCTGTCCTGCACGTTGTAGGTGAGCGGATAGGTCCCCACCGCCCAGGCGTTCACCCAGCCGGTGCGCTTGATGGAGGGGGTGATGTTGCCGTAGCAGACGTCCGCGGCGGTGGCGTAGGGATCAATGAAGACGCCGCTGGCGCACTCGTGCTGCACCACCTGGGCCCCCACCAGGGTGAGAGTGGGCGCCAGCCTGTCGAGCACCTTCACCGTGCGCAGCGCCTTGCGGGTGTTGCCCGTGGCGTCCCACACGCCGTACTCGATGTTGTAGGTGCCCACCGCGGCGCCGTTGGCGCCATTGCCGTAGGTGTGCACCGCGCTCGTCATGTCGCCCTGGCACGCATCATGCGCCGTGGCGCCCAGCTCGGTGTAGGTGTCCAGGCCGCACTCCAGCTCCTGGTAGGCCTCGCCGCGCATGGTAATGACCGGAGCCTGGGTGTCCTTCACGGTGACGCTGCGGGTGATGCTGGGGGCGGGGTTGCCCGCCAGGTCCGTGACGCCGAAGGTGATGGGGTAGGTGCCCGGGGCGACGATCTGCTGGGTGCCCGAGATGGTGATGCGGTGGGTGATGTCGCCCGCGCAGTGATCGGTGGCGGTGGCGCCCAGATCGATGAAGGCCCCGCGCGAGCACTCCACCGGCTCGGTGGGATCGGCGCCCAGGGTGAGCGTGGGCGGCTGGCTGTCCACCACCTTCACGTCACGCACCTTCTCGGTCACCAGGCCGTTGGCGTCCTGGGCGCGGTAGCGCACCGGCTGGTCGCCAAACACGTTCGGGTCCACGGTGCCGGTGATGGTGACGGACAGGCTGCCAGAGCACACGTCGGAGGCCACGGCGCCCTGCTCGGAGTAGGTGTCCACCTTGCACTCCAGCCGCACGGTGGCCGGGCCGTTGAGCGTCACCTCGGGAGCCAGCGTGTCGCGCACCTGCACGTCGCGCACGGCGGTGGCCACGTTGCCGGCGCTGTCCGTGGCCCGGTAGGTGACGGCGTAGGTGCCCAGCACGGCCGGGTCGATGACGGGCTGCTCGATGACGATGGAGCCAGCCGGCAGCGTGCCGGAGCACGCGTCCTGCGCGGTGGCGCCCATCTCGGCGTAGGTGCCCTGCTTGCACTCGAGCAGCAGGGGGTTGGCGCCGCGCAGCGCCAGGGCGGGCGCCTGCGTGTCACGCACGTTCACCGTGCGGCGCACGGGCGTCGCGGGGTTGCCGGCGGTGTCCGTGGCGTTGTAGGTGAGCGTGTAGGGGCCCGGCACGCCCACGTCCAACGAGCCGGAGATGGTGACGCGGCGGCTCACATCGCCCACGCACGCGTCCCGCGCGGTGGCGCGGGGATCCTCGAAGGTCGAACCGCACTCGTGCACCACGTTGGCCTCGCCGTTGAGCACCAGCGAAGGCCCCTGGGTGTCCGCCACCGTCACCGTGCGCACCCGCGTGGGCGAGGCGTTGCCGGCGGGGTCCACCACGTCGTAGCGCCGCTCGTAGGTGCCCGGCACCTTGCCGTCCACGGTGCCCGTCACCGACACCTGGCGGGCCAGGTTGCCCGCGCAGATGTCCTCGGCGGTGTAGCCCTGCTCCACATAGGTGGAGCCGCACTCCAGCGTCTGGTTGGCGCCGCCGGTGAGCGCCAGCACGGGCGCCTGGGTGTCCGCCACCGTCACCGTGCGGGTGAGCTCCGGGGCGCTGTTGCCCGAGACGTCCGTCACGTTGTAGCGGCGCGTATAGGTGCCCGGCACCAGGGCATCCACGGTGCCCGTCACCGACACCCGGCGGGCCACGTTGCCGGTGCAGACGTCCTCGGCGGTGTAGCCCTGCTCCACATAGGTGGAGCCGCACTCCAGCGTCTGAGCGGCATCGCCCCTGAGCACCAGCACGGGGGCCTGGGTGTCCGCCACCGTCACCGTGCGGGTGAGCGCCGGGCCGCGGTTGCCCGAGGGGTCCGCCACCGTGTAGTGCCGCTGATAGGTGCCCGGCACCAGGGCGTCCACGGTGCCGGTGACGGCCACCCTGCCCGTCACGTCCACGCAGGTGTCGGCCGCGGTGCTGCCCTCCTCCATATAAGAGGCGCCGCACTCCAGCACCTGGCTGGCCGCGCCGTTGAGCACGTGCGTGGGCGCCTGGGTGTCCACCACCGTCACGCTGGAACTGCAGGTGGCGGTGTTGCCCTCCGCGTCCGTCGCCGTGTACGCCAGCGCCGTGGTGCCCAGCGGGTAGGAGCCGGCTCCGGGCCCGCTCACGCTCACCGCGGAGCACGAGTCCGTCGCTTGAGCCCCACCCACGGCCACCGTGGCCGCGCCATTGCCCGTGCACTCGGCCTGGACCGGCGCCGCGCAGGTGATGGCGGGCGGCTCGCAGTCGCGCACGCGCACGTTCGCGGAGCAGCTGTCGCTCAGCGACGAGTCGGCCACCGTCAGCGTCACCGGCCGCGTGCCAATGGAGTACGGCCCCGCGGGCGACTGGCTGCGGGTGATGGCATCCCCGTCTGGATCATACGAGCCGTTGTCCACGCTGACCTGGGCGCTGCACGTGGTGGGCGAGGCGCAGACGTTGGCCGCCTGGCACAGGGCCTGGGGCGCGTTGTTGTACGGAGCGATGGTCAGGTCGCTGAACACCGGGTCGCCGCTGAAGTTCGAGGAGCTCAGCCGCACCTCCACCTCGAGCAAGCGCCCGTCGATGCCCGTCACCATCTGCCCGTTGAGCATCCGGGTGAAGGGGCGCGAGGCCAGCGCCGCCTGCGTGTCCGCGGCCCGCGCCAGCACGGTGATGCGGGTGCCGGGAGGCGTGGCGCCCTGCGACTCCTGGTTCCACGAGAGGGTGCCCCAGTGCGCCTGCGTCTGGCCGCTGTCATGCACCACGCGCCAGCTGCCCTGCCGCTGGACGAACTGGTGATGATTGAAGCCCGTCATGTCCGAGGACGTGAGCGGCAGGCCACTGAAGGCAATCGTCTGAAGGGTGCTCGGCGAGGCGGGGTTGAAGACCACCAGCGCATCACTGCCGGGCACCACCACCCAGAGCTTCCGGTCCGCCGCGACCGCCACGCCCTCGGGCCGCGAGCCCACCACCCAGCTGCCCAGGAAGCTGCCGCCGTGGCTCACGCGCAGCAGCCGGTTGGCCGACCAGCACGCCGCCCACACCTCGCCATTGGCGTCCACGGTGATGCCGCGGGTGCGGCCGATGCAGCCACCGCCACCGCCCACCACCTGCGCCGTGCGCGCCGCGAAGTCCACCCGCACCACGCCGCTGGCCGAGTCGGACTCGGCGCCCAGCCACACCACCCCGTCACGCGACACGGTGATTCCAAAGGTGGGCACCGGCGTCGCCAGCGTGGCCACCACGTGAGCGCCGGCGCTCGCGCCTGGGTCGATCTTCCGCACCAGCCGCTGGGCGCTGTTGTCGGACGCATAGATGAAGCCGCCTGGCCCGATGGCCATCGCCTGGAGGGTGGACGAAGCCACCCCCGTCTCCGCCGCCACGTCGATGGTCTTCAGCACCGCGCCACTGGGCCCGCTCAGCTGGTAGAGCTTCGAAGCGGTGGTGCTCACCCAGGCGTGCTGCCCGGCGTCCACCACCAGCCCGCGGCCCTGCTCTCCGGCCGCACCGAAGCTCTTCGTCCACAGGATGCACTCGTCCTGCTGGCCGATGAACTCCGCCGGATCGCTGATGTTGATGGTGCCATCACCGTTGGCGTCCGAGGACGTGTTGATGACGCCGTTGCCATTGCGGTCCACGCACGCGGCCAGCGAGCCCGCGTACTTGCTCACCGCCGCGTAGGTGCCGGTGCAGTTGGAGCGGTTGAGGACAAAGACATCTCCCTGCGCGTCCACCGCCGTGGGCACCGCGTTGTTGCACGCATCGCGCGGCGGGCGCACCGGGGGCAGCGAGCCATCCCAGTTCTGCGTCAGCACCGAGTCGTAGCGCGCCACCTGCCGGCCCGTGCTCGTGTCCACCTTGGTGACCGTGCCGCTGTTGGAGCTGGCCACCCAGATGAACGGCGCCTGGCGCGCGCCTGTCTCGATGCGAAGTTGATCCGAAGTGGGCGCACCCGCCTTCGTGCCCTCGAAGCTGCCGAGCGCGAAGTCCGCGTCCGTGGTGAAGACTCTCTGTGTATTGGGGGGGGACTGTTGGGCTCGTCCCAACGAGGCCCAGAGCAAGCTGATCACTACGACTGACGCCGTTGCAGGAATTCTCATACAGCGTGCCCTCAGGGGAAGATGAACCGCGGTGACTGTCCCCCCATGCAACGGGCGCAAAGCTTCGCGCGCCGTCCATACGGGGAGCACCATGAATTCTACCCTTCCCGTGCTGACGTGGGCAGATGGGTTATCACCTTCTTCTGTGCGAACACGGATGCCGCGCTCTTACCGAATCGTCAGCGCGGCAGTATTTTTCCGGCTGCAGGCTCAACTTTATGGGTAGGGCTGATGAAACCCACCCCGGGTCAGCTTGGACCTTCGATGATGAACTGTTCCTGCCGAGCGATTCCGAGCTTCTTCATGCGGCTCTGCAGCGTGGAGGGTTTGAGGCCCAGCAGCTCCGCCGCGCCGCCCGGGCCATAGAGCCGCCCCCTGGTGAGCGCGAGCACTCGCAGAATGTGCTCGCGCTGCACCGCCGCGAGCGTGAGCACCGCGCGAGCCTTCACCTCGGAAGGCTTCACCGCCTCGGGCTCGGCCGGTGGCAGTGATGGCAGATCAAACGCCTGCGGCCCCAATTCCAGACCTGAGGTGAGAATTGTTGCCCGTTCGAGAACGTTGGCCAGTTCACGCAGATTGCCAGGCCAGCCGTACACCGCGAGTCGCGCGAGCCCTTCCTGCGTCACACGCATGTCACGTCGGCCGGTGCGCCGAGCCTGCTCACCCAGCAGGAAGGCGCACAGCTGAGGCAGGTCCTCCAATCGCTCGCGCAGCGGTGGCAGCCGCAGCGGGAAGACGCTCAGCCGGTAGTAGAGGTCCTCGCGGAAGCGGCGCTGCGCGATGGCCTGCTGCAGGTCCACATGCGTGGCGGCCAGGATGCGCACGTCCGCGCGCACCGTCCTGTCACTGCCCACCGGCTCGAAGGTCTTCTCCTGCAGCGCGCGCAGCAGCTTGGCCTGCAGCTCCACGGGCAGCTCGCCCACCTCGTCCAGCAGCAGCGTGCCTCCGTGCGCCATCTGGAAGCGGCCGGCCCGGTCCTTGGTGGCGCCGGTGAAGGCGCCCTTCACGTGGCCAAACAGCTCGCTCTCCAGAAGCCCCGCGGGAATGGCCGCGCAGTTGATGGTGACGAAGGGGTGCTCCGCGCGCGGGCTCCAGCGGTGAATGGCGCGCGCCAGCCGCTCCTTGCCCGTGCCCGTCTCGCCCAGCAGCAGCACCGGCGTGTCCGTCTCGGCCACCTGCCGGGCCCGCCGGGCCAAGTCTCTCATCGCCGGACAGAGGCTCGTCTCCAGCACGCCCTCGGAGTCGCCCACCAGCTGCGCCTCGAGCAGCCGGGCGTGCTCCTGGTCCTGGCGGTGCAGCCGCTCGACGTCGGTGCGCTGCTCCACGTTCTGCAGCGCCGTGGCCAGCAGCTGCCCGTACACCTCCACCAGATCCACCACGTTCTGCGGATACGTCTCGCACTCGGACCGGTCCAACGTCAGCACGCCATAGCAGCGCTCACCCGAGCACAGCGGCACCACCATGCACGAGTGGCCCGGCGGCAGGTCCAACACCCCGTCGAACGGATCTCCCTCTCCGCTGTGGTCCTCCTCGGTGAAGGCGCGCGCGCGGCGCGTCTCCAGCGCCTGGCGCACCATGGGGAACTCGGACAGGTTGAGCACATGGCCTCGCACCTTGGCGTTGGCCAGGGGCCCACGCGCCGCCACGGCCACCAGCCGGGCGTCCCTCATCAGGAACAGCGTGGCCAGATCGAACCGGGCAATGCGCGTCAGCCAGTCCAACCCCCGCCGAAGCAGCTCCGACACGGCCTCTTCGGTTCCCGCCAGCTCCACGAGATCCCTCGCCTCGCGGGTCAATTCCAGGGGCCGTGGGGGTGTGCTCTCTTGTGCCATGCCCCTACGAATAGTCAGTGGCCACCGAAATTGCAGTGGCGAAGAACACCGAAATTTCGTTATTCACCTACCGGGCGGCACCGAGCTAAAGGGTTGATTTTCCAACCCCCTGGAAAGACTGAAACCCTTTTCCTGGCACGGCATCTGCTCAGTAGTGGTAGCAGACAACGCCTTTTCCGGTCCGCCCAGGCGGGCGGGCCCCAACCCCCAGAGGAGTCATACATGCTGACTGTTGGCGACAAGCTTCCGAATTTCTCCGTGAAGGCCACCGTGAGCCTGGAGAAGGGCAAGGAGTTCACCACCATCAACCAGGACAGCTACAAGGGTAAGTGGCTGGTGCTGTTTGCGTGGCCCAAGGACTTCACCTTCATCTGCCCGACCGAGATCGCCGAGTTCGGAAAGAAGAACAAGGACTTCACCGACCGCGACGCGCAGATCCTGGGCATCAGCACCGACAGCGAGTTCGTGCACCACGCGTGGCGCACGCACCACCCGGACCTGAAGAACCTGCCCTTCCCCATGCTGGCGGACGTGAAGCACGAGCTGTGCAGCGCGCTGGGCATCCTGCACAAGGAGGAGGGCGTGGCCCTTCGCGCCACCTTCATCGTGGACCCCACGGGCATCATCCGCCACGTGACGGTGAACGATCTGTCGGTGGGCCGCAACGTGAGCGAGACGGTGCGCACGCTGGACGCGTTCCAGACCGACGAGCTGTGCCCGTGCAACTGGCAGAAGGGTGAGGAGACGCTCACCAAGAAGCTGGCGAAGGCGGGGTAAGCAGCCATGGCCTCGCTCGAAGTCATCCGCGGCGAGCTCGCGGATTCCCACAAGGACACCCGCCTCAACCTCCAGGGCGTACTGGAGGGCGGCAGCCTCACCAACGAGCAGCGTTGGGGTGTGGCCGTCGCCTGCGCCTATGCCGCTCGGAATGATCGGCTCAAGGAGGCCATCATCAATGAGGCGAAGAAGGCCCTGGCCACCCCAGAGCCGGTCATCGAGGACGCGCGCGCCGCGGCCTCGCTGATGGCGATGAACAACGTGTACTACCGCTTCCGGCACATGATCGCGAAGGAGTCGTACACGACCAAGCGCCCGGGGCTGCGGATGAACCGTCTGGCCCAGGTGCTGACGAACAAGGTGGACTTCGAGCTGGTCTGCCTGGCCGTCAGCGCCATCAACGGCTGCGAGATGTGCGTGCAGTCGCACGAGAAGATCGTCATCGAGGGCGGCCTCTCGGAGGACCAGGTGCACGACGCGGTGCGCATCGCCTCCGTCATCCACGCGGCGGCGGTGGGCCTGGAGTCGTAAGCCTCACTCACGGTGCTGAAGTCCTGACGCCCTCCGGTGGAGACACCGGGGGGCGTGCTGTTTTGGGGCCCGGTGTGCAGCCGGGTGCTCACCCGTGCACGGCTGCTGAGCACGCGGGCCCGTGGTTTCGCGGGCTTGCACCCGGGCATGGGGGTTGCTCAAGGCAAGAGGGCCCGCCGTAAAGTGCGGGCTCACCTCCCCCAGGAGCCCAAGCCATGCGCCGCGCCCTCTCGTTGACTGCCCTCACCCTGCTATCCACCGCGTGCGCGGAGAAGCTGCCCTCGCAGGAGGAGATCGACGCGGGCCGGGCCAAGGTGGAAGTGGGGCTGACGGCGGCGTCTCAGGCCCGCGCGGCGCTGGAGGTGCTGGGCATCCTGCCGGTGTACACGTGCGGCGAGCCTCGCAGGAGCTTCGTGTCCCAGGCGGCCGAGTCGGCGCGGTTGCAGGTGGGGTGCGTCACCGCGAGCACCGAGGCGGTGGATGCCACCACGGACGCGGTGGTGCTGGTGTTCGGGCAGAGCTGCGAGGTGCGCAAGCAGACCGTCACCGGGCAGACGGCCTTCAAGTACTCGGGAGGCGAGGACCGCATGGAGGTGAAGGCGGACCTGCGCCAGCTGAAGGTGAACGGCAAGGGGCTGCAGGCCGAGGTGGGCTACGGCACGTGCGGCGACGAGTCGCGCTTCTTCGCGCTGGCGGAGGGCGCACTGCCGGGAAAGCCCGGCTACACGTACCGGGTGGATGGCCGGGTGGGCAAGCGCGACGGGCTGCCCATCATCGGTGGCACCTCGCTGGTGTTCGACGGCCCGGGCCAGGTGACGGGCCCCGAGGGTACCACCCGGCTCACCTTCACGGGGATGCTGTACGAGTTGGGGGACTACGCGCCCAAGGAGGGCGAGGCCCTGCTGGAGGAGGCGGACGGTGGCAAGGTGAAGGCCACGTTCAGCTCGACGCTGTGGCGGCTGGGGAAGATGGAGCTGGTCATCGACGACAATGATCCGGTGACGGTGCCCATCGTTCAGTGATCGAGACAGCGGCGCGCGGGCTCAAGCTCCGCTAGGGTGCGCGCCGTGAGCGACGAATCCACCATTCCAGCGTTCCGCTCCGTGCCACGCACGGGCGTCATCTATGTCACCACCGAAGCGGGCCGCCGGGGCTACCGGCCTGGCGACCCGGACTGGTGCAACCTGGGCCAGGGCCAGCCCGACACGGGGGAGCTGCCCGGCGCGCCGCCGCGAGTCACCTCCGTGCCGGTGGAGGTGAATGATCTCGAGTACGCCCCGGTGGCGGGCCTGTGGGAGGCACGCGAGGCGATTGCCAGCCTGTACAACCGGCTGTACCGGCGGGGGATGCCCAGCCAGTACAGCGCGGAGAACGTGTGCCTGTCGGGCGGAGGGCGCGCGGCGCTCACGCGGGCGGCGGCGAGCCTGGGCCAGATCAACCTGGGCCACTTCCTGCCGGACTACACCGCGTACGAGGAGCTGCTGGACGTGTTCAAGGCGTTCACGGCCATCCCCATCCTGCTGGAGGGCGAGCGCGGCTACGCCTTCACGCACGAGGATCTGCGGCGCGAGGTGCAGGGGCGCGGGCTGTCCGCGCTGCTGTTCTCCAACCCGTGCAACCCCACGGGCAAGCTGGTGCAGGGCGACGAGCTGGCGCGCTGGGTGGGCGTGGCGCGCGAGCAGGAGTGCGTGCTGCTGATCGACGAGTTCTACTCGCACTACATCTGGACGGGGCGCCCCGGGCACCTGCCGGTGGAGAGCGCCACGCGCTACGTGGAGGACGTGAACAAGGATCCGGTGGTCATCTTCGACGGCTTCACGAAGAACTGGCGCTACCCGGGCTGGCGCATGACGTGGACGATCGGACCGAAGCAGGTCATCGAAGCGGTATCCAGCGCGGGCAGCTTCCTGGATGGAGGCGGCAGCCGGCCGCTGCAGCGCGCCTCGCTGGCGCTGCTGGACGAGAAGCACGTGGTGGCCGAGACGCTGGCCATCAACCTGTCCTTCCGCGAGAAGCGCGACCGGTTCCACTCCCGGCTGGAGCGGCTGGGCATCCGCACGGACCGGGCGCCGGACGGCACCTTCTACGTGTGGGGCAACCTGGCGGGGCTGCCGCCGCCGCTCAATGACGGCATGAACTTCTTCCGGGCCGCGCTGGAGCAGAAGATCATCTGCGTGCCGGGCGAGTTCTTCGACGTGAACCCCGGCAAGCGGCGCGCCCGCTCCTCGCGCTTCCGCACGTACGTGCGCCTGTCCTTCGGCCCTCCCATGGAGGTGCTGGACAAGGCGCTCGAGCGGCTGGAGGCCATGGTGCTGCAGCACACCCGGCTCGCCCCACCGGCGTAACGCCCTACCCTCACCGTACGTACTCACAGCAAGCCTGGAGGCCGCGCCATGGATCACCCGCACTACTACCACTCGCACGATCTCTCGAAGTTCCCCGACATGGGGAAGAACCGGCCGGAGCTGGCGCAGAAGTTCTTCGACTGGTACGGCGCCGTGTTCGCCGAAGGCGCCCTGTCGGCGCGCGAGAAGTCGCTCATCGCCCTGGCGGTGGCCCATGCCGTCCAGTGCCCGTACTGCATCGACGCGTACAGCAAGGACGCGCTCGAGAAGGGCTCGGACCTGGACCAGATGACCGAGGCGGTGCACGTGGCGGCGGCCATCCGGGGAGGCGCTTCGCTGGTTCACGGCGTGCAGATGCGCAACCACGTGGACAAGGTGGGCATGTAAGGCTCTCGCCATGGCCACCCACACGCCCCCTTCCCTGCTGTCTCGCCGCTCGCCGCTGGCCTCGGGTACCAGTCAGCTGGAGGCCCTGCACCGGCTGAAGCTGCCGCGTGAGTTCGACGCCGCCCTGGAGGGGGCGGGGCTGCACCCGCTGCGCCCCACGCGCACGGAGATCTTCCAGATGAACCTGGGGAAGATGTGCAACCAGACGTGCCGGCATTGCCACGTGGACGCGGGGCCGGACCGGCGCGAGGTGATGAGCCGCGAGACGATGGAGCAGTGCCTGGCGGCGCTGGCGGCGACGGACATTCCCACGGTGGACCTGACGGGCGGGGCGCCGGAGATGAACCCGCACTTCCGCTGGCTGGTGGAGCAGGTGCGCAAGCTGGGCCGTCACGTGATGGACCGCTGCAACCTGACCATCCTCGAGACAGCGCCACACGCGGACCTGCCGGAGTTCTTCGCCCGGCACCGCGTGGAGGTGGTCTGCTCGCTGCCCCACTACCGGGCGCTGAACACGGACAAGCAGCGGGGCGAGGGTGTGTACGAGAAGTCCATCCGCGCGCTCAAGAAGCTGAACGCGCTGGGGTATGGAGACGGCAAGAGCGGCCTGCGCCTGGTGCTGGTGACGAACCCGGTGGGAGCGTTCCTGCCTTCGGGCCAGGCCTCGCTGGAAGCGGAGTGGAAGCGCGAGCTGCTGAAGAACCACGGCATCCGGTTCGACGTGCTGTTCGCCATCACCAACATGCCCATCAGCCGGTTCCTCGAGTGGCTGGAGCAGTCCGGCAATCTGGAGACATACCTGGAGCGGCTGGTGACGGCGTTCAACCCGGTGGCGGCGCGAGGGGTGATGTGCCGCAACACGCTCTCGGTGGGCTGGGATGGCCAGCTCTATGACTGCGACTTCAACCAGATGCTCGAGCTGCCGGTGGAGGCCGGAGCACCGCGCCACATCCGTGACTTCGATCGGGCGAAGCTGGAGGCGCGGGCGATCGTCACCGACCGTCACTGCTTCGGCTGCACGGCGGGGGCCGGCTCGAGCTGCGGTGGCGCGACCACCTGAGCCGGGCCCAGCTTGCTGAAGACTGTTCCGGCCGCCCTGGGGGTGATGCGCTGATAGCGGGCGTAGGCGTCCACCAGCGCGGCGCGCAGCGGCCCCGGCGCCGTGGGGCCGTGCTTCGCGACGCTCGCCGCGAGCGCCTCGAGCAGATAGGCCTCGGGCGCCATGAAGCTCCGGGTGAGGGCGACGGGCTGCACTCCCAGCTCCCGCAGCACCGGCCCGAAGTACTTCTCGCTCTCGCAGGCCAGGACCGCGACCGGCCGGGGAGTGGCGCCAGCGGGGACTTTCAGCTCGGGCGGAGGCCGGTCCATGAGCCGGTCATGCCCTGCCCAGACCAGCAGATCCGCCGAGCTGCCTCCAGCGGCCGCGCGCAGGAAGTCCTCCAGGGCGTCATCGATGCGATCGCCGGCGTAGGCCCTGAGCCGCAGCCGAACCGGCCGCTCACCGGGGCCCGCGGTCCGCTCGAGCACGAGCTCGCGGAGCACCGGGGCGTCAGCGGCGCCGTCTTGCCGGCTTCGTACCTGGAAGCCGGGTGCACGCTTGAGGTACCGCTCGGCACCGTATGCCGCGCCCCAATAGAGGTTGGCCTCCAGCGAGCGCGGCTCCCCTGCTCCCGCCCGGCCGCAGGCGAGCTGAGCCCCATCGCAGAGCGGCACGAACACCTCGACTTCCACGGCGCGCGCGGGCGAGGCCGCGAGCAGGAACAGCAATGTCAGCGAGCCAAGGCTCATGGTGGTGCACCCCATCCACGGCCTGTGACACTCCAGGCCCGCTCCACCGTTCCACCCCGCACGGCCCAGAGCCGCTCATGCAGGTTCACCGAGGCGCAGACGTGGTTGGGCACCACCCGCACCCGGTCTCCCACGCGAGGCCGCCACTGCGTGCCCGAGAGATCCAACAGGCCATGTTCCTCGGAGAGGCCTCGCACCACCACCGCTGGCCGCTCCAGCAGCACGCCGTAGCCACCCTCGGGGGCGAGCCCCTCCTCCTTCGCCAGGGCCTTGGACCCCGCATCAATGACCGCCTGAGCCGGCACCGCCGTGCTCACCACCGTGGCCAGCACCGAGTAGGCCCACTCGTCCGAGCCACAGGCCCCCACCGCCGCGGTGTTGCGATCGTTGAAGATGTTGATACCCGGACGGATCTCCGTCAGCCCCCGCACCTCGTGAGAGCGCCAGAGCGTCGGCGTGGAGCCACCGCTGACGACCTCCGGCCGCAGGCCTGCCCGGCTCAACGTGCCCACGAACTCCTCGAGCCGGGAGGACAGCGCGCCCAGCACGGAGTCCTGCTCGCTCAACAGCGCGCGGACATGGCCCGGGTAGAAGGTGATTCCGCGGTACTCGACACCCTGCGTCGCGGCGATCTCCTGGGCCAGGAGGAGCGCCTCCGTGGGGCTTTGCACGCCCACCCGCCGCATCCCGAGATCGAGCTCCACCAACACGCCGACCTTGCGCCCCGCTTGCCGGGCGGCGGTGCTCAGGCCCAGGAGCGCCTCGCGCGAGTCGAGCCCCACCGTGAGCCGGACACGCGCGGGAAGCCGCATCAGCCGGGCAAGCCGGGCGGCCCCCACGGGGGGATACGCCAGGAAGACATCGTCCGAGACCGAGGCCATCACCTCGGCCTCGTGAGGCGTGGCCACCGTAATGCCCGAGGCGCCTGCCCCGAGCTGAAGCGCGGCGAGCTCCGGCACCTTGTGCGTCTTCGTATGGGGCCGCCAGCGCAGGCCGTGCTGGCGTGCATAGGTGTCCACGCGTCGCAGGTTGGCCTCGGCGCGCTCCAGATCGACGAGAGCGGCGGGCGTCTCCAGGTTTTCCAGTGATGGCCTCTCCATGGCCTGTCACGATAATAGGTCTCTGGATGCCATTCATGCCCCCGAGCCCTGCTTGAAGCTCCCCGCCCCGAAGCTCGGGCTGTTGGGCATGCTCTATTTCGTCCAGGGCCTGCCCTTCGGCCTGCAGACGGGGGCGATGGGCGCGTATGCGCGCTCGCAGGGCATGTCTCTGAAGGCCATTACGGTCCTGGGCGTCGTACTGGGGCTGCCGTGGCTGCTCAAGCCGCTGTGGGCGCCCCTGGTGGAGCGGTACGGCTCGAAGCGCTTCGGAGCACGCAAGTCGTGGATCATCCCGATGCAGGTGGGCATCGCCGTGGCCTGCCTTGGCGCCTCGTTCATGGTGGGGCAGTCCTTGCTTCCCCAGTTGTTCGCGCTCGTGTTCCTGATGAACCTCTTCGCGGCCACGCAGGACATCGCCGTGGATGGGCTCGCGGTGGACCTGCTGCAGGCGCACGATCTGGGCTGGGGCAACGCGGTGCAGGTGGTGGGGTACAAGCTGGGTGCGCTCACGGGAGGCGGGCTGCTGGTCTGGGCCACCGAGCACATCGGCTTCCGGGGCCTGTTCCTGGCGATGGCGGCCATCGTGGTGGTGGCGATCGCGGTGACGATGGCCTCGCACGAGCCGGTGCGCACGCAGCTCAGCGCGGCAGTGCGGATGGAGTGGGGGGAGATCTTCGGCCGGCTCAAGAGCCTGCTGCTGCTGCCTGGCACCGGCTGGATGCTGCTCTTCATCGGCACGTACAAGCTGGGCGAGTCCCTGTCGGACGTGCTCTACAAGCCCTTCCTCGTCGACGCGGGCTACACGCTGCCGCAGATTGGCCAGTGGTCGGGCACGTGGGGCACGGTGGCGTCGCTGGTGGGCTCGGCGATAGGCGGGCTGTTGGCCACGCGCATGCCGCTGCTGGGCGCCGTGGGGCTCACCGCCACGCTGCGGGTGTTCCCGCTCTTCGGGCGGTGGCTGCTCGCGCACTGGGGGCCAACACAGGAGCTGTTCATCGGCGTCACCCTGGCGGAGGAGTTCTTCGGCGGCGCGCTCACCACGGCGATGTTCGCCTTCATGATGTCGCGGGTGGACCGGCGCATCGGCGCGGTCCACTTCACGCTGCTGGCGGCCATCGAGCTGCTGGGCAAGCTGCCCATCGGCCCGGTGGCCGGAGTGCTGCGGGATGACGCGGGCTGGAGCTACGCCCAGGTCTTCCTCCTGGGCGCGGTGCTCTCCGTGGCCTTCCTGCTGTTGCTGCTGCCCATGAGGCAACAACGGAAAGTGCTCACCTCATGAAGGCCCATAGGTGGAGCAGAGCCATGCGTTGGCCTGTCTTCATTATGCAGCTTTGCGCGGTGATGCTGGCATCTCCCGCAGAGGCTCACCCTGACTCGCTCAGGCTGAAGTTACTGGCGGCGCTCGCGAGAGGTGACACGGCTGGGGCCATTGCCTTGTGGCAGGCCGAGAGCGGAGCCCAGACAGTTCCCAAGTCCCTGCAGTCCTTCCAAGCAGCGTTCAACACCGTGAATCGGGTCGCGGGCCCCTGCGTGCGTGTCGCCAAGGACATCTACGAGGGCTTCAGCTTCTTGGGTGGGCAGTCCCAGTATGTCCGTATCTCCAGTACCGGGGGCAATTACCTCTCGTGGCAGAGCCGGATATTGATGTCCGACAACAACTCCCACACAGCGGTTCGTCACGGAGCAAAGATCTATGACGCGTTCACTGGCCCGGCCGGAATGAGCGAAGCGGAATACGTGAAGCAGCTCCACTATGCAGGAGCTCTCGTCCTCAAGACGGTGACCATGCCATGAGCTCGATTCGGCCCCCTGAAGCCTGGAAGCATGAGACACCGTCCACGCTGGACATCCTGCTCTTCGTGCGCGAGCAGTTCCAGCAGGGTGCCATGCCCGAGATGTTCTTCGGCCGGGTCGACGTCCATTCCCTGCTCGGCTTCGTCGACGGGCTCCATTTCACCCTGTACTGCCAGCATCGCGGCGATCAGCGTTACGTGGAGTTCGTTGACTGGCTGCGGGACGTCAAGCAGGAGTTCCCCGCGGGAGGCGGCTGGGCAAAGAAGTACCTGGAGGACTGCGGAGGCAATCACCTCGCGGCCATTCACAGGTTCTTCGATGCCGTCGCGGAGTTCGACGCATTGAACCGGCCCCCTAACGCCGGAGCGCCTTGAACGTCAGGCTTCCGAGGCCGAGGACCGTCGCAAGGCCCGCGGTAACTGGAAGCCCCCTCCGAAGGCGGTGCTCCCACACGTCCACCCGGTCCGCCACCAGCAGCACCATCCAGTGCCGCACCCAGTGGTCCGGGTACCCGTACGCCACCTTGCGCAGCACCCCGCTCAGCCCCTTGGGCGGAATCGATGTGCCGTACACCGGTGGCATCTTCGGCAGCCCCCCGTGCGCATGGGTTACCGGCTGGCCCGTCTGCTGCGGCTCGATGGGCGCCTGCGCCCCCGCCCGCGGATGCGGATCCCTCTCCTCCATCGGGACTCCCGGCCGCCGCCGCGGATCCAGATCCGCGCCCCACCCTCTGATCGTCTTTGGATCGTGCATGAGCGTTTCCTCTCCTCGTCAGGCCTTGGCGTGAGGTGCCGCGTGGGGATCCAGCACGCACTTGACGCAGCCGTCGCGCTTCTCGGCGAACAGGTGGTAGGCGTGCGGCGCATCCTCCAGCGAGAAGCGGTGGGTGATGATGCCCTTGGCATCCACCCTCCCCGCGCGGATGTGCTCCAGCAGGTGCGGCATGTACCGGCGCACGTTGCACTGGTTCATCCGCATCGTCAGCCCCTTGTTCATCGCCACGCCGATCGGGATCATGTTCCACGGCGGGCCGTACACGCCGATGATCGACACCGTGCCGCCCTTGCGCACCGTGCTGATGCACCAGTTGAGCGCCGTGGGCGAGCCCGCCTCCATCTTCAGCCCCAGCCCCAGCACCTTGTGCATCAGCGAGCCGTCCGCCTCCATGCCCACCGCGTCGATGCACGAGTCGGGCCCCCGCCCTCCGCACAGCTCGCGCAGGTGGTGCACCACATCCCCCACCTCCTTGAAGTTCACCGTCTCCACCTTCGCGTAGCGCTCGGCGAACTCCAGCCGGTAGGGCACGTGGTCCACCGCGATCACCCGCCCGGCGCCCATCAGCCACGCCGACTGCATGGCGAACAGCCCCACCGGGCCCGCGCCGAACACCACCACCGTGTCCCCGCCTTTGATCTCCGCCATCTCCGCGCCCTGGTAGCCGGTGGGCAGAATGTCGCTGAGGAAGAGCACCGACTCGTCATCCATGTCATCGGGGATCTTCATCGGCCCCACGTCCGCGTAGGGCACGCGCACATACTGCGCCTGGCCGCCCTCGAAGCCGCCCGTGGTGTGCGAGTAGCCGTACACGCCCGCCGCCACGTCGCTGGCCGGGTTCGAGTTCTCACACAGCGCCGTCAGCCCCCGCTGGCAGTAGAAGCACCCGCCGCACGAGATGTTGAAGGGCACCACCACCCGGTCGCCCTTGCGCAGGCGCTTCACCTCGCGGCCCATGTCCTCCACCACGCCGGTGAACTCGTGGCCGAAGGTGCAGCCCACGCGGGTGTCCGCCACCAGGCCGTGCAGCAGGTGCAGGTCCGAGCCGCAGATGGCCGCCTTCGTCACCTTCAGGATGACGTCCTGCGGGTGTTCGATCTCCGGATCAGGCTTGTTGTCCACCCGGACCCGGTAGGGACCCTGATAGGTCAGTGCGCGCATGGGCGAAGCTCCTTTTCCCTCAAGGAGTGAGGACGCCTGGTACTCGGAGCAATAACGCGCCAGCCCTCCCCCAGCCGGTGCCAGGGCGTGCGGGCGGGCCGCTGCGATTTGCAGACAGCTAGCGCGCAACGCACGTTCCGCTCGAATGGCCCCTTCCTTCTTGAACCGCACTCACGCGGGTGAAGTGCTCGCGCGCTCCCTCTCGCACTACGCGGGGAAGTCCGACGTCACCGTGCTGGCCATTCCCAATGGGGGAGTGCCGCTCGCGTTCGAGGTCGCCTGCTCGCTCGGGACGCCGTTGGACCTGTGCTTCGCCGAGCCCATTGTCCTGCCCGGCAATGACGCCCCACTGGGCCTGCTGGGGTGGCCTCCGGTGCAGCAGCTACACGAGCCCGTCATCAACGCGCTGGGCCTCTCGGAGGAGGGCATCCGTGAGGCGACCGCCCAGAGCTGGCGCCGCCTGCGCCAGCGGGTGCACCTGCTGCGGCCCGCCGCGATGCCGCCCTTCATCTCGGGGCGCAGGGTGATCCTCGTGAGCGAGGGGGTGGTGGCTGGCAAGCGCTTCCATGAGGCCTCGGGGCTGCTGCGGCGCGCCGGCGCCCGGGAGCTGATCGCCGCGGCGCCGGTGGGCACCCGCGAGAGCCTGTTCCTGCTCGCGGCCGACTTCGATGACATCGTCTGCCCCCTGCAGCCCAGCGCCGTGGAGACGCTGCAGCCCTTCTATCGGGACTTTCGCGCCGTGCTGCCCGAGGAGGTGCGCGCCCTGCTGCTCCGCGCCTGGCGCGAGTGGGGCTCGCTGGACACCTCGCCGCTGGGCGCCTCCTGAACCTCGGGCAGCTCCAGCGAGCGCCACAGGTACCAGCTCGCCACCGTGCGCCAGGGCCGCCAGCGCTCTCCGTACTCGAGCACTTCGCGCGGGCGCGGTGACTCCTTCAGCCCCACCAGCCGGCCAAAGGCCTTGCGGATGGCGTAGTCATCCACCGGCAGCACGTCCGGCCGCCCCAGCCGGAAGATGAGCAGCATCTCCACCGTCCACTGGCCAATGCCGCGCACCTGGGTAAAGCGCTCGATCAGCTCCGCGTCGCTCAGCCGCCGCACCTGGGCCAGCGTGGGCACCGCGCCCGCCTGTGTCTTGAGGGCCAGGTCCTTGAGCGCCGCGGCCTTCGCCCCTGACAGCCCCGCCTCGCGCAGCGCGGGCTCGGGCGTGGCCAGCAGCGACTCGGGCGTGAAGTGCTTTCCCTGCCCTACCCGCTCGCTCAGCCGGGCGAAGATGGAGGCCGCCGCGCGGCCGTGCAGTTGCTGGTAGACGATGGACTCGGCCAGCGCCGAGAACGGGCTGTGCAGCGGGCGCAGCTGGAGCCGCAAGGGCCCCACCCGCCGCATCATCGCCGCCAGCGTGGGATCCGCTCTTGTCAACGCGCGCCGCGCCCCCGGGGTGAAGGCCTCGGGGAGCGGCGGGACACGGCTGGCGGCGCGCGGAGCGGCGGGCATGGTCAGGCCATGCTGCCACCCACGCACGCCCGCCGCACGTACCGTTTAGATGGGCGCTGCGGTGTCCGTCTGCATCGGCACTTCGTTGCGGGGCTCGGTCTGCATCAGCTCCTCGAACTCCGTCATCATCTGCACGCCCAGCGCCAGCAACTGGTCGTCCGACAGCAGCTTCCTCGCCTTCGGGAAGAGATCCTCCTGCTCCTCCTCCACGTGGTGCTCGATGTTCTCGTGGAGCACCTTCATCTTCGCGGTAAAGGTCTCATCGTCCGGCTCCATCTCGAGCAGGTCCGCGAGGATGCGCTTGGCGGCCAGGTGCTCCTCCAACGCCTCCAGCAGCTTGTCCTCCGTGCGGGCCGCCTTCATCGCCGGGTAGAAGTACTCCTCCTCGATGGTGGCATGCGCGGACAGCCGGTCCGCGATCATGATGAAGAGCTCACGGCGCTCTCCGTTGGCGTCATCCCCGAGCTTCTCGAAGCGCTTGAAGAGCTTCTCCACCTCTTCGTGCTGTTCAATGAGCAGATCGATCGCGTTCATGGCTTCTCTCCGTGGGTGGTGGGTGAGTTCGATGCCTCGGCCGGAAGCGGCTTGGAGGCGAGGTCCTTCACGGCAGGCCCGTTGAGCACCTTGCCGGTGGGGCTGTAGCGAGCGCCGTGGCACGGGCAGTCCCACGAGCGCTCGGCGTTGTTCCAGTGCACGTGACAGCCCACGTGCGTGCACACAGGTGACACGGCGTGACAGGTGCCGCTCTCCTCGCGGTAGACGGCCACCTTCTGCCCGTCCACCTCGAGAATCTTCCCTTCGCCGGGCGCCACCTCGGACAGCTTGCGCGCGTCGGGCCGGGAGAGCCGGTCCACGACGAAGCGGAACGCCACGTCCGCGTTCTCCTGGACGAAGTCCTTGGCCCCCGCCTTCACCTTCACGCGCGTGGCCTCATAGAGCGCCGCGTACGGGTTCTGCTTCCCGAGGATCAGATCCGAGAGGATCATCGCCGACAGGGTGCCCCACGTCATTCCCGTGCCCGAGAAGCCCGTGGCCACCCACGTGTGCGTGGAGGCGCTGTTGCGGCCGATGTACGCCAGCCCGTCCGCCGGCTCGATGACCTGGCCGGACCAGCGGTGCGTAATCTTCGAGACGGGGAAGTTGCGCAGCGTGTACGCCTCGAGCGCCTGGAAGTGCTTGTCCGTCTGCTCCTCGTGGCCCACCTTGTGGTCCTCGCCGCCGACGATGAGGTAGTCCACCCCGTCCACGCGCTGCGGCCGGATGTAGTGGTACGGATCCTGGCTGTCGTAATACAGGCCCGCCTCGAGCGGCCGCTCCAGCGGCGCCGCCACCGCGTAGGTGCGGTACGGGTAGAGCTTGGTGTGCATGAACAGGCGGTTGAGCGGCGTCGTCGTCGCCTCCACCACGTCCCGCGCCGTCACGGTGCCGCGCTGGGTGACGACGCGGCAGGGCGTGCCGTCATGCACCTCCAGCACCCGCGTGTCCTCGAAGATGAAGCTGCCCTGGCCGTCGATCTGCTCGGCCATCGCCAGCAGGTAGCGGCGCGGGTGGAAGAAGGCCTGATCATCCAACCGCAGCGCGCCCTTCACCGGGTAGGGCAGCGGCACATCCTGGGTGAACCGGGCCAGCAGCCCCACCTCGTTGGCCGCTTCGATCTCCTCTTTCAAGTCCCGGAGCTCGTCCTCGGTCTCCGCGTAGCGGAACATGGGCACGCGCTGAAAGCCGCAGTCCACGCCCAGCTCGTCAATCAACGTGGCGATCTGCTCGATGGCCGCCCGGCTGGAGGAGGCCGCCATCCGCGCCCCCTTCTCCCCGAAGTCCGAGATGAGCGTGGAGTACGGGGTGTCCAGCAGCTCGGTGAGGTGCGCCGTCGTCTGCCCGGTCTGTCCGGTGAGCAGCCGGTGCATCTCCAGCACCGCGACCTTCTTGCCGGCCCGCTTCAACAGCCATGCGGTGGTCAGCCCCGCGATGCCGCCGCCCACCACCACCACGTCCACCGCCAGATCCCCCGCCAGCGCCGGGAACTCCCGCCCAGGCGCCGTCGTCGTCCATAGCGACTTGTGGATCCGCTCATCCTTCATGGACCAAGGCTATGGATGGCTTCCCGGGCGTGTAAGGCACGCCGTCCAGCCTGGATGCCTGCTTGCCCTCCCACCACGGACGGACAGCGGTGTACGCGAGGCAACAGAGCCCCTTGTCAGGTGTTCTTTATTCGTGCAGTTGCGGCGGAAAGCCTGCTGCCCCGAGGCGGCGGCGCGCTAAGAAGAGGGGCTCGGGACTCTCACCGCCAGGAGCGCAGGATGCCTGTCGCACGAAACCCTGGAAACACGAGCATCGTCGACATCCTGGACCGGGTGCTGGATCAAGGCATCCGGGTGGAGGGTTGGCCTCGCTCCGCGATGACGGGCCCCAGGCCCCCCGTGGGACAGCTGCGCGTTACCGTGCAATCCGTGGAGACCTACTTGGAGCACCCCCTTGTATCCCCTGGAAAGAGCGGGACCGGAGCGTAGAGCCTTGCCGTCCGCCGCCCCCTTACCGCCATCTTCCGCGCCGGAGAACACCGCGCGCTCCGAGCTGGGCCCTCTGGCACCCAGCCACGAGCGTGCCTTGCTCTCTCGGCTGCTGGACGCGGTGACGGACCCCATTCTCTTCACCAGCAGCGAAGGCGAGCTGCTCATCGCCAACGCCCGCGCGCGGCAGCTGCTCATCACCGGCCCGGGCGACAGCGAGGGCCACCGCCGCGCCGTGGAGCTCAACCAGCGCCTGTTTCTCACCTGCCTGGCCAGCTCCGCCACCGGCGGCGCTTCGCTGCTGCGCCGCAGGGACCTGTCCCTGGTGGACCCGGTGGAGGGCACGGACCTGCTGTTCGAGCTGGTCGTCACCGCGGCGCGTGATGCCGACGGCCCACCCGGCGTGGTGTGCGTGCTGCGCAACGTGACGGACCTGGGCCGCGCCACCCAGGCGCTGGGCGAGAGCTACCGGCGGCTGCGCGCCAGCGAGCAGGAGGCCCGCTCGGAGCGCCTGCGGTTGGATCTCATCCTCGACTCGGTGGCCGAGCCCATCATCCTCACCGATCCCGCCGGCGGCACGGTGCTGATGAATGATCCGGCCGAGCGGCTCTTCGCCCTGCCGCCCGACAGCGGCGAGGCCCTGCTGCGCCGCTCGCGCACCAACAACGCGCACTTCTCTTCGTTCCTCTCGCACCTGCTGTCGCACGGCAGCGCGCGGCGCTGGCGCGCCGAGCTGCAGCTGGTCGACCCCGCCACCGGCGAGTCCCTGCCCATGGAGGCGGTGGCCAGCAAGGTGCTGTCGGACCAGGGAGAGACCACCTCCATCGTCACCCTGCTGCAGGACCGCACCGAGGCGCGCGAGAAGGCGCGGCTGCTGGCGCAGCTGCAGGAGGCCTCGAGCGAGCTGGAGGCCAAGGTGCACGCGGCCACCGCCGAGCTGGCCGAGCAGAACGAGAAGCTGCGCCGCCAGGCCCTGCAGCTCGAGCAGGCCTCCGCCGCCAAGTCTCAGTTCCTGGCCAACATGTCGCACGAGTTCCGCACGCCGCTCAACGCCATCCTCGGCTACACCAACATGCTGCTGCAGGGCGTGTCCGGAGACATGACGCCCCAGCAGAAGCGCAACCTGCAGCGCATCGACTCCAACGGCCGGCACCTGCTGCAGGTCATCAACGAGATCCTCGACATCACCCGCATCGAGGCGGGGCGGATGCCGCTCAACCTGACGGACTTCGAGCTGCCGGAGCTCGTCCAGGAGGTGATGGCGGAGCTCGATCCGATCGTCGCCCGCACGAAGCTGGCGGTGAGCGCCTCGCTGGCCTCCGAGCTGCCACAGGTGCACAGCGACCGGCAGAAGGTGAAGCAGATCGTCCTCAATCTCCTGTCCAACTCGCTGAAGTTCACCCACGAGGGCTCGGTGCAGGTGGTGGCCGAGTACGAGCTGGGCACCTCCATGGTGACGGTGGCGGTGAAGGACACCGGCATCGGCATCGCACCGGAGCACCAGGAGAAGATCTTCGAGGACTTCCAGCAGGTGGATAGCTCGCCCACGCGGGCCTACGGTGGAACGGGGTTGGGCCTGTCCATCTGCCGGCGCCTGGCGGCGATGATGGGCGGCCGTGTCACCCTCCAGAGCACGCTGGGGCAGGGCTCCACCTTTACGCTGCACCTACCGCGACGCACGAGGAGTACATGACGAACTCTCCAGCGGACGCAGACAAGCCGCTCGTCCTGGTGGTCGACGACTACCAGGATGCCCGGGAGATGTACGCGGAGTACCTGGAGTTCTCCGGCTTCCGGGTGGCCCAGGCGACCAATGGCGCCGAGGCGCTGGAGCAGGCCTTCGCGCTGCGCCCGGACATCATCCTGATGGACCTGTCGCTGCCCGTCATCGACGGGTGGGAGGCCACGCGCCGGCTCAAGGGCGACGAGCGCACGCGCGCCATCCCCGTGGTGGCGCTCACCGGGCACTCGCTCAATGATCAGCCCGGAGGCGTGCAGAGCGTGGGCTGTGATTCGTTCGTCATCAAGCCGTGCCTTCCCGACGCGCTCGTAGAGGAAGTGAAGCGGGTGCTGGCCACGCGCAAGAGCGCCGTGGCACGGTAAGGGCTGACCGCCATGACCCGACCACCAAGCCGCAAGGGTGGCTCCCGCACCCCGAAGCCCCCCACGCCCAGCGAGCCCGAGCCGCCGCCCGCCGCGCCCAGGCCGGTCGCCGTGCCCGAGCCCCGGCCCCTGCCAGAGCCCCTGATGGTGTCTGCGTCGGGGCGCGGCGTGTACGTGTACGGGGTGCTGCGCACGGAGAAGGACCTGACCTTTGGCGCCATCGGGCTTGGGGTGCCCCCGGCCCGGGTGAGCACCGTGTCTCACCAGGGGCTGGCGGCGGTGGTGTCGGACGGGCCGCTGGGCGTGCCGGACCCGACGCGGGACAACGTGCTGGCCCACCAGCGGGTGCAGGAAGCGGTGATGCGCGAGCACACGCTGCTGCCCATGGCGTTTGGCATCACCCTGCGCACGCGCGACGACGTGGCGGAGCTGCTCAGCTCCGCGTACGAGGCCTTCAGCGGAGTGCTCACGCGGCTGGAGGGCCACGTGGAGCTGGGCCTCAAGGTGCTGTGGGACAGAGACAGGGTGGCGCGCGAGCTCGAGACGCGGGATCCGGAGCTGAGCCGCTTCAAGGAGGAGCCCCCCGGCAGCCCCAACCGCCTGGAGTACGAGCGGCGGCTGGAGGTGGCCCTGCGGGAGCGGGCGGCGCATGACGCGCACGCGCTGGTGGAGGCGCTGCGCCCCATGGCGGTGGCGGTGCGCGAGGTGAGTCCGCTGGGCGAGCGGATGATCCTCAACGCCGCCTTCCTGGTGGCGCGCGAGCGCGAGCCGGCCTTCGACGCGAAGCTGCGGGCTCTGGCCGCGCGCTTCGAGCTGCTGACGTTCCAGTACACCGGGCCCTGGGCGCCCTACCACTTCGTGGACATCCGCCTGCGCCTGGAGCACCTGGCCCCCGAGCGCCCCTGAGTGGGGCGGTGTACCTTTGGCCCATGGTGCGCCTGGATCGTGACAAGGCAGGGGTGGTGGTGGTCCTCGCTGATGGCACGCGGTGCCCGCTCGTCGGCGCCGAAGTGCATGCCTATGAGGAAGCTGGCTTCAACCTCGAGGGCAGCCGCGCGTGGTGGGGCGAGGTCACCCTGCACCGGCTGCCCGAGGCGGGCTTCCTGGTGTGGATCCGCACCGTGCACGAGCACCAGGGCGGCCTCGAGTATTACGAGTACTCCACGTCCTGGCTCAGCCGCGACGAGGGCAGAACCTGGACGCGCGATGACACCGTGCGGCCCGCGCGGTTCAACGAGGCTCCGCTCGCGCTCCTCTCCACGCATCCCCAGGCGCGACCGGGGCCGCACGCCTGGCCCGAGCCGCGTGAGGGCCACCTCATCGTTCCGGTGCAACGCATCAAGGCGCTCGGGTTCACCTGGCCTGGGGAACGGCGGATCGCCGAGCTCTGCGTGCTCGTCGACGGAGCAGTCGACCTCGACGCGACACTCGCCGCCCTCGAGAATGACCTTCCTGACGCCAGGGCCTCCTATGACCAGATGGTGGCCTTCGCGCGGATGATGGGAGCTCCGGTTGACGAGACGACCAGCCTCCGCGAGCAGATTGAAGGGCGATACTTCGGCGGACAGCGTGGCATCGAGCGGCTGCGCGCCATCCGCCAGAGCGTCCTTCAGGAGCCCTTGCCCGCCGAGCTGGAGAATGACCGTCCCCGGGCCTCCGATGCGGACCTGAGGCGCCTGCTCGATGCGGTCCTCGCCGCGCCAGACGACGATGCTCCGCGGCTTGCCTACGCCGACGCGCTCACCGATGACAAGACGCGCGCCCGCTTCATCCACCAGCAATGCGAGCTCGCGCGCCTCCCGGACCGGCATCCCCGCGTGCGCTATCTCGGTCCACGCGTGTGGAGTGCCCTCAAGTTCAGCTTCGATGAGTGGTCCTGGGAGCTCCTGCGGTATGCGCGCGTGCGTTCATTCGAGCGGGGGTTCCCCGAGGAGCTCGAGCTGAGCGGCCGGGACTTTGCCCAGCACGCCGACGCGATCGCCAGGCTCGCACCCGTGCGAAAGCTGTACCTGCGCGACGGGCTCGATGCCCTGGCCGCATGCCCGGGCCTGAGCAGGATTCAGCACCTGCAGGTGGAGGCCACGCACCTTCCCGGCCTGGGCAAGCTCGCGCGCAGCGAGCACGCCGGTCAGCTGAAGAGCCTTCAGCTGGGACTGGCGGGTGGGAGCCTCGATCAGAAGTCCGCGGAGGCGCTCGCCAGCTCACCCACCCTCGCCAGCCTGCGCAAGCTCCTCATCGGCAGCGGGAAGTTCGATGCGCTGGCGCTCGCGCTCGGCAATGCCACCGGCCTGCCGGTGCTGGACGAGGTGTCTATCGGTCCCATCGAGCGAGCCGCGTCCATCGCGGCGATGCTTCGCGGTCCGCTGGCCTCGCGACTGCGTGTGCTCTGGCTCCAGGGCTCGACCGAGGCCGAGACGCTCGGGAGTGGGCCTTTCCCGGCGCTGGAGGAGCTGTCTCTGGCGGGACGGGCGCCCGCGGACTTTCCGGGCGCGCCTTACATGCGCATGCAAGCCCCACGGCTGCGGCGGCTGCGGCTGGACAATGTGCTGTTCAACGCTGAGTCCGCGCAGGCGCTCGCGGACGCCGCGTTCCCCGAGCTTCGGGACCTTGAGCTCTCCAGCGCGCGGGTGGATGACACCGCGGCGAGCATCATCGCCCGTGCTCCGTGGTTGCCTCGGCTCGAGCGGCTGGCCATCGTCGGCCTGAACCCGCTCACCCGGGACGGTGCCGAAGCGCTGCTCGCCGCGGCGCCTTCGCTTCAGACGGTGGCGCTCCTCGGTGGGCCGCAGCAGGACATGGCCGCCGTCATCGCGCACGCTCCGGCCGCCAGCTCGCTCCGGGACGTCACGCTGAGCGGCGAGGGCATCGCTCAGTCCTCACTCGAAGCGCTCCTTGCTCTGCCGCGCCTCGAGGTGATCGATCTGCTCCTCCAGGTCTCCGAAACGTTCGGCAACGTCATCCGCAAGCACGGCTTCACGGAAACGGGCGGCTGTACGTACATTGCGTCGCGATTCACCGGCAGGCGCTGAGCCGGGCCCTTTCTCAAAGGGAAAGCGCTCGAGGGCCACCCGTCAGCCCGGCCTCACCCCGGTGTTTCCTGAGCCTCCTCCCGTTCGATGGCCTCCTTGTGCTCCTCCCAGGCTTTCAGTGCTGTGGCCACATCGTTGCCGGTGTCCTCGCCGCCCATCGTCCAGATTCCTCGCCAAGGCACCGCCGTCGCGGCCCATGCGGACAGCGCGGTAGACAGCGCTGCGCCTGGAGCACCTGGCCCCAGAGCGCCCCTGACGCTACGGCCATGCGGTCACCCCGCCGGCCAGGGCTGCAACGGCCGCAGCAGCCCAGCCCGGTCCAGCAGCTCGTGGACGCGCGCGGCCAGCGCGACGTGCTCCGGGTTGGAGGCGGTGAACCGCTCGGGGGTGAGGATGACGAGGGTGCCCTGGTCCGCCACGGGTTCGATGCGCACGGGAGCAGGCAGTGGGGGCACCGTGCCGCGCAGCCGCGAGAAGTACATCACCCAGCCCACGAAGGTGCCCGGCTTCGCTTTCTCCGTCACACGGTCGCGGTGCTCGTGAGAGGTGGCCACTGCCCACTCTGGATCCCAGGCAATTGCCATGGCTCGCAGCACCTCGGTCATGACGGGTGCGGTCAGCACCCGCTCCATGATGGGACCTTCAGCATGAGGGGTGAGCACGCAGCAAGGTCGAAACCAGGGGTCAGCTGAACCACACGCTCCGTCAACGCCGGACGTCTCGTCCAGGTTGTCACCTGTCCATAAGTGGAAAGTGAAGCCATCGCCGATCTGATGCTTCTTCTGTGCGAACAGCTTTTGGAAGTTCGCCGAATCCGTCGTGAACCGGCG
Organism: Myxococcaceae bacterium; assembly: GCA_035296065.1. Classification (GTDB taxonomy): domain Bacteria; phylum Myxococcota; class Myxococcia; order Myxococcales; family Myxococcaceae; genus DATHBR01. The sequence goes on along the minus strand of DATHBR010000018.1, from coordinate 26,007 downwards.
TTGGCGTGCTTCCTCGAAGGAATTTGCCGTCTGATACCACCGGGTCCACGCCGGGTCGCAGCGCGCGAGGAGGTGAAAGAAACGCTCTGCGCGCCGTGCGCAAGCCTCAGCGGATTCACGCCGGGCGAGCCAATAGGAGCCAGCGTAATACGTTTCCATCATCGGACTGCTGCTCCTCACGGGGCCGGGGGAACATGGACGACCTCGATGTCTTCGAGACCGTTAGCCTTGAACAGCCTTTTGAGTGCACCTGCGAGTTTCTCTTCAGCGACGATCCACCGGATGGGTGTTCCTCTGGCGATTTCGAATTGGCGCCTCGCCTGCTCAAGCAGTTTGTCGCGTCCCTCGAATATCTTGCGAAAGTTAAGCTGCTCGTCGATCCACTTCGCGTACCCGGTGGCCTTGACCTCAACGTCTCCCCGCTTCACGCGGTACGCGAAGTCCGAGGGAGCCCCTGTCCTCTGGGCTTGATAGGTCCGGGCGCTCTCGGACATGTACTCGTCTACCTGAACCCACTTCCCCGGGCCACCGGAGCTGGGCGGCGCAGCCTTCGCTCCAGCCTTGGCGTCTGAGCCGCCGCGCGCCGCCATGGCCACGGCGTTGGGGGCCAGCGCCAGGGTGACGCCCTCGGCGCCGAGCGCCACCGACTCCACCTGCGCCAACGCTGGCGCTGTCCAGCGCAGGTTCAGCTGCGCCTCGGCTACCACCGCCGCCTGCCCGGCCCCAGGCAACTTCGGCAGCGTCGTCGCCATGCCCGAAGCCGTGTTCCCCAACGCCACCGTGCCCAGCATGACGAAAGCTCGCGCCGCCTTCTCCCCCATCGTCTGCCCGAACTTCTCTCCGGCGGCTGCGAGGCCCTCGAAGGTGGTGGCCTGGTCCACCTCCTTCATCAACACCAGCCACCCGTCGATGAGCCGCCACACCGTGTCCCAGCCCAGGTAGGCCATGGCCCCCAGCGTCATCAGCGCCGCCACGCCCTTGCTCACCGGCTCAGGCAGCGCGAGCAAAATGGCGTACATGGTCAGCCCACCGACGACTGTGGCCACCACCGCCTGGGGGCTCACCAGCTGGGCCAGCTCCTCCTTCATGGCCCTCGTAGCGGTACCAGCCGCTTCGCTCCGGCACTCCGAACAGCCGCCGGGCGTGCTCCAGGGGCCGCTCCACCCCGGGCACAGCGGGGGCCTGTTGCGCCACCGCCTTCCTGAACTCCTTCTCGCTCAGCGCCACCGGCTCCACGCCTCGGCGCGGCGTGTGGACCAGGGGCTCGCCCTGGCCTGTGTCCAAGCGGACCACGCTCCGCGTGGAGGTGCTGCACCCTACGAGCAGCAGACACAGCACCACGACTCTCGAGCGCGGCATCGGCAGCCTCCTGGCCCTGGCTCCCGCGCGTCAGGAGCACCACCCGAGAGTACAGGGGCGCCATGCGATGCCGTCAATCACGGGCTTGCGGACTCCTCCTTGATGCGCTCCATCGGCTGGCGCCCCTCGTCCAGCTTCCTCGCCAAGGCACCGCCGTCGCGGTAGACGAAGCCTGAGAGGAACCCTTGCACCCACTTCCCCCAGGTACGCAGGTAGGAGCGTGGCGCGTTCAGGCCTTGCACGGCCAGGGCGCCTTCGGTGCCGTCTACCGCGCGGTGAGCATGGACCCGGAGCGCCCGGAGCCCGTGGCGCTCAAGGTGTCGCTGTCCCCGTGGGCTCTGCGCTTTGGCCGCGAGGCGCGATTGCTCGCGCGCCTGAGCCTGCCGGGTGTTCCCCGGCTGCTGGATTCGGGCGTGGTGCGCCACCCTTCCGGGGATGAGTACGCCTTTCTCGTCATGGAGTGGGTGGAAGGCACGCCTCTGTACGCCTGGGCCCAGCAGCACGCGGCCTCGACTCAGGACATGTGCCGGATGCTGGCGCGGCTCTCTCGCACCCTGGAAGCGCTGCACGCCTCGGGGGTGGTGCACCGCGACGTCAAGGGCGACAACGTGTTGGTGCAATTGTCCGACAACGTGCCGGTGCTCATCGACTTCGGCTCGGGCCACTTCGAGGGGGCGGCTCGGCTCACCTGGCAGTCACTGCCTCCGGGCACTCCGGAGTACCTGTCGCCCCAGGCCTGCCGCTTCGAGATGAGCCTGGGGCGCCACCCCAACGGCTACTACCCGCCCGCGGCGGCGGATGACGTGTATGCGCTGGGCGTAACGGCCTTTCGCCTCGTGATGGGCCAGTACCCGCCGCCGGTGGACACGCAGGAGGACGAAGAGGGCTACTGGCACCTCATCCGCCCCGACTTCAGGCCCCTGCTGTAGAGCAACCCGCGGGTGGGGCCTCGCCTGCGGGAGCTCATTCTGCGCCTGCTCTCGGAGGCTCCGGAGGCACGCGGCACGACGGCGCAGGCCGCGATGGAGCTGGAGTCCCTCGCGGAAGAGCGCGTGCCGCCGCCCGCGGAGTCACCGCCAGCCGTGGAGCGTGGCAGGCCCCCGGTATGGACGTGGGCCTGGAAGCCTGGGCTGGCCGTGGCGGCGGTGGGCGTCTGCGCGGTGCTGCTGTGGAGCGTGGCGCAGGTGCCGGCCAGGCCTCAATCCGGCTCCGCGAGCGCACCGTGGGCTTCGGACGCCGTGGGGGACACCGCGCCCACCCAGCCGCAGGCGCCCAGCCCGTCCTCTCAGGAGAAGAAGCCCGCTGCCCAGGAGACCCTCCCCGAGCCTCGTCCTGGGCAGACCCGGCCCGACAAGAGTGGCCGGTGTCCAGGGCCTAAGCAGGTGCCCATCAACGGAGCATGCTGGCTGGAGCATCTTCAGATGGGCGCAGAGGAGTGCGTGCAGAACGACGGCGAGTTGTTCAAGGGCAGGTGCTACGGCCCTGTCCTCGCTCCTCGCAAGAAGCCTCAGCCCACCTCGAACCCGCCGGAAGCGCGCTGATTGAAACACGGCCCCCACCTTCGTAGGCAGAGCGCTCACCGGACACTCTCTCAATGGGAAGCGGTGATCGCGCGAGCGCGACCCGGCCTTCGACGCGAAGCTGCGGGCCCTGGGCGCCCTACCACCATGGAGTCACCCTGCCGGCCAGGGCTGTAGCGGCCGCAGCAGCCCGGCCCGGTCCAGCAGTTCGTGGACGCGAGCGGCCAACGCGACGTGCTCCGGGTTGGAAGCGGTGAAGCGCTCGGGGGTGAGGATGACGAGGGTGCCCTGGTCCTCCACGGGTTCGATGCGCACGGGGGCAGGCAGCGGAGGCACCGTGCCGCGCAGCCGCGAGAAGTACATCACCCAGCCCACGAAGGTGCCCGCCTTCGCTTTCTCCGTCACGCTGTCGCGGTGCTCGTGAGAGGTGACCACTCCCCACTCTGGGTCCCAGGCCAGGGCCATGGCGCGCAACACCTCGGTCATGATGGGTGCGGTCAGCACGCGCTCCCCAACGAGCCCCTCATCGTAAGGCCTGAGCACACAGGTAGAAGGAGGTCGGAGGTCAGCTGAACCGCACGCCCCGTCAACGCCGGACGTCTCTTCCAGGCTGTCACCTGTCCACAGGTGGAAGGAGAAGCCATCACCTATCCGATGCTCCTTCCGTGCGAACAGCTTCTGGAAGTTCTCCGCGGTCGTGGTGAACCGACGTTCGCGTGCTTCCTGGAAGGAACCTGCCGGCTCATACCAGCGGGTCCACGCCGGGTCGCAGCGACCCAGGAGGTGGAAGAATCGTTCCGCGCGGTGTGCACAAGCCTCAATGGATTCGGATCGTGCGAGCCAACAAGAGCCAGCGTAATAAGTTTCTATCATAGCTCGGCTACTCCTCACGGAGCCGGGGGGCGCGGGGGAATATGCACGACCTCAATGTCTTCGAGAAAGTTAGCCTTGAACAGCTTCCTGAGTGCACCCGCGAAGCTCTCTTCGGCCACGAGCCACCGGACGGGCGTCCCATTGGCGACCTTGTCCTGGCGCCTCGCCTGAGCAAGTAGCTTGTGACGGCCCTCGAAGATCTCGAGAAAGTTCAGCTTCTTGTCGACCCATTTCGCGTAGCCGGTGGCTTTGACCTCGAGGAGAACTCCCTGGTCGAAACCATCGAAGTCCACCTCCTCGTTCCCCCGCTTCACGCGATAGGCATAACCCGGGGGAGCCCCCGTCCTCTGGGCTTGGTAGGTGCGGGCGCTCTCGGACATGTACTCGTCCGTCTTGACCCATTCCCCCGGGCCACCGGAGCTGGGCGGCGCAGCCTGCGCACCCGCCTTGCCACCTGAGCCGTCGCGCGCCGCCATGGCGACGGCATTGGGGGCCAGCGCCAGGGTGACTCCCTCGGCGGTGAACGCCACCGACTCCACCTGAGCCAGCGCTGGGGCCGTCCAGCGAAGGTTCAGCTGTGCCTCGGCTACCACCGCCGCCTGCCCGGCTCCCGGCAACTTCGGCAGCGTCGTCGCCATGCCCGAAGCCGTGTTCCCCAACGCCACCGTGCCCAGCATGACGAAAGCTCGCGCCGCCTTCTCCCCCATCGTCTGCCCGAACTTCTCTCCGGCGGCCGCGAGGCCCTCGAAGGTGGTGGCCTGATCCACCTCCTTCATCAGCACCAGCCACCCGTCGATGAGCCGCCACACCGTGTCCCAGCCCAGGTAGGCCATGGCCCCCAGCGTCATCAGCGCCGCCACGCCCTTGCTCACCGGCTCGGGCAGCGCGAGCAAAATGGCGTACATGGTCAGCCCACCGACGACTGTGGCCACCACCGCCTGGGGGCTCACCAGCCGGGCCAGCTCTTCCTTCATGGCCCCCAGCACCTGGCTGTGAGCAATCGCCATGGCCAGCGCGTACTTGGCGTCCCCATCCAGGTACGGCTTGTCCACCAGCAGCCGCAGGCAGTCCCCGCCTCCCCACGTTCGTCCGCACCACAGCAGGTACTGGCGCTTGAGCTCCTCGTCCTTGGGCAGCAGGCGCAGGTTCCGGGGGCTCTCCGGCTCCGAGGCCAGCAGGCGCTGGCCGCTGCCCTCGTAGCGGTACCAGCCGCTTCGCTCGGGCACTCCGAACAGCCGCCGGGCGTGCTCCAGGGGCCGCTCCACCGCGGGCACAGCGGGGGCCTGTTGCGCGACGGCCTTTCTGAACTCCTCTTCGCTCAGCGCCACCGGCTCCACGCCTCGGCGCGGGGTGTGGACAAGGGGCTCGCCCTGGCCTGTGTCCAAGCGGACAACGCTCCGCGTGGAGGTGCCGCACCCTACGAGGAGCACCCACAGCACCACGACGCTCGAGCGCGGCATCGGCAGCCTCCTGGTCCTGGCTCCCGCGCGTCAGGAGCACCACCCGAGAGTACAGGGGGGTCATGCGATGCCGTCAATGCGCGTGCCTGCGCCTGGAGCACCTGGCCCCAGAGCGCCCCCGATTCGCCGTTACGGCTCTTCCTCCGGCGGGGAGGCTGTCTCCAACGCCTCTTCGTGTTCGACGGCCCGCTTGCGCTCCTCCCAGGCCCGCAGAGCTGACGCCACAGGGTGGAGCGAATGGCGCTTCAGCCTTGGGTGATGTACCGCGAAGTAGTGCTCTCCGGCGATTGCCACGAAGCAGTAGGGGTCGGCTCGGTGGCTCATCAACCACTCCTCAGCCTCCGCCCGTGTGGCAAACGAAGGCCTCTGTGAGGGGATTCCCCGGGCGGTCAGCGCCTCCATCGCTGGCTCGATGGCATAGTCACGGTACATGCCGCGCGTCTGATCCTCGCGCGTATACCAGAATTGATAATACTCATCGCCAATGAGGATGTGGGCCGGGCTCGGTGGTTCCACGCCCCCCTTCAGCCAGGCCTCCGCCTCCCCGAGGCTGCTGAAGTGCGCGATGGCCACCGGGGCATAATCCAGTTGATGGGTGAAGAAGTGCGCGGCGTCATCAAGCTGTCCCGTCTCCGCGACGAAGTTGAGGAGGGAGATGAGAACCCGCACGGACTGCCGTTCCGGCTCAGGAACTTCGTTCAAGGTCCTGAGCAGCAATTCCACCGCCGAGTGAGCGAGCGTCGCTTTGTGCGCGCTCAAGCGCGCGCTGATCTGGAGTTGCTCTGGTGGCACCGTCCCACCGAGGAAATCTTCGAATCGGTAAACCTGGCCTGTGACATGGACGAAGCCGCTGAGCGCGCGCAGATACCGCCAGAGCTTCTCCTCATCCTCTCGGCTCTTCATGCTTGCTGCTTGCCGCCGAGAGCCGATGAGAAGCGCCACGCTCGCAAGAGCATCCAGTGTTTTCACTTGCAGACCTTCGCGAACTGGACTTCGGGGAACAGGGCCGGGGAACTCTCCGCGATGATCAGGAGTGGCGCCAGAACGAGCGCCGCGCCCCCAGTGCCAGCGACTACGACAGCGAAAGCCACACCGGCAATGACCACGACAGAGCCCACGACAAGCTCCGTGCGGTGCCTTTTGATCCAGTCAATGGCGGGATCCATCGCATCGAACTCGGCGGCGTACTCATCTGCCCATTCACCGCGCCCCTTCTTGCACTCGATCGAGGCCGCCAGGCAGTTGCGTGGACACCACCATCTCCTGGCGATACGCCACGGCTGCGTCTGAGTGTCCACGTATTGGCGATGACCAATCGCGAAGGGTCTACTGCTCTTGAGGCAGTCCCTCTCGCATTGGTCATATCGGCCGTCGCAATACGCCTCCAGGCCCGAGGAAGAGACGCGCACGATATCTCGCCGGGTGTGGATTGTGCTCAGGAGGTGATGGAACTTCGACAGATCAAATTCTTTCAGCGGAATCCATGCGTGCGCCAGGTGCCCGTCTGGTTGCTGCTCAAAGGCGAGCACGTACTTGGCTAAGTCCTGGGGGCCAGTAGGGCCGGTCGCGGAGGAGCGCGTTGCACTACAGGCGGCAAGCATGAAGGCAAGGCCAGCCACCAGCACCTGCTGTGTCACCGAGGATGTTCTCATATTGGCGGCTTCTCCAGAATTGATCCACCCTCCGTCAGGGCGGACTTCTCATCATAAGGCCCTCCGTTGCCAGTGTCCTCGCCGCCCATCGTCCCGCTTCCTCGCCAAGGCACCGCCGTCGCGGTAGACGAAGCCAGAGAGGAACCCTTGCACCCACTTCCCCCAGGTACGCAGGTAGGAGCATGGCGCGTTCAGTCCCTGCACGGCCAGGGCGCCTTCGGTGCCGTCTACCGTGCTGTCAGCGTGGACCCGCAGCGCCCAGAGCCCGTGGCGCTCAAGGTGTCGCTGGCCCCGTGGGCTCTGCGCTTTGGCCGCGAGGCGAAATTGCTCTCGCGTCTGAGCCTGCCGGGCGTTCCCCGGCTGCTGGATTCGGGCGTGGTGCGCCACCCTTCCGGGGATGAGTACGCCTTTCTCGTCATGGAGTGGGTGGAAGGCACGCCCCTGTACGCCTGGGCCCAGCAGCACGCGGCCTCGACTCAGGACATGTGCCGGGTGCTGGCACGGCTCTGTCGCACCCTGGAAGTGCTGCACGCCTCGGGCGTGGTGCACCGCGACGTCAAGGGCGACAACGTGCTGGTGCAATTGTCCGACAACGTGCCGGTGCTCATCGACTTCGGCTCGGGCCACTACGAGGGGGCGCCTCGGCTGACCTGGCAGTCACTGCCTCCGGTCACTCCCGAGTACCTGTCGCCCCAGGCCTGCCGCTTCGAGATGAGCCTGGGGCGCCACCCCAACGGCTACTACCCGCCCTCCCCCGCGGATGATCTGTATGCGCTGGGCGTGACGGCTTACCGCCTGGCGCTGGGCCAGTACCCGCCGCCCGTGGACACGCAGGAGGACGAAGAGGGCTACTGGCACCTCATCCGCCCCAACTTCAGGCCCCTGCTGGAGAGCAACCCTCGGGTGGGGCCTCGCCTGCGGGAGCTGATTCTACGTCTGCTCTCGGAGGCTCCGGAGGCACGCGGCACGGCGGCGCAGGCCGCGACGGAGTTGGAGGCCATCGCGGAGGAGCGCGTGCCGCCGCCCGCGGAGTCACCGCCCGCCGTGGAGCGTGGCAGGCCCCCGGTATGGACGTGGGCCTGGAAGTCGGGGCTGGCCGTGGCGGCGGTGGGCGTCTGCGCGGTGCTGCTGTGGAGCGTGGCCCAGGTGCCGGCCAGGCCTCAATCCGGCTCCGCGAGCGCACCGTGGGCTTCAGACGCCGTGGGGGACACCGCGCCCACCCAGCCGCAGGCGCCCAGCCCGTCCTCTCAGGAGAAGAAGCCCGCTGCCCAGGAGCCGCTCCCCGAGCCCCACCCTGGGCAAACCCAGCCCGACAAGAATGGCCGGTGTCCGGGGCCTAAGCATGTGCCCATCAACGGAGCATGCTGGCTGGAACAACTTCCGATGAACGCGGAGGAGTGCGTGCAGAACGCCGGCGAGTTCTTCAAGGGCAAGTGCTACGGCCCTGTTTTCGTTCCTCGCAAGAAGCCTCAGCCCACCTCGAACCCGCCGGAAGCGCGCTGAGCATTCACTGCTGCCGATACCTGTAGCCGGCGGGATTCACCGGCGCTCAGCCCCCGCGCCGGACCCGCGAACTCGAAGCGGGTCCCGCGCCGGAGGCAATCCGAAGGCTAGAAGCAGTCACCGCAGACGATGCGGCCCGTCGAGCCAGCGTCATACGAGTGCGTGGGAGAGACACACCAGACGTGCTGCTCGTTGGCGTACCCGCCATAGTAGTAGCGGCACGGCGCCTGCCCCGCGCTGAAGTACGGACACTCCCAGATGATCTCCGCGGTATAGCCAGCAGGGCAGCTCGGATAGAGCGACTGCTCCTGCGAGCTGAGCTGCTCCTGTACCTCGGCGGGAGGCTCCGTCCCACCGCAGCCTGTCAGCAGTCCCACCGCCAGCATCACTCCCATGAACATGGTCTTCATCCGGCCTCCTGAGGAGCTTCCTGTTTGGTGCTCCAGGGAGACTAGCTTTCCTTGCCAACCATGAACAATCGGAACCTCGAATCAGCTGCCCGAGGCGACCTTGGTGGCCTCGGCGGCGAGCGTGTCCACACCGGCCTGCAGCTTCGCCCAGCTCTCGGTGTGCTCGGTGCGCATGTAGAGGTCTCCCCGCGCGCCGCGCGCCACGGTGACGTGCCCCCGCACCGTGTCACCGCGCTTGTACTCCACGCGGAACAGCTCCTCGGGAGCGCCTCCGGGCGGCTCGGCCCCCCGGCCCACGAAGTCCACCGGCACCAGGCGCCACACCCGCTCGTGCCAGGTGCGCACGAACTCGTCCGGCTTGTCCGGCGCACCTTGCGGCGCGACGGTGACGGGCCCCTGCTGCGCGTTGCCGCTCACCACGAAGGCGCGCGAGTTCTTGCCCTGCGTCACCGTGAAGCTGTCGAACTCACCCAGCTCGAAGGTGTGCAGGCGGCGGTCCACCAGGCGGTTGGACGCGCCCTCCAGGTCAGGCAGGAGCGTGGGCCCCAGGAGGAACACCTGGCCATCCCCGCGCAGCAGGTAGGGAGGGCCCCAGGCATTGCCCGTGGCGGTGGCCAGCGTGAGGGCCTGCTCCTTGCCGTCCACCGTCAGCGTCAGCTTGCGGGGGCTGTTGGCCAGGCCCAGCTCCTCGAGCTTCTTCGCATCCATCTCGCCCAGGGACCGCGAACCCTTGAGCGGAGCCAGACGGCCCCACAGCGCCCTCGCCGTCTCGTTGCCGCGCAGCTCGCGCGGAGGCGCAGGTGGAGGCGGAGGCGCGGGCGGCACGGCGGCCACGGCGCCCGGCGTTCCCCCATCGGTGCTTCCCGGAGGCACTGCGCCGGCATCCGGCGAGCCCCCGGGCACCCCACCATCCGCGGCCTGTGCGGCGGGCGGCGGAGGCGGAGGCGGCTTGTCGCCAATGCGCACCCACACGGTCTCCTCGTCCTTCGCGTCGCGGTACAGCTCCACGAAGCGCGTGGCGTCGTCGTAGCGCACCTTCTGGAGCGAGCGCTTGGAGACGTCCAGCACCGTCACATCTCCGCCCAGCCCCTTCGGCTCGCGCTGCCACACGAGGAAGGCGGCTACCAACCCCACCGCCGCGAGCCCGGCCTGCAGCGACACCCCTCGCACGTTCATCGCGCACCTCCTTCCGGCACGGCGCGCGGAGCACGCCGGCCTCGCCGCCGCGTCACGAAGAAGCCCACGCCCAGCACCAGCGCTGGCGCCAGCAGCACCGTGGCGTAGAACCACAGCACGTCCTGCTCGCGCGTGTGCTGAATGGGCACGTCCTCCTCGGTGGACACCGCGCCGGAGATGGACTCCTCGCCGGTGAGCCACCGCAGCGTGTCCAGCGCCAGGTAGGCATTGCCCAGGTTGGGCAGCACCCCGTCGGACAGCGCGTCCGAGTCCGCCATCACCACCGCGCGCGCGGGCTGCTCGCCCGTGCCCTTCTTCTCCACCGAGACGACCAGCGAGTAGGGCCGGCGCTCCTCGTTCTCGTCCTGGTTGAAGTTGCGGTTGGCGTCCAGGAACGTGGCCTCGTGCGCGCGCACGGTGATGTCATGCCCCACGTCCCTGGGCGGGCTGCTGCGCACCTCGAGAGCGCCCGCGCTCAGGAAGCCCACCGGGGCCTGCGCGCCCAGCGGCGCCAGCGTGGAGACGGACGGGTGCGAGGAGTACGAGGCCGTGGCCAGGTTCCCGCGGTCGCTCTGCTGCCGGGTGGCGCGGAAGTACACCTGATCATTGGCCAGCGGCGTGTTCAGGTACTTCAGTCCCAGCGGCTCCAGCAGCCCGTCGTGGTTGGGGCCCTCGGGATCCAGGGCGAGCCACACCCGGCCGCCCTTCTCCAGGTACTCGCGCAGGGCCCGCACCTCCTCGGCGAGGAAGTCCCTGGTGGGCCCGATGATGACCACCGCGGTGGCGTCCTTCGGCACCTCGGAGCCCAGCCCCTCGGCGACGCTGAGCGACTGCGTCTCCACGTTCTGCGCGCGCATCAGCTCCTTGAGCTGGGAGATGCCCTGACGCGGCGTCTCGTTCGGCATCGCCCGCCCGTCTCCGCGCTCGCCATGGCCGGTGGTGATGTAAACCATGCGCCGGGGCCGCGTGACGATGAGCAGCCGCTTCTGCACCTCCTGGTCCAGCCGCTGCAGCTGCCCACGCGCCCGCTCCAGCTCCAGCCCCACCGTGTACACCTCGCGCTTCTCTCCGCGAGAGAAGACGGCCACGCCGTTGGTGGTGATGCCCAGGGTGCGCGCCCGCGCCGGCTCTACGGCCTGGTCCAGCCGCTCCATCTGCATCTGGGCGGACTCCTGAGACAGGTCGCGGAAGTACTGCGCCACCTGCTCGCCCACCTCGTTGGCCGGCGGGAAAAAGAGCGTCACCTGGACCGGCTCGTTGAGGCCGCGGACGATCTTCCGCGTGGACTCGCCCGGCCGCGCGGTGCGGAAGTAGGACAGGTCCCACGTCTCGTTCAGCTGGGTGGCCACGTACATGGCCGCGAAGGCGAAGACGATGACGAACGACATGCCCAGGCCGGAGAACAGCGCCCCGCGGGCCCGGTCCGTCTCCATCACCGGCGCGCGCGCCATGGCGGCGGCCGAGACCTCCAGCAGCGCCAGCGGCAGCAGCGACAGGAACAGCAGCGCCGGGAAGAGCGCCTGGAACGCCACCGCCAGCCTGGGCGAGGACTGGGACAGCGGCGTGTCCAACAGCCGCGTGCCCAGCTCGGACTGGGCGGTGTAGAGCACCAGCCCCACGAAGCCCACCGCGTAGAGGATGAGCGCCCAGCGCCACAGCACCTTGCGCGCACCGGTGGAGCGCGCCCACTGCAGGCCCGCCCAGCCCAGGATGCCCAGCAGCAGCACGAGCCGGGCGACCATGACGGCGGTGAACGCGCCGCCCGCGCCGGCGATGCGCTCGGCGATGAGCCCGCCCACCAGCACCACGGCGAAGGCCAGGCTCAGGGGGAGACTGCTTCCACGCGCGCTCATCGCCACCTCCGCGCCTCGAGCACCCGTGTGGCGGCGAACAGCGCCACATACGTGAGCAGGAGGTAGTAGGCCACGTCCCGGATGTGCACCAGGCCCGACTGGAACGGCGGGAAGTGCTGGTTCCACAGCGACAGGGCGCTGAAGACGTTGGACAGCGGCTGCTCCGTGATGCGCGCCAGCAGCCAGCACAGGATGAGCCCCACCAACATGCACGCGGTGATGATGGCCGCCATGAGCTGGTTCTTCGCCAGCGCCGAGCCGAACGTGCCCACCGCCAGCGACGCGCTGCCCAGCAGCAGCAGGCCCAGGTAGCCCGCGAAGATGTGGCCCACGGACACCTTGCCGTTCACCAGGATGAGCAGCGGCATGTACAGCGTGCACAGCAGGAACACCGCCAGGAACGCCAGGCCCGCCAGGTACTTGCCCAGCACGATGTCCCTGTCTCTCACCGGCGAGGAGTACAGCAGCGGCAGCGTGCCCGCCTGCCGCTCCTCGGCCAGCAGCCTCATGGAGATGAACACCGAGGCCACGATGGTGAAGCCGCTCGAGTAATAGAAGAAGTTGGACAGCACCGTGGCCGAGCGCTCGGCGGCCCGGCCCAGGGCGAACGCGTTGAAGAACAGCCCGTTCAACGCCAGGATGACCGCGACGATGATGTAGCCGCTGAGCGTGCGCAGGTAGCCGGCAATCTCGCGGCGGGCGATGAGCAGCGCCTTCATGAGGCCACCCCCTGCGCGCCCGAGCCCTGCTGCGTCAGCCGCAGGAAGATGGACTCCAGCCGCTCGGTGCCCCGGTCCAGCCGCAGCAGTTCCAGCCCCGCGCCCACCAGCGCCTGCGCCACGCGGGGCCGCAGCTCCGGCGAGGCCTCCACGCGCAGGCCCAGCAGCGCGCCCTCCTCCTTCACCACGCTCACCGTGCCCACCCCCGCCAGCGCCTCGAGCGCCCTGGCCTTGTCACCTCGCACCTCCACCTCGATGGAGCCGCCGCCCAGCTTGCTGGCCAGCTCGTGCTCCGCGCCCTGCGCCACCAGCTGCCCGCCGTGGACGATGAGCAGCCGATCACACGTCTCGCTGATCTCCGGCAGGATGTGGCTGGACACCAGCACCGTGTGCGTGCCCTTCAGCCCGCGGATCAGCTCACGCATGCCGCGGATCTGCGCCGGATCCAACCCGCTGGTGGGCTCGTCCAGGATGAGGAACGCCGGGCGGTGCACCAGCGCCTGCGCCACGCCCACGCGCTGCCGGTAGCCGTGGCTCAGCGTGGAGATGAGCGCCGTGTCCACCTCGCGCAGGCCCGTCTTCTCCTCGGCCTCCGTCACGTGGGTGCGCGTCTCCGCCGTGGACACCCCGCGCAGCTGCGCCACGAACGCCAGGTACTCGCCCACCGTCATCTCGTCATAGAGCGGCGGCGTGTCCGGCAGAAAGCCGATGCGCTTGCGGACCTCGTGCGGATCGCGCACCGCGTCATAGCCGTCGATGACGACGCGCCCCGAGGTGGGCAGCAGCACGCACCCGAGGATCTTCAGCGTCGTCGTCTTCCCGGCGCCATTGAGCCCCAGGAAGCCGATGACTTCACCCTTGCCGATGGTGAAGCCCACATCCCTGATCGCCGCGTGCTCACCGTAGTATTTGGTGAGTCCTTCGACCTGGATCATCCGGACCTCTTTAACGCTGCGAAGTGCGCGTCTTAATTCGCGCAGGAAAAGGGTTTGTCAAGCCGAGGACGCAACCGCCGAGTGGGTGAACTCGGGCCCGGTGGTCGTCTTCCCGAGCGCGAAGCGCAGCGCTGACTCCAGGTCCGGGTGCATGAACGGAAAGCCCAGCCGCTCGGCCACCGCGGGCCGCACCCGGGCGCCTGACAGCACCGTCTCCTGCCCCATCTCTCCGAACAGGGCCCGGATCGCCGCCCCCGGCATGGGCAGCACCGCTGGCCGCGAGAGCACCCGCCCCAGCGTCCGGGCGAACTCCTCCTGGCGCACCGGCTGGGGGGCCACCACGTTCACCGGCCCCTGCAGTTCCTGCCGGAAGAGCGAGGCCTGGATGAGGCCCAGCAGATCCTCGAGGGAGATCCAGCTGAACCACTGCTGGCCACTGCCCACCCGCCCTCCGCCGCCCATCAGGAACGGCGGCAGCATCTTCGCCAGCGCCCCACCCCGCGGATCCAGCACCACGCCGATGCGCAGCAGCACCACCCGGATGCCCGCCTCCCGCGCGGGCGCCGTCGCCGCCTCCCACTCGCGGCACACCTGCGCCAGGAAGCCCTCGCCCGTGGTGCTCTCCTCCGTCAGCACCTCGTCGCCCCGGTCTCCGTAGAAGCCGATGCCCGCCGCGCACACCAGCACCCGCGGCTTGCGGGCCATGCGTGAGAGCCCCTCGCACAGCGTGCGCGTGCCCTCGCTGCGGCTGCGCAGAATCCGCTCCTTGGCCTCGGGCGTCCACCGCTGCGCCACGTTCTCCCCCGCCAGGTGCACCACCGCGTCCACGCCCTCCATCGCCGCCGTGTCCAGCTCGCCCTTGCCCGGGTTCCACTGCACGTCCCCGCGCGCCACGTCCGGCTTGCCTCGCACCAGCCGCCGCACCCGGTGGCCTCCCGTGGTGAGGAACGGCAGCAGCGAGTTGCCCACCAGCCCCGTGGCGCCCGTCACCGCCACCGTCAGCGGCCCCTGCGCCGCGTACTGCGCGTGCCTGCGCAAATCCTCGCGCGTCACCGCGTGCCGGTAGGCGAACATCTTCTCCAGCTTGCCCCGGGCAAACCCGCCGCCCACGCCCCGCCCCAGCGCGCCCAGGGGCAGCGCGTACTCCACCTCGTCCTCCAGCACCGAAGCCGAGGGCGGATCGGGCCACATCCGGTGGTTGTGCACCCAGCGCGAGAAGGGGCCCGACTCCATCGTGTCCTGGAAGAGCGAGCCTTCGATGTACTTGGTGTGCCGCGCCACCAGCGTCTGCGGCACCGGGCCAAGCTTGATCCTCACCACCACCCGGGTGCCCTCGTGGATGCCCGGCCCGCTGCGCTCCACCACCTCGGCCGGCTCCCACGGAGGCGACAGCCGCTCGAATGCCCCCTCGCGGGTGTGCCAGGCGAACAGCTCCGTGGCCTGCACCGGCATCCGACTGCGCGCGCTAAACATCAACGACTTGCCCATGCACCCTCCCGGCGCAACAGTGAGGCCGCGAATGCTTACTCCGGACCTTCTCGAACGCGCAGTGGAAATCCTCCGCGGCGGCGGCGTCATCGCCCTGCCCACCGAGACGGTGTACGGCCTGGCCGCCAATGCCGAGGACGAATTGGCCGTGCGCCGCGTCTTCGCCATCAAGGGCCGGCCCGCCACCCACCCGCTCATCGTCCACCTGCCGGACGCGGACGCCCTGCCCGCCTGGGCCCGCCACGTGCCCGAGCAGGCCCGCCGCCTGGCTGCCGCCTTCTGGCCCGGCCCGCTCACCCTGGTGCTGCCGCGCACCCCGCGCGCCACGGACGCCGTCACCGGGGGCCAGGACACCGTCGCCCTGCGCGTGCCCGCTCACCCCATGGCCCGCGCCATCCTCTCCGCCCTGGGAGGCGGCCTGGCCGCCCCCAGCGCCAACCGCTTCGGCCGCGTCAGCCCCACCACCGCCGAGCATGTGCGCCAGGACCTGGGCAACGATGTGGACCTGGTGCTCGATGGCGGGCCCTGCACCGTGGGCGTCGAGTCCACCATCGTGGACCTGAGCTCCGATGAGCCCTCTATCCTGCGCCCCGGTGGCCTCGCCCCCGAGGAAGTCGAGCGCGTGCTGGGCCGCCCCGTGCCGATACGCACCGCGTCAACCGTGCGCGTCTCCGGCTCGCTGGCCTCGCACTATGCCCCCCGCGCGGGCGTGGTGCTCGTCGAACCCTCCGAGGCCGTCACCCGGGCCCAGGCCTTGCGCTCCCAGGGGCTGCTGGTGGGAGTGATGGGGCCCACCCACCTGGCCCTGCCCCGGGACTTCCCCCGCTTCGACATCCCCGAGGATCCCGCCGGCGCCGCGCGCCTGCTCTACCTGCGCCTGCGCGAGGCGGACCTGGCCGGCCTGGACATCATCGTCGCCTGCCTGCCGCCCGCCCGCGGACTGGGACTGGCGGTGCGCGATCGCCTCGCCCGAGCCGCCGCGCCCCGGACTCCCAGCGCTTGAAGCGCCGCCCGTTGTCCGATATCCCGCACTTGGCCTCCTCAAGGAGTGTGCCTTCGTGAAGCGAAGTCTCCTCGGTCTGCTGCTCGCCCTCTGCTCTCTGGCCGCGTGTAAGGACACGCCTCCTGGCCAGATGGAGCCCATTCAGCGCCCGGAGGGCTACGTGGAGCCGCCCAAGCCCGAGGCCCCCAAGAAGGCCGCGGAGCCCGCGCCGGATCCGAACAAGGTGGTGCTGCGCTGGAAGCTCGCCGCGGGTAGCCCCATGGCCTTCAGCCTGGTGGGCACGCCCGAGGGCGAGGCCAAGGCGCTGCGCAACAGCTACGCGCTGGAGCGTCCCGAGACGGGAGACCTGGTGCTGCGCGTGGCCACCGAGGGCGTGGCCGCCCCGGACCGGGGCACCTTCAGCGAGCGCGGCTTCATCCTGGATGGGCTGGGCGCCGCCGATCGCACCACCGCCACGCTGTGGCTGGAGCTGCCCAGGGATCCGGTGGGCGTGGGCGACAAGTGGTCGCTGGGCGCGGACCTGGTGGACACGGGCCCGCTGGGGTCGGACTTCGTCGAGAAGAAGAGCGAGCGGCGCAACAGCGCCAAGCTGGCCGCGCTCGTGCCCGAGGGCGAGGAGCGGGTGGCCACCATCGAGTACGACGTGTACGAGCGCGTCAGCGGCATCATCGACGAGCGCGCCCCGGGCAGCCACGGCGGCCACTCGCACGGCGCCCCGGCGCGGCCTCCACCGCCGCCCCCGCCCCCGCCCGCCAACAAGAAGGGCGGCAAGAAGGGCGCACCGCCCGCGGAGCAGAAGCCCGCGGGCCCCGCGGAGATCTCCGCCGAGGTGTCCTTCACCGGGCGCGGCGAGTTCCTGGTGAAGGCGGGCCGCTGGCGCTCATGGGAGGGCACCCTCACCTCGAAGACGGAGGGCTACACCCCGAAGACGCCGGACAAGGCCCTGGCGCAGGCGCCCTCGGGCACCTTCAAGGTGCGGCTCACCCCGCTGGACTCGGTTCCCGCGAGGCTGCAGCTCCCAGAGAAGAAGTAGCCACCGGCGCCCGGCCGTCCGCCTCGGCCACGAGGCGGACCACCGTGTCCACCCACGCCGGGTGGGCGTTGAGCGAGGGCACCAGCGTCAGCGATTCGCCGCCGCACTCGACGAACTGCTCCCTGGCGCGGATGCCCACCTCCTCGAGCGTCTCCAGGCAGTCGGAGACGAAGGCCGGGCACATCACCGCCAGCCGCTTCACCCCGCGCCTGGCCAGCTCCGGCAGCACCTCGTCCGTGTAGGGCTTCACCCACGGGGTGCGCCCCAGGCGGGACTGGAAGGACACGGTGTACCCGTCCGTGCCCAGGCCCAGGCGCTGGGCCAGCCCGCGCGAGGTGGCGAAGCACTGCGCGCGGTAGCAGTTGCGGTTCACGTCCGTGAGCACCTCGCAGCAGCCCGCCGAGGCCAGGCAGTGGCTGCCGGACGGATCGCTCTTGCGCATGTGGCGCTCGGGCAGCCCGTGGTAGCTCATCAGCACGTGGTCCGCGCGCGCCTGGGCGATGACGGGCCGGGCCACCTCGGCGAAGGCGTCCAGGAAGCCCGGGTGCTCGAAGAAGGCCGGCAGCGCCCGCACCGGCGCCACGTCCCACGCCCCGCCCAGCACCTCGTAGGCGCGCGCCAGCGTGGAGCTGGAGGAGGAGGCGGCCGCCTGCGGGTAGAGCGGCAGCACGGTGAACTCCGTCACCCCGCGCGCGCGCAGCGCCTTCACCGCGTCCGGCAGCGACGGGTTGCCGTAGCGCATGGCCAGCTCCACCTCGTACTGGCCCCGGAGCCGCTCGGCCACCGCACCCGTGAGCGCCCGGCTGTACACCAGCAGCGGCGAGCCCTCCTTCGTCCAGATCTTCTGGTAGGCCTCGGCGCTCTTGGCCGGACGGAACGGCAGGATGATGAGGTTGAGCAGCATCCACCTGCCCACCGGGTGGATGTCGATCACCCGCGGATCATTGAGAAACTCGCGCAGGTAGCGGCGAACGGGCCCGGACTGAGGAGCGTCCGGCGTGCCCAGGTTGACCAGCAACAGCCCCTTCTTCGGTGTAGGCATGGCTCAGTGCAAGGCGTGAGGCAGGGTGAGGGCGAACTCGCCAATGCGGGCCTCGAACTGCTGGCCGCCCGGCCGCACCATGACGTAGCTGCCGCGCATGGTGCCAAACGGGGTGCGCAGCATGGCCCAGCTGGTGTACTCGAAGCGCTCGCCGGGCCCCAGCCGTGGCTGCTTGCCCACCACGCCCTCGCCGCGCACCTCTTCTATCTTCCCGTTGGCGTCGGTAATGACCCAGTGCCGGGAGCGCAGCTGCGCGGGCTCGGTGCCCACGTTGGCGATCTCCACCGAGTACATGAAGGCGTAGTGGCTGGAGTCGGGCGTGCTGCGCTCCGGCCAGTAGGCCGGTTTCACCGTGATGCGAATGCCCTCGGTGGTCGTCGTGGACATGTGCACCACATTTGGCCGGGACGGGCCCGGGTTGCAAGCAAAACGCCCGGCACCGCGCGCCTTTATGTCTTCGCGCTCTGCTTGTCGTGGCCCGGCTCGGGGGCCTTGGGCCAGATGAGCGAGGCGACGATGCTGGCGGCCAGGATGCCGGCGATGGTGCCCAGCGAGATGCCGATGGGCACGTGGATATTGAAGTAGGTGATCAACATCTTCACCCCCACGAAGCCCAGAATGGCGGCCAGGCCCACCTTGAGGAAGTGGAACTTGTCCATCAGGCTGGCCACCACGAAGAACAGCGAGCGCAGGCCCAGAATGGCGCACACGTTCGAGGTGTAGACGATGAAGGGATCCTGGCTGATGCCCAGCACCGCCGGAATCGAGTCCAGGGCGAACAGCAGGTCCGTGGCCTCCACCACCAGCAGCACCAGGAACAGCGGGGTGACCTTGAGCCGCCCGTCCTCGCGGACGAAGAAGCGGCTGCCATCGCCCAGCCGGGACACCGGCAGCACCCGGCGGGCCAGCTTCACGATGCCCTTCTGCTCGGGGTCCACCGCCTCTTCCTTGGACAGCAGCATCTTGAAGGCGGTGAAGACCAGGAAGGCGCCGAACAGGTAGATGAGCCAGTGGAACTCCTTCACCAGCGCGGTGCCCGCGATGATGAGCACCGCGCGCATGATGAAGGCGCCGACGATGCCCCAGAAGAGCACCCGGTGCTGGTGCTCGGGCGCTACCCGGAAGTAGCTGAACACCATCAGGAAGACGAAGAGGTTGTCGACCGAGAGCGAGTACTCGACGACGTAGGCGGTGAGCCACTGCAGCGCCGGAGTGGGGCCCCAGAAGTGCCAGATGCCCGCGCAGAAGATCAGGCTGATGGTGATCCACACCGCCGTCCACACGCCCGCTTCCTTGGGCGTGACGGCATGGTCCTTCTTGTGGAAGAGCCCGAGATCGATGGCGAGCATCGCCACCACGAAGAGGTTGAAGCCTACCCAGAGCGCGACTTGCGTGTTCACGTAGCGTTACCTAGCACAGGAAGTTGGGCCCCTGTCACTCCTCGACAGCGGGCCGTCGCAACACCACCAGGGACCGGCCCGCCGCCTGCACCTTGCCGCCCGCGGCGGTGTGCGTGTGGGCCGCCTCGCCCAGGGCCGCCGTGTCCACCACCAGCTCCCAGTCCGCGCCCCACTCGATGGCCGGCAGCAGGAAGCTGATGGGCTCGTGGTGGGCGTTCATCAGCACCAGCACCGTGTCGCCCACAATCCGCTGGCCCTGGTCATCCAGGGTGGCGATGGCGTCTCCGCCCAGCAGAAACCCCAGCGAGCGCACATAGGGCTTCTCCCAGTCCTCCTTGCGCATCTCCTTGCCGTCGGGCCGGAACCACGCCAGGTCCTTCAGCTCGCTGTCCCAGATGTGGCCGCCGCGGAAGAAGCGGCGCTTGGACAGCACCGGCTGCTCGCGGCGCAGCTTGCTCATGCGGGCGGTGAACTCCAGCAGCGAGCGCTGCGAGGCGTTCAGCTCCCAGTTCACCCACGACAGCTCGTTGTCCTGGCAGTAGGCGTTGTTGTTGCCCTTCTGCGTGCGCCCCATCTCGTCGCCGGCCACCAGCATGGGCACGCCCTGGGACACGAAGAGCGAGGCGATGAAGTTGCGCTTCTGCTGCTCGCGCAGCGTGTTCACCACCGGATCGGCCGTCTCGCCCTCCACCCCGCAGTTCCACGAGTGGTTGTCGTTGGCGCCGTCCCGGTTGGCCTCGAGGTTGGCCTCGTTGTGCTTCTCGTTGAAGGTGACCAGGTCGTGCAGGGTGAAGCCGTCGTGCGCGGTGATGAAGTTGATGCTGGCGGTGGGCCGGCGCCCCGACAGGGCGAACAGGTCCGAGGAGCCGGTGAGCCGGTAGCCGATCTCCGCCGCCTGCCGGTCATCGCCCTTCCAGTAGCGGCGGATGGTGTCGCGGTACTTGCCGTTCCACTCGCTCCAGAGCACCGGGAAGTTGCCCACCTGGTAGCCGAAGTCGCCCACGTCCCAGGGCTCGGCGATGAGCTTCACCCGGCTGAGCACCGGATCCTGGTGCAGAATCTGGAAGAAGGCCGCGCGCGTGTCGTAGCCCGTCCGGTCCCGCCCCAGCGTGGTGGCCAGATCGAAGCGGAAGCCGTCCACGTGCATCACCTCGACCCAGTAGCGCAGGCTGTCGGCCACCAGCTTGAGCGCGTACGGGTGCGAGGCGTTGAGCGAGTTCCCGCAGCCGGTGAAGTCCTGGTAGAAGCGCGGATCCTTCTCGCTCAGCCGGTAGTAGGAGCTGTTGTCCAGGCCCTTGAGCGACAGCGAGGGGCCCAGGTGGTTGCCCTCGCAGGTGTGGTTGTAGACGACGTCGAGGATCACCTCGATGCCGGCGCGGTGCAGCGCCTTCACCATCTGCTTGAACTCCGCCACCTGGCCGCCCAGCGAGCCGGAGCCGCTGAAGCGCGCCTCGGGCGCGAAGTAGCCCAGGGTGTTGTAGCCCCAGAAGTTGGTGAGCCCCTTCTTCACCAGGAAGGACTCGTCGGCCGAGGCGTGAATGGGCAGCAATTCCACCGCGGTGACGCCCAGCTTGTGCAGGTGCTCGAGCACCGCCGGGTGGGCCAGCCCCGCGTAGGTGCCGCGCTGGGCCTCGGGCACCGCGGGGTGCCGCATGGTGAAGCCCTTCACGTGCAGCTCGTACAGCAGCGTGTGGTGCCAGGGGGTAGCCGGCGGGCGGTCACCTTCCCAGTCGAAGTCGTCGGTGAGCACCACCGCCTTGGGCACACACGAGGCGCTGTCGCGCGTGTCGAGGATGAGGTCCGCTTCCTTGTCGGTCTCGTCCCCCACTTTGTAGGGGTAGATGAGCGCGGAGGTGTTCACCTGGCCATGCAGCGCCCGGGCATATGGGTCCACCAGCAGCTTGTGCGGGTTGAAGCGCAAGCCGCGCTTGGGCTCATAGGGCCCGTCGGCGCGCAGGCCGTAGAGGGTGCCCGGCTTCAGGCCGGGCACGTAGCCGTGCCAGACGTGGTGGGTCTGCTCCAGCAGAGGAAAGCGGCGGACTTCCCGGGAAGGGTCGGCGGCATCGAAGAGGCACACCTCGAGCTTGCGGGCATGCTCGCTGAAGACGGCGAAGTTGACCCCCTCTCCGTCGTACGTGGCGCCCAGGGGAAACGGCCTCCCTGGAAGCACCTCCGCCCTTCTCATCCGCTGCTCCTCTCCAACAGTACGGCCGGGAAGCTGGCGAACAGCGGCGAGAGGGGTAGCACCACCCCACCCGCCGGCCCGCGCTCCGGCCGCACCGCGCGCCCGGAGAAGACGTCGCGGAACATCATGCCCGCGTAGGCCTCCGGAAGGGTGACGAAAGTACCTTCATACGCGGCGGCCAGCCCGCCGGCCTCTTCAAAAGCGGGCAGCGTGAAGCGCGGAACCACGGCGATGACGGTGGCCTCCTCGTGCTCGCGGGCCATCGCCACGGCCGCCTCGGCCCGGGGGCCCGTCAGCTCCAACGCCCGGTAGCCGCCCGCGCGGAACAGCGCCGCCTGGCGCTGGCGCAGCCGCAGGCCCTGGGTCAGGGCGTAGAGCTTCACCCGCCCATCGTCCAGGTTGGCCACCAGCCGGGTGCACAGGTCCGCCTGGCCCTCGGCGGCCTCGCGGTCCAGCTCGGTGAGCAGCCGCTCCCGCAGCGCGTAATCCACCGGGCGGCGGTTGTCCGGGTCCACCAGGGACAAGTCCCACAGCTCGCAGCCCTGGTAGGTGTCCACCACGCCGGGCGAGGCCAGCTTGAGCACCAGCTGGCCCAGGGCGTTGATCTGGCCGGGGCGCTCCAGGCGGCTCTTGAAGCGGCGCACGCTCTCGAGGAAGGCGGCGCTCTTCTTGCGGTCGAAGCACGCGTCCACGAAGCGGGCCATGGCCCCGTCGTAGTCGGCGTCCGGGTTGGTCCACGAGGTGCGGACCTTGGCCTCCTTGATGGCCTTGGCCATGTACTCGCGCACCCGGCGCTGGAAGTCCTCCAGGCCCTCGTCGGAGAGGCTCTCTCCCATGGGCCAGGCGCCCACCATCGTCTGGTAGAAGAGGTACTCGTCGTTGTGCGAGGGGGCCGGGCCGCTGGGCAGCGTGGAGACGTGCTTGGCGTTGAGCCGGGCCCAGCGCCGCACCTGCTGGCGCCACTCGTCGGGCACCTCGGTGAGCACGTTGAGGCGGGCGCGCACGTCCTCGCTGCGCTTGGTGTCATGGGTGCTGGAGGTGAGCAGGCTGGCGCGCCAGTGCTGGGCGCGCTCCTGGTTGCGCTGGTGGAACAGCTCCGCGGGGATGCCGAAGTGCTCGGGCTCTCCGCCCACCTCGTTGAGCGAGACGAGCCGGTTGTAGATGTAGAAGGCCGTGTCCTCCAGGCCCTTGGCCATCACCGGGCCCGTCACCTGCTGCAGCTTCATGGCGAAGCGCAGCATCTCCGCGCGCTCGGTGTCGTTGAGGTGCTCGGGGTAGCGCCGCAGCAGGATGTCGCTGAGGAAGTCGAAGATGCTGGCGTTGGTGGTGGCGTTGCGCGCCTTGGCCCGCGAGATGGTGTACTCGATGTACTGCACGTCGCGCTCGTCCAGCTCGGGCCGCCAGCCGTCCACGTAGGTGCGGTAGACGGGGAACAGGGCGATGAACTCCACCAGCGCGCGGCGCAGGCTGTTGAGCGTGAAGTCGCGCGTGCGGCGGTTCATCTCCGAGATGCGGTTGAGCTCATAGGCCAGCATGTTGAGCTCGCTGGACATGGCCGTGCGCAGGATGAGCAGCTTCTTCTGGTAGACGAGATCCTCGAAGTCCACCGTCTCGCCGATGAAGCGGTGGTACGTCTCGGTGAGGTGGCGCTCGGCCTGCTGCTGGACGAAGAGCCCGCCCACCGCGTTGGCGAAGCGGTAGCCGGTGGTGCCGTGCACCGCCCAGGACTCGGGGATGCGCTCCTTGCCACCCTGGATCTTCTCCACCACGACGAACAGCGCCTTGCTCAGCGGCGAGCCCGGCTCGGCGGCCAGCTCCGCCCGGTAGCGCTCCAGCAGGTGCTGCTCCACCCCGGGCCAGTGCGCGTCGTCGCCGCTGTCCTGCTGGAAGCGGGCGCGGGCGCGGGCCACGAAGAAGCGCTCCTGGAGCCGCAGGAAGTACGCCGTGGGATCGAACAGGCCGTCCGGGTGATCGATGCGCAGGCCGTTGATGCAGCCATCGCGCAGCCAGTCGAAGATGCGGGCGTGCGCCTCGTCGAAGACCTCGGGGTCCTCCACGCGGATGGCGGCCAGGCCGTTGATGTCGAAGAAGCGGCGGTAGTTGATCTCCTCGCCCGCCACGCGCCAGTGCGCCAGCCGGTAGCTGCACGAGGCCAGCAGGCTGTCCAGCCTATCAAAGGAGCGCGGGTTGCCCGGAGTGCCGTTGAAGGCCTGCACGTTGGCGTTGACGAAGGCGGCCACCTCGGCACTGGCCTCGACGACGGCGGCCAGGCGGCGCTTGATGACCTCCTTCTCGCGGTTGCGCTCGATGACCTTGGCGCGCTCGGTGTCGGTGCGCTCGGGCAGGTGCTCGATGGCGGTGAGGATGGATTGCACCTCGATGAGGTGCGCGTTGTCGGCGCCCAGCCTGGCCTCGAGCCCCTTGAGCTCATGGCCCAGCACGGCGGAGTACTGCTTGGGCGCCAGCGGCAGGTGGTGATCGTAGTACTGGATGAAGAAGGCGCCGTCGCGGTAGGCCAGCTTCAGCTCGCCGTTCTCCAGGACGATGCCGTACTGGTCGCCGAGGATGGGCAGCAGCACCTTGTCGCGCAGCTCGCTCTTCACCGGGGCCCAGGCGATGTCGAAGTACTTGGCGTACATCGACGAGGGGCCGTTCTCGAGCACGTCGAACCACAGCGGGTTGTAGCGCTCGATGCCCATGTGGTTGGGCACCACGTCGAGCACCTGGCCCAGGCCATGCTCGCGCAAGGTGCGGCACATGGCGGCATGGTCCTCGGTGGAGCCCACCTCGGGGTTGAGCTGCTGGTGGTCCACGCAGTCATAGCCGTGAGTGCTGCCGGGCGTGGCCTTGAGGTAGGGCGAGGCGTACAGCTCGCTCACGCCCAGGCGGGCCAGGTACGGCGCCACGGCGGCGGCATCCCGGAAATTGAACGCCTTGTGCAGTTGCACCCGGTAGGTGGACAGCGGCGTCTCGCGGGCGCGGGTGAGTAACTCCCCGCGCACGGAGTCATACAGCCGGTTGGCCACGGACTTCTCACGCTCCGCCGCCTCGGGAGCAGCGGTTCCAGTCTCTTCCAGCCCTTGAAGAAGCATAGCGGCAGAGAGGTAGGTATTACAGGGCGAGTTGGCCAGTGCGTAGCAACACAAGCGCACTGTTTCCAACGCTCCGTGCGCCGCTCAACGGACAGGCAGCTCGCGGAAGAGGATGTCCTGCTCGAAGCCCAGGCGGCGCACGGCCTCGACGAAGCGCTCGGTGCCCACCAGCACCGACAGGAAGTCCCCGACCCGGAACACGTCCAGGTCCTCGGGCAACGAGGCCGCGTCCAGGGCCGGCTCATCGGGCAGCTTCCAGCCCCTACGGCCGCACCTGGCACAAGGCGCGGGCCTATCTGGCGGCAGGCACTCCGGGTGCAGCAGTCCTCGGGGTAAGAGCTCCAGTTCCAGCAGCTCCGGCGGGCTCTTCTGCCGGAAGCGCAGCTCGGTGCGGCAGCCCTTCAACCCTCGCACTCCCGCGGCTTGCAGTGGCTCCAGCGCCTCGCGGCGCATCAGGAGCATCCACGGAAAATAGAGGACCAGAGGACCGAACACACCCTGGGCCGGGCCTACCAACGGACCGAAGCGGGTACCCGGCCACAACGGGACGCCGGCAGGCACCAACGGGCGCACCTGCTCTCGTAGCCGCTCGAACTCCGCGTAGTCCTTCTCCAATCTCGAAACGTACTTGTCCTTCTCGGGCAGCTGCGACAGGTCCACGCTGGGGTAGGCATCCACGCCATACGACCAGATGGCATCACACACTGGGCAGTGCACCCCAGGCAGACCCCACTGATGCTCGTCGTGATACGAGCCCGAGTAGCGGGGAGCCGACACCTCGTGCAGCCAGTAGAACTTCATGCCGCCTCTCTCAATCCGGTTCGAGCAGATTGGACGGCAGCCTCAACAACTGCCGCCTGTAGGGTACCACCACGCCATACAGGTTGAATTCGTAGAGGAGCTGCCCCGCGTAAAGTTCTATCTCCAGCTTCGTCGCGCCTGAATGAGCCTTCTGGTACCGCCGCCAGGCAGCATTCCAGGGTCCTCCTTCAGCCCCTCGATGGATGCGTCGGTGATCCTCGACCTCCAGCGCCAGCGTCCACTGATGAATGTCGATGCCCTTGTCGTTGAACCAGCTCTTGAGCTGTTGCGGATAGATATGGTGCTTCTCGTAGGGCTTGCCGCGCAGGGCCTCCTGGCTTTGCTCCACCGTCACCTGTCCAGGCGGCAACAGCGGTTGTGAGGGCTGGTTCCACGGGATGATGAGCACCGGCTGCACGTGCCGCGACAGCCCCGGCGAACCACTCCAGGCGGTGCCCACCTCCCGCCGCGTCTGCCCACGGGGCGCTGGCACGGGCGGCGGC
>DATHBR010000017.1:0-56183 GCA_035296065.1 Myxococcaceae bacterium | reverse complement strand
GTGCAGGCCGGCACGGGGAAGAGCTGGCTGCGGCGCCTCTTCTCGGCGACGAAGCCGGGCGTGCCCGGGGCCTCGCCCGAGGCGGCCACCAGCGCCGAGCGGCAGCACCTGCGCCGGCTGGCCTTCGGCGCCTACGTGGGCCTCTTGCGCCAGGTGTCCTCGGGCGACGACGAGAGCCACCGCGTCCGCCGCGACGCCGTGGACCGCGTGGTGAAGCTGACGCAGGAGGGCTACGCCGGCACCCCCGCCGCCGTGGCCGCCCTGCTGCGCGCCCTCGAGGACCCGCACCAGCTGGTGCGCAAGGCGGCGCTGTCCGGCCTCAAGGAGCTGTTCCCCGCCGGCAGCGATGAGCCGCTGGCGCTGGCCCTGGCCTCGCTCGCGCCCGACGTGGCCCGCGCCGCGCTGGACGAGCTGGCCGGACGCGGAGACGCCGCGAAGCCGCGCATCGCCGCCGCGCTCAACTCGCCCCTGCCGGACGTGCGCCGCTACGCCTTCGAGCTCCTGGAGAAGCTCAGCCCCGCGGGCAGCCTGGAGCCGCTGCTGGCCGCGCTGGGCAGCGAGCACGCCGACCTGCGCGTGGGGGTCATCGAGCGGCTGGCCGGCGCCAATGACTCACGCGTCACCGAGGCGCTCGGCCGCGCCATGGCCAGTGAGCACGAGGACCTGCGGATGCGCGCCTCGGAGCTGCTCGCCTGGCGCAAGGATGACCGGGCCGTGGAGGTGCTGGGCACCTTCCTGCGCTCGGAGAACGCCGCCACCGCGCGCCGCGCCATGGACGCCCTCGTCCGGCTGGGCACCCCCGCCGCCGTGGCCGCCCTGGCCCAGCGGCTGCGCGCCGTCACGGTGCTGGAGCAGCGCGCCCACCTGGTGAAGGCCCTGGGCAGCACCCGCCACCCGGACGCCGTCACCGTGCTGGAGCGCCAGGTGCTGGAGGACGAGGCTCCCAGCGTGCGCCTGGCCTGCATCGCCGCCGCCATGGAGGTGGCGGACCGGGAGGTGAAGCCGCTGCCCAATGGCACTCCGGACCTGAAGCGGAGGGATGGCGCGCTGGCCGTGCGCTTCCTGCGCGCCGCGGCCCGCTCGGCGGACGTGGCGGTGCGCGTGGCGGTGCCGCGCGAGCTGGAGCCCGGCGCCGACGCGGGACAGGACGCGCTGCTCTTGAGCCTCTTCGCGGACCGGGACGTGACGGTGCGCCGCGAGGCGGTGGCGCGCTACTCCCAGCGCGTCATCCACCAGGGCGCCAGGGTGGAGCCGCTGGAGGAGGTGCTGCGCGCCGGAGCCCGCGAGCTGATGCTGCCCGCCGCCGAGGCCGCCGCCTTCAAGCGGCTGCCCAGCGCGCTGCGGCCCCTGCTGCTGTACTCGCGGGCCGGCGAGGTGGGCGAGCGGGAGCGGGCGCTGCTGGCGCTTGGCTCGCTGGGAGACGCGCGCGCGCTGGCCGAGCTGGAGACGGTGGCCGCGGGCGGCACTGCCGAGGCTCCCGCCGAGCCGAGCATGGTGATGGCCGCCCTCGAGGGCCTGGGCCGGCTGGCGGCGAAGCTGCCCGAGGGTGAGGACCGCAAGCGCATCGAGGAGAAGGTGGAGGCCGCCGCCACGGAGACGGGCTCCTTCGAGCAGCAGCAGGCGGGTGTGCGCGGCCTGCGCTACATCGGCGGCGAGCGGGCGCGGGGCAGAATCGAGGCGCTGCTCACCGATGACTCCACCCCGAGCCCCGTGCGCATCACCGCCGCGACGGAGCTGGGCAAGCTGGGCGACGTGGAGTCCGAGGCCGCCCTGGCGTCGATCCTCGACAACTACGACGTCACCCTGCGCCAGGAGGCGCGCAAGGCGCTGGACGTGCTCTTCCCGAAGGACCGCGTGCGGGTGGAGTTCCTCGCCGTGGCGAGCCGCTTCGCGGACATCTCCCAGCCAGCCGCCACCTACCTGGCGGACGAGGCGGATGCCGCGCTGCTCGTGCCGCGCCTGGCCACATTGAAGGACGAGGCCCTGCGCCAGCGCATCCGTCGCGGCATCACCCGCCGGGGCGCCCTGCCCCTGCCGGAGCTGATCGCCCTGCTCGGCCATGAGCAGCCACAGGCCCGTGAGGAGGCCTCGCTCGTCATCGGCACGTGGACGGGAGAGCCGCGCTCGCCGCTGTCCGCCCCCGACTCCGCCAGGCTCTCCGGAGCGGTGGTGGGGGCCGAGCGGCGCACCTCCTCCGAGTGGGCCTCCGCGCCCGGGCCGAAGCGGCCTCCGCTGGCCCGCGCATGGCAGCGGCTGCTGTGGGCCGGCGCCCGGCTGAACGTGGCGGAGCTGGCCTCCGGAGCCCGCGCCGTCCTTCAGGGCGCAGAGGCCTCAGCCCCCGCCGAGGTGCGCCAGGAAGCGGCCCGCGCGCTGGGCACGCTCAAGGCCGTGCTCTCCTCGGACAAGGAGCGCACCGCCGCCGCCGAGGCCCTGCGCACCGCGCTGGCGGACCCCGACGCCCGGGTGCGCTCCGCCGCCGCGGACTCGCTGGCCCGGCTGGCGCCAGAGCGCGCCGAGTGGGCCCTGGCCGTCAAGCCGTTCGACCCCGTCGCCGTGGGCCCCATGGGCGCGGGGCTCCAGGCCACCCGGCCGCTCGAATCCTCCGAAGGCCGCCGCGTGGCCCTGCCCGCGGTGATTGCCCACCACGAGCTGGAGCTGCTGCGGCCGCTCACAGGCAACAGCAAGCCCGAGGTGAAGCAGGACGCCATCGCCGCCCTGGGCCGCATGGGCGGAGACGACGCGGCCGAGCTGCTCAAGGGCCTCGCCTTTGATCAAAGCCAGCCGGTGGAGCTGCGCAAGGCGGCCTACCGCGCCCACAAACGTGCACGCCGCGCCGCCGAGCGCGCCCGGAAGGAGAGGAACCCCTCGTGACGACCGCTACCCGTCACCCCGTCGAGCTGCGCTACGCCACCGCGAGCGACGTGGAGGCCCGCGCGGAGGCCTCCCGCGTGCTGCTGGCCCTGGAGGGCTCTCGCGGCACCGTGGGCCTTCGCGGCCGCGTGCGTGAGCCCGCCCTCTTCCGCGACGCGCTGGCCGCCACCCTCGGGGTGCTCGCCAGTGACTTGCGCTACCGGGGCAGGGATCGCACCGCGTACCTCGCCTATCTGATGAAGCAGGGCAAGAAGGCCACCGCCCAAATCTGGGAAGCGCAGAAGGCCTTCCTGGACGCCTCGCTCCAGAGCGAGGAGCAGAAGGACACCGTGTTGGATCCGGTGCTCACCGTGGATCCGGATCAGGTGTCCCTCGAGGTGTTCTCCCGCGACGAGAGCGCGTACGCGCGCCTGGCCTTCGACAACAGCCTCTTCGAGGGGCGCGAGGCGGCGCACGGCTCCACCTTCCTGGACGTGCCCGCGGACCTGCTGGCCAAGGTGGACCGGCTGCGCACCTACGTGCCGCTGGGGCTCGAGGCCCACGTGGCGCTGCCCTCCCGCGAGGCCCGGCCCGCGCGCAACGTGGAGGTGCCTCACGCGTGGCTGCGCGGCTTTCTCCAGGTGCAGTCGGCCGCCACGCTGCCGGCCAGCACCTGCACGCTGGCGCCCATCGACTTGTACAACCTGCTCTTCGCCCTGCGCACCCGGAAGGCGAAGAAGGCCCCGCGCGCCCTGCGCTTCGAGCTGGTGCCCGGCGCCCCGCCGCGTTTGGTGGTGGAGCCCTGGGAGCTGGTGCTCGAGTGCCACGCCTCGGTGTACACCGGCAGCGCGCCCGCGGTGGTGCGCACCTTCGGCCGCCAGCGCCTGGCCGCCCTGGGCCGGCTGCTGCCCCACGCCCAGAGCGTCCGCGTGCAGCTGATGGGCCCCGGCCTGCCCGTCTTCTGGGTGTTGGACCTGGGCCCCGCCACCCTCACCCTGGGCCTCACCGGGTGGACGGAGAGTGGCTGGTCCAGCGCCGCCGCCTTCGACGTGCTCATGCCGCGCGCGGTGCCCGAGGGGCTCTCGGAGAAGCTGCGCGCACGCCTGCGCTCCGAAGGCCCGCTCTCCTTCGACACGCTGGTGGCGGGCGCGGGCGCCGCGAAGGACGCGGTGCGCGCGGCGCTGCAGCTCGAGTGCCTGCGCGGGCGCCTCCTCTATGACATCGCCCGGGGCACCTACCGGCCGCGCGAGCTGATGGCCACCCCGGTGGATGAGGCCGTCATCCGCTTCGGCAGCGAGCGCGAGGCCCGCGCTCACCGGCTGCTGGGCGACGGCGGCCCGGGCGCTGGCGAGGTGAAGGTGACCAAGGTGCACGAGGTGGTGGGCGAGGGCACCCGCATTCACGGCGAGGTGGTAGACCGCGAGGCGGTGCGCAGCTTCTTCCCCGTCTTCACCCTGGACCTCGAGGGCCGCGTGCGCGAGGCCAGCTGCGGCTGTCCTCACTTCCGCCGCTCGGGCGTGCGCGAGGGCCCCTGCGAACACATGATGGCGCTGCGCCTGGCCTACGCCCGCCAGCGGGCCGAGGAGGAGGCGCTGCGCCAGACGCCCGAGGGCCGGCAGCAGATTCGCGCCGAGACGCGCTCCTACGTGCGCCGCGAGGCCACCGGCCAGGAGCAGGTGTACCGCGTCTCACTGGACGGCAAGGTGGTGGCCGTGGAGTGGGGCCCGCGCCTGGGCCAGGCCCGCCACCAGAAGCTGTGGTTCGACTCGGACGCCGAGGCCCGCGCCGCCTACTTCGCCCGCCTCGAGCACCTGGCCTCCGAGGGCTACATCGACGCGGCCTCCGCCATCGTGTAGCTAGCGCCCAGGCGTGACGCCGCCGCACCAGTGGTGTAGAAAACCAGACTGTCAGGCCGCTTGCCCCACGGCCGGAAGGACGGATTCGCCAGAGCCCAAGACTTCACAGCGAGCAGTCGAGAGAGGTCCGGAAAGGATCAGCCTCAGCGCCTCGAGCGCGGGAGCGGCGTTGCGCCGCTCTGGAAGCAATGCAGGACACTCTCCGCAAGGTAGCCTGTTCTTGGCTCTCTTCCCACCGTCAGTACCTGCCCGGGCCGGGGAGCTGAGCCAACGACGCAATCGCCGTTTCCCCGGCCCGGGCAGGTACTGACGGTGGGGAGAGCCGGTGAGGCTACCGTGCCCCAGGTGAGCAGGTGGTGTTTTCAGGACCTCTCTCGACCGCTCGCGCCTCTGACGCCCCGCCCCGAAGCCGCCGCCAGGAGCCGCTATGACGTCCAAGCTGGAGTCGTTCGTCCCCGCCGCGCCGCCGCAGCCCGCCACCGCGCCCGCGCCCACCGCGCCCACGCCCGCCGTGTTGGCCCAGCGCGAGGCGCGCCGTCAGCAGCACGAGGCGCTGCTCACCCGGTGGAAGGCCATTCAGGAGGCCGGTGGCAACGACGAGTGGGTGCAGGCGCAGCTCGTCGCCCGGGGCGTGGCGGCCGAAGAGGTCGACTTCGAGTCGCTGTCCGACAAGAAGAAGGCGGCCTGGAAGGAGAAGAAGAAGGCGGAGCTGGTGGAGCGCCGCGCGCTGCGCCGCCAGGTGTGGGAGGCCTGGAAGGCCACGCACATCAACCACCTGGGCGCGGGCGTGCACTGGGAGGAGACGGGCGGGCCGGACAAGTTCGACGTGGCCGAGCGCGAGGAGCGGGCCAAGGCCAACGGGCTGCCCACGCTGGACTCGGCGGAGGCGCTGGCCAGGGCGCTGGGCGTGTCGGTGTCCCGGCTGCGCTGGTTCGCCTTCCACCGCGAGGTGGACACCGGCACCCACTACCAGAGCTGGGAGATTCCCAAGCGCGACGGCGGCAAGCGGACCATTACCGCGCCGAAGCGGGAGCTGAAGGCCGCGCAGCGCTGGATGCTCTCTCATGTAGTGGAGCGGCTGCCGGTGCACGGGGCGGCGCACGGCTTCGTCGCGGGGCGCTCGATTCTGACCAACGCGCTGGCGCACCGCGCGGCGGACGTGGTGGTGAAGGTGGACGTGAAGGACTTCTTCCCCACGGTGACGTGGCCGCGGGTGAAGGGGCTGTTGCGCAAGGGCGGGCTGCCGGAGAACACCGCGACGCTGCTGGCGCTGATGGCCACCGAGGCCCCGCGCGAGCTGGTGCAGTTCCGCGGAAAAACCCTGTACGTGGCCAAGGGGCCCCGGGCGCTGCCCCAGGGCGCGCCCACCTCACCGGCGCTCACGAACGCGCTGTGCCTGAAGCTGGACAAGCGCGTGTCGGCGATGGCGAAGCGGCTGGGCTTCACCTACACGCGCTACGCGGATGACTTGACGTTCTCGTGGCGCAACGTGAAGGGCGGCAAGGGCGGCAAGGGCGCCAGGGCGAAGAAGCCGGCGGACGCGCCGGTGGCGCTGCTGCTGGCGCGGGTGAAGAGCATCCTCGAGGCGGAGGGCTTCACGGTGCACCCGGACAAGACGCGGGTGCTGCGCAAGGGCGGCAAGCAGCGGGTGACGGGGCTGGTGGTGAACGAGGCGCCCGAGGGCGTACCGGGAGCCCGGGTGCCCCGCGAAGTCATCCGCCGGCTGCGCGCGGCGCTGCACAACCGCGAGCAGGGCAAGCCGGGCAAGCCCGGCGAGACGCTGGAGCAGCTCAAGGGCATGGCGGCCTTCATCCACATGACGGACGCGGCCAGGGGCAGCGCCTTCCTGAAGCGCATCTCGGCGCTGGAGGCGGCCGCCCCCGCCCCCTAGTCGTCCGAGAAGCCGCGGCACTCGAGCCCCGAGCGCAGCGGCAGCATCCACAGCTCCTCGCCATGCGTGGCGTTGGTGGCGATGAAGTACACCTCGGAGCCCGAGCGCACGAAGCCGGAGGGGTTGGAAGAAGCCGAGCCCGGAGCAATGTCCGCCACGGGCACCGTGCCCTCGGTGGTGCCATCACTCATCCACAGCTCGCGCCCGCGGTCCGCGGTGTCCGCCGAGAAGAACAGCGTGCCCAGAATGGCGGTGAGCTCCTGAGGTGACGAGCCGCCGGAGCCGGGCGCCAGCTCCCGCGCCAGCGCGGTGCCTCGCGCCGTTCCATCCGTGGTCCACAGCTCGCGGCCCCGCGAGCCCTCCTCCGCGGCGAAGAGCACCTGCTTGCCCAGCTCCACCAGCGCGCTGGGCGAGGAGCCCGGCGCCCCCTGCTGAATGTCCTTCACCTGCACCGTGCCCACCCCGGTGCCATCGCTCGTCCACAGCTCGTCCCCGTCCTCGTCTCCGGCGCTGAAGAAGAGCTGCTTGCCCACGGAGATGAGATCATGCGGGTACTGGCCGGAGAAGGTACGCAGCTGCCGGGCCGGAACGTTCCGGGTCCACCACAGCCCCGTCACTCCATGGCCCTCGTCGACGAGGAAGAACAGGTCTGGCCCCGCCGCGGTGAGCGAGAACACGAACGCGCTCAGGGGCGCGGAGAACACGGAGGTGGACGCCGCCCCACCGGTGTAGCGCCACAGGGACTGGGTGGAGCCCTGCTGGGCCACGAAGTACAGCGCATCCCCGGCGCGGACGAGCCGGCGCGGGCTGGAGCTGCCGGGCCGCCCCGGCTGCGACTCGTCCTGCCCCGGGAAGAGATCCTCCACCATGAAGGTGCCATCGCGCGTGCCGTCGCTGCGCCACAGCTCGGTGCCGTTCACCCCATCATTCGCGGCGAAGTAGACCAGGCCCTCGAAGGCCAGCAGGTGATCCGGTGCCGAGCCGATGGAGCCCGGGTAGATGTCCTTCACCATCACCGTGCCCTCGGCGGTGCCGTCACTGACCCACAGCTCGCGTCCGCGCAGCCCGTCATCCGCGGTGAAGAAGAGCTTGTCCCCCACCTCGGTGAGGCGGCGGGGATTCGAGGTGGCCGCGCCCGGCCTCAGGTCCTTCACCCGCACGGTGCCAGCGCCGTGGCCCCCGCTGCTCTTCCACAGCTCGCGCCCGGACCGGCCGTCCTCGGCGGTGAAGAACAGCTGCCCGCCAGCCACCACGAGCTCACGCGGCCGGGAGCCCACCGGCCCGGAGCGGATGTCCGCCAGCAGCGAGACGCCGGGAGCACAGGGCTTCTTCCGGGCCTTCAGCGGATCCGGCGTGAGGTGACCACCCCACTGCTCCTCTGGGAACTCCTCTCCGGAACCGGGAGCACAGGCGGTGGTAAGGATCAGCAGGAGTGCAAGCGAGCGCCAGGTAGACATCGTACTGCTCCTCAACAACGGATACGGGCGATGAGCCCTGAATGGAGGTGCAATCAGGGCTCACGTCTTGGGAGCACCCCGCCACGTGCGTGGGTTGAGAACTGGGTGCTGCGCGACAGTCTTGCTCCTGGGTCCAGAGCAGATGTGGAGTCCTCGTCCTTCCCCGTGCACGCAACTGAACGTCTACACTGGGCGGAATGAACCTCTCGCGCGGCGCTCGCTCGCTGGCTCAGTGGCTGCTGCTGGGCAGCCTCGTCGGAGCGGCGTGCGGCGTGGCCTCGGCGCTCTTCCTGGCGCTCCTGGACGAGGCCACCGCCCTGCGCGAGCGCCACTGCCTCATCGTCTACACGCTGCCCTTGGCGGGGCTCGTCATTGGAGCGCTGTACGCGAAGTGGGGCGCGCCCATCCGCGGCGGCAACAACCTGGTCCTCGACACGGTGCACGAGGGGGACGGGCAGCTGCCGCTGCGCATGGCGCCCATGGTGCTGGTGGGCACCGTGCTCACCCACCTGTTCGGAGGCAGCGCCGGCCGCGAGGGCACCGCCGTGCAGATGGGCAGCAGCCTGGCGGACGCCATCGCCGCTGCTGTCCCGGCTGGTGCCCCTGCGCGAGCTTCCTACCGAGCCCGCCGAGCCCACGGACTCGCGGCCCACGGGCCCACCCAGCGAGCCACCGCCCCGGTGAGCAGGGCCCGGAGCCTCAGCCGGCGTGGCCCAGGGAGAAGTCCACGGGGATGACGAACTCGGCGGACGGGCGCGCGTGGCCCTCGGGCAGGGGCGCGAAGGGCGCGGCGGCTTCGACCATGCGCAGCGCCTCGGCGTCGAGCACCTCGTGGCCGGAGGAGCGCTCCAGCCGGGGCGCTCTGGCGAGCGTGCCATCCCGGTTGACGCTCAGGTGGACGCGGGCCGTGCCCTCCATGCCGAACCGCGACGCGCTCGCGGGGTAGCGCCGCTGGAGGACTACCAGCTGATACAGCCGGCGCGCATAGGCCTGCAGGCCCGCGGTGCCCCCGCTGCCCGCGGCGCCATCGGCCCCAGGCGCCGCCGCGCCGTGCGAGCCCACGCTCCCACCCGCCGCCGCCGGGCCCGAGACACCTTCCGGAGCCGCGGCACTCAGGCTGCCCTGCGGCGCGGTGGCCGTGGGGACTGCCTCGGCCTGCGCGCTCGCCGGCTGCGAAGGCGGAGCGGGCTCCGGAGCCGCCTCGGGTGCGGCGGCCGGAGCGGGAGGCTCAGCGGGGGAAGGCTTCACCTCCCGTGCCGGAGCAGCCTGCCGAGGCGCGACCGGAGCCGCCACGGGCGCACGCTTCACGGGGGCGGCCTCGCTCCGGGGAGCCACCGCCGCCGGAGGCGCCGCCGGACTCTCGAACCAGACCATCGTCTTCTCGTCCGCGGAGGGCCGCGAGGCGGGCACCGCCTTCGGCGAAGCGTCCCAGAGCAGCGCCACGGCCAACAGCCCATGCACCACGGCCGAGGCCCCCAGGAAGCGCAGCAGGCGCAGGGAGCCACCGTGCGCCACGGCGGCGCGCGTGCGCTCGGCCCGCGTCATGGCTTCCGGGATGATGCCTCCTTCGTTGAGTCTCGAACCGGCCATCACGCAGAGCCTGAGCTGGCGACATACTTCCGCACAACAGCTACGAGGTCTGGCACGACCCGAGCGAGCCTCTCGAGCAGCTCATCGAAAGTCATCGGAGGCTTTACCAGATCCGCGGCCTGCTCGCGAAGGAGCGCCACGAACTCTTCTGGATCGAGGTCGAACAGGTTGCAGAGGAACTCGTCGGGTGACTGCGCCTCAAGCCCCTCGGGGAGCCGTTTGAAGTCCTTGAGATTCGCCGTCGTGACGACCTGGGCACCGGCCTTGACTGCCGCCGCTACAACATGCCGATCCTTCTCGTCGTTCTCCATCGAGCCTATCAGGTGCTCGTAGCCCTTCACCTCGGCTTCAGGAAACGCACGCTCCATCACGGAGCGCAGCCGAGCCACCTTGTCCTCAGTCATCATCCCGGTCGAGACGAGGTTGCGAGCCATCTCGTCCAGGATCCGAGCAGACCAACGCACCTGGTAGAGGCCTGCGGCTGCCGCGCGCAACAAGGTGTCGCGCAGTGTGAACGGGAAGAGAACGTTGGCGTCGAGAACGACGGTGAAAGGCGCCGGGATCATAAGGCTTGGAAGTCGGCGCTATTTCTTCAATTCGCCCTCATAGCCACCATACTCCTGGGTCAGCTGAGAGAGCTCGCGGAGACCTGCCCGGCGATCCTTGTCACGCTTCTCCTTGAACTCGAGTACGTCTTCGATCCGAAGCCGCCGGTGTTTGCCTGTCTTGCGGAATGGGATTCGCCCCTCCTCGAGGAGCCGCACCAGGTACTGTCGGGAGACGTTGAGGAGGTTTGCTGCTTGCTGGGTGGTGACTTCCTTGCCGACTGGCACCACGGTGATTGAGTCGCCGCGCGCCATGACTTCCGCCACGCGCTCCAGCACGTAGAACACCAGCGGCGGCAGCTCAATCGCCTCTCCGTCAGGTCCAATCAGCTGGCACTTTGGCGCACGCCGCTTCGGCTGATGCACCATGCCCTCAAGAGCCAGGGAGAGAGCGACGACCTGAGCCCGCTGCTCGGGCGGCGCGGTGACTGGCCTCATCCGGCGAATCATCTCTTCCATCGTGTGCCCACCTGCGGTGGCCATAGGAATCTCCTCGGGAGAGCGTAAGCCCTGAACGACCCAAACACAACCTTAGACGACCCATCCGCAACCTCGCGACGACAAGCGCCTGCCTACCCGGCCGCTTATGCCTCGCAAACACTCAGTCCATCAGGGAGGGCCTTGCACGGCGACAGTGCCCTGCGAGGGCTCCCTCACGCGCAGGGCGGGCGAGGCCACCTGGAACCCCTCGGGGAGCATCTTCAGGATGCGCTCGCGGCGGTGCTGCTGGGTGGCCAGCCGTGAGGCCAGCGTCTTGCGCTCCAGCTTGAGCTGAGCCTTCAGCTTGCGCTGCTCGGGCTCGGGGCGGGACTCCAGCAGCGACACCCGCTCGGTGATGGCCTCCAGCTCGCGGTCGATGAGCACGGGCTGAATGTTGCGCGGCTCCTTGTACTTGCGGGTGCGGGCGTTGTTTTCGATCCACACCGGCAGCGCGGCCACCTCGTCCAGCCGCACCGGCCCGCCCTCCTGCTCGCGCACCCAGGACAGGCGCAGCAGCATGGAGTCGCGCGTGTCGCCGGACTTGCCCGAGCTGCCCGGCTTATGGGCGTAGAAGCGGGACTGGTTGGCGACGAGGTTGCCCAGCGAGTACGCGATGAGCCCCTTGCGTCCCTCCGGCGTGGTGTAGACCTCGAGCGGCTGCAGCACATGAGGGTGGTGGCCAATGACGGCGCCCGCGCCCGCGTCGATGAGGGAGCGCGCCAGCTTCTGGTCCTTCTCGTGGGGCTTGCCCATGTACTCGGCGCCCCAGTGCACCATGACGAAGAGCACGTCACAGCGGGCGGAGGCGATGCGCACGCGCTCCACAATCTGCTCCACGCTGACGCCGCGCTGGGAGGTGTGCTCCGGGTAGGGCACGAAGGCGACGTGAGGCTGCATGGGGTCCTTCGGGTTGCTGAAGCCGTTCATCCACCGGGTGAAGGACAGAAACCCGAGGCGGACGCCACGGACCTCCAGGATGGCGGGCTCCCAGGCCGTCTCGAGGGTGAGCCCGGTGCCCACGTGCTGAATGCCCGCGGCGTCCAGGTGCTGGAGCGTCTCGACGATGCCGGTGAGGTGTTGATCCCGGGCGTGGTTGTTCCCGGTGGAGACGACCTTCACCCCGGCGGCCGCGAGCGCCCGGACCATGTCCGAGGGGGCGTTGAAGAGGAACTGCCGGGTGACCGCCTTCTTGTTGTCGGTGACGGGGGTCTCCAGGTTGACGACGGCCACGTCAGCGGTGCGCAACACATCCGCGATGGGGCCGAAGATGTGGTCCCACCCGCCATTGTTCAGGGAGCGCGGGGGCTCGCCCTTCACCTCGGGGGGAACGGTGCGGGAGTGCTCGCGGGCAGCCTTCTGCACCTCGCCGTGAGGAATGACGTCTCCGCCGAAGACGAGCTCCACCCGCGTGGGAGCCGCGGGGGTGGTGGCGCACAGCAGTGGAGCGAGCAGGAAGACGGGAGCGAGCACGGCCC
The DNA here is from genome assembly GCA_035296065.1 of Myxococcaceae bacterium. GTDB lineage: Bacteria > Myxococcota > Myxococcia > Myxococcales > Myxococcaceae > DATHBR01. The sequence continues at coordinate 43,979 of DATHBR010000017.1, read as the reverse complement.
CAGCTTAGTCGACTTACCGACAATCCCGGGAGGGGGCCCCTGATCAGGCCTTTGAGGATCGGCTCACCGGAACGAGTTGACGACAAAGGCCGAGGCACCAGAGTAGCCGAGGATAGCGGTGCCTGGCTTCGAGTCCGGACGCTTCCTCAGTTGGTTCCCTCCAAAGCGCGCCACCAGGCAGACAGGGAGCGGGTCCCCATCCACCGGGTGGGCCTGATACCACCGGACGACAACCTGCGGGCCGCCTGTCCACACCCGCCCGTAGAGCCGGGTATTTGCTTCCAGCGTACCGAGCTCATTATCCAATAGGCTCTCGACAGGGCCGTCATAGAGCGTGATCGGCTTCGCGTCGATCTGGTTCGCGTCGAGCTGCACATCCGCGGAGTCACCCACACGCATCCGGAGAATGTTCATCGTCCTGAGCGCTTCCTCGGAGCATTGTTCCGGCCCTGGGCTTCCATCCGCGCGAAGAGCCACCCCCCCGGTCGCTTGGCAGCCAGCAGACGCGCAGAGCAGGAAGACCGAAAGAAGCAGAGGTGCTCTCGTCGAAGGCATGACCGGCGCTCTTATTCAAGGACAACGGCCGGATCCAGCAGAACGGCCAACTGGCGGTATCCGTCATCCCGGTAGATCTCAAGAAGGAGGGTTTTTACCTCTGTGCCCTCTTGAAAGGCGCTCTTGTCAGCGACGACGGCGACGTAGCCGGTCGTACCTGGGGTGACCGCTTCACGGTCTGTGCGCAAAGCAAACGGCTTGTTCTTCCAACCCGCTGCCATGGAGAGGTGGGCCATCTTCAACTTCCAGGGCTGCTCCTCGCCGTTCGTAATCTGGACCACGACCGCTGCTTTGCCCTTGCCTGAGTAGAGGCGGACGACGAACTGCACATCGCCTTCCTCGACGAGCCATTTGCGTCGCTCACGGAAACGCGTCTGCCTGGTAGCGTCCTTCGCCAGGAGCGCCGCGAGCGCGTGATCAACGGAGTCCTCTTGCTCATAGCGCTCGACCTTCTGGCGAAGGTCCCGCTCGCTCTTGCGGGACTCGTACAGGGAAGCCTGCACGGCACTGGCGGATTCAAGATCGCGGAAGACGCTGATCTGTTGATCCGCCTCCCTCCTGCCGTCGCGCGGTTGCTCCTCCGACGTGACGACGAAGGGGATCTCCATGCCATCCTCGAGCGTGACAAGGAGCATGAAGCGGTCCCCAGGCTCGATGTCCCGGAGCGGTTCAAGGACGACCTTCTTGCCCCCTACCAGGAGGGGCTCGAACCAGCCTTCCCAGCCGAGCATCCGTGTCTGCGCTGGATCGACTTCTTTCTCGAAACGCAGCACGGTCGCCACGCGACCGGCGACGTAGATCTTGTTCGCGGTCCTGGCCGGGTGCTCCGACAGGCTGATGATCCTCTCGACGACATCGCGGTCCCTGGCCAGGGCCACGGACGATACGAGAACAGCAAGCAATGCAACCCGGTAGAGCGGGACGTCGCGCATATCGCGTCCAACCTAACAGGGGGGACGGATGACGCACAACCTTCCAAACCCTCGTCACTGCTCCAGTGTCAGCTGGAACGGCTCGGGTTGAATCGCGGCCAGACACGAGGTGTCCAGGGCCTTGGCGGACGGCTGACGCACGAACGCCTTCATGAGCCCCGTGACACAGCCCATGGCGGAGTCGTGCAGACCGTGACCGGCGAACGGCACGATGACGCGCCTGGCACCGGGAAGGATGCGCTGCACGCTCTCGGTCCAGCGCGGTGGTGTGGCGGGATCCAACGCCCCCGTCACCAGCAGCACCGGCGCATCCCCCTTCACCAGCCCGTCGAAGTCCGCTGGCAGCTCGCCGCGAGGCCACTGCCGGCACGCCCGCATCTGCTGCCGCACCCGCCCCTCGCCCAGCAGCGTTCCGGCCGTCGCGCCGGGCACGTCCTCCTCGCGGATGCGCCACACGTCCTCCGTACATGTCTGAGAGATGAAGACCCCCAGGCCCGACGCAAACCCCTTGCGATAATCGAAGGCGTACTGGGCCACTGGCGAGAAGTCGCCCTCCCGCGCCCGCTTCACGATCGCGGGGAGCCTCGCCGCGCCCTGCGGTGAGTACAGCATCGAGCGAACCATCTGCCCGAAGAGGTCACGCGAGACGCTCACCGTCACCGTCCGGCCATCCGGCAGGGTCAACGGCGCGGGCGCCGGAGCCTTCTCCAGCCGCGTGATCAACGCTTTGATGTCGGCTCCAAACGCGGGCATCGCAGCGGAGCACGCCTTGTCCGCCGCGCACGCTTCGACCCACTTGGTGAGCACCTCCTCCGTATCCTTCGCGAACGACAGCGGAGTCGACATGTACGGCGGCACCACTCCATGCAGTAGCGCCGCGTGCACGTGTTCTGAGTACCGCCGCAGATACGCCACCGCCGTGCGCGTGCCGTAGGACCCAGCCACCAGCGTCACACGCGGGTACCCCAACGCGCGGCGCACCCGCTCCAGGTCCTCCGCCGCGTACGTCGAGGAGTACCGGGTGAGATCCGCACGCTGCTCCAGCTCCTTGCGGCAGCGCTCGACACCCGCGACCGGGAAGAAGTCCCCGAGGTACGACTGGGGATCCCCCGGCTCGTACACATCACAATCGAGCGCCCCGGACCCACCCGTCCCACGCGGATCCACGAACACCAGATCCCACTCGCTTCGCAGCTCGGCGAGATCCTGGCTCATCCACTCGGAGGCCTGGCGCGAAGCCTGGCCCGGGCCACCCGGCAGATCGAACACGGCACCCGTGGCCGGAGCCGCGCCCGTCGCGCGCAGCCGCAGGATGCTCAGCCGGATCCTCCGCCCACCTGGCTGCTGGGGATTCTCCGCAACTTCGAGCGAGCCACACTCGGCACCCTTAGGCGCCCAGGCCTCGGTGCACGGAGTGAACTGCACCCCGCGCCCCGCTCCAGCCTCGTCACGCACCGCGGAGGCTTCCCGCCGCGCGCAACCCACCAGGCTCACCGCCGCACAGAGGGCCGCGAGCCCCACCACATGAAGTCTCATGGCTCCATTATGAGCCCTCGGCCTGGCGGCTCGCTACGGCCCGCATTCCTCAGCGCACCGCAGCGGGCTTGATCCCCGCTGCTTCAGCAACGCGCCGCGCGTGCGCGATAGCCTGCAAGCCCTCTCTGCGTAGGTAATGAGTCTTGCGGATGCGCAGCGCCATCCGCTCGACTTCGCGCAGCAGGGCGAACGCCTGCGGGGCTTTCTCGGGGAAACGGGGCAACGACTGGACGAAGAGGCACACCACATGGATCCGGTGGGTCAGATCCGCGTAGCCAAGCTGCTGACAGCGACGCAAGAGCGGCCCGAAGACATCCCATCCGGTACCGTGGGAATACGCCTCGGTGATGATGTCCTTGGCGGTGATTTGTTGGATGCGGCGCCGCTCCGCGGGTGAACGCGCCTCGCGCAGAAACTCCTTCTCCTGCTCAAGAAGCCCCCGCACGTACTCCGTAAAGGGCACCTTCGCTTGGAGCAGTTCGATCATGCGCTGCTCGCGTCGCTCGCGGACACTGGCCCGCCAGGCCTTGCGCGTCTGTCTCACGATCAGCCCCCTGGACACGGCTTCCCGTTCACCTCATCCGGCCATGCGCCTGTGCGCTTACAGAACTCCCAGCACGCTCTACACTGGCTCTCCGCGCCATTCCGTTTGCTGCTCCGGCGTTGGAATGGGCTGGATGAACGGCTCGGGACTCTGTTCAGGCTTGGGTTGATCCTTGGGCTTGGGCTTGGGCTTGGGCTGATCCTTGGGCGGGGATCCTGGCTTCCCTGTGCATCGTTCCCAGGCTCCGGGATGTTCCTTGAGGCAACACGTCTCGGTGTCGTCGCCCGGCTGGCATCCCAGGCCGTTCATGTAACACCCTGTCCACGTGAGGAGGACAGGGAGCAGCAGGAGCGCGCAGCGTGCAGCCCCACATTCAAACACGCTCGGTCGACTCATGAGACACCCCGGAAAGCCGCAGAATTGCTGAGCCCCGGAAGTATCGGAAACCACGCCCCCTCTGTTGCGGAGAGCGCTCACTACGAGGCGCGCGTCCGACACGTCCGGCCGCGATTCGGGGTCCTGAGACGCCCCGATCTCGGAATGGATGTGTCAAGACAGGTCATGGCAACCATCGCCGAGGGCTGTCGCTCGGCCCGACGGGCACGCGCCGGACAGCCCCGGCACGGCCCAGTGGCCCCCTGCTTCAGCTCATCCACGAGCCGTCGGTGCGCGCCGTCCACTTGCGCGTCACCTTCTTCAGGTAGCTCCAGAACTCCACGCCACCCTGGCCCGTAATGTCACCGTGGCCGAAGCGCGAGTCGTTGATGCCACCGAACGAGAACGGCTCGCGCGGCACCGGCACGCCCACGTTCACGCCCACCATGCCCGCCTTCGCCGTGTCCACCACGTGCTGCGCCACCGCGCCGTTCGTGGTGAAGATCGACGCCGCGTTGCCGTAGGGCGACGAGGCCTGCAGCTCCAGCGCCGCCGTCAGCGTCGGCACCCGCACGATGGAGATGAGCGGCCCGAACAGCTCCTTCGTATGCGCCTCCGTGCCCGGACGCACGTTGTCCAGGATGGTCGGCCCCAGCCAGTTGCCGTTCGCGTACGCCGCGCCCGACGGCTTCTTGCCGCGCCCGTCCACGAGGATCTTCGCCCCGTCCGCCTCGGCCCGGCCGATCGCCGCCTCCAGGCGCTCCTGCGACGCACGGTCGATCAGCGCGCCCATGCCCGGGCCCACCTCGATGGCCGCCGCGCGGCGCACCATCTCGTCGATGATGTGCTGCACATCGCCCACCGCCACCATCACGCTGGCGGCCATGCACCGCTGGCCCGCGCACCCGGTGAACGAGTCCACCACCGCATTCGGGGTGAACGTCGGATCCGCGTCCGGCACGACGATCAGATGGTTCTTCGCGCCACCCAGCGCCAGCACCCGCTTACCGCGCGCGCTGCCCTCGGTGTACACGTACTTGGCGATGCCCGTGGAGCCCACGAAGGCCACCGCCTGGATGTCCGGGTGCGCCAGAATGCCGTCCACCGCCTCCTTGCCACCGTGGACGATGGAGAACACGCCCGGAGGCACGCCCGCCTCCAGCAGCAGCTCGCCCAGCATCAGCGAGGTGAGCGGCACCTTCTCGGAGGGCTTGAGGATGAAGGCGTTGCCCACCGTGAGCGCGTTGGGAATCATCCACAGCGGCACCATGGCCGGGAAGTTGAACGGGGCGATGCCCGCCACCACGCCCAGCGGCTCGCGCTTGAACTCGCAGGTCACGCCGCGGCTGACCTCCAGCACGCCGCCGGTGTCCAGGTTCTGAATGGACAGGGCGAAGTCACACACCTCGATGCCCTTGAGCACCCCGGCCCGGGCCTCGGCCACCGTCTTGCCGGCCTCGCGCGCGGCCGAGTTGGCCAGCTTGTCGAGGTTCTGCTCGAGCAGGTTGCGAAAGCGCGTCATCTTCGCGGTGCGGTCTCTGAGCGCGGTGTTGCGCCAGCCCTCGGCCGCCTTCTTCGCGGCCTCGACGACGGGCGCCACATCCGCGGCGGTGGAGCTCGGCACGCGGCCGATGACGGTGCCCGTGTAGGGGCTGCGCACGTCAATCATCGCGGCGCCCGTGGGCGTCACCCACTCACCACCCACCAGGTTGCGGCCAATGATCGGAGTTTCAGGAAGCTGTACGTAGGACACGGGGACCCCCCAAGGGTTCGTCCGGGAAGTGTTGATCCTACCAGGCCCCAGGCTCGGATCCGCAATCCTCCGCGCGGCCGCTCCCCGCCCCGCCGGTACGGCCGCCCACCAGGTGTCAATTCCACCTTCGGGCCGCAACGCAGTGCGCCATTGATGGATCCTTTCGCTTGGTGTTGTCGGAGGCCGGGCTAACGTACGGGCCTCGATTCGTCAGGAAGCTCGACAGGAGAGCGAATGAGCCAGAGCGCAGAAGGAGCACGGGTGCGGTGGTTGGTGGCGGGGGCCTTCACGCCCGCGCCCACGGGTCGCAGGTTCCCCCTCACCACTGACAACTTCGCCGAGGAGCTGGCCAAGGCCGCCAAGGGCCTGCGCGTCACCGTGCCGGATCTGCTGGGCGGCGCCGAGCAGCGCACCTTCGAGGTGTCCTTCGACAAGCTGCGCGCCTTCGGGGCGATGGAGCTCATCGCCGCCGTGCCCGAGCTGAAGAAGCTCCAGGCGCTCACCGAGGGCTTCATGAAGGCCGACCCCTCGCGCCCGCTGACTCCCGAGGAGGGCGCCGGGCGCGTGGCCGAGGTGGTGGGCGCCGGCCGCCTGTCCTCCGCCGTCTCCGTGGCGCTCGGAGGCACCCCGCCGCAGGCTCCCGCGGCGGCTCCGGCTCCGGCGAGCGCTCCGGCCGCCTCGGGCGGAGGAGATGATCTCGTCGGCGAGCTGCTCGCCAAGGCGGAGGCCTCTTCGCCCAGCGCCACCGCCAAGGCGGGCGTGGACGCGTTCGTGCGCGCCATGACGCCCAAGGGCCCGGGCCCCGCGCCGATGAACCCCAACGCGCGCCGGGCGGTGCGAGACACCATCGAGCTGGCGCTGATCAACACCGCCAGGGACATCCTGGCCGCCGAGCCGGTGGCGCGGCTGGAGGGCGCGTGGCGCGGGCTGCGCGTGCTGCTGGAGCAGTGCCCCAGCGCGTCCGGCATCGCCGTGGAGGTGGTGGACGTGGAGCCCGCCCAGGTGCCGGAGGCGCTGGCCAGGGCGGTGGAGGCCGAGCCATTCGAGCGGCCCGACGTGTGCTTCGTCATCGACGCCACGGACGATGTGGCGCGGCTGCGGCAGCTGGCCGCGGTGGGCGAGGAGTCCCAGGTGCCGGTGGTGGTGGCGGTGACGCCCGCGCTGCTGGGCACCACGCTGGCGGAGCTGCCCACGGCGCTGGATGACGACAAGCGCGCCATCCCCGAGGCCTGGGTGGAGCTGCGCAAGGAGGACAGCTCGCGCTGGCTGTGCCCGGTGCTCAACCGCATGGTGGCCACCGCCGAGAAGCGCGGGGTGCTCAACCGGGCCAGCTTCGCCAGCCCCGCGTTCGCGGTGGCGGCGATGCTCTCGGCGAGCTTCCAGGCCACGGGCAGCTTCGCGCGCATTACGGGACAGCCGGGCAGCCTGCGGGCGCCGGGCACCTGGGAGCCGCCCGGTGGCAGGGACGCGGGCTCGGCCTACCCCACCGAGACGTTCCTCTCCATCCGCGCGCAGACGCGCCTGTCGGAGCTGGGCATCCTGGGCGTGGGCAGCGGCCGCAACACGGACATGATCATCCTCTCGGTGGCGCCCATGGCGTGCGGCAATGCCCACGTCATGCCGCTGCCGGCGCAGCTGCTCACCGGCCGCATCGTCCGCTTCGCGCTGTGGGTGAGGGATCAGCTCCCCGCGGGCTCCAGCGCGGAGGACCTGTCCACGCTCTTCTCGCAGGCGGCCGAGGTGTTCCTCTTCGGCGGCATGTCCGAGCTGGGCCGGCTCAAGGCGGACCTGGTGCCGGGCGAGGGTGGCAACCAGCTCATCCAGGTAGAGGCCGCCGTCCGCCCGGAGCAGGCCGGCAGCCAGCGCTTCCACCTGGCGTTCGCGCTGCCGCTGCGCCGCTGAGCCCCTTCACCCTCGAGGATTCAAGAACCGGGCTCCCCCTGAGCGCTCTGAAGGGGCGCAGCCCCTTGTGCCAGATCCTCAATCAGCACGCTGACGGGGAGCACTCCCAGGGCTCCCTCGGCAAGTGCCCGTATCTGTAAAAAAAGCTCAGGGGGGCAGTGCCCCTCACTGGGCCTGAGGTAGCTGAGCTTCACGCTCCTCAGCGCATTGGCATAAAAGTAGGTCGGCTTGGTGAGTTTAAGGGCTCGACCGGCTGCGGAGGATTCTGGCACCTCCACAACCAGAAGCTCCGTGCGCCTCGTACCAGTGCCGCATACAACCAGGGCACGCTCCTCCTCCTTGAAGATCCGGACAATGACGGCAGGCCGCTCCTTGCCGTTGATCTCGACGAGCGCGACACCGCGCTCCCTCAGTTGGGGCTTAGGACGCTGAGGGGTATACCGGTTCACCCGATCGCTCCGCTTCGGCATTGAAACGCGCGTAGGCTTCACGGATCGCTTTGCCCCGGCCGTCGAGCTTCCGCACCGCGTCCGGTTCAACGAGCAAAGCAAACATCGCGCTCATCTCACGCGCTTCCTCGCTCCAGCGCTCCGCGATGGCAAGGCCCAGCCAACCTTCAATCGTATGGACCGTGGCAGCCCACGCAGCGATCGTGAACGCGCAGCAGCGCAGAGCGCCAAGCACCCCACGCGCAACAGCTACGGGGACTGCTGGATCGCTTAGAAAAAAGAGCGGATCCACGCTCTCGGCCGCAGATTCCTCAGCAAGCAACTGGCTCGGTTCCTCGGACACATGCTCTGGCTGGGCCGCTTGACTCTGGAGCTCTCGAAGAGAGCGGACCATTGAGAGCATACATCGGTGGAGTTCACGCAGATGGGGGAGTGCCGCCGGACCGAGCGCCTGGCCGAATGCCGCGTGATAGTCCTCTCCAGGCGAAGAAACCGTGGGCACGTCCCTCAGCGCATCAGCAGCAGCCCACTGTAAATCGTAGGCTTCATTAAACGCCCGGTGGAACGCGGGATCCTCGATGATCGCGTCGACGCGCACCAGGAGGTCCTCTCGGCTCTCCGCTTCGAGGATGTAGCCACCGAAAGTCTCGATGAACTCACGGACCTGTGCGGCATGAGCATATTGCTCTGGGGTGAGGTCCTCGCGTGTCAGGGCCGCGAAAGCAGCCTTGACGATGGCAAAGAGCCCTGCCCCGAATGGCAGCGTGTGAAGGGGTGCTTGAAGTGCCAGAGCCATGATCGGGATCAATAATACGCCACAGTGCCTGGGACTGCAGGCCCCCGAGTGCCAAGTGCTCGGAACTCCTCGCACCGAACAGGGAGAGACTTCTTGGCGTTCCGGGGAGTAGGTTACTTTGTTTCCCTCCTACTCAACAAGTAGGCTGTGTCCCGGTCCATCCGTACACGCCACCCCACCCCGTGTTTTCCAAGTGCTTATCGGCCACGCTGGTCGTGCGGCACCGTTACGCTGGTTGTCGTGGTGGCAACCTGCCCACCGCTGTCCCGGCACTCTACCCACAGGGTGTAGATGCGGCTGTTGAGCAGGCCGGCGCGTTCGGCGCGGAGGTTCACCGCCATGGGGCCCAGCAGCTCCCAGTCCCAGTGGGTGTTGCCATCCCCCGGCCCGTTGATGGGCTCGTTGCTCGTCACCCGGAGGATGCGGCACTGCGCCCCGGAGGTGTTGCCGCAGTTGTCGGAGAGCGTCACGCCCACCGTCACCGGCACCATCTTGTGGTTGGGCGGCCAGAGCGTCTGCTTGCTGGGGGTGGCGCGGGTGATGGTGGGCGGAGTGACGTCCACCACGGTGTGGGTGGTGGAGGCGGTGGTGGTGTTGCCCGCCTGGTCCGTCACCTGGAAGGTGATGGTGTGCGGGCCCGCCGACAGCAGGGTGCCCACCTGGGGGCTCTGGCTGATGACGAGCGCGGACGGCGCCGTGCAGTTGTCCGCCGCCTGTGCCTGCGCGGACAGGTCCGGCAGGCTGGCCTGGCAGGCCGCGTCCGCCTCGGACGTGGTCGGCTCGGGCGGCACCAGCGTGGGCGGCTCCTGGTCCCTCACGGTGACGAGGAAGGAGCAGGTGGCGCTCTGGTTCGCCTGGTCCACCACCGTGCAGGACACCTGGGTGTTGCCCAGCGCGAAGGCGCTGCCCGAGCCCGGCGTGCAGGTGAGCGACTTCACCCCGTTGGGCGCCGTTACCGTAGGCGCAGGGAAGGACACCGGCGCGCCGCACACGCCCACCGGCGCGGTGGGCACCGTGAGGTTCGCCGGGCACGTAATGCGCGGCGCGGCGGAGCTGCGGATGGCCGTCACCGTCACCTCGTCCTCGGCCCCCTCGCCGCGCTCGTTGAAGAGGATCAGCGTGATGTGGTGCACGCCCGGCGGCAGCTGCACGGTGATGATGGGCTGGGTGGTGTCCGCCACCACCATGTCGTCAATCACCCATACGTAGCGCAGCGGATGCGCCGCGGGGTCCGTGATGGAGCCGGAGCCGTCCAGCGTCACGGGGATGCGCTGCCCGGGGCCGTAGAACGTCTCGTCCGTGCCGGCGTTGGCGAAGAGGTACTCCTCGTTGAGCTCCACCCGGCCCGCCACCGCGATGATGTCTCCGTTCGAATCGCTGATGGTGATGATCTGAAACCCGAAGCTGCCGTCGAAGTGGTTGTAGGCCGGCGAGCTCACGTCCTCGGCGGCCAGGCCCAGCGCCTGCTGTCCGAACGTGGTGACGGAGAAGGGCGGCACCGCGCTGGCGGTGGACGACACGGTGAAGGGCAGAAACTCGTACTGGTCCCTCGGCACGCGGGTGCCGCTCACGCCGCCCTCGGCGAAGGCCAGAATGCCGCGCAGGTCCTTCATGAAGCGCGACAGGTCCCCTCGGTGCAGGTTGAGCTGATCCACCTCCGCCTGCGTCAGCAGCGCCTGATCCGAGGCCACCACCAGGGCGCTGAAGTTGCTGCTCAGCGCGTCCCACCACGCGGCCGGCTGCGCCTTCAACTGCGCCGCGTCCAGGTGCAGGTAGTCGCGGCCCTCCACGAAGCCCACCGAGCGCAGGCCCTCCTTGCCAGAGCGCCGGCCCGCGGGCGGAGCGATGCGAGACTCCACCCACAGGAAGGGCAACGTGTTGCCGTCGCGCACGTAGGCGATGGACTTGGTCAGCAGCCGCGCGGCGCCCGCATCCTCCGGGGCGTGGAAGTCCGGCGCGTGGCCGGTGATGAAGAACAGGCCCCCCAGGAACACCAGTGAGCCCTCGGGCAGCGCGTGGTGCCTCGAGGTGTGCGGACTGCCTCCGGAGCACCCCTGGGGCTCGGACGCACCGACGCTCAGCAGCGCCACCGCGAGCAGCGTGAGCGCGCTCTTCAGAGAGACTCGAGGCATTTGCTTTACCTCCCGGGCGGGGGGAGAGGCTTCAACCCTCCGGGACTCGTGGTGCGCATGGGGGACGCGGCGAGTGGAGGAACCTGCTTTGTACACTCTTTTTCAGGGCTCCGCCGTGTAGGCGGCTCTCTCTTTTTAGGCGGCTCTCCCTCTTGCGGCCCGCGTCATTCAGTGCCGGCAGAAGAATCCGCCAACAGGCGCTGATGGCGCTCGGAGAGCAGCGTGGGAGCCACCTCCGCGCGCAGCCAGGCGAACACGCGGGCGTCATCGGCCTGCAGTGAGGCGCCCAGGGCGCGGGCCTCGAGGAACAGCTCCAGCGCCAGGCTCCAGCGCAGCGAGGCGCGCGGCTGCTGGCCCTGGGCGCGCAACAGCTCCCCCTCTTCCACCACCAGCCGCGCCAGCCCCACCACGCGCAGCGGGTGCCCCAGCAGCCGCGCCGTGGAGGCCGCATCCGCCATCGTCAGCGCGCCGTACTCCATGCCCAGCAGCGACAGCGAAGTGTCGCGGATGAGCTGGAGCGCATCCTCGGGCCGTTGCTCCTGGCGCGCCTTGATCAGCGCCTTGAACGCGGCGGCGAGCTGCTGGATGAGCCGCTCGATGTAGTCCTCTCGAATCACGGCGCTTCCTCCGCGGGGGCAGGGCCCCGCTCAGCGTCAATCAACCAGGCGCAGCAGGTAGGCCTCGAGCGAGACGGTGGGCAGCACCAGGTCTCCCTCGGGCGCGCGCGCGTAGCCGCGCTGCATGTACATGCGCGCCACGCCCGCGTTGCCCTTGCGCACGTGCAGCGCCACGGCGTCCACGGCCCACTTGCGCGCCAGGGCCTCGGCCGCGTCGAGCAGCGGGCGGGACAGGCCCTGGCCGTGGTAGCGCACCGCGGTGGCCAGGTGCCGCAGGTCCGCGGCGTTGGGCATCCACGCCTGGGAGTCCGGCGCTCCGGGGGGAAACAGCGCCACCGTGCCGGCCACCTCTCCATCCACCTCGGCCACCAGCACCGAGGCCACCGCGCGCTTGCTGGCCACGTCGCGCAGGGCGCGCTTGCGCTCGTCGGTGTAGATGACTTCGGGCATCTTCTTCGCGTACTGGCTGATGAACGCCTCGACGAGCAGCTCGCCGATGGCGGCATCATCCTCGGGCCGGGCCTCGCGGATGAGAGCCCGGCGCACCACCTCTGTCTGGCTCATGTGCCGCGCTCTACCACGACTCATTCCCCCCGAAGCAACGGCACCTTCTTCCAGTGCTCCTCGATTCGGCGCTTGAACTCCTCGGGAATCGGCAGGTCCGCGCGGATGCTGCTCCATGACTGAAGCGTGGCCTGGACGGCCGCTCTGACGATGGGCAGCACGTCCTGGGTGCCGAGTTCCAGCTTGCGCGCCAGCCTCTCGAAGCTCGCGAGGGTGATCTCCCCGAACTTCTTGGACCGGGCGAGGTTCAGCGCGATCGTGTCGTTCGGTATGTACTGGATGGTGGAGACGAGATCATACGCGGGCGAGAGGTCGGCCCGGACGCCGTCCGGGTAGAGCAGGGACCAGTTCTTGTGGTGGGCGTCTCCATTGCCGATGGCGATGATGAAGACCAGCCGGCGGAGAAACTCGCGCAGCGCGCCAACACCCGCGACATTCAGGATGATCTTCGCGACGGTCTCGTAGTTGTACTTCTTGTACTTCTCGTCCGAGTACAGCCCCAGCACCTGCGCCATGTCCTCCATATGAATGCGGCGGCCTGGCTCCGGCCGATCAAATCGCCGCACGGCGTAAGCCACCTCTTCTCGCAGGGAGATGCCCTCGGGAAGCCCCTCCAGGTCGGCCACGCGAACCAGCAAGGACTCCGGTACCTGCAGCCCGGCGGCCCGGGCCCAGCTCATCATGGAGAACTCATTCTCCGGGACGCGGTCGTAGCGGTTGTCGGGCAGCTTGACGATCCAGTCCCCGCCCTTGCCGCCCATCGGCAGCGTCATGCCACGGTCCTTGCGCAGCATGGAGAACTTCAGCTGCACACCCGCGAGCGAGAACCGAAGGGGCTCCAGTGGCTCCGTGGAAGCACCGGTGGCCTCCAGCGGTTCGGCGACATCCCAGCTCAGCACGGTCGAAGGTGTAACGACCACCGCCCCTGGAAGATCCTCGCCAAGCCGGGCAATGAGGAAGAACTCCCGCTGCTTGTGGATGCCCTCCCGCTCCGCGATGAGCTCTCGCAGAGGACCTTCAGGCAGCAGGTTGGCGAAGAAGGGTGGTAGCCGCATGCGGCTGGTGTGCCGCCGGGTCAGGTCATCCTCGAAGAACTGGCCGAGCACAGGCCTGGGGTAGCGCTGACGGTATTCCTCCGAGATGACGAACTCCGAGACCTCGTCCGCCAGCAGCGTCAACGTCCCGACGTGGACACCGCCGAGGCGGACCTCGAGCCCCCCCACCTCCGCTTGCCTGGGTGGCATTTCAGCTCTCCTCGTCCGGAACGACCAGGGACTGGAGCGAGCCGCGATCCGACTCACCCCAGCGGGCCTTCGCGTCCAGGAAGCCCTGAATGAAGGACGTCAGGAAGGCTCCTCTTGCGATGAGAAACTGGTGGCCATTGCCTAACCGGAGCGCCGCGATTGCCTCCGGCGGAATCCCATGGGTCCGCAGGAGTGAGGCTGGCTGGGGTGCTTCTCGCAGAAACGCGACAAGAGACTGCTTCTTCACCGCGGGGTGCAGCATCCGGTTGGAGAGCTCCCTCATCATCGTGCGCAGGTACTGCGGGTCAGCCTGCACGCCGGTCGAAGGTGGCGGAGGGGATGTGAAGATCCGCGCAAGCGCATCAGCTCCCATACGGCCAATGAGCGCGGGTCCATCAATGAGCTCCCCGCTGCGCAAGTCCCTTGGCCGAAGCGCAAGCAGGCCGTTGACCTGCAGCTTGGTCCTGGCCGTCCTGAAGTTGTACTCCCCGAGGTAAAGCTCGCTCTTGGATGAGGCAATGGGAAGCTGTCCCAGCAGCTGCTGCACGGACCGTTCTTCGTGGGTGCCGATGGCCTCCAGGCTGTCGCGAACAACCCCGATGCTCTCTCCTCGATGAAGCTCGGTGATGGCGCCGCGCCACACCCACCGGGCGAGCAGCTCCCGTGAGCGAGCAGCGGGCTGAGGGTGGAGGTGAAAGAACCGCGCCAGAAGCGCGATCGGGAGCTTGTACGGAAGCAGCTCGACATGGGGGATCCCCACATCCCGCTTGAGGAAGATGATCACGTCGCGCAGTGCTCGCGCAGCCTCGTGCATCGTATTGCCCAGGTCATGCTCCTCCTTGAGCAGACGCTCGAATCTGCGGGTGATGTCCAGCCCTTTGACAGCGAGCACCGCCTTGAGCAGCCACTCCTGCTCAAGGCTTCCAAAGCCCAGCGACTCCAGGCTTCGCGCCAGCTCGCGAAGATCCGAAGGCTGAGCACGGTGGGCTCCTCCATGGAGCGCATTGAACACGTCTGCTTGCTTCATCCGCTTCCCAGCGGAGTTGAGCCTTCCAAAGATGACCCTCAGCGTCTCTTCTTCATCGGCTTCAACGACGTACGCCGGAACCTGATACTCGCGGATGACCTTGCCGAGCCGCATCGCTGTCCGTGTATGACCGGGGTTCTCGGACCGGCCGGGATAGCGGTCCAGCCACTCCAGGAGCAACTCGCTGTCCGCCACGATGTTCATCGGGAGCCAGTGGTCCGCGGGGCGCGCCTTCCCGCTGGGCCGGACAAAGGTCTCCTCACGCAGATCAAAGTAGAGGATGAAATCGTCGCTCGCTCCCTGCTGATACGGCGGGTGCAGGAGCACTGCCGCGAGCGAGGTGATTCGCTGCTGCCCATCCACGACCCACAGCGCTTCAGAGGAATGGACTGCGTCGATGACCACGGGCCCCAGCCGGACACTGGCCGCGGGTGCCTCCTTCTTCCAGAACAGCAGCGTTCCGATGGGATAGCCGCGGTAGACACTGTCCAGGAGATCCCGGACATCGCTCGCGTTCCAGCGAAGCGCTCGCTGGAACTCTGGAACACGAATCTCTCCCCGCCGGATGCGCTCCAGCAGATCCTCGATGCTGAAAGCCGTCGCCTGCGGGCGTCGTGTGAGCGGTCTCGGGGGTGGCATATCCGTCCCTACTGACGACTCTGTAGCACGGCGCCAGACGGCGTCACGGAGTCAGCCGTCTTGCGCGGCTCTGACTTGCCCGCCTGGCCGCCACAGTGAGAGCCTCCGGGCATGGCGTACATTCCGGACCTGACTCCGTGCACCGACTTCGGTGAAGGCACTGGCCACCTGCTCGCGGTGGGCTGGGTGGACCGGCGCCACCCCGTCACCCGGGGCACCGTGGAGCCCGCCTTCGTGGCCCGGCTGGTGGAACTGCTCATGGACCCGTGGCAGCCGCCGCAGACGCTGGGCTGGCATGACTGCACCTTCTGCCGGCTCACCCGCGGCCCGGGCGTCTTCGAGTACGGGGGCACCCGCATCTCCATCGGCACCTCGAATGTCTTCGTGCCGGGCCAGGGGTGCCTCTACATCGCCCCCTCGCTCATCCTGCACTTCATGGACTCGCACGGGTATGTGCCCCCCGAGGAGTTCATCGAGGCGGTGCTGGACTGTCCGCCCATGCGCTCGCCCGAGTACATGCAGGCGCTCACGTTCGTGGCGCCGCCGTGGCTGCTCGGCACGCCTCCCGCGCGCAGGCGCCGGCTGGCGGGCTCCCGCTGAGGCGTCCGCTCAGCGCAGCAGCTCGAGCGAGGCCAGCGACTGCTCCACCCGCGCCGAGCGCTTGCCATAGTCCTGGCTGGGCGCGCTGAAGGTGATGAGCAGGAAGCGATCCGGGCGCGGCAGGAAGTACACCAGCGTCCAGGTGTCCTCCTGCTTGAACTCGTAGCGCCCCACGGGCCCGGCGGTGAGCGTGCCCTGGGCGCTGTTGAGCAGCCTGCCCGGCATGCTTACGCCCGCGGCGCCCAGCACCGCCTCGGGCGAGGCGTTCAGCGCGGGCGGCGTGCCCGGCACCGAGCGCAGCTCCAGCCCCCCCGAGAAGCGCGCCACGGCGGGCGGACCCGCCTGCTCGGAGGTGAACGTCACCCCCGAAGGCGGCTGGTACTCCAGCCCCAGCGCGTGGGAGGACACCGGGCGCGAGCACCCCACGGCGAGCAGCATCGTCAATACCACCAAGGTGGAGGGTCGCATGGGGCAAGACTTTGCCATGGCCTGGCCGTGCCGGGAACGTGAAGTGCTGGGGGCACTAGGCGCGCTGGGCGCTCTCGTCTACATTGGCCACAGGACATGCAAGGTCACACGGAGGACGACCACCTTAGTGGGTTGTACCGGCGCTTTGCCCCCGGCATTCACCGGCGTGCGCTGAGCATCCTGCAGGACAAGGAGGAGGCGCTGGATGTGACGCAGGACACCTTCCTGGACTACATGCGCAGCGCGGGCTCGCTGCGAGGCGAGGCCAGCCCCTTCACCGTGCTGTACCAGATGGCGACCTATAAGGCGGTAGACCGGCTGCGCCGTCGCGCTCGCTGGTCCGGCACGCTGGGCACGCTCGATGTTCCAGAGGATGAAGAGGCGGGGCCCGAGAACACCTGGCTCCTGTCGGGCGAGGGGGGACTGGACCGCGTCGAGGCGATGCTGGACCTGGCCCTGCTCACCGAGGGCGAGTCGCCGCAGACGCTCATCGCGGCGGTTCTCTACTTCGTCGAGGGCAACAGCCTCGAAGCCGTGGCGCGGATGATGGGCCTGGAGCGGCACCGGGTCTCCAAGATGTTGCGCCAGTTCGCCGAGCGGGCCCGGAAGCGCAGCGAGCGGCTGCGCGGGGGGACGTCATGACTTCCCAGTCTCGGCGCATTCCGGACAGCCTCCTGGAGCACTACCTCGCGGATGCGCTCGACGCACGGACCCGGGCCCAGCTCGAGGAGACCATGGCCAGCTCTCCCTTGGACCAGGCCCGCCTGCAGGAGCTGCGCGCCGACTCGGCGGCCTTCCTCATCCAGCACCCGTCCGGGCCGCTGGTGGAGCGCTTCCGGCAGCAGCGCAAGCGGAGGCAGTGGTGGCGCTGGACCGTGCGGCTCACCCTCGCGGCCGTGTTCCTCGTTCTGCCGATGCTCGTGCCTCATGAGATGTTCCCCGCGCCCGGGGACCCCATCGAGCCTCCCTACCAAACGAAGGGCCCGGCGATCCTGGTGGTGCACCGGAAGACAGACCAGGGCAGCGAGGTGGTCCGCTCCAGCGTGCCGCTGGCTCCAGGCGACTCCATCCGCTTCGAGGTGAAGGCCGCCGGCAATGGCTTCGTCGCGGTGCTGGGCCTGGACGCCCGGGGCGTGGTCACCGTCTACCATCCTTATGACGGCACGGCCGCGGCATCCTATGACGTAGCGCAGCCGTTCCTTCCGGGGGCCTTCGTCCTCGATGAGACACTCGGCCGGGAGGACCTCTACGTCCTCACCTCGCCACGCCCCTTCGAGCTGGGGTGGGCCATCCAGGCGCTGGAGCAGGGCCGCGACCTCAAGCGCGCGGCGCCCAAGGATGTCGTGGTGGGCAGCACCTTCCTCACGAAGGCCAAAAAATAATTCCCACGAAATTCGGCTCCAGCGACGAATGAAGTGAGGGGGGCATGGCACGGCGCCATGCTCCGGGACGGAGCGCTCGCGCGCACGCCGCTCCCAGCTCATCCACTCAGCCCTGTACTTCACTCGTGTGCCCTCTGGAGGGAGGACCCATATGACGTCCTTGTCTTGTCTCGTGGCCAGTACGCAGCGGCAGCTCGACGACGCGCTGCGCGTGCGGTGGGCCGTGTTCGGCGAGGAGCTGCGGCTCATCGGCGGCCCCGGCCCCGCGGCCCCGCGCGAAGTGAACTGCTTCGACACCCTGGAGACCACCGTCCACATCGTCGTCTACGCGGGCTGCCGGCCGGTGGCCACCACGCGGCTGCTGTTTCCCAACACCGAGGTGGCGCGCGCCACCCAGGGCCACCTGGGCATCGACCTGGAGCAGAAGTTCGAGCTGTCGGGCGTGAGCGGGCCGGGCATGCGGCTGGCCGAGAGCACCCGCTTCTGCGTGGTGAAGGACTACCGCCGCTCCGAAGTGCTCGTGCGGCTGCAGTCCAGCCTCTACCAGGAGAGCCGGCGCCGCGGGGTGACGCACTGGATTGCCTCGGCGAACACGGAGACCGACTCGACCGAGGACGCGCGGCTGCTCTTCCAGGTGGCGGGCCACAAGGGCCTGGTGCACCCGCGCCTGCGCGCCACCGCCCGCGCGCTCTCTCAGCCGCCCACCGTGCCCAGCGCGCCGCTGTACACGCCCACCGAGCGTGAGCGGGCCCGGCTGGGCTGGCTCGACGGCCTGCGGCTGCCCCGCACGCTCGCGCTCTTCTCTCACAAGCTGGGCGCGCGCTTCCTGGGCGAGCCCCTCTACGACACGCACTTCCGCCGCTACTCCCTGCCGTTGATCGCCGCGCTGGATGACGTGCCCGCCTCCACCCTGGCGCTGTTCGACGCCGTGGAGTCCGGTACGCGCTCCGCGGCCTGATCCGGCCCGCTCTTCCTCTCACCCCTTCACTTCACAGCCCATGGGACCGGCAACGGCCCCACACAGGAGACGTGTATGCAGACACAGACACAGACGCAGTGGACGCAGGCGCTGGAGCTCGAGGCCCGCACGCTGGTGGAGCAGCTGGACGCAATCCCCACCGCCCAGCGCCTCTTCGGCGGGAGCATCGACACCCAGGGCTACGTCGACTGGCTCATTCAGACGTACCACTACGTGCGGTGGACGACGCCGCTGCTCCAGCAGGCGGGCCGGAGGCTGAAGCGGCTGGGCCAGCACCCGGCGCTCGCCGAGCTGCTGGTGCACAAGGCCGAGGAGGAGCGCGGCCATGAGCGCTGGCTGCTGGCGGACCTGAAGCACCTGGGCTGGACGCAGGAAGAGGTGGAGGCAACGACGCCCTGCCCGGCGGTGCTCGCCTACGTGGCGTGGAACCGCTTCACCTCGGTGGCGGGCACCCCCACGGCCTTCCTCGGCACGGCGTATGTCCTGGAGTACCTCTCCGTCCACCGCGCCAGCGGGGCGGTGGAGCGGCTCATCCAGGCTGACGCCATTCCCCGCATCCGCAAGGCCGTCACCTTCCTGCGCGGCCATGCCGGAGAGGACATCGCGCACGTGGACGCGTTGAACTCGGTCCTGCTCGCCCTGGAGGATCCGCGCGAGCAGGCGGCCATCGTGCTCTCGGCCCGTGCCACGCGGGCGCTCTACCTGGGCCTGTTCCCGGACGAGCAGCGCGCTTAGAGCTGGGTGGCCTGGTGCTGGGCCTGAGCGCGGCTGTTCACCCCCAGCTTGTCGAAGATGTGCTGCAGGTGCTTCTTCACCGTGTCCACCGAGCACTTCAGGTCCTCGGCGATGAGCTGGTTGTCCCAGCCCAGCAGCACCCGGGACACCACCTGCAGCTCACGCTTGGTCAGCTTGGTGCGCCACACCGCGGGGATGTACGGGGTCTCCTGCAGCTGCAGCACCCAGAGCCGCCGGCTGCCGACATCCATGGGAATGAAGGTCACCCTCAGCTTGGGGCCGGGCACCGGCGTCTCCCAGATGTCCTCTCCGGGCTGGAGCGTCTGCGTGCTGCTCACCAGCCGCCGCAGCTGCTCCAGCAGCACCCGGGGCAGGTTCCGCTCGCAGTCGGAGGGGGCAAACCACGCCTCCAGCACCGCCGTGGCCCCCTCGGTGCGCATCTGCTCCGTGCCTGACGGCGTCAGCACCACGCACTCCGTGCCCCGCTTGCGCAGCAACGACTCGAGCATCCACCGGCCTCCCCGCTCCAGGCTCTGCTGCCGGCGGCTGTGCACCGTGTGGGCCAGCGCTGGCGTCACCCGCTGCAGCAGCGCCCGCTCCCGGTCCGAGAAAGGCATGCGCGTGTCGCGGTACAGCATGAAGCCACCATGCCAGTCGCTGCCCGTCTCCAGCATCACCGCCATCACATGCTCCAGCGGCATGCCCAGCTCACGGCAACGCTGGTACATCTGGCTGCGCTCCAATCCCTGTCGTGACAGCCCCATCTCCGTGTCGCGCAGCACCTGGTTGGGCTGACGCATCACGGCAATGCGCACGAAGTCCTCGGCCACCAGCTCCTCGTAGTGCGCGAAGAACTTGCTGGGCATCTGCTCGACGATCCAGTCGTACTCGAACGCCTTGCCAGGCTTGGAGACACAGAAGGCCGCGTAGTCCGCCGCCAACATGCGTGAGAGGATGTCGTAGGCCCGGGGCAGCACCTCGCTCAAGTCTCCCGGGCACGTCAATGCCTCCAGCAAATCAAATGTCAGCGCCTGCTCCCGTGCGTCGAGACTTCCCCAACTGTGCATGTGGTCCCCCGTTGTCTCAGGCCACCAGGCTCGCGCCTGGCTGAGTGGTCCCGGGGTGACCAAAGGTAGTATAGCCAATTCTTGCCAAGCCCACCAGGTCGGGCTCCCCAGGTTTACCTCCTAGGTAATCTCAAAAAGTGTGCAAGAGTAGAGCTTTATAGTACCACTTAAGTGGTACAGACGCGGGGTATCCTGCTAGGTAGTTTGCTTATGCCTCTGCAATGGAGGCAGCCCTGAAAGGAGCCCAACCAAGGGAGGGCGAGTTTCGGGGGAAATGTCCTTTCGGACCCCGACCCGAAAAGGCATAGCAACACCGGGTGGCGGGCCAGGGTGGGGGATCCTGGCCCGCCCCTATTTTTGCTCGCTGGCGGCGCGCCAGGCGCGGGCCAGGGCGGTGGCGGCCGCGTCCACGTCCTCGGCGCTGGTGCCATGGCCCAGCGTCAGCCGCACCGAGCCCAGCGCCTCTTCGGAGCGAAGCCCCATGGCCAGCAACACCCCCGAGGCCGTCTCTCCGCCCTCGTGGCAGGCCGAGCCGGTGGAGGCGGCCACCTCGGGCGCGCCGGCCAGCACCGCGCTGCCGCGCACCGAGGGGAAGCGCACGTTGAGGGTGTTGGGCAGCCGCTCCGTGGGGTGGCCGTTGAGGCGCATGCCGGGCACCTCCGCCTGCAGCCTCCACCACAGCCGCTCACGCAGCTCCAGCAGCGCCGCCATGCCCTGCTCCAGCCGCCCGCGCGCCAGCGCGCACGCCGCGCCCAGGCCGACAATGCATGGCACGTTCTCCGTGCCGGGCCGCAGCCCGTGCTCCTGCCCCCCGCCCAGCGTGACGGGCTCGAGCGGGGTGCCCTTGCGGACATAGAGCGCGCCCACGCCCTTGGGCGCGTACAGCTTGTGCCCCACCAGCGTGAGCAGATCCACGCCCAGCTGCTCCACGTCCACCGGCACCTTGCCCACCGACTGCGCCGCGTCGGTGTGCACCACCACGCCGCGCCGCCGCGCCAGCGCCGCCAGCTCCCTCACCGGCTGCAGCACGCCCGTCTCGTTATTGGCATGCATCACCGTGAGCAGCGCGGTGTCCTCGCGCAGCGCGGCGGCGGCCTCCTCCACCCGCACCCGCCCTTCCCTGTCCACGCTCAGGCGCGACAGCGCCCAGCCCAGGCGCTCCAGGTGGCGGCACGGCAGCGCGGTGGCCGGGTGCTCCAGCACGGTGGTGAGCAGGTGCTTGCGCTCGGGCAGGGCCTGGGCCACGCCGCGAATGGCCAGGTTGTTGGCCTCGGTGCCGCTGCCGGTGAAGTACAGCTCCTCGGGCCGGGCGCCCACCAGCGCCGCCACCTGCTCACGGGCCCGCTCCACCGCCTGGCGCGCGCGGCGGCCATACGGGTGGGTGCTCGAGGGGTTGCCAAACTGCTCGCGCAGGTAGGGCAGCATGGCCTCCAGCACCTCGGGCGCCACGGGCGTGGTGGCGTTGTAGTCGAGATAGATGGGGTGCTCGGGGCTGGGCATGAGAGGGGGCGCGGCGGGGGCTAGGAGAAGGAGAGCGGCTCGAAGTGAATCCTCGTGCCGTCCGGGCGCACCATATACGTGTGCACGCTGAGGCCCGGGTGTGCCTTGCGCAGCTCCGAGGCGGCCTCTTGCAGATCCTTGAGCTGCTGCTCGGCGATGAACTGCTCGCCCAGCGCCCCGTGGCGGTGCTTGTAATAGCCGCAGCCCTCGTGCGCCAGCAGCAACACCTCGACGATGGCGTGGCCCTGGATGAGGAAGTTCGCCGCGCGGGAAACCACCTCGCTCTCCAGGTAGTCGGCGGACCAGCGGTTGAGCAGCCCGGGGCCGCCGGGCAGGGTGAGCGTGTCGATGCGCTCATGGCCCAGGTGCGAGGCGAGCTCCTCCACCGCGTCCGTGAAGCGCCCGTCCGAGCAGTAGATGGCGAGCACGTGAGGGTGGCTGGCGTCGTAGGGCACCAGGGCGACGTAGGGGTTGGACATGCGGCAAGCCTAGGCGCCCCCGCCGCCCCGCCCAAGCGGCAGGCAGCCGAACGCCACGGGCCCGGGGTTGACGCCTCCTGGCAGGTGCCCCGCGCCGCCCGGCGTCCCCAGCTTCATCCGCATCCTTATATGGATACCGCCACCGCCATGGCCTCACCGGCTCCCGCCGCCGCGGCCTTCACCCGCTCCGAGAAGGTGTTCACGCTGGCGGGCGCGCTGCTGGGGCTGCTGCTGGCGGCGCTGGATCAGACCATCGTCGCCACGGCGGGGCCCGCGGTGCAGGCGGACCTGGGCATTCCGGCCTCGCTGTACCCGTGGATCACCACCTCGTACCTGGTGGCCTCGGTGGTGATGGTGCCGCTGTGGGGCAAGCTGTCCGACGTGTTCGGCCGCCGCAGCGTGCTGGTGGCGGGCATCGGCATCTTCCTTACGGGCAGCTTCCTGTGCGGGGTGGCGTGGGACACGCTGTCATTGATTCTCTTCCGGGCGGTGCAGGGGCTGGGCAGCGCGGCGCTGTTCACCAGCGCCTTCGCGGTGGCGGCGGACCTGTTTCCCCCCGCCGAGCGCGGCAAGTACCAGGGGCTCTTCGGCGGGGTGTTCGCCCTGTCCAGCGTGGTGGGCCCGCTGGCCGGGGGCTTCATCACCGACGCGCTGGGCTGGCACTGGGTGTTCTTCATCAACCTGCCGGTGGGCGCGCTGGCGCTGGCCGTCATCCTCCTGCGCATGCCGGCGCTGCGGCCCCAGCGCACGGCCCGGCCGAAGCTGGACCTGGCGGGAGCCGCGTGCCTGGTGCTGGTGGTGGTGCCGCTGCTGCTGGCGCTGAGCCTGGGGCGAAGCGAGGCCCACGGGGTGCCCGGGGAGCTGGGCTTCGCGTGGGGCTCGTGGCAGGTGCTGGGCCTGTTCGCGCTGGCGGTGGTGGGCGTGGTGCTCTTCCTGGCCCGGGAGGCGCGCGCCAGCGAGCCGGTGCTGGACTTGCGGCTGTTTCAGGACAAGACGTTCGCCCTGGGCAACCTGGCGGTGTTCATCATCGGCGCGGGGTTTCTGTCCGCGTTCACCTTCCTGCCCCTCTACATGGTGAATGTGCTGGAGCTGTCGGCCACGCGCTCGGGGCTCACCATCATGCCGCTGACGCTGGGGGTGGTGGCGGGCAACGTGCTGTCCGGGCAGCTGGTGTCCCGGGTGGGGCGCTACCGGGGGCTGATGCTGGTGTCGCTGGCGGTGCTCAGCGTGGCCTTCACGGTGATGGGCTTCACCCTCTCGGCGCAGTCCTCGCAGGCCACGGTGACGGCGAAGATGGTGCTCATGGGCCTGGGCATGGGGCCCTCCATTCCGCTCTACACGCTGGCCATTCAGAACGCGGTGCAGCCGCGGCAGCTGGGCGTGGCCACCTCCTCGGCCACCTTCTTCCGGCAGCTGGGCATGACGGTGGGCGTGGCGCTGATGGGCACCGTGTTCGCCGGCACGCTGGCCAGCGAGCTGCGCACGGGCACCGCTCAGGCCCTGGAGAAAGCCCCCGCGCCGCTGCGCGAGCAGCTCTTCGTCAGCGCCCCGGGCACCGTGGGCGAGGGCGCCGCGCCGGGGCAGGTGTTCCGCGCCGGCGAGGTGAAGTCCCGGCTGCGCGGCTCCTTCGAGGAGCAGCGGCGGCAGGCCCGCGCCGCCGGAGACACGGCGGCCCTGGCCCGGGTGGACACCGCGGAAGCGCAGGCGCTGGACACGGTGGAGCGGGTGCGGCAGGCGACGAAGCAGGCCTTCACCCGGGCCACCTCGGCGGTGTACCGCATGTGCATTGGCGTGGCGCTGCTGGCGCTGCTGGTGACGGTGCTGCTGCCCGAGCGGCCCCTGCGCTCGGGCCCCATGCCCGCGGCTCGCCCGGCGGAGTAGGCCGCGCGGGGTTGGGGCGCTAGCGCTTGCGCAGCACCAGCCCGCCGTGGCTCAGCCCCTGGCCCCCTGCTCCGAGCTCACGCCGGAAGCCGATCCAGGACCCCCACGCCAGGCCCGCCAGGTTGATGAAGGTGCGGTGCGAGGCATGCAGCCCCTTGCGCAGCAGCGACATGGGCACCTCGCCACGCCTGGCCAGCGGCCCCAGGTCCAGCGCGGGCAGCCCCAGGGGCACATCCGGCGCCTCGGGCCCCAGCGTAATCATCGAGCCGAGCTGCCCCGCCTCGTAGATGCTCACCTCGCGGTACCAGGGCGGCGCCTGGGTGAGGCTCAGCACGCACATGCGCTCCGAGAGCGCCAACGCCAACGGGTGCTTGCCCGCGGGAGCCCACTCCCAGCGGTGGCTCATCACCGCCACCCACCCCACGGGGCCCGCCTGGAGCAACAGCTCGTCCTCGCCCAACACGGCCGTGGTGGGGCGCTCGAGCGGCAGCGGGGTGAACGGCTCCGGAGCCGCGGAGGGCTCCACGCCCACGCGGGCATGGACCTCGAGCACCGCCTGGCGCACGCGGCGCTCCGCCTCCTCCTCGTCCACCCCCGGCTGCCAGGCGAAGAGACAGCCCCAGCCCGCGTCCTGAGCATCGGTGGGCAGGGCCGGCGCCTTACCGGGGGCCGGGGCCGACAGCGCCAGGCCGAGCGCGCTCAGCTGCTCGCGGATCTCCCGCAGACAGCTGCGCGTCCCATTGGGCCGGGCCAGCACGTCATGCGGGGTGAGCTTCACGATGTCGCCGACGACGCGCACCTCCAGCTGTACGAGCAGGTTGGCGGTGGCCACGCCCCAGTCGAGCTCATCGAAAGACTGGAGCAGTACGTCGGAAGCCATGAAGCGTCCTGCGGCGCGGTACGGCCACTACGGCGCGCACCGGACCTGGATGGGATAGCTCTCCATCGTGACACACTGCCCGGTGGCACAGGCAAGTTGCTCACATATGGCCTTTGGATCAGCACAGAGCGAGCGGCGGCCCGAGGCCAGATCCAACGAGGCGCACGTGGTGCCCTGGGGGCACACGGACGGATCATCCACGCTGCAGGGGGGGCCCTGGAGGATGCGCTCGTCCTTCACCTCCAGCTTGGCCTCGGGGGCCGGGCCAGGCTCCACGGCGCTGGGGCCACTGGCACAGCCGGCCAGCGCCAGCACGGACACCACGACTCTCAGGACATGAACCAGGCGCTTCATGAGGGGCTCACTTTCAGGGGGAAGGGGGCTTGGTGCCGGCCGCGGCGGGGGTGGCCGCGGGCGCTGAGGGAAGCTCGGGCGGTGCGGGAGGAGCGGCCGGGCGAGCGAGCGTCCCGGGCATCTCGGCCATCGCGTAGGTGAGCCAGGTCAGCGCCGCCGTCGTCTTCGCCAGGGCCTCTGGGTCCACCTTGTCCAGCGTGTCCGCGTGGGTGTGGTGGAAGTCGAAGTAGCGGCTGCCATCCTGGCGGATGCCGAAGAAGGGCACGCGCGCCGGCAGCATGGGCGTCAGGTCCGCGCCACCCGCCTCCTGGGGCACCACGGTGGCGGCGCTCAGGCCCACCAACGGGCTGAGCCAGGGCTTCACCAGGTCCGCGGCGCCCTCGCCGGCCCGGAAGGCCACGCCCACCGGCTTGCCTCCGCCGGCGTCCATCTCCAGCGCGGCGACGTGGCGCGGCAGCTCCGCGGCGTGGGCCTCGGCGTAGGCCCGGGCGCCGCGCAGGCCGTTCTCCTCGTTCTGGAAGAGCACGATGCGCACCGTGCGCCGGGGCGCGGGCTTCTGCCGGGCCAGCAGCCGCGCCGCCTCCATCACCATCACCACGCCCGCGCCGTCGTCGTGCGCCCCGGTGCCCACGTCCCACGAGTCCAGGTGCGCGCTGATGAGGACGATCTCCTCGGGCTTCTCGCGGCCGCGGATTTCGGCCAGCACGTTGGAGGAGTCCACCTCGGGCAGCTCCTTGCACCCGAGCACCAGGCGCACGCGCACCGGGCCGCCGCCCTCGAGCAGGCGGTGCAACAGCTGCGCATCCTCCACGGTGACGGAGGCGGCGGGGATGGGGGTGACGCCCGCGTCGAAGCGGGTGGCGCCCGTGTGCGGAGTGCTCAGCGAGGCGGTGGCCAGCGAGCGCACCAGCGCGGCGACGGCTCCGGCCCTGGCGGCCGCCGAGGGCCCGCGCGAGCGCAGCGGAGCGAAGCGCCCGTAGTCCTCGGGCTTCTCCATGGTGTGGTTGAAGAGGACGATGCGGCCCTTCACCTTGTCACCCAGCCGGGCCAGTTCCTCCAGCGAGGACACCTGAACCACCTCGCCGGTGATGCCCTCGGCGGGGGTGGGCGCGCTGCCGCCCAGCGCCATGACGGTGAGAGGCCGGCCCCGGAAACGCTCGGAGCCCAGCAGCTCGGCGCGCTCCTCACCGCGCACCCAGCGCGGCACCTTCACGGGCTCCAGCCAGGCCTTCACCCCGTCGGCCTTGAAGGAGCGCAGGGCCCACTGCACGGCGGCCTCGCCTCCCTCGGAGCCGGACAGGCGCGGGCCGATGCCATCGGTCAGCTCGGCCAGGCGCCGCCAGGCATGGCCCTCGGTAAGGGCGGGGCCCACGAGCCGCTCGGCCAGCTGAAGCTGAGCCGCGGTGGGCTGCGCCACGGTGGGCTGCGCCGCGGGGCTCGCGCTGGGCCTGGGCGCGGGTGGGGCCTTGGGCGCCTCGGGCGCGGCGGTGAGCAGGCTGAGCAGCAGGGTGGAGGGCAGGACAAGGCTTGCGAGGGGCACGGAGGCTCTCCTGGAGGGCGCCGCACTCTCCGGCGTCCCCTGTCTGCTCGCAAGTGTTTCCGAGATGGTCGGACAGGGGCGCTGGGCGCGGTCCTGCTCGGAGTGGGAAGCTTCTCCAGCAGGTTGCTGGTAGCCTGGCCTACCCACGGAGGAGGTTGGCGCGATGAGCCACGGAGCGGCACCGAGCACGGGAGGCGCAAGGAGAAGGCGCACGCGCCAGCTGGAGCCCGCGCCGCGGGT
This sequence comes from Myxococcaceae bacterium, assembly GCA_035296065.1. Taxonomy (GTDB): domain Bacteria; phylum Myxococcota; class Myxococcia; order Myxococcales; family Myxococcaceae; genus DATHBR01. The sequence continues at coordinate 16,809 of DATHBR010000017.1, read as the reverse complement.
AGAGCCCGGCACGGAGATCGGCTCCTACGTGGTGGAGCGGCGGCTGGGCGCGGGGAGCTTTGGCACCGTATACCTGGCGCGGCGGGGAGAGCAGCGCTACGCGGTGAAGCTGGTGCCGATCCAGGAGGTGGGGGAGTGGGGCGTGCGCGAGGTGCTGGCGCTGTCGCGGGTGAGCCACCCCAACGTGGCGGGGCTGCGCGGCTTCTGGCGCTGGCCGGACAGCGCGCCTCGGTTTCTGGTGGTGGTGATGCGCTACGTGCACGGGCGGCAGCTGGACGAGTGGGCGCAAGAGGAGAACCCCTCGCCGCTGCGGGTGCTGGAGTTGGTGCTCGCGCTGGCGCGGGGGCTGGAGGCGGTGCACCGGGCGGGGGTGGTGCACCTGGACGTGAAGCCGGCCAACATCCTGGTGGGCCAGGAGGATGGGCAGCCGGTGCTGGTGGACTTCGGGGTGAGCGGCTGGGAGGAGAGCACGGGGATGACGGGCTACGGAGTGCCCCCAGGCACCTTGAGCCACCGCAGCCCCGAGTCCTGGCGCTTCCAGCAGCAGCGGGACAAGCCGCCCGGGGCGCTCTACCGCCCCACCCCGGCGGACGACCTGTACGCGCTGGGGGTGGTGCTCTACTTCCTGCTCACGGACCGGGTGCCCTTCGACGTGGAGTTGGAGAGCGCGCGGCCGGTGGTAACCCAGCCGCCGGTGCCACCGCATGAGCGCAACGCGCGGGTGCCGCTGGAGCTGAGCCAGCTGTGCTTGAGCCTGTTGGACAAGCAGCCTCAGACACGGCCGGGGGCGAGCGCCCTCCAGCAGCAGGCCGGGCCGTTGCTGGCCCAGCGGGGGGAGCCATGGGAGGGGCCGCTGTTCGAGGCCTACAGCGTGCACAACGAGACGACGCGGCCGGGGCCTCACGCGGATGAAACGCATGTGTGGCTCGAGAGCCAGCGGCAGCGGCAACTGCGGCCCCGGCGCGGAAAGAGGCCGCCGCGCCATGAAACGGACAGCGCGCGGGCCGAGCCCCAGGCCGGCCCCGCCCTCTCGATGGTGGAGCGGGAAGAGGCCAACTCTCCGGGGGCCGCTCCGCTGTTGGCCAGTGAGGGGCAGGCGCTGGGGCAACCCTCGCTCAGGCCCAGCGTGCAGTCGGCTCGTGGCAGGCCCGCCCCCAACCGCCGCACGGCCATTGGGGCGGGGCTGGGGCTCACCGCCATCGCGGGCGTGCTGGGGCTCCTGTTGAGCCTCAGGGCGCCACGGCCCGCGACGCCGTCCCCGCCCGCCATGACACCTGCGGGGTGGGCCCCAGCGCTTCCTACCTGGCAGAGCGGTTGGAAAGTGGCGCCGCCGCTCAAACCACCGGAAGCTGAGCCCCTGGCGCCCACCCTGGCGCCTGAAAAGGAAGAGGCCTCCGTGAACCCTCCACCGCAGCACAAGCCCCAGCGCCTGAAGGCCGCCAAGCAGGCCGCAGTGCTGGGCTGCACCACCCTGGCCGCCTGCGCCAGTCCCCAGGTTATCCCTGCTGCTGCTGCTCCTCCTCCTGAGCCCAGGCCGTGCCCAGCGGGCGCCGTGGAAGCCATGGCGAAGTTCGGCATTGAAGTCGGCGCTAGGGACGACGCGACGTTCAAGCTTTCGCGCAAGGAAGCTGACTCCTGGATCCAGGTGAGGCCAGGATGGACGCAAGTGCGCACGCACGGGTGGGAAGACATGCCCGCGGATACGCTTCTGGGGGGAGAACTCATCCTGGCCGAGCGGGTGTATGTCCGCTTCACCCAGGCGCGCACGCCGGACGGCAAAACCTTCCCGGTGTGCTTTGAGCTGTATGAAGACGGCGGCCGGCGTGGCAATGACTTGCGTGAGGGCACCCAGGGCCCCACCGCCGAGATGCACACCAACGTGGATATCAAGGCGGTGAGCGGGTTCAAGTGAGCCTCCCCGGGAGCCTGGCAGGCACGCCCGCCGGTGAGCGGGTAAGGCGTGGTAGAGGCGACGTGCCAGGCCGTGTCGACGCCTGCCACCCCGGGAGGTCACCTCGCCGTGCTCGCCTCAGCCCCCTTCGCGCTCCTGCTCACCGTCCTATCCTCGGCTCCCGCCGTGCCAGGTGCTCTTCCCCACTGCGAGGCGCTTCACCAGCGCCTTGAGCTGGAGGCAGAGCCCGTTGGGCCGCCCCCCGAGGTGTGCCTCACGTCCGGACGGGTGACGACCTTCGTCTTCCCGGAGCCGCTACCACCCGGGGCGGTGGAGTTGGAGGGTAAGGGGCAAGGGCTACAGCAAGTGCACGCCGGGCGCTTTGTGACGCTGCTGGCCGGAGCGGACATGGTGGCTGGGGAGCGGCGCAAGCTGACGGTGCGCTTTGGGGATGGCGCGGCCCCGGCCAGCGGCGTCTTCTTCCTGGTGGTGCACCCCTCGCGGGCCCCGTACCAGGTGGAGGTGTTACGCCGCGAGCGCACGGTGCACTCCTACCAGCAGGAACTCCAAGCCAAGCGGACGGAGCTGCAGCAATGCCTCGTGCGGGCCGCCGTGCACCCGCCGGCCACCCTGGAAGGGCAGCTCGACGGCTTCAGGGGACAGCTCCGCTCGGGGACGATGGGCGGCGGAGGCGTCGCCGCCGAGCGCCTTGCACGCGGCCTCACCCTCGGCCCCCAGAGTGCTCTCAAGCACGGGGACGTTTGGAGCTACCGCTCCGTGGCGCGGGTGGCGCTGGAGGTAAAGCTGGAACTCCACACCGAGGGCCCGCCCTGGGAGGCTGTGGGCGCCACGCTGGTGGATGCGCAAGGGCACGAGGTGGCTCTCCTCCCGCTATGGCAGTCGGCTCCCATCACGAAGGACACGAGAGGGCGCGTGGCGGTGGAGGCCGAGGTGGGGCCGGAGCAGGCCCAGGGCGTCTTCACCCTCACGCTGTGGGAGGCGGGCGGCAAGCGCACCTTCACCCTTTCGGGCGTTCGCTTCCCGGCGCTGCCAGCACACGAGCCATGAGGGTGGAGGGCCTTCCGTCCGCTCCCTGGGGTGCGTCACAACACGCGGGCGGCGCGGGCCTCCTCCAGCGTGTACTCGCGCCCCACGGTGGTGAAGGGGCCTGTCTTCTGAACCAGCCACGCGCTTGAGCCCGGTGGCAGGTAGAAGTCCTCCTCGAAGGGTGAAAGCCCCAGGTGGCGCAGGTAGTCCTTGAGCAGCTCGAAGGTGAAGCGGTCCCTCACCCGGCGTTCTTGGTACCGCTCGACCTGCTCGAAGGGGAAGGGCTCACCCGATTGGCTGAAGACCCAGCGGCCCCCATCATTGGCCACCTCGATGGCGCGCACATAGTTGTTGAGTTTCCCCGGCTGCTCCGGGCCAAACACATCCAGCATCACCCCACCATAGCGTCCGCCGCCGAGTTTGCGCAGCGTGTGGGGCACGGCGACCACCCGCAGGCACCGGATGCTCAGGCTCCCGGCCATGACGCGCATGGGACTGGCGGCATCCGTTCCCGTCCACCCGTTCTCGACGTAGGCGGTCCAGGCGCTGCGCGTCGGGATGAACAGGCGTCGCTGGGTCTCCCCCCCACTCAGGGGAAGCAGGCGGGAGAGCACTTGCTCTAGGGTGCCCGTGACGGGGTGCACCTCAATGGTGAAGCCGCGAGAGATCTCCAGCCCTTTGTGCCAGTTGGCGAAGGCTTGCGCTGCCTGCTCCGCCTCCAGTTCCAGGAAGCCCATCTCTTCGGTGATAGGCGCCCAGCGGTCCTCCAGCAGCAGTCCCTTCATCTCTTGCGTCATTCGGGCTCGTCTCATTCCTCGGGGATGATCAGGATGACGGTAGCATCCGGGTCGTTGGCGGTGAGGCGCGACTGGTGGCCAGGGCCACGGCCCGAAGCCGGTGAGTCGTACTCCACATGACGGGGGCCACTGGGTCTTCGATGAGTCCGGCGAGCCCTTCCCCTTCGAGAAGCCAGAGCGCTACCTGGCCCGCCGGGTGAAAGACCGCTTCACCTTCGACATGCTCAAGGAGTACCTGCACCACCTGGGCCTGTCACCCTTCGACGAGCACTTCTACCTGCCCCCAGGCGAGCCCGCGTGGTTGGTGGAGAAGACCGGGCCCGTCTATCCCCACCACAAGGAGTACACCCTGGCGCAGGTCCGCGAGGACTTCTGACGCCAGGGTGCCGCGGCTCTCGCGCCTAGTCGTGCGAGTCCGTGTGCGTCTGGCCCGGAGCCCAGGCCTCGCCGCCCTCGCGCTCGAAGAAGAACTTCGCGCGCTCACGCGGCTGCGGCCCCAGCTCGTTCATCGTCGCCGCGTCGTACAGCCGCCCGTTCACCATCGTGTAGCGCACCGAGTCGGTGTTGCGCAGGTCCTCCAGCGGGTTCTTGTCCAGGACGATCAGGTCCGCCAGCTTGCCCGCCTCCAACGAGCCGATGTCCTTGTCCAACCCCAGGTACTGCGCCCCGGACAGCGTGCCCGCCCTCAGCGCCTGCAAGGGCTTCATCCCGCCCTGGCCGAACATCCACAGCTCCCAGTGCGCCGCCAGGCCCTCGCGCTGGCCGTGCGCGCCCAGCTGCACGCTCACCCCCACGTCATTGAGCTGGCGCGTCGCCTTCGCCACCTCGATGTGGTTGTACTCCTCCTCGGGGGCAATCTCCCGCCGCCGGCTCGCCGCGTCCACCACCCGCCGCGGCACGAACGACAGCAGCCGCGGGTTCTCCCACACGTTCGTCTTGCCGTACCAGTACACCTCGCCGTTGAGCCCGCCGTACGCCACGCCAATCGTCGGCGTGTAGCCCGCCTTGCTCTTGCTCCACAGCTGCAGCACGTCCGCGTAGATGCGCCCCACCGGCAGCGAGTGCTCCACGCCCGTGTGCCCGTCCACCACCATGCTCATGTTGTGCTGGAACAGCGAGCCGCCCTCCGGCACCACCATCATCTGCAGCTCGCGCGCCGCCTGCAGCACCTTCTGCCGCTGGTCGCGCCGGGGCTGGTTGTAGCTCTTCACGCTGAAGGCCCCCACCGCCTTCATCCTCCGCAGGTGCGAGCGCGCATCCTCCAGCGTCTCGATGGGCGCCCGGTACCCCACCCCCGCCGCGCCATACAGGATGGTGCCCGTGGAGTAGATGCGCGGCGACACGATGCGCCCCGCCTTGCCCAGCTCGCTGGCGGCGAAAATCTCGGCCGTCGCGTTCGACGGGTCATGCAGCGTCGTCACCCCGAAGGCCAAGGACGCGTAATGCACCCAGCTCTGCTCCGGCAGAATCCCCTCCGAGCCCATTGGCCCGTGCCAGTGCACGTCCACCAGGCCCGGCATCACCGTCTTGCCGCGCACGTCCACCACGCGCGCCCCTTCGGGCACCCGCACCTCGCCCAGCTTGCCCACCGCCAGGATGCGGTTGCCGCGCACCACCACCACGCCGTTGTCCAGCACCTCATCGCCCCGCATGGAGATGACGCGCCCGCCCACCAGCGCCACCACGCCCGCGGGCGCCGCCGTCGGCGCCTCGAACGAGATGTTCAGCCCCTTGTCCTGCGGCTCGGGCAGCTTCTCCGGCGCGCCCTGCACGAAGCGGAACGACTCGCGCAGCTCGCGCGTGAACAGCTCGGGCCCCAGCGCCCAGTACAGCCGCTTCGAGTCTCCCGACCAGTGCAGGTACTCGCCCGCGTCCTTGGAAACCTTCGTCACCGGCAGCGCCTTGCCGTCCTTGCTGGCCACCACCGTCTTCCCGCCCTGCGTCAGCGGCATCAGGTGCGCGTTGAAGTTCTCCCGGAACGCCACCCACTTCTCGTCCGGAGACACGTGGTAGCTGACCACCTCGGCGCTGGTCAGGTGCGTGCGTTGCTCGCTCTTGTCCAGGCCAATGCTGCGCAGCTCCCGCTTGTCCTCCTTCTCGCCGCCCTCCACCGCCAGGTAGTACACCCGGTCCGAGCGCGCGCCGAAGTGCGGCTGCTCGCCGTCCTTCACCAGCTTGCGCGGCTTGCCGCCCTCGCGGCCGATGACGAACAGCCCCTGCTCGCGGCTCCACAGGGCCGGCAGCAGGTAGCCGCCGCCCACGGCCCGGTACACGATGGAGCGCCCGTCCGGAGAGAACGCCGGCTCCACGTAGAAGCCCGGCTGCGCGCTGACCACCTGGCCCTCGCCGCCCGCGGCCGGCACCACGCGAATAGTGCCGTACTTCTCGTCATCCCACGTCGTGTAGACGATGGAGCGCCCGTCCCGCGAGAACGAGGGGTAGAGCTCCGTGTGCTCGGTCTGCTTGGTGAGCCGGCGCGGCGTGCCGTTGGGCAGCTCGCGCACGTACAGCTGCCCCAGCGCCTGGTACACCACCCGGTCCCCCGCCGGAGACACCTGCACCCAGCGCAGCATCTTCACCGGGAAGCGCTCGGGCGCCACCTGCTGCGCGAAGCGCAGCGCCCCGTACACCGTGCGTGAGCCCTTCACCCGGAAGGGAATCGGAGTGACGCGCCTGGTGGCCACCTCGAGGCGGTGCAGCTTGCCCTGGGCCCAGAACACCAGCGACTTGTTGTCCGGCGTCCACGCCATCGTCGGGTACACGCCGTGGATGGCCCACGTCTCCTGCATGTCGCGGTCCAGCCCGTCGAACAGCGCCCGCTCCGCGCCGGACACCACGTCCGCCACGTGCAGCACGCTCTTGCCCCGCACCCGCCGCACGAAGGCCAGCGACTTGCCGTCCGGCGAGGGCGTGGGCCGCACCGAGCCGCCCGGCCCGCTCACGAAGGGCTCAATCTCGCGCGTCTCCAGATTGAGCCGCTGGATGGCGTAAATCTGAGCGTTGGCGTCCTTGTTGTACTCGAACACCTTGCCCGGGGTGACGTCCTGGCTGAAGTACAGGTACTTGCCGTCCGGAGAGAACACCGGCTCGCCCACGTCCTTCTGCTCGGTGGGGCGCTCGGTGAGCTGCACACCCTCGCCGCCCGAGCGGTGGTAGAGCCACATCTCGCCCGCGCCCAGCGAGCGCCGCGAGGTGAAGTGCTTGCGGCCCACCAGGTACTGGCTGTCCGGAGCCCACGCGGGGCTGTTGAGCAGGCGGAACTTCTCGGCCGTCACCGCCTGGGCGCCCGTGCCATCGCGCTTCATCACCCACAGGTTGTCGCCGCCGCCCCGGTCGCTGGTGAAGGCGATGGACTGGCCATCCGGGCTGTAGCGCGGCTGCATGTCCCACGCCACGCCCTGGGTGAGCGCCTTGGCCTCACCTCCATTGATGGGCAGCGTGTACAAGTCGCCCAGCAAGTCAAACACCAGCTCGTCCCCGCGCGGGCTCACGTCCACGCTCATCCACGTGCCCTCGGTGACGTCGATGGGCGCCTCGGTGGCGCCCGTCAGCCCCGGGGTGTTCACGTTCCAGTCCGGGCCCGCGTCCGGCGAGCCCGGAGGCGGCGTGGGCATACCGCCGTCCACCTGCGTGGCCTGAGCCGCCTGCAGCACCGGATCCTTCTGCTGGGGAGGCTGCGGATCATGCCGGACGGCGGGCGGTGGCGTCTGAGCGCCGGCGGAGAGCACGACGCCCGTGACGACGAGCGCGGACACACTGAGCAGCAGTGAGAATCGATTCACGGAGTGTTCCTGGGGGATTGAGGCGGGCGGATACTAGGGCAACGAATCCCGAGGCTCACCATTCCCAACCTGCCCTCGCACCGGGAGACTCATCAGGTTGGCGCTGTAAAATGGTACCCTGGGTGGACGGAGAGCCATGGAAGCCGCCTCGAAGCCAGCGCCGGAGCAAAAGGATCCGGAGCACGCCAGCACCGGCGTCCGGCTCGTGTCGGCGCTGGCTCCGGCGGTGACGAACGCGGCGATCCTCACCTGGAACTGGGAGCGCACCGAGGCGCTCAGGGCGTTGGTGGCGCTGGCGGTGGCCATGCCGGTGATGAACCTGGGGGTTGCGGGGGCGCTGGGGCGGCGCTTTGGCCGGCCCTCGGCCGATGCCGTGCGGATGCTGGCCAACGCGCTGGCCTTCTGCGTCGCGGGCCACTTCACCCAGTGGGCGCCGCTGGTGTGGATCTACCTGCCCTACAACATGCTGTGGCTCCAATCGAGGGACCGGTGGGTGGTGCCGCGGGTGTTCGGCTTCCTGGTGCTGACGGCTTCCTTCGCGCTGTGGGACGGGGCGCCGCTGGAGATGGTGGTGGGCTTCGGGCTGCTGGGCACGTTCGGCTACCTGTTCACCTCGCGGCGGCAGTGGCTGCAGCAGCAGGCGGTGGCCCAGGTGGAAGCGCAGCGCCAGGAGCTGGAGCAGGCCCACCAGCGGCTTCAGCACGCGCACGCGCGGGCCCTGGAGCAGGAGAAGCTCTCCAGCCTGGGACTGATGGCGGCGGGCGTGGCGCATGAGCTCAACAACCCGATGAGCTTCGTCACCAGCAACCTGAGCCTGCTGCTGAAGGACCTCAAGAAGCAGCCCTCGCTGCCCGCGCAGCTGCAGGAGTACGTGGACGAGGTGCTGCCGGAGACGCTGGAGGGCATCCGGCGGGTGAACGCCATCGTGGGAGACCTGCGGCGCTTCGCGCGGGGAGACCCGGAGGCGTACGCCGAATACGACTTGAACGCGCAGGTGGCGGCGGCGCTGCGCATCGCCCACCCGCAGCTGGGCCACTGCCGGGTGGAGGAGTCGCTGGGCGAGGTGGGAAAGCTGATGGGCCGGCCGCAGCAGATGGTGCAGGTGTTGGTGAACATGTTGGTGAACGCCGGGCAGGCGACCCCGCCAGGAGGCCGGGTGCGGGTGTCCACGCACCGGGAGGCCGAGGGGGCGCGGGTGGAGATCCGCGACTCGGGGCCGGGGCTGTCGGAGGAGGCGCGGCGCCACCTGTTCCAGCCGTTCTTCACCACCCGGCCCCACGGCATGGGCATGGGGCTGGGGCTGGCGGTGGCGCACGGCATCGTCACCGCGCACGGGGGCCGCATCGAGGTGGACAGTCAGCCCGGGCAGGGCGCGTGCTTCACGGTGCACCTGCCGCGCACGCCTCCGCAGCCGGTGTTCCGCCGCGCCCCGGATGTGGCGGGCCCACCCGTGGTGGCTTAGACGCGCAGCGCGCCCGACAGCAGCCTGGGCAGCAGGGTGTCCCGAAGCGCCTCGAACGCACGGCGCTCATCGAGCGCCTTCCACACCCGCGCATCCAACAGGGCCACCTGGGCGTCTCCCACCTTCGCCAGGTGCTCTTCGTGCAGACAGTCCACGTCCTCGAAGTGGAAGCCCTGATCGATGGTGCCCGCCCGCGCGAAGGGCAGGCCCGGCCGCCCCAGCTCGACGTTCCTGGCGCGGTAGCCATCATGAATGCTGAGCGCTCCGGCGCGCACGAGCGCCTCGACGGTGGCCCGCGTCCACCCGTCAGCCGCCATCAGTCAACCCCCGCAGGCTCTCGCGGATGCGCTGCTCCAGCTGGTGCGCCTCGGCCAGGTGCTGCTCCAGCTCTTGCACCAGGCGCGGCATCACCCGCGAGGCACCTGGGCGTGTAGAACTGGCCGCCGTTCTTGCCCTCGGCGCGGGCGAACTTCGCCAGGAAGTACTCGTACACGCGGCCCAGGATGTCCTTACCCTGGCTCTCCTGCTCCAGTCCGAGGCTGCCCACCAGCTCCACCAGTTCCCCCAGCTTGCGCGCGTCCAGCGTCTGCCGTGAGTAGTCCCGGGGCAGCGCGCCGCGCAGGCTCGGGTTGTCCCGCTCGAGCGCCTCCATCGCGGCATCCACCTTCTTGCCGATGTCGGGCTTCTGGGCGTGCCGGGCCAGCGTCTCCCAGCGGGCGGCGGGGGGACGCGAAAGGGGTGCACGGACTGAATGGACTTGAGGAACACCAGGCCCAGCACCACGTGCTTGTACTCGGCCGCGTCCAGGTTGTTGCGCAGCTTGTCGGCTGTCTCCCAGAGTGTATCCTCGAAAGAGCGCTCGCCCCGGTTGCCCATGAGCGCTCACCCTAGAGCGCCCCTGGGATTCCCAAAAGACGACTAGGGTTATCCCCAATGTCCTCCGAAGCCGCCCCTGCCCCGCCACCCCGCGCCACCTGGGTGCTGCCCGCGCTGGCGCTGGGCACCGTGGCCCTGCACCTGCTCTTCGCTGGAGGTTATGGCTACTTCCGCGATGAGCTGTATTTCCTCGCCTGTGGCCAGCGCCTGGCGTGGGGCTACGTGGACCAGCCGCCCTTCATCGCCCTGGTGGCGCGGCTGGTGGATGTGCTCTTCGGCGAGTCGCTCGTGGGAGCGCGCACGCCGCCCGCGCTGGCCGCCGGAGCCCTGGTGGCCCTCACCGGGTGGATGGCGCACCGGCTGGGGGGCGGCACCTTCGCCATCGTGCTCTCCGGGCTGGCGGTGGCGCTGGCGCCGGTGAACCTCGCCTTCGGGCACCTGCTGACGATGAATGCCTTCGAGCCCCTGTTCTGGATGGGGTGCGCGGCGCTGCTGGTGCAGATGGTGCGCACGGACGAGCGGCGGCTGTGGCTGGGGGTGGGAGCGCTGGTGGGCGTGGGCGTGCTCAACAAGCACTCCATGGGCTTTTTCTGCGTGTGCCTGGCGGCGGCGGTGCTGCTCACGCCTCAGCGGCGGCTGATGGCCAGCCGGTGGCTGGGGCTGGGCGCGCTGCTGGCGGTGCTGCTGGTGCTGCCGCATGTGCTCTGGCAGGTGCGCCACGACTGGCCCATGCTGGAGCTGCTGCGCAATGGGCAGCTGTACAAGAACGCCCCCTTCGCGCTGGGGGAGTTCCTCTCCGGGCAGTTGCTGTTGCTCCACCCGCTGTTCGCCCCGCTGTGGCTCGCGGGGCTGGGCGCCCTGCTCTTCTCCCGCGCGTACCGGCCGTACCGCGCGCTGGGGCTGGGCTACGTGCTGCTGCTGGGGCTCTACATTCTGCTCAAGGCCAAGGCGTACTACATGGGCCCGGTGTACCCCATGCTGTTCGCCGCGGGCGCCGGGGTGCTCGAGCGGGCGTTGCGCGGCGCGGTGCCCCGGGCGGCGGTGCTCGCGGCGGTGGCGGCGGGCGGAGCGGCGCTCATGCCCACGGTCATCCCGGTGCTGCCGGTGGAGCGCTTCATCGCCTACCAGCGCATGCTGGGGCTCGAGGCCCCGCGCACCGAGCGCCACCGCATGGGCGCGCTGCCCCAGCACTTCGCGGACCAGCACGGCTGGCGCGAGCTGATCGAGGCGGTGGCCCAGGTGTACCGGCAGCTGCCCGCCGGGGAACAGGCCCGCACGGTCATCTACGCGCAGAACTATGGCCAGGCGGGGGCCATCGACTGGCTGGGGCGGGAACTGGGGCTGCCTCCGGCGCGCTCCGGGCACAACCAGTACTTCCTCTGGGGCCCCGGGGACATCGAGCCTGGCGTGCTGCTCATCATCGGCGGCGATGCCGAGGAGCATGAGCAGGCATGCTCGCGGCTGGAGCTGGCGGCGCGAATGCCGCACAACCCCTACGTCATGCCGTACGAGGACGCGCTGCCCATCTACCTGTGCCGGGAGCTGAAGGCGCCCCTGGCCACGCTCTGGCCGCGTGTGAAGGACTACCAGTGAGGGGGGGGCTGCCTACTTCTCGACGACGATCCGGTACCCCCGGCGCCAGCCCGAGGTCCAGACGATGAGCTTCGTCTCGCCGATCTTCCGCCCATCGATGCGAAGGGAGTCTTCTCCGGTGACCTCGACTTCGGCGATGTCAGGGTCTTCCAGGGCGATGCGCGTCATTCCGGACACCAGCAGGGTCTTCGAGCTGCCCTGGCGGACGGTGAACAACTCATAGGCCAGGCCAGCGGTTGGCGGCTGACCGGCGTCCGCCAGCGAGGGGATGAATACCAGCGACAAGAGCACCAGAGCGCTGCAGAGAAAGGCCTTCATGGGCTGCCATTGTTACAGCGCCGCCCGCTCCGCTTCTACAGTGGGGTGAACGGATCCGCTGTAGACGGCGCGGATCCAAGCCCAGGGTTCGCCCCGCTTTTGCCGCCCGGTGGTGGACAGGCCGCGGGGCCGCGGGCGGATTTGGCGCTCACCAGTCAACCCTTCGCCGCGGCCGATCCGACGGCACATCGAATGCTTCTCCCGACAGGCGCGCGTCCAGAAGTGAGGCGGCGGGGAAGGTCGGCTATGGGGTTGCGGGAGCTGAAGGAAGCGGCGCATCAGCAGTACGTGAAGGGCAAGTTCGCCGAGTGCGTGAAGACGTACCAGCAGGTGCTCCGGCTGGCGCCGAGGGACCCGAACATGCGCGTGCGGCACGCGGAGGCCTGCCGTCGGGCCGGCGAGCGGCTGCAAGCGATTGCCTCGTACCGCGAGGCGGCCAACCTGCTGCTGGAGCTGGGCTGCGAGACGCGCGCCCGCGGGGCGCTCAAGGCGGCGCTCGAGCTGGATCCGCAGGACCTCGTGCTGCAGGACGACGTGGCGCGGCTGACGCCCCAGGCGGCTCCCGCCGAGGAGCTGCTTTCCCCGGAGTCCGCCGAGCGGGGCGAGCTGCCCATGCTGCCGCCGCTGGACGGGGAGGCGGACGGGGATCCGTTCGCGCCGCACGCGCTGCTGACGCAGCAGACGGCGCTGCCTCCGATTCACCGGGCGCTGCCCGGAGTGCCTCCGGTGCCGCCCATGGTGGCTCCGGTGGTGCTGCCCGTGCCGGGGACACCCACGCCGGTGCCGGCTCGCACGCTGCCGCCCATCTCCCGCACGAGGACCCCGGGGATTGGGGCTCCGAGCGTAGCGCGGGAGTTTGTTCCCGCGGGGCCGTCGCGCATGGCTCCTCCGGCCTTCAAGCCGCAGGATCCGACGGCCGCGGGGCCGCTGCCGCCGCGCGCGATGACGGGGGGCCACACGGCTCCGGTGCTTCAGCCCGTGGGAGCGGTGCCGCCTGCCTTTCAGCCGCCCGTGATTCATCCGGTGAACGCGGCTCCCGCGGCTCCGGCTCCGATGACGGCGGGCGCGCGGGCCTCGGGCTCGCGGCCCATGGTGCCGCCGCCGCTGCCGCCGCGCCTGGAGACGAACCGCTGCGAGGCTCCGGGGGCGCCGAGCCCTCGCCGGGCCTCGCAGGTGACGGGCGAGGTGATGGTGCCGCCGCCGCCGCCCGCCGAGGCGCTGGAGGAGGAGCACGACACGGACTGGGCTTCGGTGACGCCGCCGGCTTCGAGACATACGCCGCTGGGCCGTGCGCCGATGGAGGTGCGGCGCCTGTCTCCGAACGTGCTGGCCTTCCGGGGCTCGCCTTCCGATGGCTGGGCGCTGATCCGCTCGCGGACGCCGTTCGAGATTCACCTGGTGGAGGACCTGGAGAACCTGCCTCCCGAGCTGAGTGACTTCGCGATGGAGCTCTCGCACGAGAGCGGCGCCAGCGCGATGCACTGACACGACCTGGGGCATCCTCGTTCCCCTCTGAGTGCCTGACTAGCGTGAGAGCCCTCCTCAACCGGGAGGTGCTCTCTGAAGTGCCGCCGACTCGATGCCTTGGTACTGGTGCTGTTGACCGGCTGCGCCAGCACTCCACGTGTGGCGCCCGCGAGCGCCAGCCCAGATGAACTCGAGCGGAGCGCGCTGCGGTACGAGCTGCGCGTGCTCACCGCGGGCGCGGTGGATACCGAGCCAGTAGAGGTGGACGCGGAGGACTTCCGCGAGGCGCTGCGCGAGCTGGCGCGGGAAGTGCGCGCTTCCGAACGTCCCCGGGAGACAGCTCGCTGGCTGCTGGAGGAGGCGCTGCAAGCCGACGTGCTGGCGCAGGTGGAGCGCGGGCGCGTGGTGCGGCTGGTACCGCTGGAGGACGACAGCCCGCTCTCCACTGCCTCGAACGCGGCGCTGGTGGCGCGCTACCAGCGCCTGTGCGCGCAGCAGTATGGAGGCGGCGACTGCCTGGCGCTGCTGGCGGACGGCTCCGTCCTGGACCGGGAGGACCGGCGCACCCTGGCGCTGGCCATCGCCTTCGGCTCGGTGCTCCAGGAGAGGAAGCACTCGCTGCGGCAGATGGTGAGCCCGCAGGCGGTGCTGGGCCTGCTGGTGGGCACCGCCATGCTCTACCTGATGCTCTGGGTCGTTCCTGAGCCGGTGACAAAGGGGGTCGCCGCGCTGATGACGCTGGTCTTCATCGCCTGGCTGGGCGTGGACACGGTGTGGAGCCTGATGAAGGGCTGGGCCCAGCTGGTGTACGCGGCGGACAGGGCCACCACCTTCGAGCAGTTGGAGGAGGCCGGGCGCGGGTTCAGCAAGGTGATGGGGGAGAACACCGCCCGGGTGGTGGTGCTGGTGGTGACGGCGGCGCTGGGCGGAGGCGCGGCACGCTTCTCACGGCAGTTGCCAAAGCTACCGGGCTTCCAGCGTGCGGCGGCACAGGCCGAAGCCCAGGGAGCACGGCTGTCATCGGCAGCAGACGTGGCGAAGGTGGCGGCCCCCGCCGAAGGCACCTTCACCCTGATGGTGCGTGGCCCTGGTAGCAGCGCGGCGGCCGCGGAGGCCCGAGCGGCCGCCGCCACCATCATCCGCCACAGAGACGGCAATCTGCAGGTCTTCGTCAACGGCCAGCGCTGGCACGTACCGGCCGGCAAGTCCATCAAGGACATCCCACTCAAAGACCCTGTCGGGGACCAGCTCCAGGCCGTCGCCAAGGAGGTGGCTCAACGATGGAACCCCAGCTACCTGACCCGTAACGAAAGCAATGCCATCAGGAACGCCAAAGCCCAGGGTGAACACTGGAAGGCGAACCTTCTGGAGCGAGAGGCTCGAGGACGATATGTGCACCAAAGGGTGGCTCGACAGTTCGAAAACCTGGAGTGGAACCCCAAGGGTGTTGACGTGGTCGACCCTGTCACAGGCTATAAGTACGAGCTGCTCACTCGAACGGACTCCAACATGGCAAGGCACGGCCGGCGCATGGCGCAGGAGTTGTTCCGGATGATCGGCTTCTGAGGAGAGCCCAGCGTGGCGTTCACAAACGTCATCATCGAGGACAAAACGATCGAGAATGAGCGGCTGGAGCTGCGCGACAAGAATGCCCTCTACTATCTCGGGCCCAACCTCGTTCTTCGCTCCTGCACACTCTTGCTTCGGGTGCCCGCCCGCCGCCTGCTTACACGTGGGATGGAGCTCGTCGATTGCACGGTGGAAGTGAAGAGGGAGCTGATCAACCTCGCCTGGTACGAAGCAGATTTGAAGGGCTGCCGCGTCACAGGACGTTTCCTGGGTTGCGATTTCGGGAACTACCCTGATTACGTCTTCCCCCGTCGAGACGTGGGTGGCGTCGAGGACTGCGACTTCACCGCCGCGCACCTGCACGCGTGCCGCTTCGTCGGGTGTGACCCCAGCACTCTGCGCTTTCCTCACTGGCCCTACTTCACCATCCTCGAGCCTTACCGTAGGTGGCGTGAGTTCGCCTCCATCCTCTGGCCGCAGGAGAGCAGGACCTGGTTCACCAGCGCCGAGGATGATCCGGAGACCACCGCCGCCGTGACGTTTTCCGCGGCGGAACTGGCCAAGCAAGCCGGTGTCAGCGAGGAGCGGATCCGCGCCCTGCTCGAAGGCCACTCGGACGTGCTCTACTAGCCCGGCCGGCCCGCATTAGCCCAAGCAGGCGATCGAGCGCCCGCCGTGTATCCGCACTCCCTGGCAGCCGAGCTTAGAGCGAAACCGGCTCGCTCTTCTTCGCCTGCTCGGGCATTTCCGCCTTCACCGGCGCCTCACAGTGGTCGCTCTTGCGACTGGGATGGCAGTGCCGGATGCCATACACGTGATGGCAACCGCACGCGTCCACCCGCTTCTTGGCGCACACCGAAGGATTGAACACCTGACCCGCCTGAGGCACCGGCGGAGCCGTCTGCAACGCCACCGCCAGAACCAAGCCACCGAGAATCCCCATCGCCCTACCCCCTGATGCCGTGTAGGGATGAATGGGATCGCGGATCAGGTCCGGCAACCCCTCCACCCCCTGATGGGTCCCCAGGTGTACGCGAGCGGAAATTCCCCGGGTGGGCAACCGCCCCCCGCCCTCGGGGACA
The DNA here is from genome assembly GCA_035296065.1 of Myxococcaceae bacterium. Taxonomy (GTDB): domain Bacteria; phylum Myxococcota; class Myxococcia; order Myxococcales; family Myxococcaceae; genus DATHBR01. The sequence goes on along the minus strand of DATHBR010000017.1, from coordinate 925 downwards.
GTCGCCTTTTTGCCTACCGTCAGCATCTTCTGGACGCTTCCGTCCCTGCCGCGTGTTCAATACCCCCGGGAGGGCTGCGCCATGAGCTGGATTCAGACGCTGGAGAAGGTCTCGGAGGGCCATTACGTCCTGCCGAAGACCAAGACGATGCGGGTGTCCGCCGACCTGTTCCTCTCCGACAAGCTGCTGTACGGCGAGGGCCCTGACACCCCCGGCCTCGAGGAGGCCGTCTTCGATCAGGTCGTCAACGCCGCCTCCTTCCCCGGCGTCACCCGCGTCGCCGTCACCCCTGACTGTCACGTGGGCTACGGCGTGCCCATCGGCACCGTGGTGGAGACCGACGGCATCCTGCTGCCCACCGCCGCTGGCTATGACATCGGCTGCGGCATGGTGCAGCTGAAGACCACCCTCACCGCCGAGGACGTGGCCGATCCCGCCAAGCGCCGGCAGTGGATCGACGAAGTCATCCGCCGCATCGCCGTGGGCGTGGGCGCCAGCCGCGCCCAGAAGCAGCGCTCGGTCAGCGCCAAGACTTTCGCCGAGGTGGTGCGCCACGGCGCCAAGGCCCTGGGCCGCAATGCCTCCACCACCGAGCGGGACTTCATCCCCGTGGAGGATGACCGCGTCGACATCCCCGAGCGCGCCTATGGCAAGCGCGAGCAGCTGGGCAGCCTGGGCGGCGGCAACCACTTCACCGAGATGCAGGTGGACCAGGACGGCCGCGTCTGGGTGATGCTCCACACCGGCAGCCGCGGCTTCGGGTGGAACATCGCCAAGCACTTCTTCGTGGAGGGCGCCGCGCAGCTGGGCCTCAAGTCGCGCAGCGAGGACTTCATCTGGCTGGACGCGGAGAGCGCCCTGGGCCGCGAGTACTGGAACCTGCACAACATGGCCGCCAACTTCGCCGTGGCCAACCGCCTCATCA